>JAJYHZ010000003.1 GCA_021796335.1 bacterium | reverse complement strand
CTTTGAACGGCGGCGCCACTTTGTTTTTTACCACCTTTACTCTGACTCGATTGCCGACCACTTCCTCTCCCTTCTTTATTTGGGCGATTCTTCTGATATCAAGCCTTACGGACGCGGCAAATTTTAGGGCAAGACCTCCGGGAGTGGTTTCCGGATTTCCGAACATTATTCCTATTTTCATTCTTATTTGATTTATAAAAATAACCGTGCAATTCGATTTATCTATTATCGATGTAATTTTACGAAGAGCCTGAGACATTAAACGCGCCTGCCTTCCGATATGCTGATCGCCAATTTCTCCCTCGATTTCCGCTCGCGGAGTAAGCGCCGCCACCGAATCAACAATTATAATATCTATAATTCCCGACTTAACTAAACTCTCTAAAATATTCAACGCCTCTTCTCCGCTATCAGGCTGGGAAATCAAAAGATCGTTTATTTTTACTCCCAGCCTTTTCGCGTAATCGGGATCCATAGCGTGCTCCGCGTCTATGAAAGCGGCTTTTCCTCCTTTTTTTTGCGCCTCAGCCACCGCATGCAGCGCTAAAGTGGTTTTTCCGGAACTTTCCGGTCCGAATATTTCAATAATTCTCCCCTTGGGAAATCCTCCCACTCCCAAAGCCAAATCCAAGGAAAATGACCCGGAAGGAATGGCATCCACGTTCACTCTTTTCACTTCACCCAGTTTCATTATGGATCCTTCTCCAAATTTCTCCTGCAAGCTTTCTAACAAAGAATCAATATCCTTATTTTTTAAATCCTTTACTGATTCTTTTGTTTCTTTTTTCGCCATAATTAAATGATTTAAGACCGAGAAATAGGAAGTTGGGGTCCTCTATTTCATATCTCCTTGTCTTAATCTGTTTTGTTTATTATATGATTTTATTTTTTGATTTTAAATATTCTTCCCAAATTTTAAGTTTTAAATCCCATATTTTATTATTGCGCTTGATAAATCACCTGCCTTGTTACGGTCGTTGTCTTACCCAGCAATCGTTTTACCTTGAATTCGATAGAATTCGGTCCGGGCTGCAACAAAAATTGGTAATCGAAATCCCCGTTGCCGTCAACCGGAACATCTTCACCGTTGATAGTCAGTTTATCTTTCGGATTTATTTTCCCCGTTAAATCCATGTTTGAGTTGTTTACGATTGTGCCGTCCAAACTCGGGCTGGTTATGTTAATGGAAGGAATTCCCAAAAATCTTCCGATATTTATCGCAAAAAATCCCAATATCGCCAGGATTAAAACCGCCGTTACAATCTTTTTTTTGCTGATCTTTTTAAAAGCAAACCTGTTATAAGGCAATTTATCCGTTCCCCCCGAAGTTTTCAGCGCCAAATTTTTTTTGTATATCTGCCAAAGTCCGTCGGCGTCGATTCCCAAAACTTCCCCGATTTTCATTAAATAACCGTGTACGTAAGGCTGCGCCGGCAAATTGTAGTAATCACCCTGATAAAGCGCGGCCAAATAACGCTCTGGAATATCCGTAAGTTCGGCTAATTTTTCCAAGCCGATATTCTTTCTTCCAAAAGCCTCGTTTAAAATGTCTTTAATTGAAATTAGTTCTTCCTTTCTCATAAAATTAATTTGCACTAATTAATCAATGATTTCCACAAATCACGAATAATTTTTAAAATTCGTAATTCGCATTCATTAGTTTCTATTCGTGAAAATCTATATCCTTTTCCCCATTGTATCATATACTTCACGAGGTTTGGCACCATCGGCCGGACCAATGATACCCTGCTCTTCCATAATATCCAACAAACGCGCCGCCCGCGCATAACCCACTTTCAACCGTCTTTGTAGCAAAGAAGCGGAAGCTTTTCCGGCCTGAATAACCACGTCAACAGCTTGCGGCAACAACTCATCATCGTCATCTCCTCCCGCGAATTCATCGAATACGTCTCCCGCCTTTTCCCCGTTCTCTTTTTTCCCGTTGCCATTGTCGAAAGTCGGCACCTCTTCATCTTCGGCAATAATTCCCTGATTTTTGGTACGGATAAAATCGGCCACTTTATAAATTTCGTCTTCGGAAACAAAGGCGCCCTGAATTCTTTTCGGCTTGGATAATTGTGAGGAAATAAAAAGCATATCGCCGCCGCCCAAAAGTTTTTCAGCGCCGCTTGAGTCGATGATAGTTCGCGAATCCACTTGACTTGCCACCTGTAAAGCGATTCTCGAAGTGATGTTCGCTTTTATTAAACCAGTGATAACTTCAACGGAAGGCCTTTGAGTCGAAAGAATCAAATGGATTCCCGTTGCGCGCGCCATCTGCGCAAGCCGGACGATTGATCCCTCCACCTCCCTGCCGTAAGTACTCATTAAATCCGCCAATTCATCGACGACAATAACGATAAACGGCAAGGAGTCTTCCGGATTTTTTTTGTTATAGCTTACTATGTCTCGCGACCCGGCCTTCAAAAACATTTCATATCTTCGCTCCATCTCGTTGATGGCCCATTTAAATACCCCCAGAGATTTTTTCGCCTCTGTAACTACCGGCGCGATCAGATGCGGAATTCTCTCGTAAATTGATAGCTCTACTTTTTTCGGATCGATCATTATCAACTTCAAGGTCTTCGGAGAATTTTTATAAAGCAAAGAAAGAATAACCGAATGAATGGTCACAGACTTCCCCGAACCCGTGCTTCCGGCCACCAGCAAGTGCGGCATTTTTTGGATGTCGGTAAAAATCGGCTCACCGGTTACATCCCGTCCCAAAACAAAAGCCAATAATCCCGCGCTTTCGAATTCCGGATAATGAATCAAACTCCCCAGACGCACTAACGCCGCCGCCTTATTCGGCACTTCTATTCCTACTAAAGATTTTCCCGGAATCGGCGCCTCGATTCTAATCGGATGAGCCGCCAAAGCCAAAGCCAAATCCTGCGAAAGCGCGGTAATTCTTGAAAGTTTTACTCCTTCCGCCGGCTTTAACGTATATCGCGTAACTTTCGGACCGATATTTATCTCGCCCATTTCCACCATAATTCCGAAACTTTCCAAGGTTCTTTTGATTATATTGGCATTAGCTCGCAAATCTCCCGAAGTTGGTTTTTCCACGGAAGATTTCAATAAATCCAAAGGCGGAAAAACATAATCTCCCAGTTTTTCGCTTTTTATTTTTCTCGGCTTAATCGGTGCGGGAATCGCCTCAACGATTTTTGTTTTCAGATCTTTTTCTTCGGGTTCAGCCTCCACCCTTTCTTCCTGTTCGGACCGGTTTTCTTCCGGATTTTTCGTTTCTTCGTCTTCCGGAATTCCGATCTCTTCTTCAGAAGCATTCTCTTTTTCAAAAGAAGAACTAAGCTTAATAGGTAAGTTAAGCGTTATTAAAAACGAGATTATTATCAGAACTGAAATAATAACCAAAGCCGCCGAAAATCCGAATAAATTCTGAATTGATCCGACGATATTTCCGATCCAGCCGGCCTTGTTCCCGCTGAAAACGATATTTATAAATCCCAAACCGGAAAGTATAAAAAGTCCCGCGCCTAAAAAAGTAATTCCATAAATTTTCTTGCGTTCCGAAGTCAGAAATACGATTCCCATCACCAAAAAAATAAGCGGCAGAAGAAAATAACCCCAAACACCCAGCAATTTGCCAAAAATCGCATAAAAGAAATTTCCAACAGGTCCGGCATTTTGAAAATCAGCCAACAAAGACAAAACCGCAATGCCGAAAAAAATAACCGCCCAAATGCTTTTTACGGTTTCCGGATGAAGCCTGAGTTCGTTTAAAAAATCCGAATTTTTCTCTTTTTTTAATTCCTGTCTTTTGTTCTTTGTTTCCGTTTTCCCGCTCTTCTTTTTCTTTTTCTTTCTGCCCATGGGTTAATTTTAGCAATAAAACTCAAATATTCAATAATTCCGCTTAAATTTTTATAATAAGAATATGGCTAAAAAAACAGCGAAGCGTTTCCTTAATTTACACTCAAAACACTCTGATGCGTGGATAATCGGAATAGACGAAGTCGGCCGCGGCCCCTTAGCCGGTCCCGTTGTTGCCTGCGCAGCCATTATTCCGGCCGATCTTAAATCCATTATCCCTTTTCAAAAAAGGGATAATGGTAATTATATTCCTCTGCGAGACTCGAAAAGGTTAACTGCCAGACAGCGGGAAAAATGGGCTGATTTCGTAAAAAAGAACAAGATTCCGCACACGATCGCATCCGTCTATCCCAAAACAATTGATAAGACGAATATTTCCAAATCCGCCAACCTAGCGGCCACTCGCGCCGCGATCAGGCTGATTGAAAAATTGAAAATTCAGAATTCAGAATCTTCTGATTATCTAATCCCGCAATCTTACAATATTTATCTTGACGGCGAACTTTATCTAGATTCAAAAAAAATCAAAAATTTAAATAAAAGAGTTATGTCCAAAACCATAATTAAAGGCGACGAATTAATTCCGGAAATTTCTTTGGCTTCCATTATTGCCAAAGTTTATCGCGACAAAAAAATGGCGCTGCTCCATAAAAAATTCCCGCAATATGGGTTTAACGAGCACAAAGGATACGGCACTAAAAAACACTTTGCCGCTTTAAAAAAATACGGACTCTCAAAAATCCATCGAAATAGTTTTACAAAAAATATTAAAATCTAAAAGGTTGTTTTGTTTTAAAATTTTTGTTATTTATTTTTAAAATTTTAATAAATTTATTAAAAAATATCATAAAAATTTATACGATAAAAAGAGGGCTTTCAGCCCCCTTTGATTTCTCCAAGAGTCATATCCGCTCTCCGATTAAGAGGATCTTTGGTTTTAATACACCTCCTCTCTGAAAATATTATTTTAAAATGACGGTGGCATACCCCGGAGCATTACCGGGCTTTTGAGTGGAATTAGAAAGGGGGCGTAATCCGCTCAAGCCAACATCCGGCTGCGGCCGCACTACTTTAGCAGTACCGGATATTTTCATATGCCACCTTGCCCTTGCTGATTTTATTGTATAAATTTTTTTAAAAATTTCAAAATGTGAAGTACTCCCCGCAGCTTACACTCGGGACATTTGGTGTGTGAGTAAAAATTAAAAAGGGCTCGCTTTGCGAGCCCTTTTTTGGGGCAGATAGGTAATAAACCCTCCGCGCTTTCTTTAATAGAAAATCGTATAGGGGGCACCCTCAGGCGCGCCCGAAGCGCATCATAGGGATAGCTCTACATAAGCGCGTAATTGCGCTTATATCAACAAGCTGTTTTCCTGCCCGAGACCTTTTAGAAAAGATAAAATTGCTGTTAAAATAATAAAATAAAAATGACTAAAAATAAACAAAAAGTTATCGTAATCCTCGGCCCGACCGCGTCAGGAAAATCCGATCTCGCCGTGGAAATAGCAAAAAAATTCAACGGAGAAATTATTTCGGCCGATTCCCGCCAAGTTTATCGCGGACTGGACTTGGGCGCTGGTAAAATCCCCCGCGACAAATTTCCCCCTAAAAACTATGAACTAACAGCTAACAGTTATTTCTATAAAGGCATTCCTCATTATCTTTTAGATGTCGCAAATCCGAAAAGAACATTCACCGTTGCCCAATATCAAAAGCTCGCGAACAAGGCCATTGAAAAAATATCGAAAAAAAACAAAATTCCGATAATTTGCGGCGGCACCGGATTGTATATCGATTCGATTATCTATGGCTCGCGATTCCCCCAAGTCCCTCCCCAACTCAAGCTTCGCAAGAAACTGGAAAAATTATCAGCCGAAGAACTTTTTACAAAACTGGAAAAGATTGATCCTGTGCGCAGCCGAAATATCGATTCACATAACCGCCGCCGTCTTATCCGCGCCTTGGAAATAGTGATAACCACAAAGAGACCGATCCCGTTCGCTATCAGTACTGATAGCGAACTCCATAACACGCTTATAATAGGGATAAAAAAATCTAAAGAAGAATCGGGAAAATTGATTTTTAAACGCCTTAAAAAACGCCTCAAGCAAGGGATGATTAAAGAGGTGGAAAATTTGCATAATGGAAAAGCATTAAACCCCGAAGGAAGGCCTTCTGCTTCCTATGGAATAAGCTGGAAACGTTTGGATGATTTCGGGCTGGAATACCGTTTTATCTCCCGCTACTTGCGCGGCCTCATTTCCAAACAGGAAATGATTGCCTTAATTCAAAAAGAAAGTGAGAAATACGCCAAACGCCAGATGACCTGGTTTAAAAGGAATAAAAAAATCTATTGGGTTGAAAGCCCAGATAAGGCGATAAATCTCATAAAATCTTTTTTAGATTAGATAAGTAGCATGGATAACCTGTCTATTATTTTATCCGCCGCGGCGGATAAAATAATAGACTTCCCACGACCTTACAGTCGGGAAACTGCATTTGTATATCAGACCGGAAAATTTACTTTATTTCCCCTTTAAATAAATCTCTAAGCTGATCCGGGTTACCGCGTCCTTTCAATTTTTGCATCGCCTTCCCTATTAAAAATTGGATGACATTTTCTTGCCCCTTCTTATAGTCCTCGATTGCTTTTGGATTTTCTGAAATTACCGAATCGATTATTTCGCTTAAAGATTTCTCGGACACAGTCTCATCCAACCCTTTTAATTTTATAACATCTTCCGGATTAAGTCCTGTTTTAAACATTTCCGCCAAGATATCTTTAGTCATTCTGCTGTTTAATTCATTTTTCGAGATAAGGAAAATCAGACGGGCGAAATATTCCGGGCTGATTTTTAATTTTTCCCCGAAATCGACTTCTCCCTCTTTCATCAATCCTTTTAAATCGGATGTCAAATAATTGAAAAGACTCTGAAAATTTGCCCCGGGAGCTAGTTCCTCTAGCTCGCTTGCGGATTCTTCGAAATATCCAGCCATTAATTTATTCTCCACCAACATTCCGGATTGATCTTTATTTAGGCCGTATTGCTTTGCAAATCGTTCTCTTTTTTGTGCGGGCAATTCCGGCATTTCCATTTTTATTTTCTCCGAATCAAATAATTCTTTAATGTTGAGCGACGGCAAATCCGGTTCCGGAAAATAACGATAATCGTGCGCTTCTTCTTTCAGCCTCTGCGAAACGGTTTTTTTATTTTTATCATCCCAACCGCGCGTTTCCTGGATAATTTTTTCTCCCTTATCCAAAAATTCAGTCTGTCTTTTTATTTCATAATCAATCGCATCTCCCACCGCCTTAAAAGAATTCAAATTTTTTACTTCAACTTTTGTTCCCAATTTCTCATCGGCGCTTAAAGATAAGTTTGCCTCAATTCGCATGTGACCCTTTTCCATATCAGCATCCGAAATTCCCAGATATCGCATTATCAACTGCAATTCTTTTGCAAAATCAGTTGCCTGTTTACCATTTGTCACATCTGGCTCAGTCACTAATTCCATTAAAGGAACTCCGGCACGATTAAAATCCACCAAAGTCGATTTTATTTTTTCATCATGTAATAATCTTGCTGCATCTTCTTCCAAATGAATTCTGCGCAATCGAATTCCATTTAATTCTCCTCCACTAACCAAAGGTTGATCATATTGTGAAAGTTGATAAGCTTTCGGTAAATCAGGATAAAAATAATTTTTTCGATCAAATTTTGATACTTCTGCAATCTGCGAATTTAAAGCAATCCCTAATTTAATAACCTTCTCAACTGCTTCTTTGTTTATCGTCGGTAATGTCCCGGGATGAGCCATGCAAATCGGGCAAATATTTGCATTTGGTTGTTTTTCATCGGGTACGTTTAAACACCCGCAAAACATTTTTGTCTGGGTTTTTAAAATAGTATGAATTTCTAAACCAATTGTTGGTTTATAAGCAGCCATAATTTTGAGCGGGCGAAGGGAATCGAACCCTCGTCTCCAGCTTGGAAGGCTAGCATAATAGCCACTATACGACGCCCGCAATAATCAAATTAATCCCGCACATAAATTTTATGTGTGGGATTAATATAGCAACAAAAAGATGATTTTTCAATTTAAATTTTAATAATGGAAAAACTTATACTGAAATCGTAGTTTTTCCCGTCAGGAACAATACTGGAAAGTTCAAAATTAATATTTGAGAAATGATTGTCGCTCTCCAACGCTTTTTTAAAAGCAATTATCGCGTCATTATTCGATGCTTCTCCTAATAGTAATACCGGCGAATTTTTCGATTGCACATAAATGCGTTTTATTGTTATATCAGCGCCCGCCAAACTCTCCACATTCTGGAAGAATGAAGACCAATTAAGCTCATTTTGGCGGATTTGATAATAATTATCCACTTTTTGATTGAAATCCTCGGCTGCTTTCTGCAGCTGGCCCAACATCTGAACTTCCGGATTTTTTACATTTTGATTCTGATCGGCCAGTTGGCTCGCGTATTTATAAAGAAAAACGTCCAGCCCCGCATAAAAAATCAAAACCAATCCAAAAAATATCACGATCAAACTCCTCCAAATTTTGATAAAACTTAAGATTTGATAAGTGTCAAACCTCTTGGTAGTTTCCGAACCCGCCAAATTAATCATCTTGCTTGAGGTATCGGCGAAAAAAGCGCCTCTTAAGGCCGAACCTAAAACGCCGAACCACGCCGGAGCCAAATCTTTAAATTTGTTTATATTCGGCATCATCAACGGCAGATTGGGAAAATTATCTGAAATTATTTTTGAAAGCTCTTTTATTAAATTTGGCGAGAATAAAATCAGCCCGTCGATTGCCGTAGTCGAATGAGTCTCCTGAAATTTCAAAACTTTTTTAACTTCATCAACAATCAAATTCTCAAAACTTTGCAAAGGTATTTTTTTCTCTTCTCCGTAAACGGATTTCCAGGAAACGAAATGCAGAAAATTAAGATTGCCGTTTTTAATCAAACCAAAGGACAGATTGTCTGATCCGATTTTCACCAAAAGGTAATTTTTTTCTTTCGCAAATCCTTCCCCGATTTCCATTATCGTCCGCGTCAAAGCATAAGTCGGAAATTCGAAAGCGACAACCTCAAATCCAGCCTTAAGTAAAATCTCTTCAAAATCGTCCACTGCCTGTTTCGGAATAAAAGCGCCGAAAATTTCCAGCTGACTTGTTCCGTTTACCAGCCGCTCCCCCACCAGCTGCCAGTCATGATAAGAAGCGTCAAAATCAATAGGGGAGATCATCCGCAAGTTCAAATCAGCGGCTTCGTTAAGTTTTGAACCGACTGATCGCGGGAGAACAAAGGATTCCGTATAAATATTGGTATCTGAAATACTGGCGACTATGTGTATTTTTTTCCGCTTACTCTTTGTTATTTTATTCCGGAATTCGGAGATAATTTCAAAAAATTTATCTTTATCCTTAATTTTCCCCTCCTCGATAATCCCCGGCGGCAATTGAATTGACGCAAGACTTGTCTTTTTCCCCCTTAACTCGATAAATTTTATTCCAAAATCATTTATTTCAAACCCGCCGATTTCAGGCTGAGGATTTATTAAATTTAAAAAAGTTTTGAATTTCATCCGCACATAACTTCATTTTTTGAATCAAATAAGAAAATTTTTTATTCAATTCAATTACGAAGTTAAATTTAATTTCAATTCATCTCCCGCCTCATAATCCCGTTACGGGGAAAACTATACGCGGAATTCATGATTTACAACGAAATCTCCTGTATTGATTTTACATCAATTTCTCCGGTACTTGTAGATACATCAACAATAGCACGCATCTTTCTGCTTCTTCCGAAAGATTGCCCGGTTGAAGTTATTTCATCTTCTCCCGGATTCGATACCGAACAGGGAGCATACGTTGTTGACAAAAAATCCTTGCAAACCACGATTGTTGCGAAACTGTTTTCAACAGTCAAATTATAACCGTTGGTATTTGAAAAATTATTATTTCTTTTCAGCTGCATCAATGCGTCGTCAATACCCGCTTGCGCCGCGGACAAGGCTTGATTAGAATATTTGCCGTTCGCGCTGTTTTGAACTACGTAAAAAGTTATTAGAGCAAGAGACACGGAAATTTCCAAAACAATCCCGCTTATCAGAAGAATCATCGGCAACGCCACAAATCCCCGCCTGATTTTAATTATAAAAATTTCTGAAAATTTCATTTATTGAAATGCCGCTTAAAATGACTTATATGCCAATTTATTCGACGAAATTAAAACAGTTTCAAATAATTTCACTAAATATTGTAATTTATAACGATACTATTCACCGAAGGCGAATTTTTCTCCTGCGAATCGGGGTTCAAAATTATCCTGTATCGGAAATAAGAAATTCCACCGTTGTATTGCGGATTAAGCTGAATGGAAATTCCCGGACCGGCGCTGTAATAAGTTAAATTTGTCCCGTCAGGACCGAGATAATTCCACGGCCCTGCTGAAGAATTCGCAGAAGCTATCTGGAACTGTACGCTGCCGCCGTTTGTCAATCCCTGCCACAAAATGCTGTTCAAATTGGCCAATCCGGAATAAAAAACCGACGAAATTAAATAGGATATGGTGGTTGTCGGCGAGGTCATTGTTAAATTTCCCGGAGTAGAAACGCTAATTCCCGTAAAAGCGGCGAATTTATTATTAACGACCGGCGGGAAATATTCTTGTTTGGATCCCCCGCTCCAATCGTTCTGTTTGAAAACATAATCCTTGAACATTGTAAGGTATTGGCTTTGGCGGATTATATCGTTACTCCCTTTCGCGACAACAACCGTGATTTTTTGCGTTGAAGGATCATTGGCAATATCGTTTTGGCCCGCTCCTTGAATATTAATGCAACCCGTCGGACTGCTTGTTGAAATATCGCCGATACCGCAATCATTCCTGCTAACGTTATCCAGATAAAAATATCTGGTAAAAATTGTCCCGTTCATATTGACCGATTCTTTTCCGGCAATAAAATTGGACTGGTAAAAATTATTTATGGCGACCGAATTTAAATAAGGCGTTTGCGTTCTGTCGCTTGAAGCGTATAAAGTGGCCTTGAACTGGAAGTACCTGCTGTTGGGGTCGGCGCAGGAACTGCCCAAACTTAAGATGTCCCCTCCGTTTGTAACGGAGCACCATTGCTTTGATGAAACTCCGGAATTACTGTTTGCTCCGCGCGCTTGCATGGTAATGGAACTGTTTCCGTTTAAAGTAACATTCCAGCTGAAAACAGCGGTTGAATTATTTTTAAGCGTATCAATTATGCTTGAAGTATAAGTTCCGACCGGATAATAAAAGCCATGTTCCATAAAGGCGCTTGGGTTCGTGGTTCCATTTAATGTCCCGTATTTTATATGTATTCTGCCCACTCCTCCGGTAGTTCCGCCTGTCCCCGCTATTGCTGTCACTATTTTATTTCCAACATCAATTGAACTGCCTTCTAAGTAAATTGATCCTCCGGAACCGGTTCCGGGATCAGGACAATTAACATTGCCTCCGCTATTATTAATTGCTCCGCTTATGGAAATGTTATTTCCTTTAATTAAAACTATTCCTCCTCCATTTCCTCCGGAATAATAAGTATTATAGCAAGGCGGCTCTCCTCCTCCATCATAAGCTCCGCCGGCGCTTCCCAAAAATATCTGGGAAGACAAAGTTTGACTTCCGTATTGATTTCCACCTTTGCCTTCTAATCCGTCAGCGCCCGGCATACCGTAACCTCCCCCGCCGGAATAGTTACTATCATAAGAACCAATATCCCAAAAATACCCACCGCCGCCACCGCCGTCGTTATTGGCGCCCGACTCTAAAAGTCCAGGCCCAGAACGCGATTCTCCTGAACCGAAGCTACTATAAGAACTGCCGGTATCGGGAAAAGTTCTGTACCCATTTCCCTGCATGTTGATATTGCCCGCAATAGTTATTTTCCCATTGGCAAAAAACGCCAGAATTCCGCCGTCAGTTCCACTCCAGGTGTTGGCAGTCAAACTGCCTCCGCTATTTACCGTAACATCAGTGTATTGCGGAATTCTTTGCAAAATTATTTTTTGGTAAGGCAAAGGGGTTGGCAACTGTTGGCTTGCCTGAATACCCAAACCCAATTGACCGACGTTATTTGATCCCCAAACCCATAAAACATTATCGGCTTGGATTGCAAAAGAAGAGCCCAAAGCTGAAGAACTGCTATAGTTATCATAAAAATCGTTTCCACTCGCCAAAGCAAATTGCCAATTATTATTTGTCCCGACTTGGACCGGCAAAAGTTGATTAACGGTATTGCCTAAACCAAGCTGACCATAACCATTTCCTCCCCAAGCCCAAAGAGTGCCATCTGTTTTAATTGCCAATGAAAATGCATCTCCAGCTGAAGCTGATTGCCAGTTTATCTCGTTACCTACTTGTTGCGGAGAAGTATAATTTATTTGATTATCTAAACCTAGTTGCCCAGTATTATTCAATCCCCAAGCCCATAAAGTATCATCGGTTTTAATCGCTAAAGAAAAATTATCTCCTGCTGAAATTGACTTCCAGTTTGTGGATGTTCCCACCTGCTGCGGCGTAGAATAGGAATTAGTATTCCCCAAACCTAATTGACCGTTTCCATTGTATCCCCAAGCCCAAAGAGTGCCATCTGTTTTAGTTGCCAAGGCAAAACCATGTCCTACCCACCAATTAGAACTTTCTCCAGCTGAAATTGACCCCCAATTTGCGGACGTTCCCACCTGTTGCGGAGTATTGTAGTTCGTATTATTACCCAATCCCAACTGACCCCAATCGTTAATTCCCCATGCCCAAAGAGTGCCGTCTGTTTTGATTGCTAAAGTAAATCCTTCTCCCGCTGAAACCGATTTCCAATCAGTAGACGTTCCAACTTCAACCGGAGAAAATTGATTAACGGTATTTCCTATGCCTAATTGTCCATAATTGTTACTGCCCCAGGCCCAAAGAGTGCCATCTGTTTTAATTGCCAAAGTGAAATTATCAGTTTTACTGCTGTAAGTGCCTCCCAATGAAACTGATTCCCAATGGCTATCAGTACCGACTTGAACAGGTGAATAATAATAAATGTTTGACCCCGATCCTAATCCTAATCCACCATCCCAGTTACCGCCCCAAGCCCAAAGAGTGCCATCTGTTTTAATCGCTAAAGTCGATTCGTCGTCACTTGAAATAGATTTCCAATCGCCAATATTATCACTATTTCCGCTGCCATAGTACTTTTTGTTTTGGGTCAAATTAACAACATTACCCGAAACTGAATTCACTGACAAAATTTCGTAATTACCAACATTAACCGTTGAACCGCTGTTGCCCTGCTCATTAATCAATAAAACCAGATCATTCGGGACCAGACAGCCGGCTGCCGGAGTTGAAGCCAAAGTCGCGGAATTTGAAGTCAAAGAATTGACATCATATACGGCTCCGTCCGCGCAAGTGCGATTTCCTTTTTCCGGATCGCTGTTATTAGCATCGGAATTCTGGTCCGTATTTATATTATAATTCGCGGAAGGCGCGATAGTCAGAGGTCCGTCTGCTCCGGAACCGAAATTGTTCGGCGATTCTATCTGAAGCACGACGCTTGATCCGCTCATTGTCGTACTTGCAAAAGTCCCGCCGGAAAAATCATAAGGTGTCGAAGAAGAAGTGGTTGCCGTCGAAGTCGAAAAATAATAGGGACTGTTTTCCCCTTTTTGCAGATTGTAAACCGTGTGCCAATCGGATTGCGCCGACGATTTTACCAAGTTCAATTCATCCTGCGCCAGATTAGATGCTGTTTGTATCAAATTCGCGTCGGAAGAACTTCTCATATTGACGGCAATTAAAGCGGAAACTCCGCCTATTACGGCGGCCCCGATGGTCAGACCTATTAAAATCTCCATTAACGACTGGCCGTTTTGATTTTTCATTTTTTAATAACTTATTTCTCCGCTCGAATTGACTGTTATTGCCTTGGTGGATGAGGAATTATTTAAAGAGATTATAATGGAAGCGGCGCTTGACGGCAATCCGGCCATTTTCGAAAAAATTATATCAGTCGAACTGGCTACGGGCGGATTTTTAAAAATTACGGAAGAACTTAAATTCGTACGGACGATATTTTTTCCGGAAGCGTAATTCGCACCCTCAAAGACGGCGAAAAATCCGGTCGGGCTGGCGGCATTGTCAAAATGAACGCCCCACTCGTCGGAATTTTTTTGATTTACGGAATTGTCTCTAGCTCCGCGCAGCGCATAAGCGATTTCTTCCGCATCGCTTTGCAATTGCTGATTTTGGTAAGAACCGTAAAGATTGAAACTCGCAAAAGTCGCCAAAATCGCGACAATGACGATCACAAGCACTGTTTCAACCAGGGTAAAACCGCCATTCAAATTGCAAGATTGAAAATTTGAATAATTGAAATTTTCTTGTTTTTTTCTTCTATTGTATTTGATTTCACGCATTTTAATCTTTCGATTTTCAATACTCCGATTTTTAATTTAGAACTTTCCCACTAATTGATAAACCGGTACGATAACCGCCAAAGCAATCGTTCCGACAATAATACCGATAAACAACAAAAGAATCGGCTCCAAAAAAGAAATAAGAACTTTTATGGAAGATTTTATTTCAATCTCGTAAAAATCAGAGATTGTAAACAGAATGCCGGAAAGATTCCCGCTTTTTTCCGAAATCGAAACGAAATTCGATATGATTTTCGGAAAGGCCGGTTCTTTTTTGAAAGCTTCTCCTATCGTCAATCCCTTGGCTATCCCCTCATCGGCGATACGAATCAAAGATTCCTTCAGTTCCTCATCGCCCACAGCATTGGCGGTAATTTCCAAAGATTTCAAAATCGGCAAGCCAGAAGACAACAGTGACGCAAAAGTTACGGCAAATCGCTGCAAAGCGATTTTTTTCAATAACGGCCCGATCAAGGGCAATTTCCTTATAAACCTTTGGAATATTTTTTTAAAAGCGACTGTTTGGGTCATCAGAAGCCAGAAAGCGACAACCAAGCCGATGACAACGGCTAAAATAATTAAGAAATATTGGTTCAAAAATAAACCGATTGCAAAAACTATTTTTGAAAAAAGAGGCGGTTCGAATCCGCTGTCCGTGAATAATTTCGCAATCTTCGGTAAAGCGAATGTGGAAATGAAAAATACTATTAAGACCGAAACGATGACAAGCAAAATCGGGTATGTCAAAGCTGCTCGGACCTCATGGCTTAGCTCCTGATCTTTCTGCAAAGTCTCGCTTAATTTTTCAAAAGTTTTATCCAAACTTCCCGAAACTTCACCCGCTCTCACTAAATTAACGAAAACAGGAGAAAAATATTTTGGATATTTTTCAAAGGCGACATGAAACGGCTGTCCTTTACTTAAATTATCCCTGACTTCAAACAGAAATGACCTTACCGACTCTTTGTCAAAATCTGAAATCAAAATATCGACAGCCTTGAATAAATCACTTCCGATCCTCAACATTAATGATAAATATTTGGTCAGAAAAATCTTGTCGCTTGCGGAAATCGACGATTCAAAAAGATGCCATTTTTTCACGACAGATTCTTCTTCTTTTTTTAAAGAAACGGGCTTGAGTCCTTCCGCCGATAAAAATTCCAGAACCTCCGCAACCCCGTTTGCCTCCATTTCCCCCTCCTTAATTTTTCCATTCGCCTCCGAAGCGATATAGTGAAATTTCATCTGAATAGTTATTAGTAATTAGTTGTTAATCTTAAGTTTTAATTAAAATCCGAATACTAAAGACTATGAACTTATTTTATTCTCTTATAACCCTGAACACTTCTTCGATTGTTGTCATCCCCAATTCGGCCTTTCGAAAGCCGTCTTCAAACATTGTAGTCATTCCCTTCTTTTTTAACAAATTATCCAAGTCATCCAGAGAAAATTCCGGGCTGTTTATTAATTCCCTTACGTCGTTATCCACGCTTAAAATCTCAAAAATCCCGATTCTTCCCTGATAACCGGTTCCGTTGCAAACCGAACATCCCTTTCCATGGAATAAAATTTTCGGGGGATTGACTTTATTTGACAATCCCATTTCTTCGGCTTGTTTCTGTATGCCTTGAATTATTTCCGGAGTGGGCGTTACGGATTCAATGCAATTCAGGCAGATTTTTCTAACCAATCTTTGCGCCATCGCCACATTCAAAACGGCGGAAATCAAAAAAGGCGGAACTTTCATATCAACCAATCTCGGAATGACCGAGGCGGAATTGTTCGTGTGCAAGCTTGATAAAAGCAAATGCCCAGTCAAAGCGGCATGCACGGAAATTTCCGCGGTTTCTTCGTCGCGGATTTCACCGACCATGATGATATTCGGATCCTGCCTCAGGAACGCACGAAGCGCGTTTGCGAAAGTTATTCCGGCTTGCGGATTAATCTGGGTTTGATTCACGTATTTGATGTTGTATTCAATCGGATCTTCTATAGTAACTATATTGACCTCCGGTTTATTGATTATATTTAAAATCGAATACAAAGTTGTCGTTTTTCCGGATCCAGTCGGGCCGCAAATTAAGAGCATTCCGAAACTTTTTTTCAAATTTTCTCTGATGGTATCGGCCATATCGTCCAGCATCCCAATTTCCTGCAGTGAAAGCGGTTTTTGCGCAGCCGGTAATAAACGCATTTCGGTTTTCTCACCGTAAAGCGTCGGCATTATCGAAACGCGCACGTCGATTTTTTCTTCTCCCGCCGTAAATTTAAAACGACCATCCTGCGGTTTGTAATGCTCGTCGATTTTGAGTCCCGCCAAAAGTTTTATACGCGCCAATATCGAAGCATCGATTTCTTTCGGAATTTTGGTTATTTCATGCAGAATCCCATCGATTCGAAATCGCACCAAAACAGTGTCATCCAGCACCTCGATGTGAATATCCGAAGCTTTTAAAGAATTGGCGTATGAGATGAAATTATCGACAATTGCCACAATAGGGACGGTCATCGCCACTTGTTCTATTTTTTCGTTCTTGATCTGAAGGCTATTCTTGATGTTTTCCTCGATGATCTTTTTGAAATCTTCCGTCAATTCCCTGTTGTAAATCGCGAAACCTTTTTCCAGGTCGCTCGGCTTGGCCAAATACGGCCTGATTCTTGCTTTTAAATGCCGCTCTAAAAATTCGATGGTTTTCAAATCGCTCGGATCTTCCATCGCCGCTCCGATTTCCCCGTCTCCCTCGTTTTTGAAAATAATGACCTTTTTTTGCCTTGCCAAATCCAGACTTAACTTGTTCAAAACCGATTCATCGATGGCTCCGCTCGCTCCCAGATCAATCAAAGGGACTCCCAAATAATTTGAGAGCAAATTATAAAGATAGTCAAAAGAAATAATTCCCTTGGAAACCAAGATATCTTCAATTCTTTGGTTCAGCCTTTCCGATTCTTTTAAAATCTCATCGAATTTATCGGAACTGACGAGATTTTCATTTAATAATATTTCTTTCAGTTTTTCCGGCGGAAGTTGCAACATAAAAATTTACGAAAATAAATTACTGTCAATCACGAATATATTTTTAGTGCTAATTCGCATTTGTTTTTATCAGGCTGGTGATTCATGCCTACTCGTTAGTTATTATACAATCACTAAATTTTTCACGCAATCAAAAACGCCCCTTTAAGGGACGTTTTTAAAGTTTAATTAAAGACTCATATCTGTTCCAACCTCATACCAATTATTATCGGTTCCTCCGTCAGTCGACATAAGCGGACTGTACTTGGAGCTTTCCAATTTTCCCACTAATTTAAACGTTTGCGATGCCGAACTCTTATATCCGTAATAATATGTAACGCCTCCCGATATTCCGTTTACCGGATCCAACGGAAGTTTGGACAGCGGAGAACCGTTAGGTAATGCGTTAAACGGAACATTTATCCAACCCGTGCCGTTGATAGCCGTGCTTGTGCTTGCGCTACCAATTGTCCAGCCAGTCGGAGGATTAGTACATGAAGCAACCGCCGAAAGATCACAAGAAGTAACCGGCGTCCAGCTTACGCTCGTTGCCGTAGCCAAATACAAATTTATCGCATTTTTTACCGTATCCAGATCGTTCATCCTTTGCGTATCTCGGCTCTGAGCCAAATATTGGGCCGGATTCAAAACCAGAACAACTGCGGTCGCCAGAATTGCCAAAATCGCGATAACTATCAAAAGTTCTAGTAATGTAAATCCCTTTGCCAAAACTTCGTCCGATTTTCTTTGATTAATCATTTTTATAAAAAATTTTCCCGCTCAAATTCCCTTCGACCTTTCCTCAAATTTTGATAATTATTATACATAAAGATTACACTTAAATAAATGTGGATAATTCCTCCGGCTATCACAATTCACAAAAAAACCGGCTATGCGGTTTTTTGTGTTAAAAACTCTTTTATCTTTGTAACCAGATCATCGATTGAAGTTTTCGCTTTTATAAAGTATTCGATCGCCCCCAGCTGCTTTCCCTTTATAATATCCTCCTCCTGCCCCAAATTAGAGATAACTATTATCGGAATATTTTTATTCCTGATTTGCGGATCTAATTTTATTTCCTCCATAACTTCGAAACCCGATTTCTTCGGAAGGATAAGATCCAGCAAAACCAAATTCGGATCGGCCGTTCTCAAAAAATTCATAGCCTCTTCTCCATCCCGCGCCAAAAGAATTTCCAGCCCCTCTTTCTGTAATCGATTTTTCAAAAGCGAAGACAAAAACGGATCATCTTCAACCAATAAAATTTTCATAATTAATTTAAAAATCGAAACTTAATTATAAAGCTTAAATTAAATTCTAATAAAAAACCCCTCAAAATGAAAGGGGTCTTTTATTTTTGCGTTTATAACGCAAATATTTGTGCTTATTTCTATATAATTTAACCTTCAGAACTTTTTCAGTCATCCCGAAATCGTGACTTAAAGGCTCCACGATCAACACCTTCTATCTCGTCGAAGGCGAGAACGCTGACTTACGCAAACTTATTACAGACCTACGCGGAATTTTTAATTTTCCGCGTCAGTCCGCGTTTTATTCGCGCCCTTCCGCGATCTTGTCTTCGACAAGATGAACGACACTTGAATAGTTTAATTGATCCACGCACAGCTTCCGCTACGCGTGCCTTGTTACGACTTAGTCCCTGTCACCGAATTTAGATTTATCCACCATAAGCAGACTTCACCTACTTCCGGCTCCCTTGACTTGACGGGCGGTGAGTACAGGACTCGAGAACGTATTCACCGTGACATGGATGATTCACGATTACTAGCGATTCCAGCTTCATGAGGGCGAGTTGCAGCCCTCAATCCGAACTGAGATTAAGTTTATGGGATTAGCTCCGCCTTACGACTTGGCATCCCTTTGTCATAACCATTGTAGCATGAGTGTGGCCCAGGGCATCAAAAGGCCACGCTGATCTGACGTCATCCTCACCTTCCTCCCTGTTAAACAGGGCAGTCTCCTATGACACTTGTAACATAGGACAAGGGTTGCGCTCGTTTCCCCACTTAAGGGAACAACTCACGCCACGAGCTGACGACGACCGTGCAGCACCTGTCCTGCCGTTGAATAAATCCAACTACCAAAGTTTCCTCCGGTATTCGTCAGGATTTCAAGCCCTGGTAAGGTTCCTCGTTTGTTGTCGAATTAAACCTCATGCTCCACCGCTTGTGCGAGTCCCCGTCTATTCCTTTGAGTTTTAAACTTGCGTTCGTACTTCCCAGGCGGTCTACTTAACGCGTTAGCTTCGCCACCGAAAGGGTCGATACTTCCGACAGCTAGTAGACATCGTTTAGGGCGTGGACTACAAGGGTATCTAATCCTTTTTGCTCCCCACGCTTTCGCGACTCAGAGTCAGGAGTGTTCCAGGTGAATGCCTTCGCCTTTGGTGTTCCGCACGATATCAACGGATTTCACCCCTACACCGTGCGTTCCATCACCCTCTAACATCCTCTAGTCTGGTCGTATCCATTGCGGTTCCACTGTTGAGCAGTGGTATTTAACAACAGACGCACCAAACATCCTACTCGCGCTTTACGCCCAATAAATCCGGATAACGCTTGGGGCCTTCGTATTACCGCTGCTGCTGGCACGAAGTTAGCAGCCCCTTATTCCTACGGTACTATCACACCGTTTATCACGGCTTTCTCCCGTAGAAAAGAAGTTTACAATTCGAAAACCTTCATCCTTCACGCGGCGTCGCTCCATCAGGCTTTCGCCCATTGTGGAATATTCTCGACTGCTGCCACCCGTAGGTGTACGGCCCGTGTCTCAGTGCCGTCGTTGGGGAACAGCCTCTCAGCTCCCCTACCGGTCGTAGCCTTGGTGAGCCGTTACCTCACCAACTAGCTGATCGGACCTAGGCCTCTCTCAAAGCGACTTGCGCCTTTACCCAGCATTTTCTTTAAACTACATATTCATCTAGTTTAAAGAAAATGCTGGGACTATGGGGAATTAGCCGATCTTTCGATCAGTTATGCCCCTCTTCGAGGTAAGTACCAAGGTATTACTAACTCGTTCGCCACTCCCCTTGCGGGGCGTTCGACTTGCATGCCTTATCCACGCCGCCAGCGTTCATCCTGAGCCAGGATCAAACTCTCTGATATAGAGACAGATCAACGTAGATTGAAATCGACGTTAATCCACCTCTATGAAATATCGGGATAACTAAAAAAATTCTGAATAGAATAGGTCAATTTATTACTCGATTTTTAAATGTGCAGCACAAGTGAATTAAAACATCCACCAATCTTAGGACGGTAGATGTTGATTTCGGATGTTCAATCTTAATCTTTTTTAATCCTCACCGTGCATAAAATTATTATAGCCATCTCAAACCTCTTGTCAAGCGTATCAATTGTTGCTACAATTGTTCCACTAATTTACATAAATAAGTCGCAAATTTCACAAATATACATTCGTGATATTTGTGTTCAAATTTGTGATTATTCGCGATTAAATGAAAAAAGGAATTCATCCAGAATATCATCAAGCCAAAGTGCATTGTGCCTGCGGCAACGAATTTACAGTAGGCTCAACCAAAAAAGAGCTTCGTGTTGAAATTTGCTACAAGTGCCATCCGTTTTACACTGGGAAAGAAAAGCTGGTTGACACTGCCGGACGCGTTGAAAAATTCAAAGCCAGAAAAGAAAAAGGAGCAAAGATTACCGTCAGAAAAAAAACGGAGAAAAAAGCGGCAAAAAAAGCAAAGAAAATAAAGTAAACCAAAAGGACCCCAAACGGGTCCTTTTAAATTATAAAGTCGAATGATATTCCCCATTAATACTGACAAAAATTATTTTAAGTTTACTATCACGCGTGATAGTAGGCAAAAATAAAATTTATGAACTACTATTTCTTAAAAAAAGATCTGGAAAAACTGAACAGAATTATTTCGAAATTACAAAATAAATTAAAAGAAGCGCAAAAAGACAAGCACCTTGCCACCACCCAATCCTCGGAAACCTGGCATGACAATTTCGGTTTTGAAGAAGGTGTTCGACGAATAAATCAATTAGCCAGCAACATTTCTGAATTATTAGAGATAAAAAGAAAAGCTGCGGTAATTTCTCCGGCAAAAGGTAGAAAAGTTGGAATCGGCAGTATAGTTATTTATAAAGATGAATCACACAGAGAACTAAATATAAAAATTGGAAGTTATTTTATTGCGGACGGAAAAGCAATTTCTTATAATTCCCCCTTGGGGAAAATTTTAATGGGTGCCAAATCCGGAGAAAAACGCATTGGCCTAATTGGCACAAACAAAAAAGAATTTATAATAATCAAGATAATTAACAATTAAAAAAACAATTTTAATTTGCCATTCTGATCCCGCTTAGCGGGAGAAGAATCCTATCCAATCAGAAAACGCCTGAGGCGTTTTCTGATTTACTTTTCAACTGGATCTATATAAGCAACTCGATCATGTGTAACATCCGCATGGAAACGATGAATGCGAATATCATCCTCAGGAACTCCCCAAAATATTATTCGATAATTAAAATCGCCTTTTGGGGCTCTTTCTGAAGAAAATAGTGTTTCTCCTTTTTTAACAACAAAATTTTTATCATGTATTGCCACGTCATCTATGGCATGTCCAGGGGCAATTATAAAAACTTCTCCAAAACTGTCTGTTGTTTTAATTATATCCTTCGGAAGATGCGTAAACCATTCTATTCCAGGATACTCTTTATATTTCTTAGGAATAAATGATTTTTTGTTTAATTCTTCTACATTAAACCGCGAGTGCTCGTTCAAGACCTTCTTGGGTTTGTTTAATAACTCGTTGTATATCTGATTCAGTTGGTTTTACTCCACCAGCAGTTTCTCTCAATTTTCCAAAATAAGGAAGTGGCGATATAACATAGTTCCAGCCACCGGAACAACCTTTGGTTTTTTCTGCTTCTACCTTTAAATTTTTCATTGCTTCAATAATTTGTTCTCTATTCTTGCTTATCCCCTCTCCTTCGCCTATTATCCCCTCCTCCGCCTTTTTAATTTCCTCATTTGATGGTTCGTATTTTTCCATAATTATAAAAATTTTTTATTCTCTGAGCGAAGTCGAAAGGTTTAAAAGTTTTAAATTAAAACTTCGATAAGCTCAGTAAATATTTTTCCGGCTTTAAAATAAGTAAATATATAAGTATATATATCCGCAATAGGAGTTATCCACGCCCTTTCATTTCCTAAATCCTATATCCTAAATTCTATATTTTAATCCTTTTGTACTCCATCCATGTCAAAACAATAATAACTATATCGAATACGGTCAAAATCAACATTGAAACCGCATGAGAATAAAAATAACGGTAAATCTGGTAAACTCCGAAAGCTGTAAAGAAAATTATTGCTGTCGGATACGCCCAGAGTTTTTTCCCCAGAAGTGCCGCAATCAAACCGACTTTTATGATCCCATGAGTCAGAAAATAGATGGCTGTAAAAATTTCTGCTTTTACCGACAACTGCTGGCTGGCTTTTATCAAAAAATT
Source organism: bacterium (assembly GCA_021796335.1). Classification (GTDB taxonomy): domain Bacteria; phylum Patescibacteriota; class Minisyncoccia; order UBA6257; family UBA9933; genus JAJYHZ01. The sequence continues at coordinate 32,170 of JAJYHZ010000003.1, read as the reverse complement.
AAACAAAATGTCTTTGGGATCCTGACTTAACTCGTGCTGAGCTATCAACAGAATAAAGCTGTTGATTTGCGCAGGGGAAATAAAAAACAGAAGCATCCCGCCGATGATCTCAATAAATCCGTCAATTCCTTTCAAAATGACCCCGATATCAAAAGCCCGATCTATGATTTTTCCCTTTTTATCCATTTAATATAATTAAAAATTAAAAAGTCCGCTTTTTTTAAGCGGACTTCCAGTTAATACAACCCGTGTTCATGGAAAAATTCCGTGTATTTTTTATCGGTTCCGTTTATATGCTTTACCCACCAATCTTCCAGAAAAGTCAAAACTTCCCGCGGTAAAATTTCCACTTTATCATTAATATCTTTTTGAAAATGAATCAATTCGTTTTTGAATTTTTCATGTTCCGCTTCGTGACTTTTTTTATCCGGATAATTGAATTTTTCAAAATATTCCTGTTCCAGACCGAAATGGTAATGGGAATAACCGACTAATTCTTCCACTATTGAGTTAATCACTTCTCCTTCTTTCAAGTCAACCATGGCGCTGTAAAGCCTGTTTATTAAACCGAATATTTTTTTGTGTTGGTCGTCTATTTCCTTAACGCCGACGCCGTATTCTTCTTTCCAAATTAGTAATGCCATTTTAAAAATTATTTATATAAGATTCAAAAACCGGATTTAAATTATTAATTACATTATAATCTTTATACTTCTTCGGGTCTATCCACAAAAATCCATCATGATCTTCGCTTAATTTAATTTCTTTTAAATCCGAAAATCATTCAAAAAAGACTCCTACAATTTGCCATTTTTCTCCTCTAACTACCGGCCTCCACTCATTTACAAAAAATGGCTTTCCAATTTTTACATTTAAACCCGTTTCTTCATTTATCTCACGAATTAGACCGTCATCAAATCTTTGTCCGGGATTAACTCTCCCCCCAACCACATCATATCTGCCCTCATTAGCTCCATCCTTATACTTATTTGATTCGCGGACCAATAAAACCTTCCCGTCATTCACAATAAAAGCTTTTGTGGCAACAAACAGTTTAATACTTTCCATTGATAAGAATTATAATTAAAATTATAGAAATTAGAAACCTTTTTGCAATGTGAGAAAAATTGAAAAAAATTAAGTCTTTTGTTAAGGTTCTAATATGATTCAAAAAATTATTCTTGAAATTAGAGCTGGAGCAGGCGGTGATGAAGCCGCTATTTTTGCCGGCGAACTCGCCCGCATGTATCAAAAATATGCCCATAAAAAAGGCTGGAAATTCGATATTATCGACTTTAACGCCGAAACATTGGAAGGGTATAAAACCTTTATCGCCGAATTGGAAGGAGAAAATATTTACGATGATTTAAAACAGGAATCCGGCGTCCATCGCATTCAACGTGTTCCAAAAACTGAAAAAGCTGGCCGCATCCACACCTCCACCGCTTCTGTTGTTGTCCTTCCCGAAGTAAAACCCGAAGAAGTCCAAATTAATCCGACGGATTTGGAAATTTCATTTTTTAGGTCATCGGGACCCGGCGGACAAAATGTAAACAAAGTCGAAACCGGTGTCAGAATTATCCATAAACCGACCGGAGTTATTGTCGCTTCCCAAGCCGGCCGCTCCCAGCATGCCAACCGCGAAACGGCCATGAGTATGCTTCGCGCCAAAATTTACGATGAGAGAATGCAACAGGAAATTTCCAAAATGGGTGCCGCCAGAAAAGAACAAATCGGCACCGCCGACCGCAGCGAAAAAATCAGGACTTACAATTTCCCGGATGACAGAATCACCGATCACCGTTTTAATGTAAAAGTTCACAACATTGAAAAAGTGCTTGAAGGAAACCTGGACATGATTTTGGATAAAATCAAAAAACGAAATTAAAAAGGTTTTAAGTTCCGCAACTTATCGCGCAATTCTCTTAATAATTCTTCATTAACTCCTTTTTGTTCCATCACAGCTAAAAGAGTTTTCCCCTCTACAGTTCCGAAATTCGAATATCTCAATTTCTCTAAACTCTCAAATAATTTATTAGCCTTTTCTATTCCTTTTTCTCTGTCTTCCGATGAATTCCTATCGAATGAATCCATGTGCTCCTTTTCTATGAATTCCATAATATTTTTATTTTTAAAACGACCTTTTAAATTTAATCTATTTTTTTTCTGTAAAAAGCTGTTTTCAATAAAAAATTAGATTTAGTTTCATCTCAAGAAGATGTTTGCCCGTTAAGAGTAGCAATATCCTGATCAAATTCCTGAGCCCTGTCAATAACCGCCGCTCCGTAAGTTGACATATAGTTATACCATCTTGCTCCGGCATAATATTTTGCCGCTGCCACTTTTTCGGCATAAAGTGAACCGCCCGCAGCTCCGGCATCTTTCAGATATAAAGCGGTTGCCATAAACGCATCCTCGTCATTCCATGGCGAAGTCGGATTATTGCCTGTTAATGATGCAATTCGATCTGAATATATGTCCCAAGTAGAAGGAATAAATTGCGCCGGTCCCATAGCACCTCCATAAGCTCCGTCGGCTGGAATCGGACAGGAAACCAGCGTGGTCTTCGGATCCAATCCCAATGCGCTTGTAATCTGCAAAAAAATCGGGATATCCCTGGTCGGACTCATTGTGGTTGGATTGCTGGCGCGCGTCGGATAATACGGGTTTATATCATAACGGCATTTCCCGACATTTGCCCCTAATGCCGATTCTCTGTCTAATACCGCCAAAATCAAAGATGCTTTTACTCCTGTTTTTGATTCCGCAATTTGAGCAAATTTGTATGCATCTCCGAAACTCAATTGCCCGCCGCCGATCAATTGGAAAATTCTGCTCCTTATCTGCGCCGCGGTCTGCTGAGTTACTGCCAAAATTTGCTTATATTTCGATTCCTGCCCTTTTGTGACGGCTAATAAATTATTCTTATCGCTTTTCGTTTGCTGAATCGCCTGCATCTGAGCTTCTTGATAAGTCTTTAAACTCATTACATCTTGTTTCTCTGAGGCCAAAGATTGTTTTTGATCCGACAGCTGGTTATTTAAATTCATCAGATCTTCCACGTTTGATCTTAATTCATCCTGTACGCTGCTTAACCGATTCATTTCATTGAAAAAATCTGAAATTTGCGCATGCGTTAAAAGAATGGTTAAAAATCCCTGGTTGTCATTCTGATAAATAGCTTGCAGGATTTGAGATATATCTTGTCTTTTTAAATCTATTTGACTTGTCGTAGTCGCAATCTGAGTTTGCGTAGCCGATAAATCGTAATTAACTTTTTGCAGAGTTAAAGTTATCGCCTTAATTTGAAGATTTATTTTACTTATTTTCGCGTTAAGAGTATTGATTTCCGATTTTAAAGAACTGCCCTGTTTCTCATATTGGTCGATTTTTCCTTGATAATTATCTATTTGCGTTTCCAGCTGAGTCAGCTGAGCCTCCAAAGCCTTTCTTTCGTCAGCGGCATTCGTTTGTGCCGCAAAAGCATCTCCATTAGTAGGAGCTATAACAGAATTAAAGAAAGAAGCAATCACAAAAATCAAAAGTCCGATGCTTATAATTGACTTTAAAGGAATTCTGATTATTCGATAATATCGTAAATTGATTTGCGCATTTCTTATTTTTGAAGAATGCGCGCCTTTTATGTCTATCAGCGCTTTGGGTTTCATGAGACAAAACTGATATGGAGATAAATTCACTCTTTACGACTATAACGTTTATAAAGGCTTTGAGTTTCACTTCAAAAACCTCCGCTGCAGCATTGCTCAGCCAAAATGCAAAAAAATTTTACATTTTGTCATTCGTTTAGCTGCATTGAACTTGAAATGTTCCTTATTTTGCTTCTTCTTCTTTTACAGCTTCTCTTTCTTTCTTCTTCTCTTCTCCTTCCACTTTAACATCTTCAACGCTAACTGCCGGAGCAACCTCTTCTTCCTTGGCAGGCTCGATAACTGTAGCAATAACAGTTTCCGATTCAACTAAAATCTTAACTTTTGAGTCTATCTTTAAGTCGCTGACGCGTATACTGTCATGAATATTTTCCAACTTGCTTAAATCAATTCCGAATGAATGCGGTAAATCAGTCGGCAAAGCTTCCACTTCGATTTCTTTCATTGACTTAACCAAAACTCCGCCTTGTTTTACTGCCGATGATTCGCCGATAAATTCCAGAGGAATTTCCACTTTGATTTTTTCATCCATTTTAACCGCATAAAAATCAATATGCGAAATTTTCTGAGAAATCGGATCTAATTCAACATCGTGGATCAAAGATGGAATTTTTTCCTTTTCAAAATTAACAGTAACGATAGTGCTCTCGCCCGCTTGTTTAAAAACAGCGGCAAACTCTTTTTCCGGAACGCTCAAATGATAGTTTTCCTTTTTATTCCCGTAAAGTTCTGCCGGGATCAAACCTTGTGTTCGTAAAGCCTTAACTTTTTTACCGAATATTTCTCTTTTTTGCGCTGTAAGTTCCATGAATTTTCATTAAGCAATAAAAAATTAGTCTAAAAACTAACTTTTATTCAAACTATTTATTTAAAAAGCATTATAACAGGTAATCCTGAGATTTCAACCCCTGTTTATTCTATTTCTTTTAATGCTTCATCCCGCCATTTCTCAGTAATTTGCTTAGCTTTTTCAGAAATAAATCTAGAAAAATAAAATTTATATTCTTTCTAATTTCCTCTTTGGGCTTACCCTCTTCTTTCCATTTTTTTACTCTTCGCAAAGCCTTTTCTTCAAAAAAAGCCAACGTATCCGCATCACATAAAATATTCTGCTCTCTATCTCCTCCCTGTTCATGAAAAGAAACCAACTTTTTTACTTTCTCAATGAAATTATTAGGATCATTTTGAGCTTTTAAAAATTTTTCAATTTCCTCTGCGCTCAGATCTTGATGTTTCCTTAGAATTTCAGGATTCGAAGATCCTTTCTTCTAATCACCATTAAAAGACCGCTCAATATCATGTGCTAATCCTGCCACCAATAAGGCCTCATCTGCATTCGGCTCTAATTGTCTAATCCAATACGCAGTCCTTTGTGCATGAAAAATGTCTGTCGGCTTATCAACTTTTGTGAAAGCTTCTATAACAAATTGCTCAGTTCTTTGAAGAAAACTCATTTATTTCTTATTGAACAGCTTCAAGCGGCTTGAAATCACTTTTTTCATTTCATCGATTGCGTAAGGTAATAATTTATAAGGCACAATTTCTTCCGGTTTTTCTGCAAATGCTTCATTTAATCCCTTCCGCCAGGCGAATCTTATCTCTGTATTAATATGGATAATCGAAATTCCTGATTCAATTGCGCTCACAAAGTCGCTATCCACAATTCCCGATCCGCCGTGCAAAACCAACGGCACTCCTGCCGCTTGCCGCAATTCTTTTATTCTTTCGGTATCAATGCGCGGATTTGGCATATTCTTAAACATCCCGTGGATATTCCCAACTGCCGGCGCCAATAAATCTATCTCGGTTTCTTGCACAAATCTTTTTGCCTCTTCCGGTTTTGTTAAATCTTCTTTTTTAATTGTCGCTCCCTCCGGAATTTCCGTTAAAATATTTGAGCTCGATCCCAGATATCCCAATTCCGCTTCCACTAAAATATTTGGATTTACCGATTTAACATACTCCACCACTTCTTTTGTTTTCACGATATTCTCTTCAAGGAGTAATCTTCCCGCATCAAAAAGCACCTCGTCATATCCCGCCTCAACCGCTTCTTTTATTTTTTCCAAAGATTTCGTATGATCGGCATTTATGAAAATCGGATAATCATATTGCTCCCTTAAGCTTCTCACTAAAGCGGCCGCCTGTTTATATCCGACAAACCCCGCTTCTCCTTCCGATGTGCCAATCATTACCGGCAAATTTAATTCTCGAGCAGCTTCGAAAATTGCCCTTAACCCGGCAAGATCCGAAATATTAAAATGGCCGATAGCCACTTTGTTTTCCCCCGCCGCTTGAATGTATTGTTTCAGCGTATTCATGCCTATTTTCTATATGTAATATTAATTTCGTAATAATCAGACTTAAAAAATTCTTTTGCAAATTCCGCGGTTTCATATGGAGGATATTCTTTGCAGCTAAACACATCCAGATAAACCGCATTGGTTTGGTTTGCAAAATGTCCGGAAATAAGAGAAGTTTCGATTAATTGAGTCATCGAAAAGCCTGACACCCTTGGATCTTCTCCAAAATCAACCACAATTGTTTCCCCAAACCGCTTCATTTCAATTCGGTCGCACAAATCTCTTACAAATTGCTTAATTTTATCTGCATTCCGAATTATTTCCGGATCGCAATTTTTCAAATCGATGGAGGCAGACATTCCCCATGGATTAATTTCTTTGTATTTTTGAATTATTTGTTGGTCGTCCATTTTCCAATAATAAAACTTTTACTAAAATAATCAAAATAAATTGTGGATAAAAGTCTTTTTCTGTTTTTAACTCTATGCTTACAAACGCCTGGCTGCTATAAATCTCCATGGCCTTATGGCCAATGGCATTATTTAAATCCAAGCTTTAATTTACCCAGAACGCTACATGTATAAGCACTCTAAAATATGCTGATTATCCGCAACCTTACACTCATAATCTCATCTTAGTAAAGAAACTTATAAATTCTACTATCAGGCAAGCATCATCTTTTTCCTAGCTGTGGCGAATAACCATCACATCGCCATCTTGCACCTCATAGTCTTTTCCTTCAACTCTTATCCATCCTTTTTGCTTTGCTCCATTCCAAGAACCAGATTCTAATAACTTTCCCCAATTAATAACTTCAGCTCGAATAAATTTATTCTCAAAATCAGAATGAATCGTACCGGCCGCTTCTGGCGCCTTTTCGCCTTTTTTAATAGTCCATGCCCGAGTTTCATCTTCTCCGGTTGTCAGAAAACTGATCAAACCCAAAATTTCATAAGCTTTTTTAATGAGTCCATCCACATTGTTTACCTGCCCTAAATTCATTATCAGATAATCGGCGCCAAGTCCTTTTATTTTATTTTTCAGTTCTTCACCAACATCAGCCTCATCTCCATTTAGTAAATAAATTTGTTTTTTTGCTGTTAATAAATTCATTTCTTTCACGACCGGCCCGTTTAAAATCTTTTCTCCCAAGCTGTTTGCCAATTTATTCGCGTTCAAAACTTCTTTTATTTTCTCAACAATTTCTTTTTCTTTAATTTTATTTTTATCTCCCGCTCGCGCCTCTCCTTCCAATTTTGCCAATCTTTTTTCCACCGTGTCCAAATCCTTTAAAATCAATTCCGTGTTTATGATTTCAATATCGCGCACAGGATCAATTCCCTGTTCCACGTGTATAATCTCGTCTGATTTAAAACAGCGAATCACCTCCACAATCGCGTTCACTTCTTTGATATGCGATAAAAATTGGTTTCCTAATCCCTCGCCCCTATTAGCGCCTTTAACCAACCCGGCAATGTCGTAAAATTCCACAGCTGCCGGAATTGTTTTCTTAGACGCACTCAGCTTCGTCAATTTTTCCAAACGCTCATCCGGCACTGCCACAATCCCCACGTTCGGATCAATAGTCGCAAACGGATAATTGGCGATTGTAATATTTTGATTTGTAAGAATTTTAAAAAGTGTCGACTTCCCCACATTCGGAAGACCCACTATTCCGATTGAAATATTTTTCATTGTTCCAATTTATTTTTTCTATATGCATTTAATTTATCCGCTTCAATTTCAGTTCTCTCCCAATCGACAGGAATAATTTTGCGGATAGTTTTATTTTCGATATCAATGTCAAAAATCATATCTTTTAATTTCCAGCTCCTTTTAACCCCCGCTTCTTCAAATTCAGCTCGCAGCTGAGCCATTTTTTCTTCTGCCTGTTTCTCCAGATTTCTTATTTCTTCATCGGTATAACCGTTTTCCTTCAGGAGTAAATTATTCTTTTCATACCAACTGGTTCCTTGAACTTTTTCCATCACGATCAAATAATTACCCGCTTGCTCTACTTTAGCTATCGGTTTTGAAGCTGGCAAACCGATATCATTTATTAATTCCATTATTTGATATTCATAAAACGGATTTGCCGACTCTCTGATTTTTCCTTTTCTAATATCCACTCTTTTTCCGATTGTTTTAAGTTCGTTGCCGTTTGCGTCAAACCAAATCGGCAACTCTCTGACTGCCGTAGGATCTTCTCGAACTCTTCCAGTTTTATCCCTTTTAATTTCCCCGGATTTTATATTTTTACCTTTTAATTTAAAATAACCTATCGGATCTTTTTTAAACTCGTCGGGAACAAAATTTTTATAAGCTTGTTCAATTTCTATTTCTGGAAAATATTTTTTTGATTCTGCTTTGAAATTATACAATTCCATTGTTTTGATTTTTTTGAAAAAGCTATTTTTTATGGATAAATTATCGCTGCTCAGAAATTACTTCTGAGCTACTCCAATATCTATCAATTCTGATTTAATTTTATTTCCAACTTCTTCGGGATTATTATAAAAGATAATTTTATTTGCGATTCCTCTGAGTGTAAGAGAAATTTCAGAATCTTTTTTAGCAATGATAAAAATCGGTTTATCTTTAGCATAAGCATAGCCTGACTCAATTCCTAATCCCACTCCTTTTTCTGAAAACTCCACAATTAAAAAATCACAATCTTCGATTTGCCGAAAAGATAATTCCATGAGTTTGCTGGAAGAAAACTCGTTTTTACCCCAATCTTCAAAATCTCTAGCCATTACAAATGTTTCAATCCCTTCTTTTTCCAAAGAATCAGCTATAGACTCCACCAGATTTCTATTTCTGCCATCAGAGTAAAATTTATGCGCTAAATAGGCTCTCATATCTGCGTTTTTAAGGGAACCTCGCTTTTAATTACGCAATATGTAGCTAAAATTGTTGCTAATATTTGAATAATTCCCATTATCATAAATAGCGCATAAAATGACAATCTGCTAATAATAACTCCTCCCACAAGTAATCCTGCACCCATCAATAATTCCTTTTCTCCTTCAACCAAACCCCAGGCATTATATCGCTCCCCTAGCCCTTCTTCTAATTCAGCATAAAATTCGTCCCAAGTAGGAGTAGCTAAAGCACTGGCGACACCTAAGCCGATTTGGATAAAAAATAGTTCAGCAGTTGAGTGAACAAATAAATAGCCAAATGTGAAAAGCGCGTTTAATGCGTAGCCTGCGACCATTAAGATATTGCCCTTGATATATTTATCAGATATTTTCCCAACAACAACAATCAATAAACCATCGATTATAAGAAACAAAGCCCATGCCCATGCAACATCAAAAACATTCCCGCCGATTTTCTGGGCAAAAACAGCAAATAGTGGCCCAAGCATTCCTTCTGCTAAATACCAAATATTACTACTATACCGTAAGACTTTTAAAATCTTGGCGACGCTTGAATTTTTCATAATATTGCATTATATCCAAAATTCTAATAAAAATCATATTTTAATATTGTCATAATTGTCATAAAAAAGGGGCCGAAACGGCCCCCCTGAACAAAAAACATGAAAATTATTTCTTCGGAGCGGACTCAGCCGAGTCCGACTTCCGGCCCGAGCAGCGATCACACTGCTCGAACTTTACGCCAAACTGGCCTATAGCGGGATAATCCCGCTTAGGCTCAGTATCGCGCCAAAAACTGTTTTCTTTTATCCGCCCGCAACCGCAGGCAGTAACTCGATTCATTTTTCTCACCTCCTTCAAGTTTCTGAATTATTTATAACACATCTTCAAACAAATGCAAGTTCGGCTCGTCAGTTATATTTATGGACGGAATCAAAAAACGGCGTTCGCACGCCGATTATCAATTTCTAATTACTAATAACTCATTGCTATTGTAATTTCCTTTTCACAATCTCGCTCACCAACTTGCCATCCGCTTTTCCTCTTATTTGTTTTGTCACCTCGCCCATTACTTTTCCCAGATCACCTATTGAGTTTGCTCCGGTTTTTGCTATTGCCTCATCAATAATTTTTTCAATTTCCTGTTCCGATAATTGCTCTGGCAAATATTGCTGTATTATCGCCAGCTCGGCTGATTCTTTTTGAGCCAGTTCCTCGCGCCCGCCCTGTTTGTAAACCTCGATTGATTCCCTCCTTTTTTTCGCTTCTCGAGACAGCACATCGACAATCTCGTCATTAGTCAGAATCGGCTCTCCGCCTTTTCCTCTTTTTTCAATTTCCTTGTTTTTTACTGCGGCAACCAACATGCGCAAAACGCCGGCTTTCTCGGAATTGCCGGCTTTCAAAGCTTCTTTAAGATTATTATTTATTCGCTCCAACAAAAATTTACATGCTACTGCCTACAATCTACGGAAAAAATAGAAGAATAGATCTAAATTTCTATAGTCCGTAGCCTGTGGTCCGTAGTCAGATAATTTACTTTTTCCCAAGTTTCTTTGCCTTACCCAGTTCCGCTTGCTTTTTATTTCTGTATAAAGCCGCCGCCTTTCTCTTTACGCGGCTTACTGTTCTGTTATGAGCCCTTCGTTTTTTGGCTTCACGCAAAACTCCGCTTTGCTGCATTTTTTTCGTAAAACGGTACAAAAATGCGCTGACTGATTCTCCTTCTTTTCTTTTGACTTCCATAAAAAATTTAAAAAGACAAAATTCAAAATTATTATTTAAATTTTTAATTTTGACTTTTGGCTTACGATATTTGTTTTATTTTTTTCAAAATTTCATCCAGTGATTCCTTTGGCGGATTATTTACCACGGAATGGACCGAACCGCCTCCGTCGTTTTCCCATCTCGGGAGAATATGGACATGCAAATGATTAATTGCTTGCCCACTCACCTTACCATGGTTGATGCCTATTGTAAAGCCGTCGGGATTCAAAGCTTTTTTTATTTTGGCGGTCATTTTCTTAACAGTTTCGAAAACCGGACCGACTTTATCATCCGGCAATTCCAAAATATTTTCGGCGTGAACTTTCGGAATCACCATCGCATGACCGGGCGCGCGCGGAAAAACATCCAACACCGCAATTGTATCTTCATCTTCATAAATAATTTTTCCGGAAACTTCCTTGTTTATAATTTTACAAAACAAACAATCCGGCATTAAAACAAAATTTCTAAATCCTAATTTCTGAATATAAATCCGGCTTATTAGAATTTAGAATAATAGATTAATTAGAAATTTAACTGTGCAGCTTCCTTTTAACCTCCTCTACAACTTTCTCCAAAGGGACCGTTTCCTGAGCGCCATTTACCATATCACGAATTATAATGCTTCCCTCAAACACTTCTTTTTGTCCTAGAATTAAAGCCAACTGAGCTTTATCCTTATCCGCCAGACGCAATTGAGATTTTAAAGATTCTTTGCCGAACGATTCGGAAACCTTTATGCCTGATTTCTTAAACTCTTCCAGCATGACAAGTCCTCTTTTCTTCGCTTCATCGCCGATGTGGATGAAGAAAATTTTTGGTTGATATTTTTGCAAGGCTGCCGATTTTCCGGACTCCTTTAAAACTTCGACTATTCTTTCCAAACCCAAGCTCCCGCCAACCGCAGACAATCTTCCGAGCCTCAGCATTTCCGCCAGATAGTCATATCGCCCGCCGCTTGCAATTGCGAAATTGAATCCTTCGCTGAACATTTCAAAAACTGTTCTATTATAATAATCCAACCCTCTGACAAGGTAAGGATCAATCATGTAAGGAAGCTTGAGTTCATCCAAAAATTCCAGAACTCTCTTAAAATGATTTTTACAAGATTCGCAAAGGTAATCCAAAATAACCGGCGCCTCGGCTTTGACCGGCTGGCACTTTTCTTCTTTGCAGTCCAAAAGCCTCATTGAATTTGTCGCCAACCTCCTCTGGCAATCTTTGCATATTTTTTTCTGATATTTTTTATAATAGGCTTCCAATTTTTTCTGGTAATTCGGCCTGCACTTCGGGCATCCGATGCTGTTGATATGCACCATCACATTCTTAATTTTCACGTCTTCCAGAAATTTGTACGGCGCCAAAATTGCCTGCGCATCGTAAATCGGATCATTCTCTCCGCCCAAAATTTCAAAACCTACCTGATAATGTTGCCGATACCTTCCCGATTGCGGCTGTTCGTATCTGAAAATCGGCCCCGTATAATAAAGTTTCACCGGCTGGCCCATTCTCGATAATCCGTGCTCGAAATAAGCGCGCACAACCGGAGCTGTTGCTTCCGGACGCAAGACTAATCGATCGCCTCCTTTGGTTTTTACGAAATACATTTGTTTTTCCACGATATCCGAAGAAACTCCCGCGCTCCTCTCGAAAAGTTCCGCCACCTCCACTATCGGAGTGTCTATCCGCGAAAAATTATAAAAATCCGCGGTTGATTTTGCAGTTTGCCTGAGTTTTTCCCATAAAGGCTGATCCTCCGGCAGAATATCATGCATTCCTTTCGGAGACTGGTAAGATAATTTCTTCTCTTTTGCGGATTTTTGTTTTTTTGCTGTAGTTTTTGGCATTTCTTTCAAGTCATTGGTTCTGATATGAAGGCGTTTCAAAAGCCGATACTTTATTTAACGGCCATAATCGCATCCACACGTCGCCGATAATTTCGCTTTTTTTAACAGTTCCCCATTGCCTTGAATCGAAACTCGCAGGCCTATTATCTCCTAATACGAAATATTCGTCATTTTTTAAGGTTACGTCAACATTTCCCGTTGTTTTTATATTCGCCGGAAGATAGGTTTCATCCAAGACCATGCCTTTGGGGTCTTGCTGATTGAAAATTTCCACCTTGCCGTCGGTTATAACAACGTGTTCACCGGGCAACCCGATTACTCTTTTTATAAACAAAGTTTTATTGTCTCCAGGAAAACGAAATACGATGACTTCTCCCCTCTGCGGTTCTCGAAAACGGTAAGAAATCTCGTTTACAAGAATATAATCGCCGCTTTCAAAATTCGGCTCCATGCTCGATCCGCTTACCAAAACCGGCTGAACCAGAAACTGGTGAACGATTATAACAACTAAAACGGCGCTTATTACGATCTCAAGGATCTCACGTATTGTATAAAGAAAAATTTTCATTCATTACTGAGTTTTAATTATTATAATTTTAATATAAAATTAATTAAAGTCAACCCGATAATTTAAATCTATTCCCCAAGATTATTGATTTTTCTTCGAAAAAACCTGGAAGATAAGACGAATGAATAAACAAAATTTTAAAATCATCATAGGGCTGGGTAATCCCGGCCAAGAATATCGCCGAACATACCATAACGCGGGCAGCATGTTTATAGACTATTTGGCCGAATATTTTTCTCCGAATGAACCATTCAAAAAACCGAGATTCAAAAATTTTGAATTTATCAATAACGATAAATCAATTATTGTTAAAACCCTGGCATTTATGAATTTATCCGGCGGGTCGGTTTTATCGGCCTTAAAATATTTTTCTGCGGGAAAATCGGCGATAAAACCGGAAGAAATTTTAATCGCTCACGATGATGTCGATATCGAATTGGGAAAATACAAATTTGATATGGATCGCGGCTCGGCCGGCCATAGGGGAATCGAATCTATAATTAAAAGCCTGGGAACTAAAAATTTCGGACGACTCAGAATCGGCATCGGCCTTCCAAATAGATTAAAAGCCGACAGTTATGTCCTCAATACTATAAATAAGAAAAATTTGGAAATCATCAACCAGACTTTCGATCAAATTATTTCTCAGCTTTTCCAGTCCGCATCGAATTAAAACTCCACCGACATTACTACGGTGTCGAGAAATTTATTTAGACTGTTCATTGAAGCTGAGATCCACCGAAGCGGAAAAGGTTTTGTATCCCGCAGCCTTATTGATTGGAAAACTATGCGGAGGCGGGTTAAAATATTTTACGCGTGCTGCAGTATAATATAGCGTACAATAATTATAATTTAAAAATTATTTTTCTAATTTTGATTCAATATAATTTCTTATATTGTCGTAATTATCCGATCCTTTCACGGGCAATAAAATGTCTTCTGTCGAACTTCCGGCTGTTGTTGTGGCGCTCTCTAACAATCCGGAACCAAAATCCATTACCACATCATTAAACCTCACACTGTGGAATTTTTCCATTAGAGTAATGAAGATTTGCGGATTCATATTCGTATTTATGCTTGTTGCCAAATCCGGAGTCAGTTTGAATAAAAACGCGGTTTTTTCCAAGGCGTTTAAGCCTTCTATTTTTTGGGCGATTGTTTGAATTATTTGATGCTGATTTTTTTCACGGAAAAAATCTCCGTTGGGCGCGTATCGATTTCGCACCAGCCACACGACTTGCGTGCCGTCCAAATGCTGATTGCCGGCTTGGATAGTGTATCCGCTTGCCCAGTCTGTTAACGGTGATTTCAAATCGACATCTATGCCTCCTAAATTATCGACGATTTTCTGCAATAAACCGATATCGACAATGGCATAATTGTTTGTTTGGAGCCCGGTTAACTCAGGCAGTAAATTATTTAAAAAATCATCCACCTTCCCCCGCTCGACGACTTCGTTCAGCTTAAAATTTTCTCCGTCAAGATTAACGTATAAATCCCGCGGTAAAGAAATTAAATTTACCACCCCTATATTCGGACGATAATCAACGACCATAATTGTATCCGTCAAATCCGGAGACATATTCCATCCGATAACCTTTCCGGTCCTTCCGAACAAAACAAAAGTTATGCCGTTTGGATTCTGATCGGCCCCGGAAAAAAATAAATAATCATTTTTCTGATAAGTAACCAGAAAAAATCCCAGGAGCAAAACCAGTAAGATAAAAAATAGAAAGGCGATCTTCTTTTTCATATTACATTTTTTCAAGCGCTTCGATCCCTAAAAGATTCAGCCCGGTTTTCAAAACATCTGAGACAGTCTTAACTAAAGACAGACGGGCTTCCCGAACCTCCGGATTGGATTTTAGAACCGGGATATTCTGATAGAATACATTTGCCATTTTCGCCAAGTCAAACAAATAATCAGCCAAATAATGCGGGTAATAAAATTCCGTTATTCGCTTGATCACATCCGGAAATTGCGACAAATGAAAAATTAAACTTATTTCAATCGGCTCATTTAGAAATTCCGCGCTCGCTTTTGGCTTTTGCTTTTTGCCTTTTAGCATACGCGCTTTGCGCAGTACATTGCGCAAACGGGCGTAAGTATATTGCAAATAAGGCGCTGAATTCCCTTCTAAATTCAGCATTTTATCCCAATCGAAAATAATATTCGATTCCCTGTTTTGCGATAAATCGTTGTATTTTACGGCGCCCACGCCAACTATTTTCGCTATTTTTTCTTTGTCTGATTTAGAAATACCGGGCTGCTTCTCTTCTGCAATTTTCCGGGCGCGATCGATTGATTCCTTTATCAATCCCTCAAGCGACACATGCCTACCCGCCCTGGTCGAAAATTTTTTCAAATCTTCTCCCAGCAACAACCCAAAATTAACATGGGTTAATTTTGCTTTTTTGGCAAAATCAAGTTTCTTAACCGCCTTAAACAGCTGTGAAAAATAAAACCCCTGTTCGCTGCCAACCGCATATAAAATTAAGTCCGGCTTAAATTTTTTAACCCTAAATTTAACCGTAGCAAGATCGGTGGTTGTATACAAAAATGCTCCGTCCGATTTTTGAATCATAAGCGGGGTTTCGTCGCCCTCGACAGGAATTACCGTAGCGCCCTCGCTTTCAACCGCCGCATTTTTATCCAAGGCTTCTTTCACGATTCCCGGAAGCATCTTGTTATAAAAACTCTCCCCGAAACAATAATCAAACTTGATTCCTAAAATTTTATAAATCTTTTTAAACTCATCCAGGCTTATCTTCCGGAATTTATTCCAAATCCCGATATTTTCCTTGTTTCCTTTTTGCAATTTTTTAATCTCCAAACGTGCTCTTTCTTCCAATTCCGGATTTTCTTTCATCTGCGCGTTATAATCGACATATACCCGCATCAGCTCATCAATCGAAATATTTTTTAGTTTTTTGTCTTTAGCTTTTAATCGCTCTTTATAAGCCGCGATTAAAATCCCAAATTGTTTTCCCCAATCCCCCAAATGATTATCTCCGATTGTTTTCCATCCGCTGAATTTAAAAACATTATAAAGCGCTTGTCCGATGATGGTCGATCTTAAATGTCCCACGCTCATCGGCTTAGCGATATTCGGCGCCGAATAATCTATAACAACTGTTTGTTTTTTACTTTTTTTAGGTTTACCCCATTTTTTCCCTTCCTTATATATTTCCCAAAATTCATCCTGAAACGCTTTATTGGAAAGAAAAAAATTTATAAAACCCGGCGAAATAACTTCTACTTTTTTAAAAAAATCATTCGGCGCTTTCTTTTTAATTTCCACCGCAATGTTTTCAGCCAATTCCATAGGACTTTTTTTCAAGTCTTTAGCCAATTTCAAAGCGATATTAGTCGAATAATGCCCGAATTTTCCGTTTTCTGGCATGGAAATTTCAATATCTTTTTTATTTGTCGCTTTAACTAAATAAGAATAAATCCGTTCTTTAATCATAAATTAATTCAAATGGACACCTCGCTTAGCGGAATAATACGCTATTCGGATGCATAATTCATTTTAAGTGAAAGATTTATAAATTAAAACCCCGCACAAAATTATTTTATTTTTTAAAAAATAATAATATAATAAATTCAGAAACTACAAAATTCATATCCGAAAGGTGGTGAGTGGATGTCATCACGATGGTGGTTGAATTATTTGGACCAAGAAATCGCCAAAAAAGGAATGCGGGGCTTATCTGAAGAAGAATTTCTTCGGATTGCTGATGAGAACATAACTAAATCCCTGGCCCGTAAAGTACTGAAAAGTGAAATAGAAGCGGGCTATTTTATCGAAATCGATGGTCAAATCTTCCCCAATCGGTTCTTTTGAGCTTGAGGGGGCGCAATGAGCGCCTCCTTTTTTATCTCTCCCTACTTTTTTTATCTCTCCCTACTTTACTTTTTCCATTTTCCATTTTACTTTATACTTTTCATATGGAATCTATTACCAACAAACGCGCATATTATGATTATGAAATCCTCGAAAAGTTCGAGGCTGGCATTGCCTTACTCGGTTTTGAGGTTAAATCAATTAAAAACGGCCGGATAAATCTTTCCGGATCTTATGTTATTGTTAAAAATAATGAGGCTTGGCTTTTAGGTTCCGATATTCCTCCTTACCAACCTCAAAATACCCCAAAAAATTATGACTCAAAACGTACCCGAAAATTGCTTCTGAAGCGCCAAGAAATCAGGGAATTAGCGGGAAAAATACAGGAAAAAAACTTGACTTTAGTGCCTTTAAAAGTTTATACTAAAAATCATAAGATTAAGTTGGAAATAGGCCTTGCAAGGAGCCGAAAAAAAGCTGACAAACGCGAATTGATAAAAAAACGAGAAGACAAAAGAGAAATGCGCAAGGCAAAAAAATAAATATTCGGATGGGCGCGTTCTTAGTACGTGCGCTATTCGGATACATGGGGACGCACGTCTCGACAAAAATCGGACAAAACAATTGCAAGTTGAGCGCCATCTCATCAACCCCATACTTAAATTTAAGTATGGGATAAATCTGGCAAAAAACATATAACTGCCGACAAAACTGCAGTTCCTGCATTAGCCTTAGCTTAATACAGGCATCCCTTCTGAATGCTTGAGTCGGAATTAAGGGGTGTTATAATCAAGCTTGTTTGTTGGATGCCAAAACCAACAAAGACAAAATTGGCAAAAGAATTTTGAAGTTTTTCCTTAATTCTTACTTCTTAATTCTAAATTCTAATTAAGGCAAGCTTGTAGAGATTGTTTTGAAAAATTTTTGGACGAGGGTTCAATCCCTCCGTCTCCACAAACGAATGAAATGAGTGCAGTGGAAAGGGAGCGAGACAACTGCTTGTCTCGCGTTAGGAATTGAAGGATTTATGATGCGCTTTATGTAGCACCATAAATCCGGGGACAATCCCGTCTCCACATATTAAGCTGTAAATACAGATTTCTCTATTAAATTTTAAAATCATTGGTAGATAAAACACGAATAAATAATCAAATAACTGCCCCGGAATTGCGGATAATTGATGACGCTGGAGAAAATCTTGGCATAATGCCGCGCGAAGCGGCTTTAAAATTAGCCCAAGAAAAAGGACTGGATCTAATCGAGATCGTTCCCACGGCCAAGCCCCCGGTAGCCAAAATCATCAATTTTGACAAATTCCGATATCAAAAAGAAAAAGAGTTAAAAAAACAGCGTTCTATCCAAAAGGCCAACGAATTGAAAGAAATCAGAATAGGAGCTCGTGCGGCAAAAAATGACTTGGAAATTCGAATCAAAAAAATCCAGGAATTCCTGGATGAAGAGCATAAAGTCGGAATAACGTTAATTTTAAGAGGACGCGAAAAATACAACCGCGAGTGGGCAATGAAAAAATTAAATGAATTTTTGCAAATGATTCCATTTGAATATAAGATCATCATGGAACCGAAATTCGGCGGAAAAGGATTAATGATGCAAATCTCAAAAAAGTAATCACAATACCAATATGCAAATAATTGCGAATGAAACAAATAATACGAATCCGCATTATTTACAGATTTGCATAAATCTGCAGATTGGCATTATAAAAGCGAAGCTATGAAAAACACCGTAGAAAAAAGAATTAGAATCACCAAAAACGGCAAGGTTCTCAGAAGAGCCATGGGCTTGGGCCATTTTCGGGCCAAAAAGAAAAGCAAGGAAATGAATCGAAAATCCGGAATGAGAGAGCTTGTTACTGAAGCAAAAAATATCCAAAAATACGCCAGCCACTAGCCTAATTACTAAAAACTAATCACTAACCACTAATCTATGACCAGAGTAAAACGAGGCACAATAGCCCATAAAAAAAGAGAAAAAGTATTAAAACAGACCAAGGGATTCCGCTGGGGAAGGAAATCAAAAGAAAGAGCCGCTAAAGAAGCTCTTCTCCACTCCATGTCACACGCATTTTCCGGAAGAAAACAAAAGAAAAGAGACTACCGCAGCTTATGGCAGGTTCAAATCAATGCCGCAGCCAGAACCAATGGCACAACATATAGCAAACTAATTAACGGATTAAAAAAAGCAAACATTATAATTGATAGAAAAATCTTAGCGGAAATCGCAAGAAAAGAACCTAAAGTTTTTGAGCAAATAGTTGCTAAGGCAAAATAAGAAAAAAAATAAAAATGAAGGATATCAAATTATTTTGATTAAATCACTCAATTCTAAATCCCTCAGATCTTAATTTTTTTATTTTTAATTTCTGGCCGCGATTATATCCGCCGATTTCTCCGTCAGAACGGATAACCCGATGGCAAGGGATATTTTTATAGGAATTCTTATTCAAGATGTTTCCGACTGCCCGATATGCTTTTGGCCGCCCTGCTAATTCCGCCACCTGTCTGTAAGTTAAAGTTTTTCCTTTTGAAATTTCCTTAACAACTTCAAAAACTTTTTGTTTAAATAGTTGCTGCATCATTTAAAATTTTCAAACCCTCTTTAAGCGTAATGGAATTAATGTTGCTGTTTTTTATACAATCAACAATTTCTGTTAAAATCTCAGAGGTTGTGCTCCATTCTCTTCCATCATGATCTATCTGGTGAAGCATTAAAATCAACCACTTATTCCTGGCTTTAGCAAAATCAATCCACTCCTTCACCTGCTCTGGTTTTGTTGAAGTCTTAACAGCCTGACATTTTAATAAAAAGGGGTTGGTTTCTAAATCATTAAATCCTCTTTCAACACTTCGGGCGCCGATAAATCCTGCGTTTTTTACTATTTCCAAAATTTCATCATTAAATTCTCCGTAGGGATAGGAAAATGTACTGACTGAAAAACCTTCGTTTTTTAAATAATCAAGAGATGAAATAATTTCTTCTTTTATTATATTTTTGTTTTCTTGCGAAAGATGTTTGTGTGAAACTGTATGACAGCCAATTTCATGTCCGTGTTTTTCTAAATCCCGAATATCTTCAATATTCATATAACGAGGAAATTGTTCGTCATCAAGATAACCGCTTATTACATAAAAAGTTGCTAGAATTTTATTCTTTTTAATGATTGGGAAGGCATTATCGTAAATACATTTCCACCCATCATCAAAACTCAATGTAATTGCACCGTTTGAAAATAAGTCCATAATTTTTAAAAATTAGGGCTACCAATCAACTATTATTTTAAAGCAAACTTAATAAAATTATTGCAACCCCTGTTTTTATTGCTACAACTTCAACGGATTAATCGCTATTGTGGCAATTAAAACACGCTTACCATATATCCTGAATTCTGATTTATTCAATTTCCGCGCTGGGTCTGGAAGAATATTTATATCTGTTGGGAGACTGCTGCGGATTTTTACGATAATTTGATTTTTTGTAATGATGTTTTTGCAGTTGCTGAGATTGCTGTTGCGGCTTTTCAATTTTTTCCGCCGGCGCGATTCCTTTGTTTTGCAAAAATTGGTACGCTTGTTTTAAAATTCTCTGGCTATCTTTATGGCGATGCAAAATATCCAAAGCCTCTTTATAGGTAAACCAGGCAAATCCTTCATGGGGTTGGCCCTCCTGTACTTCGGAGATTCTAATCGCTTTTCTCTTGGTTTCAGCTAAATAAAAAGTCACGTTTTTCGAAACTTTTTCTTTATCTCTCCAAAAAGTAAAATGTTCCGAGGTCTTGAAATAATCGCCGAATTTCAAATCAGACCGGGTCAAACCGGTCTCCTCCCTTATTTCCCTTAGGGCTGTCTGGAAACTTTTCTCTCGGCTTTCGATTTTTCCTTTCGGAAAATTCCAATATCCGTGCCCATGATACAAAATCAGAAATTTCAATCCATCTTTTGTTCTTCGGTAAATAATAATACCGGCGGAAATTTCTTGCATAATAAAATTACGAAACAATCGGCTCGTATTGCGCTTCTAAGAATAAATTCTGATGTAAACCAAGCTTATTTCGCGCGTAAAAATTATGTGTAAAAATTGTCTCGAAGCAATTGCCACAGAGGTATAATTCAATATACCATAAAATGTTTCAAAGCAAAATCCCGGATAAAACCGGGATTTTGCGTAATAAAATCTTTAACTTGCGATTTTTATTACCTCATTTTTATCTCAATATCCACCCCTGAAGGCAAATTCAAACTGCTCAAAGCTTCAATAATTTTTTGATTTGGATTAAGAATATCAATCATGCGATTATGAACCCTCAGTTCAAACTGCTCTCTGGCATCCTTATGGACAAAGGTCGAACGGTTCACAGTATAGCGCTTAAATTCCGTTGGAAAAGGAACCGGTCCTATTATTTCCGCCCCGTTTCGAATAGCGGTTTCAATAATCTGTTTGATGGAATTATCAATCAGCTTATGGTCATATGACCTAACCCTTAAACGCAATTTTGATTGTCCTTCTTCTTTTGCCTTCTTGTTCATTTTGATTAGCTTACGGACTACCGTCTACTGACTACGGCTATTTGCAATTTTCTAAATTTTTTAAGAACTGCTGTTGACCGTAATCTGTAGTCTGTGGCCATTTTTTATTTGATGATTTTTGTAACTGCGCCGGCGCCAACAGTCTTACCTCCTTCACGGATGGCGAACCTTTGCTTCTCTTCCAAGGCAACCGGAGCAATCAATTTGATCGCTAAATTAACCGTATCGCCAGGCATAACCATTTCCATTCCTGCCGGAATTTGAACCTCGCCGGTAACATCGGTTGTTCGGATATAGAACTGCGGCTTGTATCCCTTGAAGAACGGGGTGTGCCGTCCGCCTTCTTCCTTGGTCAGGATATAAACTTCGGCCTCAAATTCAGTGTGCGGAGTTACGCTTCCCGGTTTTGCAAGAACTTGTCCTCTTTCAACATCCTCTTTTTTAAGGCCTCTCAAAAGAACGCCTACGTTATCACCCGCCTTTCCTTCATCCAATAATTTATTAAACATTTCAATACCAGTAACAACAGTTTTTGCCGTCGGCTTGATGCCGATAATTTCAACTTCTTCATTAACTTTGACGATTCCTCTTTCAACACGGCCAGTAACAACGGTTCCGCGGCCTTCGATCGAGAAAATATCTTCAACCGGCATCAGAAACGGTTTGTCAGTATCGCGAACCGGTTCCGGAATATAATCATCCAAAGCCTGCACCAAATCCAAAATCGGCTTAACCGCAGGATCATCAACTGATGAAGCTTCCAAAGCTTTCAAAGCCGACCCTCGGATAACCGGAGCATTATCTCCATCAAACTGATATTTCTTTAAAAGTTCCCTCACTTCGGCTTCAACCAAATCAATAAGTTCCGGATCATCCACCATATCCACCTTATTTAAGAAAACAACGATATTTGGAACGCCGACCTGCCTTGCCAACAAAATATGTTCCCGGGTTTGAGGCATAGGACCGTCAGTGGCGGCGACCACCAAAATGGCGCCATCCATCTGAGCTGCACCGGTAATCATGTTCTTGATATAATCCGCGTGTCCCGGAGCATCAACGTGAGCATAGTGTCTTTTCTCCGTTTCGTATTCGGAGTGATGCAATGCGATAGTAATTCCACGAGCTTTTTCCTCGGGCGCATTGTCGATTTGGTCCACTTTTTCTTCTTTGGAAATCAAACCTTTCAAGTGAAGAACGTGGGTAATAGCTGCGGTTAAAGTTGTTTTGCCATGATCAACATGTCCGATGGTTCCAACATTAACATGCGGCTTAGAACGTTCGAATTTTTCTTTTTCTGCCATATTGATTAATTTATAATACCAATATACGAATGCATTCGAATGATACTAATGGCTACGAATAATTATTTGTATCATTCGTATCATTAGCACGAATTAGTATATTAGTATTATTATTTTTGTTTTTTAACGACTTTTTGATTTTATACTATTAAATAGTGATTAGTCAATATTAATAACTCGAATTTACAAGTGTTATACGAATTCTCAGAATTACACAAAATTGTGCAAATTTCAGATTGAGATTAATCGGGATTGCGCTTATACGAATTCCACGATCGCCATATCCCCTCCGTCTCTTTTCCTTTTGCCCGCGCTTTTGGTTATTCTCAGATATCCGCCCTTTCTACCTTTATATTTCGGAGCTAATTCATAATAAATCTTCTCAGCCGCTCCTTTCGGAATTCGCGAAATTAAAAGTCTCAAGGCGGCTAAATTCTGTTTCTTGCCCAAAGTTATCATCTTTTCAACGTAAGATTTCACGTATTTTGCCTTGGCCTCCGTAGTCGTCATTTTTTCCTCCAAAATAAGATTATTCGCTAAATGTTTATATAAAGCTTTTCGTTGGCCGGTCTTCCTATGAAATTTTTTGGTTTTTACTAAATGCCTCATAAACAACTGCAAGTTTATAAAATTCACTTCGCTTAAAGTTCATAAGATATTCTACGTTATGAACTTTATAACTTTTCACTTTATGAACTACTTTTTTGTTTTCTTCTTAGTCTCTTTCTTTTCCTTAGTTTCCTTCGCTTCTTTTTTCTCTTTTGGAATAGCTTCTTCGACAACTTCGACTTGAGAAACTTTGTCAAAATGGTCTTTTAAAATATTGGCCGCTTTTCTCAAGGCCGCTGACGGAGCAATAGTCCCGTCAGTCTCAACAACTAGTCTTAATTTGTTATAATCAGTCCTTTCTCCCACGCGCATATTCTCAATTGTAAAATTAACTTTGGTAATGGGAGTGAATATCGCATCAATTGCTACGACGCCGATGGGAAGTTTTTCCGTTTTTCTTGATTCAATCGGGGAATATCCCAATCCTTTTTCAACCGTAATTTCCATTTTTAATTCGACTTTCTTATCGGTAATAGTTGCGATGTGCAAATCCGGATTCACGATTTCAACCTGGGAAGGCGTCTTAAAATCTCCCGCCGTAATTTCCTTTTCTCCTTTTATATCTAACATTAAAACCTGCAGCTCGTCGGCATAAAATTTAAACCTCATTTTTTTAAGATTTAAAGTCAATTCAACAACGTCTTCCAAAACGCCGTCAATAGTGGAAAACTCATGTTTGACGTTATTGATCTTGACCTGGGTTACCGCCGCTCCCGGCAAAGAAGATAAAAGAACCCTGCGCAACGCATTGCCGATCGTCAAACCGTAACCGCTGAAAAGGCCCTCCACTTCGAAAACGCCTTCATTATCGTTTTCTGAAATCTTTTTAATTTGTACGCTTTCGCTTAATAATGCGTATTCCATAATTTTTAAGCATTAACCGCTCCTCGTTCAAATTTTTTAGTTTTGAACATCTCTGATTATGCTTTATTTATGTTTTTTAATTAATTTTCATCTTCTGCGTTTCGTGCACTCAGAGCTATGTGTTTTATTAATTTAATTACTTACTGTAGAAATCAACGACGAGATTAATATCGAACATTGTTTCGTTTGCAACCGGCGTTGCTTTCATTGTCCCCTGCAATTTTTCTTTATCCATAAAAAGCCATGATGGCGCCTCATATTTCTTTAAATTATTTTGCAGTTCTTTAAATATCGCCAAATCAGCAGAAGACGCCCGGATTGAAATCATATCCCCTTTTTTTACCAAAAAAGACGGTATAGTTGTTTTTTTACCGTTCACCGTTATATGCCCGTGGCTTACGAATTGCCGCGCCATTATCCTCGATGGAGCTATTCCCAGTCTATAAACAACATTGTCCAGTCTTCTTTCCAAAAGTCCAAAAATTGCATCGATAACATTTGTCTTTTTCCCTAAAGCTTCTTTGAAAATTCTTCTCATCTGAGACTCTCTTAATCCGTAGCTGAACATTATTTTTTGTTTTTCCATTAACTGCTGACCGTATTCCGAAATCGTTTTTCTTCGAGCCTTTCCATGCTGTCCCGGCCTGCCCGGACGCCTTACTGTCGCACATTTCGGAGAACTGCAACGTTCCGCTTTCAAAAAAAGCTTGACACCTAACGCTCTTTCTTTTTTTTCTTTTGCTTTTAGCATACTAATTATTCCCTAGTCAGACACGTATTTCACGAATTCGTGATATTTGTGCCACATTTGTGTAAATTTGTGATTATATTCTTCTAACCTTGACCGGCCGCGGTCCGTTGTGCGGGATCGGAGTCACGTCTTTAACCGAAGTTATATTGAAACCCTGATTCGCTAAAGACCGAATGGCCGAATCCCGGCCCGATCCAACCCCCTTAACGATTATTTCGATATTCATCAATCCCACTTTTTTAACTTTTTCCGCCAAAGCGGCAATCGCTTTCGAAGAAGCAAATGGAGTTGCTTTTTTGGGACCAGAAAAGCCTAAGCTTCCAGCCGAAACCCAGGCGATTACATCACCGTTGCCGGTCGTAACCGTTATCAAAGTATTGTTATATGTTGCATTTATGAAAACCTTGCCGTTTTCGATTTTTTTCGATGATGCCTTCCCTGAAACCTTAGTCATCACCTTTTCCAGGTTTTCGCTTTCTTTCAGCACTTCTGCTTCTGTTTGTTTTATAACTTTCTTTTTACCCATAGTTTTGGCTAAATAATGCGAATATGCAAGTTTTGTAATAATTAGTATTATTTATTGCATTCACATGCATTAGTATATTAGCATTAAATATTTTATTTCAATTCCACTTTTCTTTTTCCGCTTGCAGCCGTCTTTCTGACATTGCCTCGAATTGTTCGGGAATTTGTTTTTGTTCTTTGGCCTCTAGCCGGTAATCTCCTCATATGTCTTACTCCCCTGTAAGCCTGAATATCTTTCAATCTTGAAATATTTGACTTGACTATCTGGCGAAGTTCTCCTTCTACTTTATAATGCTTTTCAATATAATCTTGGATTTTCCTGACTTCATCCGCATTCAAATCCTTGATTCTCTTATTTAAATCGATTTTGGTTTCCGTTAAAATTTTCACCGCTAAAGTATGACCAATGCCGTAAAGATAACCTAAGGCATATTCTGATTTTTTATTATCCGGAATATTAATACCTAATAAACGCATTAATTTAACACTTAGTAATTAGCAATTAGTGATTAGTTTTAAAAACTAATCACTAACAACTGACAACTAAAATATATTTTATCCTTGTCGTTGTTTATGTTTTGGATTTTTTTTGCAAATGATAAAAACGCGACCCTTTCGTCGAACTGTTTTGCAATCTTTGCAAATTTTTTTGACCGATGCGCGTACTTTCATTAAAATAATTTAGCTATTAACCATTAGTATTTAGAAGTCTCTGAAAAGCTACAGCCTTCTTGTAATCCTTCCGCGCTTTCCGTCAGGGCTTAATTCAAGCAAAACAAAATCACCCGGAAGAATTTTAATATAATTCAATCTCATTTTGCCGGACAAATAAGCCAAAATCTCTTCTCCCTTTTCAAGCTGGACTTTAAAAGTGGTGGCCGGCAAAGCTTCGATAACTCTGCCTTTAATTAATGGCTTTTTTTCGTTTGGCATGTAAAAATCTATACTAAACTATAAAATTTAAAAGGTCAACCCCGTCAAGGCACTGTTCAGAAATACCGCAGAATCAACTATTTTTGTCATACTGATTTTGTCATGCGAAATTTACTTGTCCCGTATCAAAATTTATTTTTGTGCGAAATCCCGGCGTCAAAAATGAATCCTTAAGACTCCGAAACAAATTCGGGGTGGCACTCGCAATCGGCGCCAATCCGTCTCGCAAGGCTGATCACTTTAGTAAAATTAAAGCAGATTTTATTCGGTATTTCAAGAGTTTTCCTCACAAATTACGCATAAAAAGATTAAACTCCGAACTCTTTGATTTTCAATAAGTTCAGTCTATCTCCAAATTTACTTTATTTTGATCAGTCGGGACTTTGGTTACCCAGAACGGACCTATTGAAATATCCGCCTTTTCGATTTTCGAAGAAAGCGAATAAATCAAATTCCTCAAATCCGTTTCTGATTTCCCCAAAATCTGCTTTTTAAGATCGGCCGGATCAATCGGCTTATAGAAAGTCCCGTCAAAATTAATCGAAATTGAGCTATTTTTTGAATCTGCCGAAAAGCTTCCGTAATCGATTTTATAATTTTTTATTTGATAATCGGGATCGTTATTGTTCGCCACCCTCATCAATCCAGTCATTAATTTTGTAAGGTCGCTTTCTTTAAAAGCCTGTAAAGATTCTTGAGCTTCTATGAAAACCGAAAAATTTCCGCTGGCATCAGTGTTATTATTCACGGTTTCTTTGGTAATTTTAAAATTCTTACTCCCGTCAATTACTTTAAAACCTCCGTCAGTCGGGATTTGCGAATAAACATACGATTCAAGACCGTTTTTAATTTGATTTTCCGCATTTGCCTTTGCCTTCGCTATATCGCTATCAGACGGATATTTTCCGTCTCCGACGAATCCGCCGGCCATTGGCTGAGTCGACTGTCCATATATTTTCTCGAATTTCGCAGAACCGGAAAAACCCGGAACTGTAAATTTTTGAACTTGACCGATATTGTATGCATTGCCCGGCTGATCTGCCGTCACGCTCGCGGTTATACTGCTCATTCCCGGCACCGTAATCCTGTTCTGCAATCTGAAAATTTTTCCGTCCGGAGTTTCAAATCTTGTTCCTGCCACCAAAACCTGATCGGCATTGCTGTAATTGTCGTAAATTGTAATCTGGCCAGTTGCCTTATTTTCTACATGCCTTATTCCGCCGGTTGCTGGCCAGCTGAACGTCCCGTTCTTCGTCTGTGAAAAATTAGCCACGGGAATTTGTATGTTTGTTCCGTCCGGCTCTGCGATATTCGGATTCAACCCCACTGAACCACCCCACTGCCAATCCGCGGTTTTAAGAGTGATTTTTATATCCGCTCTCGGCAAAGCGTTTGCTCCCACAAATCCTACTAAAATCAAAAAAATTACTGCTAAACTGGTTATCAAATAAAATTTGCGGGATTTTTTATTTTTTTCTTTTACCTCGCGATGATGAACAGATTCACGCTTATCCTCCCTTTTCACTGCTAGAAATGTAGGCTCTTTTTCAAATTTAA
This sequence comes from bacterium, assembly GCA_021796335.1. Lineage (GTDB taxonomy): Bacteria > Patescibacteriota > Minisyncoccia > UBA6257 > UBA9933 > JAJYHZ01. Next base: position 4,197 of record JAJYHZ010000003.1, on the reverse strand, counting down.
AATTCTTATCTAAAATATGCGGTTTTTCTTCCGCCGATTCTTTGATCGATTCATTAATCAATTCTCTTTTCCCTATTTTTATTTCCGAATCTTGTTCGGAAGATATTTTTTTGGCGAGTTCTTTCTTTTTTGTTATTTTTTCAAACTTTTCTTCGGGAGATTTCCTGACAATATCGATGACTTTTATTTTTTTTTGCCTTGAATTGTTCATGAAGGGTTTATTTTCTAAATAATAAAAATTTAAAGATCAAAAGTCAAAAAATTTGCAGCAAGAATCACGCAAAATGGAAATCTGATAATCACTCTGCATTATGTCCGAGTTTCTTTTTTACTCCCCATTCATCACTCCTCTGGTGGAAGAATCAAAAACTCCGGTTTGGGAAATATTATTGGATTTTTGGAACAGGATAAGGGAATTTTTGGTTATTTGGCCAAAATAGGAAGCAGCAGCTTTAACTTGTACATTGAAAATAACCCCTCCGATAAAAATAAGGGGGATGAGAATCAATTTGAATAATCTTAAATGGTTTGGGATTTTTATGTGTTGAAGATATTTCTGAGTTTTCATTTTTAATATTATAATTATGCATTAATTTATATGAACATAACAACATTATAAGCTTTATTTTTTGATTATGCTTGTTTAAGTAATCATCATAAATTAGAATAAAACAATGCATAAGCAAACAGTTATCTTAGTTGTTCTCGACGGATGGGGTATCGGAGCTCATGATTTTACCAATCCGATTTATCTCGTTAATCCGCCTAACTTCAATTACATAAAGCATAATTTCCCGATTGGCGCTCTTCAGGCATCTGGAATTTCCGTCGGCCTACCCTGGGGAGAAGAAGGAAACAGCGAAGTCGGCCATTTAAATATGGGCGCCGGACGCATCATTTACCAAAATTATCCGCGAATCACTCTGGCTATCAGAAACGGGCAATTTTTCCAAAACGAAACCATTAAAAGAGCATTTGACCATGCTAAAGAAAAGAATTCTAGCGTAAATTTAATCGGCCTTTTGACCGAAGCTAATGTCCATGCTTCATTTGAACATCTCAAAGCTTTGATCGATTTCGCCGATAAAGAAAATTTTCCAAAAGAAAAACTGAATCTTCATCTGATAACCGATGGGCGCGACAGCGAACCGGAATCCGCCATGAAACTGATCGAAAAACTTCCTTATCGAGAACAAGTTGCCAGCTTAGCCGGCCGCTACTATACGATGGATCGGGCGAAGAATTGGACGCGAGTCCAGGAAGGCTACAATGCCATGATCGGCAACGGTCCCGCCATAAGCGATATTCAAAAACATCTCCAGGAGACTTATGACAAAGGATTAAATGACGAATACATCGTTCCGGCTCTGGTAAATCCCAAACGTCCCATTAGTGACAACGACTCCGTAATTTTTTTCAATTTCCGCGAAGATCGCATGAAACAAATCGTCCGCGCTTTCATTCAAAAAGACTTTAAAGAATTTCCGACGAAAAAATTCAACAATCTTTTTATTGCCTCGATGATCAGTTATGATGACGCATTCGATATTCCGAATGTCTTCCCTCCTGAAGAAATCGACACACCCCTGGGGAAGGTCCTTTCCGACAGCGGTAAAATCCAGTTTCGCGTCGCCGAAACCGAAAAATACGCCCATGTCACTTATTTTTTCAACGGCCTGAAAGAAGACCCTTATCCAAACGAATACCGCGTTCTAATCCCGTCTCAAACCGGCCAGCACGACGAGCATCCCGAAATGCGCGCCCGCGAAATTTGTTCCCGCATGGTCCAAGCCATTGAAGAAAAAACTTACGATTTTATTCTGGCCAATTTTGCGAACGCGGACATGGTCGCCCACACCGGGAATTTCAAAGCTACCGAAGAAGCGATCAGGATTTTAGACGAACAAATCGGAATTTTAATGAAAACTGTTTTGGAAAATGACGCCGTAATGCTTATCACCGCCGATCACGGCAATGCCGAAAAACTGATAGAGCCTTTAACCGGAGAAATAGAAACCAAACACGACGCCAGCCCCGTCCCGATTTACCTGATCGGAAATAAATATAAAACGGAAAATTCCGATGGAGAAATCCATGCCGCCGAAAGAGCTCCCATGGGAGTTCTAGCAGACGTGTCCCCCACTGTTTTGGAATTAATGAACCTTCCTAAACCGGTTGAGATGACCGCTCAGAATTTACTGGATTTGCTAATTTAGGACTGCTGATTTGGAACCGAGTTTCAAGACTCGGTTTTCCTGTTATTCTGAACCTGTCTATTGATAAGCAAGCTTGCTTGTCCCATATTAAAATTTAATTTGCGCGGGATTTCAGAAATCTAAAACAGCAATGAGAATAAATTCCGAAATAAAACTTGTGCTGAATTTATTTCAGTATTCAGAATAAGTTTCTAATTCAAAATAAATACAAATAAAAACAATAAAATGCCTCGCATTCATTGCGAGGCATTTTAATCAATTACCAGTATTTGAAGATTGGCCGACATCCGGCAGAATATCGATTTCCGTTGCCTTGAATTCTTGGGCATTTTTGATGTCGCTGGCAGAAGTAATCAAAACTTGCTGATTGGGTTTTATATCTGAAAAATTGATTTGCGTTTTGTTAAAAGGAATCGGGGGCTGGGTAGTTTGAACGGCGGTTGGCGCTTTTATTGACTCCTGAAAATTGGCGATTTCTTTCTGGTATTCTTTGGAATCTTTTTGGGTTAATTGAAAAAATTTGGTATTGCCGTCAATATCAACGGTTTTTTCATTAGAATTCGAACCAACCAAAGGTTCTGCCAGTGTTATTTTTACCGTTAATTTATTATTGTCTATTTTTTCCACAAGTCCATTGATGTTTTTAATAATCATGCTGTTCCAAATTTTATTTTGGCTTTGAGTAGCAGTAATAGTATCCCTGTTTTGATTATTTAAGGCAGTGGAAAAAACTTTAGCCGCTATCGTAAATCCAATAACAAGTCCTAAAACAAAAATTAATATAATTATTGTTATTTTTATAAATTTATTTCGCATCGTAAAAATTATTCTTATTTAAAATCACCGAACCGAATATTTTATTAATTAATAATAATTATTATTGCCGCTATTACCATGATGCATAATTAGAACCAGATGAACTATTAAACCCATTGCTTGTCCAAGCCACGCCAACCCCATTAATATCAGTTGCGCCATAAACAGTGGTATAAGTTATCTGCCTCCAAGCGCCGCAGGATGCATTAAAACCATTCACCCACCCGGAATCACATAATACTGTCCCATTAAAACCAAATGCTCCGTTAAAGGCATTGGCTTGATTTATCCATACGCGTGTTTGAATCTGACCATTATAAACTCGCGCGGCAGCAGACGTGCCATTACTTTCTGCCTGAGTATACGCATTACTTTTCAATAAAACCAATTCCTGACCGAATGGCACAAAAGAATAGCCGGCTGGGATTACGTTTGAAGAATTGGAAAGATTGCTTAGACATTTCCCTCCTCCGGCATCCGTACAAACATCGCCACTCGCATGAACTTGTCCGTCAATATTTAGATTTTGTTTGATGCTAGCAGCTCCATTAACGTTAAGATCTCCATTAACATCAAGTTTGGAACTGGGGTTTGTAGTTCCGATTCCCACATTAGTTCCATTGTCATAAACCGGAGCAGATTGGCCATCGCTATATAACTCCTCTATTTAATTTTGACTTATTGTCGGTTGCAATTGTGTTATCCATAATTTATATTATTAATTTATATTTTTATAATTTAATAATAAATAAAATTCCGTGAATCCGGATTGTGTTAATCCTTACATTTGGATAAAAAGTTAAATTTAATCAACACATATCTCACTTGCCTGATCCGGAGGGGAACTTAAAGGATGCGCGCCAGTAACACTTAAATACCATGGTCCATTAAATGTTCCATTTACCGCAATCCAAGAATTTCCGATATTACTATACCAACCATACTGAATTTTACTTAAAAAGCAGAATTTATGAATACCCAGATATGAGCCATTTGCAGTAAAATTATATGTTGTTACTTGACTTAACCCGCCTCCGGCCTGACTCAAGCATTTTCCCCCAAAAGTGCAGATGTCATTGCCGTAAACATTACCACTGGCAGTTATTGAATTATTTGCCCATAAGTTTCCGTTGCCGGCCGGCCGTAAGAATAAATTCCCGCCCTG
>JAJYHZ010000001.1:404412-420705 GCA_021796335.1 bacterium | reverse complement strand
TTTTTGAATTAGTCCATAATGAACTGAAATCTTTGGGAAAAACAGAACTTCCGGCCGGGGTAATCCTGTGCGGAGGAGGCGCTAAGGTTCCGGGGATTATAGATTTAGCCAAAAACGAACTAAAATTGCCGGTCCATTTAGGCGATTGCCAGTTGAACATATCAGATGCCGCTAATCGTGATTTAAACGCTCGGCTTGATGATCTGGAATTTATCGGCGTAACCGGTCTTTTGGTTCAAGGAGAATCGCAGTTTGATTCCGAAGAGAACGTATCGGGATGGTTTTCGGATAAAAAAGGGTTTATTTCTAAAATTTTCAAAAATCTTGTTCCGTAAAAGGATTGATAAGATAAAATAGCTTAATTTTATGAAAAAGAAATCAAAATCCGACTTCAAAACGCAAAAAGCAGCATCATTTCCCGTTCAGCCGAAACTGTCAAAACCGAATCCTCCGCTGGCGAGGATAAAAGTCGTTGGAGTCGGCGGGGCAGGAGGAAACTTAATTTCGCGAATGTACGAGGAATTTCCGCGCGGGGTTGATTTGGTAATTATAAACACCGATGTTCAGGATTTGGAAAAATGCAGCGCCAAGAAGAAAGTCTATATAGGAAGAAATTTAACGCGGGGATTGGGGACGGGAATGAATCCGGAATTGGGAAAACAGGCGGCTGAAGAAAATCGGAATGAAATCGCAGAGGCGATAAAAGATGCTGACATGGTTTTTATAACCGCAGGTATGGGCGGAGGAACTGGAACGGGCGGAGCTCCGATTGTGGCGGAAATTGCCAAAGAACTTGGAATTTTGACGGTTGGAATCGTTACTAAACCGTTTAATTTCGAAGGAGGACAAAGGGCAAGAATTGCGGAAGAAGGAATAATGCGATTGCGCGACAGAGTGGATACTTTGATTACAATTCCAAACGATAAAATCTTTTCGATTGTCAGCAAGGATACGCCTTTGCTTAAGGCTTTTGAAGAAGTTGATAAAGTTGTGCGTGATTCGGTGAAGGGAATAACCGAATTGATTTTGACTCCGGGAATTATAAATATTGATTTTGCGGATATTAAAGCCGTTATGAGAGATGCCGGTTCGGCTATGGTCGGAATTGGAATTGCTGCGGGAGCGCAAGTTAGGGCAGCAAAAGTGGCGCAAGCCGCGATAAATTCTCCTTTGCTTGAAGTTGCCATTGACGGTGCAAGAGGAATTTTATTTAGTATTTCAGGAAGAAACGATTTGAAAATGCATGAAATAAACGAAATTGCTAATATTATTACCGAAAAAGCGGATCCGGGTGCGAAAATAATTTTTGGAACTTATTATGACAGGAAATTAAACAAGGGACAGATCAAAGTGACTTTAATCGCAACCGGTTTTGCGGACGAGCTGCTGCGGGAGAGCCATTACATCTCCAGCATTTATTCCAATGAAAGATTGATGTCTCGGGATTCGCATTTGCCGTTTGATGAATCGGACAATAATGAACAACCGGAACCTGTGATAAAAAAAGTAAGCGAACTTACATCAGAAGATGACCAAGAAGATCGGGAAAAAGAGTGGGAAATTCCAGCATTTTTGAGAAGAAAAAAGAAAAATTAATAATACCAATATACAAATGAATGCGAATCTGCGAATAATATAAATTTGTATAATTCGTTTCATTCGTACGCATTCGTATATTGGTATCGCATCTCATGTTCAAATCGATTCAAAAAAGAAATGGTCAGATCGTTCCTTTTAACATCGAGAAGATAACAAACGCGATTTACAAGGCGTCGACGGCAGTCGGAGGTCCGGACTGGAAGTTGGCAGAAGATCTTTCCAGAGAAGTTTTGAATCGGTTGAACAAGGGGCTTAAAAAAAACTCCATTCCGCAAATTGAAGAAGTTCAGGATATGGTAGAGCAGGTTTTAATAGACACCGCTCACGCCAAAATCGCTAAAGCCTATATTCTTTATCGGGAGCATCGCGCAGAGATTCGCCAGCAAAAACAGCAGATTCTAAACAAATCCGAAATCGACGAAGTTGATAAAAAATTTGATCTTAACGCTTTAAGAGTTTTGGCAAGCCGTTATTTAAGAAAAGACGATAACGGAGTGATTATCGAATCTCCGAAACAGCTTTTTCAAAGGGTGGCCACTCATACCGCATTGCCGTCTATTTTTTACGATCAGAAGATTTTTCAAAAGTCTGGGAAGACTAAAGAATTTAGAGTGGAGGAATTTGATTTTGCAAAAAACGAAAATAAATATTCAATAGGCAGATATAAATTAAACCAATTCCATCTGGAAGGAATTTGGCGCTTGTATTACAGGCTTGTTCGGAATAAGCAGATTAAAGTTTCTTGGCCCCAACTTTTGGATTTGTTGAAGAAAGGATATTTTAATAAATACGAAGCGGAAATTGATTCTTATTATAACTTGATGGTGAACAGGCAGTTTTTTCCGAATACTCCGGCAATCGCCAACTTCGGGAACTATCTGGGAATGGGAAGTGCTTGCTTTACTTTGGGAGTGGGCGATTCCATTGATTCTATAATGGACGCTTTAAAAGCGGCTGCTTTGATATTTAAATCCGGCGGCGGCTGCGGATTTAATTTCTCCCATCTTAGGCCGGCAAATGATTTTGTTAGAACAACAGGGGGGACTGCATCGGGTCCAATCAGCTTTATTTCGATGTTCGATAACATGACTGATGTTATTAAGCAGGGCGGAATTAGGCGCGGAGCCAATATGGGAATTTTAAACAGCAATCATCCTAATATCGAAGCGTTTATTAAGGCAAAAGAGGGAAATAAGGCTTTAAGAAATTTCAATATTTCCGTGATGCTCATGCCGGAATTCTGGTCAGCTTTAAAAAATAAAAAGCCGTATCAATTAGTCAACCCGCGTAACGGAAAGTTAATAAAAGAAGTCGATCCGGTTGCTTTATTTGATATGATTGCTTATCAGGCATGGGAATCAGCGGAACCCGGAGTGCTTTTCTTCGACAATATCAACGAAAATAATCCTTTTCTGAAATCAATGGGGCCGATTGAAAGCACTAATCCGTGCGGGGAAGTTGTGCTCTATCCTTTTGAGAGTTGTAACTTGGGATCGCTGAATTTATGGAGCTATTTAAAGAAAAACGGCGATAAAAAACCGCAATTCGACTGGCAGAAATTCGAAAAGGATATTCAAGTCGCCACAAAGTTTTTGGACAATATCGTTGACATCAACAAATATCCGCTGGCGGAAATAGAAGAATTATCTTTAAGAACCAGGAAACTCGGGTTAGGTATTATGGGGCTCGGTGATTTGCTTTTTGAATTGGAAATTCCTTACAATTCAAAAGAAGGCTTTGAATTGATGGAACGAATAATGGAATTCGTAAATTATTACTCTAAGGTCGCTTCGATTAGTTTGGCGAAAGAGAGAGAGAAGATGTCGATGTTTGACAAATCGTTTTATAAAGAAGGACGACTTCCATTTTCCGCTTTCAAAGACAAAAAGTCTTTGACTTTGGATTGGAAAAACTTGACGGGTCAAATAAAGAGATATGGACTGCGAAACGGGTTTACCACGGTAATCGCGCCGACTGGATCAATTTCAATGATTGCGGGATGTTCGTCCGGAATCGAACCCGTATTTAGTTTGGTTTTTGAAAAAAATGTGACTATCGGAAGCTTTTATTATGTTGATCCGGTTTTCGAAGAAAAGATGCAAAGAGAAGGGCTGATGGATGAGGCGTTAATCAAAGATGTCGTGGCTTTAAACGGAAGCGTTCAGAAATTGGCTTATATCCCCCCTAAGATTAAAAAATATTTCGTGACTGCGATGGATATTTCTCCCAAAGATCACGTCAGAGTTTTGGCGACTTTCCAAAAATGGACCGATTCGTCCATTTCTAAAACGAATAATTTGCCGGCAAGCGCCACAGTGGAAGATGTGAAAGAAATATACATGCTTGCCCACGAGTTGGGATGCAAAGGCGTTACTATATACAGGGATAAATCATTGAAAGTTCAGGTGCTAACAGGCGGAAAAAAACAAGAGAAAAAAATAGAAAATAAAGACGGAGATCTTATTCCAATTAAAGACGAAAAGGCAAAAGGTTTGTCGGTTTACCATAAAGCAGGCGGGACTAACGGAAATGATTTGGGATTGTCTCCGCTTGCGCAATTCGCCGGCGCAACGGGAATTACGGAAGTCAAAGAATGCCCTACTTGTAAAGTTTCTTTAGTGAGACAGGAAGGATGCAGAAAATGTCCGAGCTGCGGCTGGGGTTTGTGCGCCTGATATTTTTATATGAAAAATAAAAAACTAAAAGAAATAATTTTATGGGTTGTTATTGCTGTCGGAATTGCTGCCGTTGTTGTGGCTATGATTGTTGCCGTAACAAAGCAGCCGAGCAGTAGTCTGAGTCAGGGGATTAGTTCAGGAGATTGGACCGAGGGGCCAAAAGACGCAAAAGTTGTTTTGGTGGAATACAGCGATTTTCAGTGCCCGGCTTGTTATTATTATTACCCGATGGTTAAGCAGCTTCAGGCCGATTTTCCAGATCAAATTTTATTCGTTTATCGGGAATTTCCCCTGACGCAAATACATAAGAATGCTTTAATTGCGGCGCAAGCTGCGGAAGCTGCCGGGAAACAGGGCAGGTTCTGGGAAATGCACGATTTGCTTTTTGAAAAGCAAAGCGAATGGGGAGAAAGTGATAACGGCATCGGCTATATGATAATGTACGCAACCGATTTGAATTTAAATATAGACCAATTCAAGCAGGATATGAACTCTTCCGATGTCGCGAATAAAATTGATAATGATATTTCCAGCGGGAATAATTCTCATGTGCAGGGCACTCCGACATTTTTCGTGAACGGAAAACAAATCCAAAATTCGCAAAATTATTCCGGTTTCAAACAGATAATACAAAATGCTTTGAAATGAGTTTATGGTTCATGATGAGTTCAAAACTTTAGAAGAAGAGGAAGGTAAGGCGAAAAAAAATACTATTCTGAGCGTGCTTTTGCTGATTTTCAGCTTTTTCGGTTTTTTGGACACGCTTTATCTTTCAGTCAAAGAAATCTTGGCTAGTCCTGTTTCTTGTTTTATTTTCCAGGGATGTTCTCAGGTGCTTGGTTCTTCTTATTCAAAAATTTTTGGATTACCGCTTTCTTTTTACGGATTGATTTTTTATTTGGCTATTTTTGTTTTAACCATACGCTATTTGGAATCCAAAAAAGAAAAAATCATCAAATGGATATTTGGGCTTTCGATTTTGGGAATTTTATGCGCCGTTTATTTTTTGATTCTGCAGTTTGCCGTCATTAGGGCGGAATGTGTTTACTGCCTTTTCTCTGTTTTTAATTCAACTATTATTTTTGTTGTCAGTTTTGTCGGGTTTAAAAGAAAATAGGCTTTTTATTGAATAAGGGGCTGTTTTTTTGTATTTTTACATTAAACGGATTGCCGCAGAACGAACATTGAATAATAAGGAAAGAATCTTTTGAATTTCGCAATCCCAAAATAAAATGCTTAAAAATTTAAAGAGCTTTAATCCGAAAGAAGTAGAAACCGATGTTTTTAACTTTTGGAATAAAAATAAAATATTTGAAAAATCTTTAAAGAAGAGCGCACCGAAAGGCAATTTTATTTTTTACGACGGGCCGCCTTTTGCGACTGGAACTCCTCATTACGGTCACATTGTCGGTAATGTTTTAAAAGACGCGGTGCCGCGGTATTGGACTATGAATGGTTATCATGTTGACCGGAAATGGGGATGGGATTGCCATGGACTTCCGATTGAAAATATCGTTGAAAAAAAGCTGGGCATAAAAAGAAAGAAAGAAATAGAAGAATTTGGAATTGAAAAATTCAACGAGGAATGCAGGGATAATATTTTCGGCTATGTGGATGAGTGGGAAAAAGTTATCGGCCGGTTGGGAAGATGGGCGGACATGAAAAATCCTTACAGGACCATGGATTCGTGGTATATGGAATCAGTCTGGTGGGTTTTTAAACAGCTGTGGGAAAAAGGCTTGATATACGAAGGTTATCGTTCGATGCATATCTGTACACGATGCGAAACCACTCTTTCCCAGCAGGAAGTTGCCGAGGGGTATAAAAATATCAAAGACTTATCGGCAACGGTTAAATTTGAGTTAAAAAATGAACCGGGAATTTATGTTCTAGCCTGGACGACTACGCCATGGACTTTAATGGGAAATGTGGCATTGGCTGTTGGAAAGGATGTTGATTATGTAAAAGTGAATAGATTCACAGGTAATTGGGATAATAAAGGGAAGGCTATTTATGATCAAGTCATTTTAGCAAAAGCAATATATTCTATCTTAGAAAAGAATGCCACTTCATTAAGCGCGCAACCTTTCCATTTTAATTCCACGCTCGTTGGGACTCCTGATGGTTATGAATCTGTCCAAGGTCCAAAAATTGTGGAAAAGTTTAAGGGCAGTTATTTGATTGGAAAAGAATACAAACCTTTGTTTGATTATTATTTAGGGAAGGGATTGGATAATGAAGAAAACGGTTGGAAAATTTATCATGGTGATTTTGTGGCGACCGAAGAGGGAACGGGCATAGTCCATATCGCGCCGGCATTCGGAGAAGATGATCTGAAATTGGCTCAGGAATACAAATTGCCATTTATCCAGCATGTGGGAATGGATGGCAGAATTAAGTCTGAGGCGATAGATTTTTCCGGATTATCGGTAAAACCGGAAGGAGATCACCAGTCAACGGATATTGAAGTAATTAAATATTTGGACAAGCGCGGATTGCTTTTTGCGAAAGAAAAATACGAGCACAGTTATCCTCACTGTTGGAGATGTGAGACTCCGCTTATAAATTACGCGACTTCTTCTTGGTTTGTCGATGTCGTAAAATTAAAACCGGAATTTTTGAAATTGGCAAAAAAGATAAATTGGGTGCCGGAACACTTAAAAGAAGGGCGTTTCGGTAACTGGCTTGAAGGGGCGCGCGATTGGTCAATTTCACGCCAGCGATTTTGGGCTTCGGTTATTCCACTTTGGAAATGTCAGAGCGCGGAACAGGGCGGAATAAACCCGTCTACCGGACAGGCAGGCGAGGAATTGCGCGGAAAAAATGAAGGAGGATGCGGCGCAATAAAAGTAATTGGTTCGGTTGAAGATATTAAAAAAAATGTCAAGAAATCGGGTAATAATTATTTTGCGATGAGGCATGGGGAAGCGGAATGCAATGCAAAAAACATATTAAATTCTGATGTTGAAAAAATTTATCATTTAACAAAAAAAGGACAAGCGGAGGTTGAAAGGGGAGTAAAAAAGTTAAAATTATCACTTGGGAAAAATAAAAAAATAGATTTGATAATTGCTTCAGATTTTATACGAGCGAAAGAAACTGCCGAAATTGTCGCAAATGAACTGGGATTGGGAGTTTCGGAGATTATCTATGATAAAAGATTGCGCGAATTAAATATGGGCAGTTTAAGCGGGAAAAATATTAAGGAATACTATAGTTATTTTTCTTCAGAAGAAGAGGAGGCTGTCAAATCTTTGCCCGGAGGAGAAAACATGATGCAGGTTAAAAGAAGAATGGGTGATTTCATTTACGACATCGATAAGAAATATTCCGATAAAAATATTTTGATCATCAGTCACGAGTATCCCCTTTGGCAGTTGTATTCAGCGTCTAACGGGGCGGATATTAAAAAAACAACGGATTTATGGAGAGGAGAAAGATTCCTCAAAACTGGAGAAATTAAAAAACTTGATTTTGTTTCAATGCCTCATAACGGAAATTATGAATTGGATCTGCATAGACCGTATATAGATGAAATTAAGTTTAGGTGTAAAAAATGCGGAAGAGAAATGAAAAGAATTCCGGATGTTTTAGATACCTGGTTTGATTCCGGATCAATGCCCTATGCGCAAGCGCATTATCCTTTTGAAAATAAGAATAAATTTGAGAAAAATTTTCCAGCCGAATTTATAGCTGAAGGCATAGATCAAACTCGCGCCTGGTTTTATTATCTTCATGTGATCGCGACTGCGCTCAAACATTCCAATGCTTACAAAAACGTGATTGTAAACGGAATAGTTCTGGCGGAAGACGGGAAAAAAATGTCAAAGCGTCTGAAAAACTATCCCGATCCGATGTATGTGATTGATAAATACGGAGCAGATGCTCTGCGGCTCTATCTGTTGAATTCGCCGGTGGTAAAAGCGGAGAATCTTAATTTTTCAGAGAAAGGAGTTGATGAAGTTTACAAAAAAACAATTTCACGTCTCTGGAATGTATTTATGTTCTATCAAACATACGCAGACCAACGCGGATTTAAACGAAGACTGGCGCGGAGAATTAAATCCGAGAATGTCTTGGATCAGTGGATTTTGGCAAGGTTGAATCAATTAATCGGAGAAATAACGATCAATATGAATGCTTATGAGTTGGATAAGGCCACTCGACCCATAAACGATTTTGTCGATGATCTGTCGACTTGGTATATTCGCCGTTCACGCAATCGCTTCACGGCGCGCGGACTTACGCAAAACGAACCTGCCTATCGGACAGGCAGGCGCAAATTAACGCAGAAAAAAATTGGACAAGATAAAAAAAGCGCACAGGCAACAACCAGATTTATTTTATCGGAATTTTCCAAGACAGTCGCGCCATTTATGCCTTTTATTTCCGAGGCTCTTTATAAATCTATTGACGGAGAAAAGAAAAGCGTTCATCTGGAAAATTGGCCGGATTCTAAAAAACTTTCGAAGACAGAGAATGAATTGATTGAAAAAATGAAAGCTGTTCGGGAAATTGTTGCCGAGGCTTTAGCTTTGCGCGCAAGCGCGGGGATAAAAGTCAGGCAGCCGCTTGCTTTACTAAAAATAAAAAATCAAAAGTTAAAAATTAGAAACCATAAAGATTTATTGAAAATTATAGCCGATGAAGTAAATGTGAAAAAAATAGTGTTTGATAAAACCATCGGAGACAATCTGGAATTGGATAGACAGATCACTCCGGGATTAAAGAAGGAGGGGCAGGTAAGGGATTTGGTTAGGATTGTTCAGGATTTGAGGAAGGAAGCGGGTTATGTTCCGAAGGATAAAATAACGGTTTTCGTGCGGGGAGATTATGCAAAAAATATTATTAAAGAATTTGAAAAAGATTTGAAATCCGAGGTTGGAGCGCGGGAGATCAGATATGTTTTAACCGATAAAATCGACGCGGAAATAAAATCTAATTTTGACGGGAATGAATTTTGGCTGGGGATAAAAAAGTTAAAATAGGATTATTACAAGAGAATAATTTATATGTACATAACAAATCTCAAACAATTAAATAAAAGTGGACTAAGAAAAAAAGCTTTGGCTTTGGTCGAGGCTGGATATGAGTCAATCGACATTAGAAAAGTAATCAGAAAAAAAATAATCAGCAAAAACGGTTTATTGGAATTTGCTGTCAGTGCTGATAGCAAATATAAAATAAATTTAAATAATTTTGATAGAGTTTTTCTTATTGGAATCGGGAAGGGATCGGCTTTGGCGTCTTATTATTTGGGTAAAATTTTAAGGAGTAAATTGAAAAAAGGAATTGCTTTGGATATTAAGTTGCCAAACGAGAAGATGATAAAAGAATCGCCTAAAATCGAATTTTTAACAGGAACGCATCCTTTGCCGTCAAAAAAGAATATGGCAGCTACGGCCAAAATAGAAAAATTAGCAAAAGAAGTCGGTAAAAAAGATTTGGTGATTGTATTTATTTGCGGCGGCGGATCGGCTTTAGCCTGTTCTTCAAAAGATGAGCTAACTTGCTCTCTGGCGGCGACAAAAGGCTTAACTGCAATGGGAGCAGATATAATAGAACTTAATACCGTGCGAAAACACGCTTCGGGAATTAAGGGTGGTAATTTGGCGAAACTGGCATATCCGGCAATGGTTATCTCGCTGATAGCTTCCGATGTCTTAGGGGATGATTTAGAAATGATCGCGTCCGGGCCGACTGTTCTGGATTCCACCACAAAAAAAGACGCGGAAAATATTTTAAGGAAATATAAAATCGATCCCACAATGTTCCATTTAGTGGAAACTCCCAAGGACAAAAAATATTTCAGAAACGTAAATAATATCTTATTCGTTTCGAATAAAGACGCAGTTAATGCAATGAAACACAAAGCAAGGGAACTAAATTTAAGTCCAAAAATATTTTCTTTAAAGATGCGGGGTGAAGCGAAATCGGCGTTTTGCAAATTAGAAAAAGGAATAAGAAGCGGAGAAATTATATTGGCGGCGGGGGAGACGACGGTGACATTTAATAAAACAAAGCAAAAAGAAAGATATGAGAAAGGAGAAATTCATCTGACTAAGGGCGAGGGGGGGAGAAACCAGGAAGCGGTATTGGGATATTTGAATGGACTGCAGACTGCAGATTACAGACTACAGAAAAATACAAAAACCGTAGACAGTAGTCCGTCGACCGTAGTCGTTTCATTTGCAAGTGACGGGCATGATAATACGAATGCAGCCGGAGCAATCGGCGATTATTCGGTTTTGGAAAAAGCAAAAAATCTTAATTTGGATATCGAGAAATTTTTAGAGAATCATGATTCCTATAATTTTTTCAAGAAAACAGGAGATTTGATCTTATCGAAAAAAGGCAGTTTTAATGTTGCTGATTTAATGGTGATTTTAAAAGAATAGTTTTAATATTTGTTCCGCGCTGAATTTCGGCGAGGAGCGGCGGACTTGTAAAATATTTATAGAAAGGGGCTGAAAATGAAAAGATGGTTTAAGCGCGTGGATGAAATAAAAAAGCTGACAAAAAAAGGCAAGTTGACGTGGATTCCTAATCCGCAAGGCGCCGGTTTTAAAGCCAAGGATAAAAAAGGTGGGGAATACGCCATTTCAAAGTGGCATTCCACAACTGCCGCTTCAAATAGAATAAAAAGATTTTTTATCTTAACATATAAAATTCCAAGCAAAAATGGTTTTTCGTTCAAGCAGATTTTTGAGCATCCTTCGGATAATCCTTTAAGAGGAGGCCAAGATAAGGATTTTTGCGGCCTGCAATCCCTTTACCAAATTGCAGCAAAACGAGCAAAACTGACTACTTAAAAAACGGAGGTTAATATGGGAGAAGATCCGTATTTGAGATCGGCCATAATAATCATCGAAAGTTTAACGAGAGATAATGTGAGTCTGGGTAGTAATGCTTTCAAAGTGTGGAAAAAGCCAAGAGGGATGGGAATTGATCCAGCTCAGGCGGTTGATCTCGCTCGATGGGGATTGACCGGTGACGAACATATAGAATAGAAGAAGCTAAAGGGGTGTCGCAATAGCCCCTTTTTATTTGCTTGGATTTTGACATCTTTTGCGTTTGGATTTATGATTATTTTATAAAAATCGAAATTTGATATTTAACAGTTCCTACTTTACAAGGTACAAATATGCATGGATTGAACGCAAATATTGCAAATTAGTGAAATTAGCGTTTAATTCGCATTTATTTGTGGGTCTGATGGAAAGATTAGTGAACAATTTAATACATGCCGCAAAATCCAATTATTTTGGTGCTTTTTTTGTTAGTGGGCGGAGTTCTGGGTTACGCCATCCGCTATTATTCGATATTAGGTAAGAAAAAAGGGGTCGAGTTTAAAATAGAAAAACAGCTTGAAGAAGCCAGGATAAAGGCCAAGGAGATTATTTTGGAAGCTCAAAACAAGACAGTGAGCTTGATTGAAGACGCCAAAAAAGACGAACGCGATAGAAAGGTGCAAATAGATAGGCTGGAAGAAAGATATCTACGGAAAGAAGAAGCCTTAGAAAAGGAAATAGGAAATTTAAGAATCAGAGAATCTAAATTAAATGATGCGACGGACAATTTAAAAAAGCAGGAAATTGAAGTCGGCGAACTCAGAAGTAAGGCCAATGAAGAATTCCAAAAAATAGCTAAACTTACTCCGGAAGAAGCCAAAGAGATCATTATCAAAAAGGTTCAGGAGGATTATCAAAAAGATTTGGCTAAATCCGTGCAAAAACTTGAAAGAGAGCGTAGAGAAGAAATCGAGAAAAAAAGCTTGGATATTCTAACGACGGTTATCCAAAGATACAGCCGTTCGCATGTTTCCGAAATAACGACAACAATTTTCCAACTTGGAAATGAGGATTTAAAAGGAAAAATAATTGGACGGGAAGGAAGAAATATCAAGGCTTTGGAAAGGCTGACCGGCGTCGAGTTTATAATTGATGAGGCGCCGGATTATATCGTTATTTCGTCATTTGATCCTTACAGAAGGGAGGTAGCCAAAGTAGCTTTGGATAAGTTGATAAAAGACGGCAGAATTCAGCCGGCCAGAATCGAAGAGAAAGTCGAAGAAGCTAAGCAAGAAATCAATAAAAAAATCATGGAAATTGGAGAAGAGGCTTCTTATGAAGTGGGAATTTATGATTTGCCGAAAGAAATCATCCAGCTTTTGGGGAGGCTGCATTTCAGGACAAGCTACGGACAGAACGTTTTAGTGCATTCGATTGAAGCGGCCCATCTGGCTTCGATGATTGCTTCAGAACTTGGCGTTAATGCCGAGTTGGCTAAAAAAGCGGCGCTTTTGCACGATATCGGAAAGGCGATTGACCACGAAGTCGGAGGTAATCACGTTGAATTGGGTCAAAAAATACTGAAGAAATACAATATCAGCGATGATGTTATCAAAGCCATGGAATCTCATCATGACGATTATCCGTATACGTCTCCGGAGTCGTTTATCGTAGGTGCGGCGGATGCTTTATCGGCGGCAAGGCCGGGAGCTCGCAGGGAAAGTCTAGATAATTATTTAAAACGTTTAGAAGAATTGGAAAAAATTGCTAATGGATTTGAGGGCGTTAAAACTTCTTATGCTATTTCAGCAGGAAGGGAATTGCGTATTTTCGTTGTTCCGGAAAAAATCGATGATTTTGCCGCATTTCAGATGGCTAAAAACATTGCAACTAAGATTGAATCAGAATTAAAATATCCAGGAGAAATCAAAGTTAATGTCATTCGGGAGGTTAGAGCGGTAGAGTATGCCAAATAACGGCTCGTTAGCCGGCGATTGTCAGCGAGCAGTTAAATTCAGATAAATCCTTGTGTTTTTAAATCGAATACTTTAAAATTAGGCTTAAATTCAAAAAAGGTCGAAAGAATATGAATGAGCACAAATTTATTGCGAATTTTCACGAATAATGAAATACGTTCGCGTAATTCGTTTAATTTATAGATGAAGCGATTTGTGCTGATTAGTGGTCAATGAATAAAGTAGAATTAGTGGAGGCGGTAATGCAATCTGCAAATATTGAAGTTAAAAAACAGGCTGCGCAGGCAGTTGACGCCGTTTTTGACACCATCACCAAAGTATTGGGAAGGGGTGAAGAAGTCGCAGTGGCGGGATTTGGAACCTTTAAGGCCCAAAAGAGAGCCGCCAGAATGGGTGTTAATCCTAAGACTGGGGAAAAGATTCAAATTGCAGCTTCAGTTAAGCCGAAATTTAGAGCTGCGAAAGCCTTGAAAGAGGCCGTTAAATAAAATAAAATTATATTGCATTAAATTGCAAAATAAAAATAGACGTCTTGTGAGGAGACGCCTATTTTTTTATCGATTAAAAAATCCCTTTCAAGGGATATTTTAATGATTTTATAAGTTTTGTATTTATAATGACTTTTTGATCTGGTTATTCATTTGAAAGAATATTTCGTAAGTAGCTTTGATTTCTTTAAGTGATTTTTCAATTAGGTTTCTAACAGAAATTTGAATATCGATTCCATTATCCGGGGCAATTTGGTTAGTGCTGGTCGAATTAATTTCGGATGAGGTTGCATTTTCAGTCGTAGATGCCGCATCTTGACTGGCGGTTTCTTCTTGAAAATACAGATTATTCGCATTACTGTTGAATTTTTTTGAATTCTGAAAATATTTATTCGCTTTTGCAAAATAATTTTTCAGATCGTCGGTTTTCATTAAATGCTGTTTATCTATTTTATTAATATCATCAGAGATTTTGTCTATTCTATTCTGAGTTATATTTAACAGGCTGCTATTACCGGAAAGTAAAAAAAGATTTGTTATTTCTTCCAATTTCGGGCTGTAAATATTTTCGCGCCAGTTTTTGAGAGATTTGGCTATTGATTTTATTTCATCAACGGTGGTTGCGTTTGCAATTTCATCACTCTTTTTCTGGTAGTAATCCTGATAATCGGAAAGGTTGTTTAAAAAATTTTGGCGGATATCGTTCCAATTATTATTAAGGTTTAGAGAATTTAATTTGGTTTCAAGATCTTTAATTTCGCCATTTGATTCGGTCAAAACATCGTTTAAGATTTGTTTTCTGGCATTTAAATCGAGAGGCGTCGCATTATCGGCACTTGCGGCGTTATTGTTGATTGCTTGAGCATGGGAAATTTTTCCAGCCGAAATTATCGCGGAAAAGGCACATAAAAAGATTAAAAATACGGTTATTTTTAAAAAGACTTTCATGATTATTGAGAAACTTGATTAAGCATATTGTTTATATTGTTAGTGGATGAAGGGGTGGAAGTCGAAGATGTCGGATTTGGAATAAGAAAGGTGTTTATTGATAAGGTGGATGAAGCGGTGGAAGTGGAAATTTGCAAATTAGATGCGGAAAGGTCAGGTTTGGTTTTGGAAATTTCATTGATGGTGTTTAAGGCCTTTTGATTGGATTGGTCCAAATATTGAATTTGTTTGAGAGTTATGGAGATAGAGTTGTTCATTTCGTCCGCCTCGGTAATGAGACTTTTTTGATTTAATCCGTCCAAAGAAACAGGAGAATAGTTTTCATTAATATAAGAAGTTGTGTTGATTATCGAAAATATGAGTATTGCAGCAATTCCGAACACCGCAACATACCGGACGGCGGAAAGCAATTTTTTAGAGAAGAAAACAGGAGTTAATTTCGCTTTTGGCTTCGGAGTCGCCAAAATATACATCCTTGATCGGTTAGTATAAGTTTGGTCGGGATGGATTTCTTTAAGTCCCTTTAAAATTTTAATTAATTTATCTTCTTCCATTTGATTTACTTATTTTCGCTAAGAATGTTTTTTAAGTTTTTAATCGCCCGATGTTGAAGAACTCTGACTGTGCTTTCCGGCTTGCCTAAAGCCGTCGAAATTTCTTTTGACGAAAGTTCATCAACAAAGCGCATTATTAAAATATCCTGCTGCTCCTGGTTGAGTTTAAAAATAGCTTTCCTGACTATATCCACCTCGAAATTAACTTCAATGGTTTTTTGCAAAGAATCGTTGGAATCGGCAAATTCCGATTCACTGATTGATTCAATATCGGTCGTTGTTTTTTTAGTCCGGTAATGGTCTATTACCAGGTTGCGAGAAATTTGATAAAGCCAGCTGGAAAACGGATATCCCTGAATCTGATATTTTTCAATATTTTTCCAGGCATTTAAAAAAACCTGATGAGTGATATCCTCGGCTTCCTCACGATGGCTGACCTTAAGATAAATAAAACGATAAATTTGCGAATGGTATTTATCGTAAAGCAAGCCGAAAGCCGAGGAATCACCATCTATGGCGTTTTTGATTATTTTGTCTTCGCCATCTAACATAGAGAACGAATAGATATTCAATTAGTTTCACCTTGCGACATGCAGGCGAGTGTTTAAGTGTTTGGAATTAAATTAAAATATTTCGGACAAAACCGTTGAATTTTCAGTCTTTTTCGGAGCGGGCAAGCAGAATCGAACTGCCGTCTCGACCTTGGCAAGGTCGCATAATAGCCACTATACGATGCCCGCCTACGCTAAAGGCGGGGCAAGCCCGCTTAGCTAATCGCTTAGGATAAGGAAAAGTATATCAAATTTTGAGGTATTTTCAACTGAAAATCTTGATTTATCTACATTATTAAATATAATAAAAAAATCTGATTGTATGCGCCCGTAGCTCAGTTGGTAGAGCAACTGCCTTTTAAGCAGATGGTCGGAGGTTCAAGTCCTCCCGGGCGCACACGCTAAGACAGTTATCAGAAATTATAATTTAGAAATTAGGAATTGTGAACGCATCCCTAGCTCAATTGGCAGAGCAGGGGCCTCTTAAGCCCAAGGTTCTGGGTTCGATTCCCAGGGGATGCACAAAAGCTCTCGTAGTGAAACGGATATCACGACAGGCTTCGAACCTGTTATTGGGGGTTCGAATCCCTCCGAGAGCACAAGAGAACGAAGTGAACGCAGTGCGCGAGGGAGCGAGACAACTGCTTGTCTCGCATTCGGGATTCGAAGGATTTGCAATATGTTTTCCGGCATTGCAAATCCAGGGAC
>JAJYHZ010000001.1:306750-404402 GCA_021796335.1 bacterium | reverse complement strand
CGAATCCCTCCGAGAGCACAAGAGAACGAAGTGAACGCAGTGCGCGAGGGAGCGAGACAACTGCTTGTCTCGCATTCGGGATTCGAAGGATTTGCAATATGTTTTCCGGCATTGCAAATCCAGGGACGAATCCCTCCGAGAGCACAAGAGAACGAAGTGAACGCAGTGCGCGAGGGAGCGAGACAACTGCTTGTCTCGCATTCGGGATTCGAAGGATTTGCAATATGTTTTCCGGCATTGCAAATCCAGGGACGAATCCCTCCGAGAGCACAAGAGAACCGTCAGTTGGCGGAATTCGAGGGTATAAGTAATACTTTTAAATTGCAAAATTCGTTTTGTGCTTAATTTTATATATAATACATTTATAAGATGTTTAAGGAGATTAATATTCCAAAAGAAGTTTTAAATTGCTTAGATAGATTGGATAATGCTGGTTTTGAAGCATATTTGGTAGGCGGATGCGTACGTGATTTTTTGCTTGGGATTGAGCCGAAGGACTGGGATATTACGACAAACGCCAGACCGGGCGAAATACAAAAATTATTCCCGAATAATGTTTATGAAAATGCTTTCGGAACCGTGGGGGTAAAAACCGAGAGCGAAGATCCAAAATTAAAAATAATTGAAATTACCACTTATAGAATAGAAGGGAGATATTCTGACAAAAGGCATCCTGATGAAATAAAATTTGCCAAAACTGTTGAAGAAGATATTTCCAGGCGCGATTTTACGATTAACGCTATGGCAATGAAACAAACGGTGAATGGTAAATGGCAAATAGTTGATCCATACGGGGGACGGGACGATTTAAAGAAAAAAATCATTAAAACAGTCGGCAGTCCGGCGGAAAGATTCAATGAAGACGCTTTGCGATTGGTGCGAGCCGTAAGATTTTCAGCAGAGCTTGATTTTTCCGTCAAAGGTGGATCAGTCTCGGGCTGGAAAATTGAAAAAAAGACAGAAGAAGCGATTAAGAAAGAATCTGGTCTTTTGGAAATGATTTCCAAGGAAAGAATCAGGGATGAATTTGTAAAAATTATAATGTCCGACAATGCGAAATTCGGGATTGAAGAATTGGAAAGAGTCGGCTTACTCAAACATATTATTCCGGAATTGCGGGAAGGAATCGGAGTGGGGCAAAACAAGCACCATATTTACACGGTTTGGGAGCATAACTTGCGGGCGCTGGATTACACGGCGCAAAAAAAATATTCTCTGGAAATCCGATTGGCGGCTTTATTTCATGATATCGGCAAGCCGAAGACAAAGGGAGGAGAGGGGCCGGATTCGACTTTTTACAATCATGAAGTGGTGGGCGCGAAAATGGCGGTAAAAATAATGGACAGATTACATTTTTCAAAAAATATCTCCGAGCAGGTGATTCATTTGGTGCGCTATCATTTGTTCTATTATAATGTAGGCGAGGTGACGGAAGCGGGAGTAAGAAGGTTTTTGCGAAGAGTCGGGCCGGAAAATGTGGACGATCTTATCAAAATCCGCGAGGCGGATCGAATCGGATCAGGAGTGCCAAAAGCAGTGCCTTATAAAATCCGGCATTTGCTTTTTATGATCGAGAAAGTGAAACGCGATCCGATTTCTCCTAAGATGCTGAAGGTAGATGGAATGGATATAATGAAAATTCTGGGAATCCCGCCGGGTCCCCAAGTCGGCCACATTCTTTCCGTTTTATTGGAGGAAGTTATAGATAATCCGAAAAAAAACGAAAAAAAATTTTTAGAAGAAGAAATCAAAAAATTGGGGGAATTGAATTTGGATAATCTTAAAAAAATGGCGGAAGCGGCAAAAGAAATGAAAGAAGAGTTTGAGGAAGAAGCGGAGGAAGAAATCAAGAAAAAATTTTATGTAAAATAATTTAGGTTTTAGAGTGGATAATTTTGTGATGGCATGCTTTCATATGCAGAATCGTTCTTGATTGACGGATATTGTTTTTAAAGGCATTTTTTTGCTTATCGGCGGATTAACATGAATCAGCGCGATGGACTAAAAAAATTTTTATGATTATGATTTAATATAATCTATAGGCATATGTGACTTATATGTCTAAATTGGATAATCTAAGCGAGGTATCGTATGGGCCTAACGCATGGGAAGCCGATAGAGTCGTCGATTTGGCAGCATCTGCGTCCGTCCCCACGCCTAAATATCGGGATGTAGTACACCGGCAGTATACACGCTTCGGGTGCGTGAGAACCGGGTTCAATTCCCGGCATCCCGACAAAGATATAGACGTGGAGATATAAAAGTGCGGCCATAGGCGATTTGTTTGCTTGTCAAGCATAATTAGTTTTAATGAATTCCGATAAAAACAATTTTCAAAAAGGAAATACAGCAATAATTTTGACGATTGTCGGATTGTTAGTTGTTTTAATCGGATTAATTGTAGTAATTCGCGACTTCAGAAAAGGAAAAAATAAATCTGAGAATCAAACTCAAGAACAGAATTTAAATCAGAACTCAAGTCAAAATCTGAATTCGCAGAATGTTGGTTTAAACAATCAGAGTAATTCCAGCGGCAACACAAATTCAAGTTCACAAACGGCATGGATCAAGGGAAATTATTCGGTTAAATTGACAAGTGCGTCATTGGATAATTCCGCAATAAAAGGAATTTTGTTGGGACAAGATTGGAGAAGTTTGGAACCGAGCGAAGGTAATTATAATTGGACGACGCTTGAAGGTGATCTGCAAAAAATGATCAATGCGGGGAAAGCGGTGTCGCTAAACATAATGGATACCGGCGCGCGTACGCCTGATTGGGTTAAAAATATTTCCGGGGTCCAGTTATTTTCCTTTTACGATATTAACAAATATCAATCGGCATATTGCCAAAAATTAACATTGCCTATTTATTGGGACTCGACTTTTTTGCAAAAAAGAAAAGAATTCATAAATGCGTTAGCCGCCCATATAAGTCAAAAATTTGGCAGCAACATCGTTAAAGGTGTAATGGTTTCGCCATTCGCTTCCATTAATAATGATTGGTTTATCCCTCATACGGTTGGCGCAGGTGCGTGCGGAACGGAAAACGACATACAGGAATGGCAAGCTTTGGGGTATTCAAACTCCAAAATGCTTGGCGCTGCCGAAGAAACAATTAATGACTGGGCGGCAGCTTTTCCTAATGCGGCTTTAAAATTGCCGATAGGATTATCTCTCGAAGTTGGCGGAAGTTCAACGGATTTGGCGGAGGCCGTGGTTAACTGGGCGTATTCCCAATACCCGGCCAGATTTTACGCGCAGATGAATGGTTTATCCGCTCAAATTCCGACGGCAACAGATTTGAAAGTGGCAAACGCGACTCCCGGAACGGCAAATTACATAATGAAACTTTTGACAAATCGCCCGCAAATTGGTTTACAGATGTTGGCTTCGGCAACGCAAGGGAATTCGGATGGCTGCCGGCAGAACGGCAAGATTTCGCCGTGTCCGCCTTATGATGTTTTGTCTCAGTCGGTAAACAGAGCGCTTACATACAAACCTTCTTATATAGAATACTGGGGCCAGGATGCGGATAATCCTCAATTATTGCCAATTTTACAAAATGCCGGTCAGCAAATGCAATAAAAAATCAGATCAAAGTTTTGCTTGTCGTTTCGGGTTTGATAATTTTATTGGCTATCGGTTTTGTGATGAAAGGTGGATGAAATCAATTTTTGATAATTCTGTATTTTAAGTCGAACATGTCGCGTTATTGTTTGTTTTAAGGATTTATTGCATAATTATTATTAATATTTATTTACAAAAAGTCGTAAATTTTCGATAAAAAAATTATTTATGCAGAAAAAATATATAATTTTAGGGTTAATAGTTATTGTAATCGTTATAGTTGGTGTAATTTTTATTACGAATAATAATAAAAATTCCAAGCAAGAAAACACAAATCAGCAATCAATAACTTTGGTTAATCCCAATGTGGGATCGGTTGCGGGTGTAAATTTGGATGAGTTGGCGAATGAAGCCAACCAATCGGCGTCATTGTCTTCGCAAGACGAATTAAACGATGCCAATATCATTTCTTCAAACAGTCGAACCGCAAATTCCTTAACCGATTCGGTTAACTTAAATCAATGAAATACGATAAAATAATTTCTGCAGTTTTCATTCCGGTGGTTCTTGCGGCTTCTTTCGTCATCACTCCGTTTGCTTATGCAAATAATTCTTCGGCCAGCCAAAATCATAAGCCGACTGCAACAGGAACTACATCTCAAAATTTCTGCAATCGATTTAACAGCCAGTCTCAAAAATACAAAGACGATCTTAGTGTCAAGGTTGTTAATCTGCAAAATCAGATAAATAATGAAGCTCAAGAAATAAAGACTGATCGGCAAAATTCTGACAATGCTTTACAGCAGGACAGGGCGAAATGGGCGCAGAATCGTCAAGATATTTATTCAAAATTAAACAGTAAAGCTACTACCGACGCTCAAAAACAGGCAGTGGCCGCTTTTCAGAATGCAGTCGAGGCTGCAGTAACTGCCAGAGAGTCCGCCCTTGATGCGGCTCGTGCCGCTTTTCGGCAGGGAATCAATCAAATTATTCCCCAACATCAGGCAGATGTGAAGCAGGTTCTGGCGATTTTTCAATCTTCAATCCAGACAGCGATAAATCAAGCGTCCAGCCAATGCGCTTCCGGAACAGATTCGGCAACTATAAGAGCCGCTCTTCAAACCGCTTTACAAAATGCGAGAAATACCCGCCAAGCGGGAATTCAAAAAATAGATAAAGTCGGTCCTCAGATTCAACAACTGGTTCAAGCCAGAAATGCCGCTATCAAGCAGGCGATGCAAGTTTATCAAACCGCCTTACAAAATGTCGTGAGCGCGTTGAAATCCGCTTTTGGAGAAGGCGATAACGGAAATGCGACTTCCAGCCAGGGTAATGCAACAAGTTCCGGCCAGGGAATTTCATTAGTAATCCTTGTCCACGGAGGAGGATTTATCGGCGGCAGCGCGGACGGGAAAAATATGCAGACATTGGAACAATTTTTCAAAGGAGAAGGATATACGGTTGAGAGTTTGAGCTATGAACTATGCCCTTCGGTAAAATGGCCGACTCCGGTTGATGATATTGCTAAAGGAGTCAACGATACTATAGCCAAATACCAGAATCAGGGAATAAAAATACATAATATAACTTATGTGGGCTTTTCTGCCGGATCAACTGCCGGAGCTCTTCTGCTTTATTCCGACAAATACCCAAATATTCCCGATATAACGAGATTTATCGGATTTTCCGGAGTTTATTCTCCGATTGCTACTTCGCACGTTGCCGATGATTCCATTAGCGAATGCAATATTAATGTTTCTCAAGACCTTGTCTACAGCAGCGTGGCCAAAACTCACACTAAAGCGCTTTTAATCGAAGGACAAGCTGACGCTTATGATAAATATCCGGAAACTCCTCAAAGCAGCGCCGAATATTTGTCCGGCATTCTGACAAAAGACGGAGTTTACAATCAAGTTTACTGGGCGACCGAACCCAATGGTAAATGCGGACACGGTTGTGCGATTCAACAAGTCGGCGCGGGAGATCAGCAGATTATAGATATAATTAATAATTTTATGAAAATGTGAGGGTTACTTCAGAAAGCCAGTCTAATGCCGGATCAAGTAGATCCGGCATTTTATGTAAAAATATCAGAACGCGCGAAGAACATTATGCGGACCATATTCTTAATAATTTGTGGTGTTTTTAAAGAGGTGATTATTCAGATTGCCCAGGGCGGGTAATTACTGATATAATTTAAATAATATGTTTAAAAAAATAACTTTGGAAAACGGCCTGAGGCTGATTTTAATATCACAAAAAGAGAGCCTATCAACGGCTATTTTGGTTTTAGTCGAGGCCGGTTCGAAATACGAGGTAAAGGAAATAAACGGCATTTCCCATTTTTTGGAACATATGTGCTTTAAGGGAACAAAAAGAAGGCCGAAGCCGATGGACATCTGGAGCGAACTGGATAATATGGGCGGAATCTCAAACGCCTTTACTTCTTTCGAATATACGGGATATTACGCAAAAGTTCGGCCGAATCATTTGGAAAACGCCTTGGATTTACTTTCGGACATTTATATCAACCAGCTTTTCGATCCTGGCGAAATAGAAAGAGAAAAAGGAGTGATTATAGAAGAAATCAATATGACTAATGACGATCCGCCGCGCAAAGTCTGGGATGAATTCATTAATCTGCTTTACGGCGATCAGCCGGCAGGATGGGATATCGCCGGGCCGAAGGAGAATATAAAAAAAATGACGCGGGAAGATTTGATAAAGTATCACGACGCGAATTATGTGGCGGAATCAACCTTGGTGGTAATTGCCGGAAAATTCGATGAGTTAAAAATAATCGAAGATGTTAAAAAATATTTCGCGAACATTTCCAGGAATTTGAAAGCCGGAAAAGTAAAAGTGGCCGAACATCAGGAAAAGCCGGAAGTCAGAGTGATTTTCAAAGAAACCGATCAAACCCATTTAATAATGGGAATAAGAGCGTTTGATATATTCGACGAGAGAAAATACGCGCTGGAAGTTTTGGCGGATATTCTGGGAGGAGGATTCAGTTCGCGGCTTTTCCAGAAAATACGCGTGCAGATGAGCGCCGCTTATTACGTTGGATCCGACGCTTCTTTGTTCACAGATCACGGATTTTTGGGAATTTCGGCGGGATTGGACAATCAAAAAGTTGACGATGTTTTGCGGGTTATTCTCGAGGAGTTGGAAAGGCTGGTTCGAGAATTGGTTACCGAAGAAGAATTGAAAAGGGCCAAGGAGCATCTGACCGGACAATTGATTTTAAGCTTGGAAACATCTAATCAATTGGCGGGATTTTTCGGCAGCCAAGAAATCTTGGAGCATAAAATAATAACGCCGGAAGAATTGGTTGCCAAAATTCAGGCGGTTACAAGCGAACAGATAAAAGAAGTGGCAAAAGAAATAATGGAAAATAAAAATCTGAATCTGGCTTTAATCGGGCCGTTTAAGGAGAAAGAAAGGTTCGAGAAAATACTGAAGTTATAAAATTATTCTAATCAGCCTAATTGATCTAATTTTCTAATTTTGGGATTTGATTCAGGACAATTAAAATAATCAGAAATTAGAAATTTTATGGAAGTAATTCCGGCAATTAATTGTAAAGATTTCAAATGCGTTAAAGAACGCATTTTGAAAGCTTCAGAATTTTTGAAAAAAGGGGACTGGATTCAATTCGATATTAGTGACGGAAAATTCACGCCGGCAAAAACTTGGGATAAGCCCGAACAACTTAAAAACTTAAAAACTGAAAAACTGAAAATCGAAGTGCATTTGATGGTAAACGATCCGGAAAAAGAAATTAAAAAGTGGTCAAAATTTGCCGATAGAATGATTATTCATCTGGAGGCGTTAGAAAAACATTCCAATTTTCAATCAAAAAGAATCGGGATAGCGATAAAATCGGATACGCCGGTAAAAAAATTATTTCCATATTTGAATAAGATAAAATTCGTGCAGCTATTGGCGGTAACGCCGGGATTTTCCGGAGGAAAATTTGATTTAAAAATTTTGCGAAAAATAAAAGAAATAAAAAAAAATCATCCTAAAATAAAAATCGAAATAGACGGTGGAGCGAATGAAAAAACCGTAAAATTGATTAAACGAGCCGGCGCAGATATAGTTGTTTCCGCTTCGCATATTTTTGAAAATAAAAATCCGAAAGAAGCCTTCGATATTTTACGCAAATTTTAAAAATGGACCATTCAGACTTAGTTAAAGAACATTTTGAAAAAGAGTACGATTATTACGACGAACTGATTCAAAAATTAATTCCGAAATATAATGTGATGCATTTCGTTGCCGTGAATGCAATCGACTTTGATCCGCAAAAAAATATCAAATTTTTAGATTTAGGAATTGGCACTGGAAAGACCTCAGAAACTTTATTGAATGGATTTCCCAATGCAAGGGTTCATGGAATTGATTTGGCTCTTAAAATGCTTGAACAGGCAAAAATAAATCTTAATGAATTTGGCGATAGAATAACTTTTGAAGAAAGTGACATGATTAAACTAAATGGATTTGAGAAATATGATGGTTGTATAGGGATTCTGTCTATTCATCATTTAACTGATGACCAAAAATCAGATTTATTCAAAAAAGTATTTACAACTTTAAATAAGGGCGGGATATTTGTAATCGGGGACATTATAAAATTTGATACAGAAAAAGGAACTCATGAAAAAGAACAGAAATGGAAAAAGTTTTTAGTCCGCGGTTTGGGAGAAGAAAAGGGGAATTTTTGGTTTAAAAATTATTTAGAAGAAGATATCCCCAGTTCCATTAGCCAGCAGGTTAAATGGCTGAAAGAAGCGGGATTTGAAGCAGAGTGTATCTGGGAATATATGAATTATGCCGTAATTAAGGCTGTCAAAAATTGACAACAGTTTAATGAAAAGAATATAATTGTTTAAAATAATAAATAGACGTATCCAGAGAACGGAGATGCAAAGGGAATGGCCCAAAGCTCCGTCCACAACCCTCCGATTCGGAAAAGGTGTGAAATCCATCCCATTTGGGAAAGATACAAAATTTTTTTGGATACGTCGTCTATGAAAGGCGATTTTTTGTTTTTTAAATTACCCCCGAAAAGGGTTCACATAAAGGGCACTTTCAAAACGCAATAACGATTGAAAAGGAGGAAAAATGAAAATCACCTTTTTATTAAACAGCCAAATTCTTTCGCGTTTATTCGGTGAAGGTGAGATAAAAATCGAAACAAATTCGGAAAATTTCACTTTACGGGATGCGCTTAACGAGCTTGTCGCACTTCGTCCGGAGGCAAAAGAAAGGTTTTTCAAGGGAGACGGATCAATTAATAAATTTATTAATTTTTTCATAAATGAAAATGATTACCGATTCCTTGGCGGTGATAAAACTCAGTTGAATAACGGCGATGAGATTTCCGTTATTCCCGCTATTTCCGGCGGGTAGGGATGTGATGATTTTTAAGAGGTGGCAGCGTTAACGATGCCACCTCTGATATTTTTTATTTTTAACTCTTGACTAATTTGTTAAAATAATAAATAATAAAAAAAGCTACTTTATTTTTGGGAGGCTAATTTTTATAAAAAACGGGTTAAAAGCCCGTATTAAAAACGTCAAAGGAGGAGTGTTTGATGAACAGAAGTAAAAACGGAGCAACCATTACGGTGATAACCATGATGGAAGCTCCGGAGACAACAGAGAAAATCGTAGAGTGCGCAGCCGATTGCAAAGGATGCATGGTGATGACAAGGAGTTCGCATATCATCACCGATAAGCGCGAAGCCAAAGAGTTCGCATTATATGTAACTTCGCGCAATCCTTGCGATGGAATGATGTGCATCGGCGCAATAATAAAATAAGAAATTAATTACTCCCTGAATTTTTAAGGAAATCCCTTCGCAAGAGGGGATTTATTTTTGAGCAAATTTTAGAAATTAAAAAATAACCCCCGGTAAGCCGGGGGGTTTTAAGTTTTGTTCGAGGGTTAATACGAAACGTTTGCTTTTTTGAACCCTTCATGGATTGTTTCCTGCCACTCGATATTTTCGAGCGGCGCGGTGACCGAATACCTGATGTACTCCCTAAAATGAACACCAACTATTCCGGTGTTCTGTATCATCAAGGTATTGAATTGTTCGGCATCTTTTATGGACTGACCAAAAGCTTTCCGGGGAACCATAAACAAACTGAAGAATCCGGCGCTTGGCTCCACGGCAAGTTTCATGCCATAGCTGCCTAACACGGTGTTAAGCCAGGATAGCCTTGCAGCATAGGTCTCGCGGATGGAGTCGATTGTTGCCTTGTCTTTTTCTACGGCAGTCAAAACGCCGTTGGCGAGCGCGGCATTGAAGCCGCTGTCGGTGTTGCCTTTAATAGTGGCAATGTCTCCGATAAAATCCGGAGAACCGACCATAGCTGCTATGCGCCAGCCAGTGCCATTTCCGATTACTTTTGAGGCCGAATATGCTTCGGCCCAGGATAAAGGAAATTTTATGGCAACTTCAGCCAGTGTACAGGCCTTAGGCGAATGTGCCAGCATGGCATATGCGGCATCGTTAAAAAGCCGCGTGTTGGTTTCAACGCATATTTCGCAAAAGTTTTCCCAGAATTCCCGTGTTGCAATTTGCCCGCTTGGATTGTGCGGGTAATTGCACATGACTAAATCAACGCTGCCACTCGACAATTCGTCTGAGTGACAAAGAAAATAGTTATCCGGATTGGTCGATAAGGGGATGTAGATCTGGTCAAGGTAGTTTGCCCATGTTTCGGGAACCGGATAGCCGGGTCTGGTCATTCCCGCGACTATTACGTTTTTACCGCATGCCATTATTACCTGAGGGAGCATCGGCTTAATGCCGGGGATCGGCAAGTAAGCCACATCAGCACCGTCAAGCGATACTGATGATATATGTGCCTGCACGAATTTTTTCGCGAAGTCGGGACAGCCGGGCGAACCATTGTCCTGATATTCGTGCATTCGCTCTTCATCTGACAGTATGGCCAATGAAGCCGCTTTTCTTGCACTCTCGATGGCCGGGCCTTTGGGCTGACCAATGGACAGGCGGTAAATCTTCACGCCCTTGGCTTCGGCTTCCGCGGAAATTCTTTTGATTTTCTGAAAGATGTTTTCGCCTCCTTGGGGCAAACGCGATTTTCTCATCATCTCCTCCTTAAAAGGTTAGCACTCTCGGTTGATAATCAATCTGAGTGCGAATGTAGTCGTTAAAAGTCTCGGTACGGTCAATTTTCCGTACGTCCCCATTTATGCAAGGCAATAAATATAGTCGCCGATTTGATATAGGTATTTTATAAACCCTCCATATTTAAAAATAAATGTGCGTTGCTCGAATGAGCCTAACTTTTAATAAACAATTTTAGATATTGTTGTCAATGTCAATTTATTTACTCCATAGTCTATCAATTAAATTGATAAAACATTAAATTTGTGCTAATTTTAGCTCTACTGGAGGCGTGCCCCCACACTAATTGAGTTTTTAATATGTTCTTTGTTTATATTCTAAAAAGCTTAAAAGATAATGACTTTTATATTGGTTCCACTGATAATTTACGGAGAAGAATTGGAGAGCATAATTCAGGGAGATCAATTTCTACAAAATCAAGAATACCGTTTAAATTAATTTATTATGAAGCCTATCTTTCTGAAAATGACGCGAGAAAACGAGAACATAATTTAAAACTGAACGCGAGAGCTTTAGGGCAATTAAAGAGAAGGCTTGAAGATACTTTTAATATTTCCTAAACTCAATTAGTGTGGAGGCGTGGCTGAGTGGTTTAAAGCAGCATCCTGCTAAGATGTTAGGGGAGAAATCCTCTCGAAGGTTCGAATCCTTCCGCCTCCGCAACGAAGGACAATTTACCAAAAATTCCATAAATTGCCCGATATTATCTGATATTTTAGAGGTGATAACCTTTATAATTTCAGTTTCTGCTTTATTCTTATTTTCAAAAATAGTTTCAAACATTGGATGCAGATCAATGCTCAGTTTTTGATTTTTTATAATAAGGTGAGAACCTAAGCATGCGAAAATAGCTCTTTTGGTTTCCATATCTCCGTTGTTGAAATGGATGCTCGCGTATCTGGCAAAATTGAACGTTCTTTCGCTTAATTCAACCCATTCGTTGATTTGCTTTCCTTGATCCGTTAAATCGCTTTCAAGGGCTAATTTTTGCTTAATAAGGCGGGTTTTGAGAGCTTGATATTCGTCGCTTGAGATAAGATTTCCGTCTGAATTTTCCGGAGCCGTGTATTTGAGTAAAAGGCTGTCTAATTGCTTTATAATTCTGGTTAATTCCTTTTGCTTGTTTTCAATTCCTTTTTCATTAGCCTTAGCTTGGGTTTTTCTTATTTCGTGCAGGTATTTAATGGCCCAATTTCTGAATTCGTCAGAGATTGTTAAGGCGTTGATTATCTGGTTTATTTGATTATTTAATTCGTCTAACCTTATAGCTTTTTCAGGGCAATGTTCGTCTTTTCTTTTGGTACACCTGTAATAAACATAATGGTGGACATTGCCGTTCTTTTGCCTTTTGGTTTTCTCCTCGGCGGTTATCATGGCTCCGCAATTTCCGCATTTCATTAATCCGGTAAAAGCGAAACGTTTTGTTATGGCTCTGGGATTTCCTCGTCTGCCTAAGAATTTTTGCACGCGGTCAAATTCCTCCTCGGTTATCATTGGTTCGTGATTGCCTTTGTATAAATTATTGTGATACTCAAAAAATCCGTAATAAAAAGGATTAGTGAAGATTTTATAAATCGCGCTTCGGGATAAAGATTTTAGCCCTGCGTATTTCTTGGTCGGTCTGGTTTTCAAATTCCATTCCTTGTTGGCAATTTGTAATATTTGAGGCGGAGTATAATTTCCTGTAATCATCATTTGCCACATTCTTTTTATTAATTCAAACCTTTCAGGATCTTTGATTATTTCATTTGATCCTTTTTCTTTGGTTATTGAATTCAAATATCCTAACGGCGCTCTACTGGGATACCAACCCATTTCCAGTTTTGTTTTTAACCCTCTTTTTACGGCAACGCTGTTGTCGTCCGATGATTTCTTGGCCATGCCGAATTCCAATTGGAGCATAAATTTATCCTCCGGAGTATTGGAATAAGTCCTATGGGCGGTTTTTACTTCAATTAACTTATTTTCATCCATTAAAGTTATAATCAAACCTCCGTCATAAGCGTTTCTGGCTAATCTGTTGGGATGCCAAACTAATAAAGCGTTGGCTTTGCCTTTATCGATCTGACCCATTATGAAATTAAATATCGGCCTGCCTCTTTTATGGGCGGATTGGCTTTCGCCGTTGGAAGTTCCGGCAAATCTTTGGACGATATTCAAATTATTGCGTTTTTCAATAACCTTCAATTCTTTTTCTTGATCATCTAACGATAAAATCTGCCTGTCCTCGCTTTCAGTGCTTTTTCGGGTGTAGGAGATGTATTTGAGCTTGGTTTCGGTGTCCATAAAGTTTGTTATTACGACGATATTATTACTTTGCTGAAAATAGCGCAATAGGCTTATTTTGAGAGTTTGTAGCATTGTTTGCGAGTCAAGTTTGACTCGTGAAATGATGTTGTTTATTGGCTAAAATTGGCGTAAAATTATCAACAATTAGAGCTATGGCCTTATTTAAAATAAACAACTTAATTGTTAAGAAATTAACTGCAAAAGAGTTAGATTTAGAAAAAAACTTGCAAGAATTGTTTGAAAATAATTTGGAAGAAATTTTGAATATAAATTTTCTTGCTCATGAATATTCGACGGGTTGGGGTGGAAGAATGGATACTTTGGGAATAGATAAAAATGGATCACCTTGCATTATCGAATATAAGAAAAATCAAAATGATAATGTTATAAATCAAGGATTGTCTTATTTGCGTTGGCTTTTAGATCATAAAGCAGATTTTAAATTGCTTTGCCAAAATAAAAAAATTAATATAGATATTGACTGGGATTCTCCTCGCGTTATTTGCATAGCTGAATCTTATAATAAATTTGATCTTGATACAGCGGATATTTTACCAATAAATATTGAACTTTTGCGTTATCGTATTTATAACGAAAATATTTTGTATGTTGAGCCAGAAAATTATCAAAAAATTAAAATTTCAACAGCTGGAATTATAAAAAAGGGCAAGACGCAGAAATCAAAAGAGGGGCAACTGCAAAAAATTTATTCAGTGGATGATCATTTGTCTGGAATAAAAAAAGAAACTTTAAAATTATTTCAAGATTTAAGAGAGCGCATACTTTCCCTTGATCAAAATATTATTGAAGAAGCAAAGGCAAAATATATTGCCTATAAAACCTCAACTAATTTTGTTGATATTGTCATTAAACAATATGGCTTAAAAATATTTCTTAATGTAAAAAGTGGACAATTAAATGATCCGAAAAAGCTTGCTCGTGATTTAACAAAACCTAAAATAATCGGACATTGGGGTAATGGCGATTATGAAATCAAATTTGAAAACACAAAAGATACCGACGCTATTTTCGCGCTTGTTAAACAAAGCTACAATTTAAATAAATAATTATGCACAAGCCATATTATAAAAAAGGCGATTTTACCTTATACAATACTGATAGCTTAGAACTATTAAAAACGCTTCCTGAAAATTCGGTTGATATGATTTTTGCCGATCCGCCCTATTTTTTATCTAACGGCGGCTTTACGGTGCATGCTGGGAAAATGGTCAGCGTTGATAAAGGCAAATGGGATCGAAGCAATGGATTGAAGAAAGATTTTGATTTTCATTTGGACTGGATCCAAGAATGTAAAAGAGTTTTAAAACCTCATGGCACAATTTGGATTAGCGGAACTTACCACTCAATTTATATTTGCGGTTTTGCTTTGCAGGTTTCTAAATTCCATATCCTCAATGATGTTTCATGGTTTAAGCCCAGCGCTTCGCCAAATTTAAGTTGCAGATTTTTTACTGCCAGCCACGAAACGTTGATATGGGCGAGGAAAGATAAAAAAGCAAAACATACTTTTAATTACGATAAAATGAAAAACGGCAATTGGCCGGAAGATTTTATTAAAAAACCAAACAAGCAAATGAGATCTGTTTGGGCAATTGGTACGCCTAAGCCGATAGAAAAAAAATTTGGCAAACATCCAACACAAAAACCGGAAGATTTGCTAAAAAGAATTATATTGGCAAGCACTAATCAAGGGGATTTGATCATTGATCCTTTTACTGGAAGCTCAACAACCGGAATAATGGCAAATTTATTAGGCAGAAAATTTATCGGCATTGATAATAATAAAAATTATTTAGATTTATCAATAAAAAGGTTTGAATATTTGGATAAAAATTTAAAAAATAAATTATTCACAAATTAAAATATGAAAATCGTTACGAGAGCAAACGCAATTAAAAATCTTAAAAAATATATTGGCAAAGATTTAAGAAAATTAGCCCTGCAATACAAAATAACAACTTATGAAACCGGCAAACAAAATAAAGGCTGGAAGGGCTTAATTTTGGAACGGTTAGCCGGACTTCAAACAAATGTTTCAAAAGCGCCGAACGGACTTTCATATGAATTAAAATCAGTGGCGTTTCGCTATGTTAAAAACGAACTTGTGCCAAAAGAAACAATGGCGATAACAATGATTAATCCGGAAGAATTAAAGAAACACGAATTTTTTGAAAGCCACTGTTGGGCGAAATTAAAGTCAATGATTTTTTGCGCGGTTATGTGGAATGGCAAAAATTCTCAAGAGGCTAAAATAATAAAAGTTGTTAGTTTGGATTTTGTTGAAACTGACGAATTAATCAAAGAGATAAAAGCTGATTACGATTTTATAAGAAATAAATTGATCAAAAAGGGATTCAGCAGTTTAACTGGCAGAGACGGCAAGTGGATACAAGCAAGGACAAAAGGAGCCGGCCATGGCTCAACAAGCCGGGCGTTTTATGCGAGAAAAGAATTAGTTAAAAAGATTTTTGAAACTGCTAAATAGAAATTTTTAATAAATATGATAAATGATGAGTTAGTTAATAAATTAAATTCGATAGACGCAGAATCGTTAAAAAGAAAAGATTTAGGACCTTTGAATTTTGAGGAGGTTGATTCAACTTTAAAATTATTTTTAGAATTTTTAAATTTCTTTATAAAAAATCTAAGCATTTTTAGGCAAATTTTTTCTCAAAGAGAGAGCGAGTTGGAGAGTTTTTTACAGAATTTCTTGAATTTTTCAAATCAAATTTCCTCTTTTGATGTTAATTCTGGAGATCCGGCTGGACAAAGACGTAATTTAATTTCTCAAATAAATAGCCAGTGGCAAAATTTTTTCAATTCGTTTAATTCCCACTATTTCTTTATATTAATTCAAGAAGGTAGTTTTAATAAAATTAGAGAAGAGCTAAATAATACTGATCAATCTTTTAAGAAAATCTATCAAGAAGCAAAAAATACAAATGAGGAAGTTGCAAAAATATTAAATGAAGCAAAAACACAAGGTGAGGAAACAAAAAACAAAATAAATGAAATTATTGAAGAAGCAAGAAAATTTAGCACTAAAGATGTTGTAGTTAAATACTCCGAAATATTTGGAGAACAAGCACAATATCATCAAGAAAAAACTACCTTTTGGTGGAAATGTCTTGCTGGGTCAATCGTTGGAGAAATAGTGCTCGCCGTTATATTAATAGTAATTTACTACCATTACTTTAATAATGTTGGTACTACTTTATCCGTAAGTGTAGCTATTACAAAACTTTTTATTTTATCTGCTGGATTTTTATTTATTGCTCAGTGTGTTAAGAACTTGAATGCACATAATCATTTAGCAGTGATTAACAAGCATAGAGCAAACGCATTAGCTTCGTTTAAAGCCTTTATAAATTCTACCGATGATCCACAAATAAAAGATGCTTTAATTATTCAAGTTGCACAGTCAATTTTTGATCCTAGTATTTCAGGATATCTCTCAAAAGAAGAAGCTCCAAATTTGACTAATATTGATATTATAAAAAAGATAATAGATGGTAAATAAAAAATCCGCGAAAATTTCGCGGCGCCGAATATATTTAACTTATCTAAGCAATAATAAATCTTTTTAACAAACAATTGGTACTTTACTTATGGTGCGATACTTTGCGGTGCTTTTCTTTCCGCTCCGTTAGCGGTACTTTACTCTTCGTTTCGTAGCTTGTCAATAGGCCAAAATTAATTTTAAACCGCCAAATAATAAAAAATCGCGCTCTCGCGCCGATTTTTTATTATTTCACTGGCTTTTTAGAATAAACAAAACAAAAACTTCAATTGATTTTTGCTGTTTCTAGTGTAAGATTAGGGATAAATACGCGGTTAGGCGTTGTTTGCCAATAGGTGCGAACGTCGTCTACCACTCTCCGCAAAAATTGAAAATCGGAATTGGAAGCCGAAATGGGGTCGCGCCGCAGGCGCGACACAAACGCATTCCCGCCAAAAATTCCCGAATCCAAAAGGTTTTTCCACGCTCCGCGTGGCTCAAAAAAGACGGTTCGATCCTTAATCTGAAAGTTCGAACCGACTTTTTTGAACAAATGAAGTTTTTCTTCATTTGTTCCCTCGTTTGCCAATTCTATATTGTATTTCAAAAACTTTTCGGTAAGTTCGAACCGATTATTCGCTTTTTGCTCAAAAGCCGATAATTTCTCTTTGAGAAGCTGTTTTTGACTGACCAACACACTTTTAGCGTCCCGATATTCCTCTAGTGAAAGTGCGCTCTCTAAATAAGCGTTCATCAGCTTCTCTATTTTAGAATCCAAAAGAGAAATATCGGCTTTTGTTTTGTCGGCAAAAAGCGTAGACGATTGGGCTTCTACTGATTTGTCCTTTTCGTTTTCCGCCAACATCCATTTAGCCCAATCGAGTGGCAAAGAAACTTTTTTGATTTCCTTTTGAATTTCGGAAGTGATGATTTCTTCTCGCGTGTATCTTTGTGAGCAAAGATTTTTCCGTTTCGTACATCGTAAATAGTTATGACCTTTCTGCGTTTCGGTGGTGATGAAGCAACCACATTCTCCGCAACGGAAAAATCCGCGATACAAATATGGTTTCAGTCCGCGAGATTTCGGCTTAGATTTTCTCATCATCACTTCCTGAACAGAATCAAAAAGTTTCTTTGAAATAATCGGTTCGTGCTTACCCTCAAAAATCTCTCCGTTATACCGCATTAAGCCAGTGTAAATAGGATTTTTGAGAAGTTTTTGATAATTCGACACCGCAAGTTCCTTTCCGCTTTTTCGCTTCAATCCAAGTGCGTTAAATTTGTCGCGGAGTTCGCGCAAAGTGAAAGAACCTGTTGCATATGCCTCAAATGTCTTTTTAATAAGTGGAGCAATTTCGGGGTTGGGCACAATGCGCTTGTTTTTGTTCACATAGCCAAGCGGCGACATTTGAGGCCATATTCCGTCCTTCACTTTGTTACGATGACCACGCTTAATATTCTCCGACAAATTGTCCACATAATATTTGGATTGCGAAAAAGCGATTGAAAGCATGAATT
This sequence comes from bacterium, assembly GCA_021796335.1. GTDB lineage: Bacteria > Patescibacteriota > Minisyncoccia > UBA6257 > UBA9933 > JAJYHZ01. The sequence continues at coordinate 386,336 of JAJYHZ010000001.1, read as the reverse complement.
TGCCTTGCGGTGTCGGATCAAACCAAAAAGTTGGGAATTTCATTTCAGAAATTACACCAGTATCAATGAGGTAGATGATTTTTCCTCCATCTACCGAGTTGCGAGCAAGTCTATCGGGATGCCACGCCAAAATACCAGTTGCTTCACCTTTTTCCATTCGCTCCAACATTTCACCAAACACCGGACGGCCTGGTATTTTGGCGGTCTGCTTTTCGACAAAGACATCAACAATATCTAAATCTTCTTTCCTTGCTAACTCTTTCAATTCCGAAAGTTGGTCGGAAATACTACGAACCTGTCTGTCTTTGTCGTCCGTAGACTTGCGAGTATATATGAAAAACTTTTTGGTTTGATTATTCATAGAATTGTATTGGCAAACGAGGAGCCACGCGGAGCGTGGAAAAACCTTTTGGATTCGGGAATTTTTGGCGGGAATGCGTTTGTGTCGCGCCTGCGGCGCGACCCCATTTCGGCTTCCAATTCCGATTTTCAATTTTTGCGGTGTGTATTGGACGAAGTTCGAATGTATTTCGGACAAAATCCGCAGGATTTTGACGAATGACACTTGCGCCTCGGCCGCGCTCGACAAGCTCGCGCGGGGCAAAACCCAAAAATTTCCCATCATTTTTATTTGCGGCTCCCCCCACACCCCCCGCCGCGAAGCGGAAAATTTGAAAGGAAGGAAATTTTTGGTTTTGTCGCCGCCACTTATTTCTTGTTGAAGCGCTTAAAGTAGTCATCAATTTCATCTCTCAACTCAATACCTACACGCTCGAAACAATCGAGTAAGTCCTTGTAAGTATTCTTGCCTCCGAGAAAGTCCCAAAATTCGTCTGCTACTTTAAGCTCATTTTCAAGATCAAGCATTCCTCGCATTGTCCATCGAGTATAGGGTTCTGGCTCGTAAGGATTGTAAGGAATTGCAATAAAAGTATTTATATTCGCATCTGGTTTATTTGCCAAAACAACAGCAACCCACTCAAGCAGGGTGCGTTTAAACTCTTTGAATCCGCCGGCATTTGGTTTTGCAGTCTTAATATCAAACAAATAAAATGCACCGTCTTTTGACTCAAACATTAAATCAACCTTTGTTGGTTTTACTTTAATCATCTCTCCTGTCTGACAAACTTTTCTTATTCTTTCAATTTCAGCTTTTTTATTAGGGGTACTCGTTGCCGTTGTAAGACCATCAATAATCTTCTGAATTTCTGCTTGGGCGGCGGAACTGATCTGATTTCCAGCTGTAGCTTGCGAAACGGCCATTTTGAAGTTTTTCTGAGCCAGAGCAAGACCGACCGGCTCAAAAATACTTGTGCCGAAGTTTGTGTTGAGGGAATGAATGAAAGAATATAAAGCAAGTCTATCCTTGCCGAGTAGTCGTGTATGAAAAGGCATTGATGCCGGTTCGGGTTTATAGTTTTGAAACTTATTACGCAAACTTGCTTTCAAAACTTCTTCAACACTATTTACTTGTTCTTTAGATAAAGCCATAAATTATTTTGATTTAAAGTGGAAAATTATTTCTGAGTAAGGATTACGATCGCGTTCCGTACGATTTAACACTGGGCGCTTGAATTGATTTACAATCTTCATACCTGACTTTTCTGCAATTTTTGGATAAAGATTATATTTGTCATTTGCTACAAGGAAAATATCAAAATCTGCTTTGAGATACTGTTTACAATTATTTAACACATCGGCAATTCCTTGCGCGTACGATCGACGAGCTTCTTGTCCTTGCCCTTTATACAATGGGCCTATTTCCAAATCATCTTTTCGTTTAAATCCAAGTAAGTCATAAGCGTAGGCGTGCTGTTCGTGATAGTCAATTTGTCCAACATAAGGAGGTGAACAAAAAATACCTGCTATTTTTTGTTTCTTAAGAATTTTAGAAAATTCTGGATTCTGTTTTTCTACTTTCTCAAAAATATCTACAGTTCGAGAGTCACCAGTTATTGCGGAGTAGTGAACCGGCTTGCGTAAGGTGTTAAATTCACGGATTCGACTCAATGTATCAAACGCATAGCGATTGAGCATTGTCTTAATCGAGAAAAGTGGTTTGCATATTTTCTTGTGTTTATAGCAGTAGTATGTCGTAAGCTGTGGCTCCTTGAGCGTTGCCAAATCGCTATGCGTTGTTGCTCGACATGACCTGATTGTTCGACTCAAAATAAGCGCAAGGATTTTGCGGGTCTTAACATCTTTTTCTTGTTTGATCGTCTGAAAGACATGATCTATCTCTCGGCGAACATTGTCCATAAACCAGATATCGAGGAAAGAGTCTGATTTATCTTGTTTTAGTTTGATTGCGTGCTTTTTGAGCAATTTTTGGTATACAGGCAAAAACTCGCGCTCTTTCTCGGTAGAAAATTTCTTTTCGTTAAAATTTCCCTGATTTAGTTTGTACTTAAAATCGTAACCAGGGAAATGGACATTATTAAACTTAGCAAGCTCAGCCAAAAGCTCAGTTTCAAATTCTTGGATTTTATTATCATGCTCAAATGTGTCTAGCGCAGAGAGCATTTTTTTGATCGCTTTTTGCAAATACTCATTGTTGTAGTGTGTCGCTTTACAACTGGCAATCATGCAATTAAATTCCGAAACATCTATCCCAACGGAATGGATACCCATTTCCAGTGCTTGAATAAGTGTTGTTCCTGAACCCAAAAATGGATCAAGAATAATATCGCCAGATTTAAAATATGCCTCCTTTTTGAAATCGTCCGTGTGTGTATCTATAAAATACTCAACGAGCTGGGGGATGTATTTACCTTTGTATGGATGGAGCCTATGTACATGCTTGGTTGTATCTTTCTCTCGTAAGTTATCAAATGAAAGTGTCCAGTTTAAATCACTACCGAGGTTTTTTTTCCAACTTATCTCGCGTTTTCCATTGTAAGATTCGTAGTATTTTTTAAGATCACCAAGATCAACTAAGGTGGAGCCGTTCTCGCCATGCTTTTTTACCTTGCCATATTGCACAAGGTAAGAAATATTTGTCGGGGATACCTCTTTTTCAAGATAATCGGTAGCCCATTTTGATGCTTCTGGTATAGATACTAAAGACATAAAATTTTTTATCATTTATTAAAATTCTTTCCTAAGAACCCCCACGACCTTTCCTTGTATTTCCACATTCGTTTCGTAAAAAGGCTTCATGTATTTGTTGGCGGGCACAAGTTTAACGCGATCCTTCTCTCTATAAATTTTTTTAAGCGTAACTTCATTTCTGTCCGGCATATACGCAACGGCTTTTTCTCCGTCATCAACACTTTGCTGTTCGCGTACAATCACAATGTCGCCGTCAGAAATGCCCTCTTCAATCATGCTTCGTCCCGTAACCTTGAGTGCGTAAAAATTTGCACCGGAAGAGAGCATACTCCGCGGAACTTCTATCGGCTCCGGTTCTCTAATTGCCTCAATCGGACCACCCGCTGCAATAAATCCCATGAGTGGTATTTCTACGACCGGCGACTTGTGATCGCGAAGTGCTTGAATAGATCGTTTTTTACCTCTTTCAGCTGTAAGCAGGTTCTTCTCTCGCAAATGTGAAATGTGCTCGTGAACTGTTGGAATAGATATACCAAAATGCTTCGCAATTTCGGTCAATGCCGGCGAGTAGCCATTTTCCCTACGATATTCTCTGGCAAACTGCAGTATCTCCGCTTGTCGCTTTGATGGTTTGCCTGTTCCCATGCTTGACTTCTTTTCCATAGTTAGAGTATACTACCTAAACATAACCTAAACAAGTACGGGTTATCCACAAAAAATTTATGTCAAAAATGTTAGAAATACTTGCTTTTATAGGCGTAATCGAAACTATCGTTTTGGTGGTAGGAATTATATGGGGATTTATCCTGTGGACTAGAGGAGTATTTCCTGCTCTTTATCGTCTTGGAAATGGGCTTGCGAAAAGAAAAATTGCAGTTTTTGCCAAAGGAGACAATGTAAGTAGTCTGCGAAGTCTGCTCAATGACTCCAAACTTTTTCGAACAAAAAATATTTTTGAAATTACAGACGCGAAAGATATAGGGAAAGCAGAAGAAGCATCCGTCTATCTTGTATTCTGGCATGACTGGGCAAGTGATATTGCTCAAATTCTTGAAAAAAAGCCAGATACATGCGCGCTGATTGTGTACGCCCCATATGAAAAAGGCAGAATTCCCGATGAGCAAATGAAAAATCTTGATGGCAAAAGACATACTGCTGTCACAAACTTCCGTGGGAGACTTCTTAATGACATTGTAACGGCAATGATTACGACTAGTTACGAAAAATAATTTATGAACGAGAACGACCAATACATAACACAAATTGTTGCCCAACACACTCCGAACATTACATATGTTGTTCAGAATAAAATTGACGAATTAAAACCGCACATTCACGCGTGGGCAAATGGGCATTCATATATCCTAAAACTTTCTGGATCGATTGCTAAAGGAACAGCTATCACAGGTACGACAGATATTGATATATTTATTTCACTTGACCAATCAGTAAGCACTTGCAATACACTTGAGAATGTTTATAACACTCTACGAAATAGGTTTAATGGGGCTGGATATACAGCGCGAGAACAAAATGTATCTGTTGGAATTGATCATACCGGATTAAAAATTGATGTTGTTGCAGGTGTAAAACATCATATTCTCGGACTCGACCACTCCATTTGGAAAAGAAAAGCAAAAACTTGGACAAAAACCAACATTGATGCGCATATCAATCTTGTAAAAAATTCTGGTAGAGTATCTGATATTAAGGCTATAAAAATTTGGAGAAAATTACACAATTTAGATTTCCCTTCCTTCTATCTTGAACTCTCAGTTATTGAAGCTCTGAAAGGCACTGGGTTGATCGGCTCAAGCCCAGCGAATAATTTTGTAAAAATAATGAACTATTTAGTCAATGATTTTGAAAATAAAGTTATCAATGACCCCTCAAACCAAAGTAATGAAGTGTCGGGTGAATTAACGCTTGCCGAGAAACAAAAAATTAAGAACTTGGCACAAACAACCTTGGCAGGAAATTGGAATCAAGCAATTTGGTAATAAGGGAGCCGCCCGCGTCAGCGGACGGGCTTGTGCGTGCACTGGGCGGGTGGGCAAGCACAAAGAGCTACCACTGACACCGCCGAAGCCACCGAGCGAACACGAAGCAAGTACCGAGCAGGCATCGCGAACGGATGTGAGCGGCCAGTGCGAGGTGCTTGCAAAGTGTGAGCGGATTACCGAACTACCACCAAACGCGGAGACGGGAGCGCCTCGGGCCGACGCAAACGACGGAGAAAAGGCGGGCGTAAAACCGGCAAAAATGCTAATATGACTTATAAGCCTTTTTGGAGGAGTGAAGTGGTGGCGACAAAACCAAAAATTTCCTTCCTTTCAAATTTTCCGCTTCGCGGCGGGGGTGTGGGGGGAGCCGCAAATAAAAATGATGGGAAATTTTTGGGTTTTGCCCCGCGCGAGCTTGTCGAGCGCGGCCGAGGCGCAAGTGTCATTCGTCAAAATCCTGCGGATTTTGTCCGAAATACATTCGAACTTCGTCCAATACACACCGCAGAGAAGGACAAATTATCAGAAATTCTATAAATTGTCCGATATTATCTGATATTTTAGAGGTGATAACCTTTATAATTTCGGTTTCCGCGTCATCTTTATTTTCAAAAATAGTTTCAAGTTTGATTTGATAAAGAATATTTTATGGATATTTTAAATGTGTTAAACAAATGTCAAGCTGCTAAAGATTGGATAAATCGGGATGACCAAAGCATGTATCAGAATTGGATAAATAGAGTTAATAAAAATTTAAGCCATTTAAATGAGGATCAATTAAATTTACTTCGTAATAAATTTGAAAATATAAAAAATATTAATCAATTAATTGATAAATTGGCGGAAATCTTAGTTGCCGCTGAATATGGAAGTGATAAGCCAGTTTTTTTATCTGATAAAAATTCAGGACCAGATATTTTTTTAGAAAAAACTAAAAAATATATTGAAGTAAAAAATTTAAATAATAGTGATGTTAAGAAAAATTTAATTAAAAAGATGCGGGAGCAGGGTGGCATACTTGAGGGTAGCTCAGCAGGATCGTTTGAGTTTTTTTTGGAAAATGATGAAGAGAATTATAAACGATTAATTAGCAAAGCAAAAGAAATGATAAATAAAGGAATTAAGCAATTAGATGGCAAAGATGGTTCTATTTATTTTGTTTATAGCATCGATTTAATTCCGCCTCCTATAAAAAACATAAAAACAAAATCTGAGTGTTTTGAAAACGATATAAAATCATATTGCCAAAAAAATAATATAGATGTAATTACAAAATCTCTTTCTAGATTTTTTTAATCTTGAATTAACCAACTCCGAATTTTTTGGTATCATTAGTACAACTGAATGGAGTCTAACCTAAATGAAAAAAATATTTATTGCAATATCAATTATTATTGTAGTCGGGGGAGCGGGGGCGTATTTTTGGTATCAGCATAAGGCGGTTCAAAGAGAGCAGGCGAACGAGGCGGCGGTAAAAAATGCGGTGGAAAATTTTGGCAGTGTTTTAAAAAATGTTTCTTTGTTGGATCCGAACGCGATTTCGGAGATGGACAGTACTTATAAAAATTACGCGGCGCCGGCTTTGTTGGCGCAGTGGGAAAATAATCCGTCGCAAGCGCCGGGCAGGTTGGTTTCCAGTCCATGGCCTGACAGCATTCAAATAACCGCGATTCAAAAAATCGGAAATAATTCTTATGAGGTGGACGGCGATGTAATAGAGATGTCGAGCCAAAATTTGGCAACCGGAGGAAACAGCGGCGAATATCCGATAAAATCAACAGTCGGATACGTTAACAATGTATGGCTTATAACAAGTTTTTCCGGTTATCCGCCACCGCAGGCGCAAGCGCAAGGGCCGGTTGATTACGTGGACAATCAATACGGATTCAGCTTTGCTTTGCCGCAGGATTGGAACGGCTTTACGACTACAACCAGCGCATGGGAAGGTTATACCAGCGGTCCGACGGGAGATATTCCTTTCGCAACAGGAACGGAAATTCTAATCAGAAATCCGCAGTGGACTTCGCAAAATCCTTACCAGGATATTCCGATAATGATTTTTACTCCGGATCAGTGGGATGCTTTACTTCAAAATCAATTTCATATCGGAGCGGCGCCGATAAATCCTTCTTTGCTGGGCTATAATTCCAGTTATATTTTTGCTTTGCCGGCGAGATACAATTACGCGTTTTTGCCGGGTTATCAGGAGGTGGAACAAATTTTGTCAAATAATCCTTTACAAATTCTTCCGCAGTTTTCCAATATATCAAGCGATACGAAAATTTTGGTTTGCGGGGGAATTTCCAACGGTTCCACGCAAAACATTCCGGAGACGACGCGGCTTTTCATTAACTTGCCGAAAAACGACTTTCCGGACAAAAACAATAATTTGCAATTCAAAACAGTAAGCGGTAATGCGACTTCAACCTGGATTTCTAATGCCGGCCCTTATGGCCAGGCATACCAGGCTACTGCAAACTGCTGGTCATATTATTATGAGTTTGACGGGCAGGGCCAGATAGATTTAAGCGCGCAGAACGCGACTACCAGTCAACCAAACTATCTGGTGCATTTTATCGTCGGTCCAACACAGTAATTTATTTTCGGGATTTTTTGTTAGTTTGATTTACGGCGCTGCTTTAAATAAAATGGGATTATGGCGAACGAAAAAAACAGTTTAAAAATTTTGGAGATAAAAAAAACTGATCAGTATGCCACTGTCGAGGAATTATTCAAAAAAAGCCAACCCAATTCGATTTACTACACTTTATTGATTTTGTCTTCTCTTATAGTCGCTTGCGGGCTGCTTTTGGGAAATTCGACAATCGTAATCGGCGGGATGCTGGTAGCGCCGCTTTTGACTCCCATTTTGGTAATCGCGCTGGGAATAATAGTGGGGGAATTCAAGGCGCTGAAGGCTCCGACTGTTTTGATTTTAAAATCTGCCTTGGCGGTCGTGGTGGTTTCATTTCTGCTGGCGATTTTATTCGGCAGTCCGCAGACAATTTCAATTTTTGATAATTCCCTGCGTGTGGCGATTTTATATTTTTTTGTGGCAATCGCTTCGGGCATGGCCGCAACTTTCGCCTGGTCAAGAAAAGACATTATTGATATCCTGCCGGGAATAGCCATCGCGGTTTCTCTGGTCCCGCCGCTCTCCGCTTTGGGAATCAGTTTGAGTTCTTTTAATCTGGTGACCAGCCGGCTGGCTTTTGTAATTTTTATATTTAATTTAGTCGGAATAGTTCTGGGCAGCCTGGTGGTTTTTTCGCTATTGGGATTCCAAAAAACGCAAAAGGCGGTTGAAAAAGCGATAAATGTTCAGGAAGCGGAGAAAGAAAAAACGGTTTAATCGTTAACAGGAATTTGTAAGCATGACAGGAGAAAAGGTGCTTAAAAAAATCATTGTCTCAAGACAAATTCATCCGGCGGATTTTCTGAAATTTTTGACGGAAAAACAAAAAAAAGAATTGCTGACGAGAGCTTCTTTTTTAAAGGGCAAACGGGTGGTTCATATAAACGCCACGGGCGTTGGCGGAGGAGTGGCGGAATTGCTCAAGAGCCTGATTCCGTATTTTCGCTCATTGGGAATCCAAAGCGATTGGTATTCCATAAATCCGGAAATCGACAAAAAATTTTTTGATATAACCAATAAAATCCATAACGCTTTGCAGGGCGCTCCGGTTAAAATCAGCAATAAAGATTGGGTGGAGTACCAGCGGGTTAATAAACTCCTTGCCGCGGAAATCGAAAAAATCGACTGCGACATAATAGTTATAAACGATCCGCAGCCGCTTTTTGCCGGAACTTACTTGGGTTTTGAAAAGAAAAAAATTTTTTTCTGCCATATTGATACGTCTGCCGCGTTTAAACCGGTTTGGGAGAAAATCCTTCCGGCTATCGGTGTTTACGATAGAATTGTTTTCAGTAACAGCGAGTTTGTGAACGGTGATTTGCCGCATTCGAAGCTGAAAATTTTTACGCCGGCAATCGATCCGTTATCGCCAAAACAAAAAATCGTTTCCAAAAAAGAAGCACGGCGCTATTTAAAAAAACAAGGTGGCATACCAGCGGATTATCCGCTTGTAGCCCAAATATCGCGCTTTGACATTTGGAAAAATCCGCTGGGGGTCATACAGGCGTTTCGGCTGGTACAAAGCACGCATCCCGAAGCACGGCTGGTTTTGGTCGGTTTTAACAAGGCAAAAGATAATCCGGCAGCGGCAGTTATTTATAAAGATATCGAAGCGGTTGCCAAAAAATCGGAAGATATCTACATTTTTTTCGATCCTAAAGGAAAGAATGTCGAGGAATTTACGATTATGGCGCAAAACGGCGCGGATGTCATCGTGCAGAATTCGATAAAAGAAGGATTTGGATTAACGGTTGTGGAAGCAATGTGGAAAGGCCAGCCGGTAATTGGAGGGCCGGCGTCTGGAATCCGCAAGCAAATTACTGACGGGGAAAACGGTTTTATCGCGGAAACGCCCGCCGATCTTGCGGAAAGAATCAATCTTTTTTTGGCAGATCCGGCAAAAAAGAAAAAAATGGGAGAGACGGCTAAGAAAACCGTAATCAAAAAATTTTTATTTCCGCGCCTGGTTTTGGACCATTTAAAAATTTATCAATCCTGTTTTAAGAGCAAATAAAATATTATGATTTACATTTTTGCGATAATCGTTGCGGCCTTGTTGCAAATCGGGACTATTTATTTTTTGCGGGGGAATTTTTTGAATGATTTTATTTATGCGATCCCGCTTATTTTAATATTTCAATTCTTGTTTTTATGGAGCTACGCGACGGCGCCAAGATTTATCGTAATTTGGTTTATCGCCACGGCTGTAACGAACAGCCTTGCTTTCTTAATCGGATATCTATCATGGCATGAACAGATATCTTTTTGGAATATCACCGGAATTGTTTTGATTATTGCCGGAGTTGTTTTTCTGCAGGTCGGTTAACTAATCCCTTGTCTTGTTTTTAATTTTAAAATTTATTGTATAATTGATTCATGGAAGAAAATTATGACAAACAGGCTTTAAAGGAAGAATTGATTAGTTTCTTAAAGGCGCATAAATTGGCGGCGCTTTCCACTGTCTCAGAAGACGGCAGAGCGAACGGAGCGATTACAATGTTTTTTTCGATGATGATTTGAATTTTTATTTCATAACCAGACAAAGGACCAGAAAGTTTAAAAATTTGCAAAATAACAAAAACATTGCCATGGTGATAGGAACGGAACTTGCGCCGGGCACGGTTCAATTAAACGGCGAGGCGGAATGGCTGAAAGGAGAGGGTTTGCCTTATTTGGACAAAATAACCATTGATCCCGATCTGAAGAATCTTTACTACGGTCCGTTTTTAAAATTAGAAGGAAAAGATTTCGCGGTTTTCAAGGTTAAGCCAAACTGGTTAAGATATCTGCGCCTTGATTTGGTGACTGAAAAGGAAGACTATTATCAAATAATTTAAACTCTTGTATTTTTTTAATGTTTAAGAAAAAAAGCAATCGGAGTTTGCTTTTAATTTTTATATTAACGATAATTCCGCTCTTGCGTTGGTTTGTAATCGCGCCCGCAAACAAATTCGTTGATTTGGGATTAATTTCAACAAGTTTCGGGCAAATGTCGGGGCTGGCAGGAATGGTTTTATTTTCAGTCGCCTTGATTTTAAGCAATCGGTCAAAATGGCTAGATAAAGCTTTTGGCGGATTGGATAATGCCTATGCCAATCACCACATTTTGGGAGGGGCGGCTTTTACTTTGCTGATATTTCATCCCTTGCTTTTGGTGGTAAGATATGCCCGGATTTCATGGGCAAATGCCGCTTCGTTATTTTTCACGAATGATTTCCCTGTGTTACTGGGAATAATTGGATTGGGCTTGATGATGATTTTGCTTTATCTGACTTTCTTTGTGAAAGATAAAATTTCGTACCAGGTTTGGAAAACGACTCACAGTATTTTGCCTTTGGCATTATTTTTTGGCGGACTTCATTCTTTTTTGATACCAAGCAGCATTTTCTACGATCAATTTTTAAGGATTTATATTTTGGGATTGGCGATTATAGCTTTGCTTTTAACGGGATATAAAATTGCGAATGAGAGGTTGACTAAAAGAAAATTAGAATACGTTGTTTCAAAAGTAACTCATTTGGCAGATGATGTCATAGAAGTTGAATTATTGCCGCAAAATGAATCGTTAAAATTTTCTCCGGGGCAATTTATTTTTGTAAAATTTAAAGGAGAAGGAATAGCTTCCGAAGCGCATCCTTTTTCAATTTCTTCGGGAATATTCGATAAATCTTTAAAGTTGGCTATTAAGGTTTTGGGGGATTACACAGCTGTCTTAAATAAGGATTTAAAAGAAGGAATGGCGGCTGAAATAGAAGGTCCTTACGGACAGTTTTCAATAGCAAGCGGTAAGGCGGATGAAATTTGGGTGGCGGGAGGAATCGGGATAACACCGTTCTTAAGTATGGCCAGGAGTTTAAATAAAAACGAATTTAATGTGGATTTTTTCTACAGTTTTAAAGGCGGAAAAGATGCAATTTTTTTGGATGAGTTTTTTAAAATTGCCAAAACAAATGAAAAATTCCGGGTGTTTTCATGGTGTTCCAGCGATCAGGGTAAAATCAGCTGTAGATCAATAAACGAAATAAAAGAGGTAAAAAGCAAAGAAATCTTTCTTTGCGGGCCCGGACCGATGATGGAAGATTTAAAAAGCCAATTTTTAAGTTATGGAGTTCCTGCAGAGAATATTCATTTTGAAAAATTTAATTTATGAAAAAATTGATTGGAATATCGCTGATAATATTTTGGACGGCAGTTATCGCAATAGCCATTTTGGGGCTTGGCAGAAACGCGCCGGTTTCAAATATTTCGCCGGGCGGAGGAGTGCCTACAACCACAATTCAAAACTTGGGGCAGATAACTTTAAATTTAAAAGAAGTCGCGAAACACAATTCCGAAAATAGTTGTTGGATGATAATTGGCAATAAAATCTATGATGTAACGAGTTATCTGCCAATCCACCCAGGAGGAGTGCAATCAATGTTGCCGTATTGCGGCCAAGATGCTACGCAAGCCTTTAACACAAAGGGAGGTAAGGGCGGGCCTCATTCAAGTTATGCAGACAATTTGCTGGCGGCATATTTGGTCGGTGATTTGAATCAAATAATCAATAAACAACAACTTCAAAAAAATAACGCAACTAGCTCTAATTCAAATAATCTCGTAATTCCGAAAAATTATGGAGATGAAGGCGGTGATTGAAGAATAAAAGTAATTTTGCTATGATAAATTAAATTTTTACTTAAATGTTTTCGCGAACTCAGAAAATAAATCTTTCTCCCATCAAACAAATCGAGATTTTGGCTTCAAAAATTCCGGACGTGGTTTCATTGGCGCAGGGAATTCCTTCGTTCGATACGCCGGAAGTGGTTAAAAAGGCGGCTATTAAAGCGTTAAACAAAGGAAGCGTTGCGAAGTATTCTTTAACAATGGGTTTGCCGGAATTGAGGGAATCCATAGAATATGCGTTGGCGCAAGAAGGAATGTATTATGATTTTGAAAAGGAAATCATTGTGACTGCCGGATCAATCGAGGGAATTACAGCTTCGTTGATTGCCTTAATTGATCAAAAAAAAGATGAGGTAATTATATTTTCTCCAAGTTATACTTCTTATGCAGAGGCGGTGAAAGTGGCCGGCGGTAAGCCGGTTTTTGTCAATTTGCTAGAAAGTGAAGGATGGGGTATCGATTTTGACAGTCTTGAGAGAAAAATAAATTCCAGAACGGCGGCGATTTTATTCTGTAACCCCAATAATCCAACCGGGACTGTTTATCCGAAAGAGGATTTGCTGAGAATAGCTATACTGGCCTTGAAGAAGAAATTTTTCATTCTAAGCGACGAGGTCTACAAGGATTTCATATATAGCGATCCCCTGCAAATAGCATCCGAATCCGCGAATTATAAGTTGTTTAGTTTGGCGCAGATGCCGGAATACAGGAATATTGTCATCCGGTTCTTCAGCTTGTCAAAAGCATACGCTATGACAGGATGGCGAGCCGGATTTCTTCATAGCAATGAAGAAATTGTGAAAGAAATTTTAAAAGTGCACGATTCTTTGGTAACTTGCGCGCCCGTAATTTCGCAATACGCGGCTATGGCTGCTTTGGATTTCGGAGGAGAAGAAGTTAAAAAATTCAGTAAAGAATTTGAAGAAAGAAGAAATTTGATTTGCGGGCGTTTGGATGATTTATCGGAGTATTTGTCATATCAAAAACCAAACAGCTCATATTTTGTCTTTCCGAAGATTTTGGGAAATAAAAATTCTTGGGAGTTTGCTCTGGACTTATTGGAAAAAGCGCACGTGGCTGTGGTGCCGGGAGTGGCTTTCGGTCCGAGCGGAGAAGGCCATTTTCGGGTTTCTTTCGGCAGATCAAAGGAAGATATTGACGAAGCATTCAGGCGGATAAAAGCATATTTTGAGAGCCAACCAAAGCCAATTTTAAAAATTATACCAAAAAAAGTTAAAGTACATACCTTAAATTAAAATCAAAAAGGCAAAATTATAATGATTAATAATTCACTTAAAAAAATAGTTCAATTTAAACTTAAGTGGCTGGCCAAAATTTATTTGGCGGAAAACAAACCGTACGTAATTGTAATCAGCGGGACAACGGGAAGAATTTGGCTGAAAGACAAAATAATAGAAGCTTTAAAAGAACGCAGCTTTTCGTTCGGCGCAAATAAGAAAAATTTTAACGCGGAAATCGGATTGCCGCTTTCTATTTTGGGATTGCCGGGAGCGGAAAAAGATTTCGAAAAATGGATTAAAATATTATGGAAAGGATTAAAATCAGTGATTCCCTCAAAGAAAAAGAAATCTCCGGATTATTTGATTTTGGAAATGGCAATCGACCATCCGGACGATATGGATTATTTGTTAAGCATTGTCAGGCCGAACGCGGTTATTTTAAACGGAATTACAGCTATTTACAGGGAAAATTTTGAGAGTTTGGACGAGATTGCGGCGGAATACGGAAAACTAATCAAGGCGTTGCCTTGGAACGGGCTGGCAATTCTGAATACGGATGATCAGAGGGTGAAAAATTTAGCGAATAATTTCGCCGGCAAAGTCATTTCTTACGGATGCGAAGATGGCGCGGATTTTAAAGCGTTTGATATTCAGAAAATTTTCGACGGCCAGCAGTTCAAAATAGAAGTTCAGAAAAAAGAACGGGAAATTTTCACGAAAAAAATAAATAGATTCGGAAAACATCATATTTATGCGGAATTGGTAAAGGAAGTCATAAAGGATAATTTTAAGGAGCAGCAAAAAGAATTTTTCGGGAAAATTTTGGATATGAGCACTGACTAGTTGTTAGTTTTTAGAAATTAGATGTTAGCAAAAAGAATCGGACAATGTCCGATTCTTTTTTTATTTATTTTTTAAGTGCCTTATTTTTGTAATCTTCTTTATGTTTATCTCTATTTCATTATCATGAAAAGGACGGTTGTTCGCGACATCAATAACTATATCTCCGGTGAGATGATTAACTCGACGGACTCTTCCTTTATTGTATTGTCGCTATTCATTCCAATTTCAATTCTATCATTAAGGTGCAATTTTCTTTCTCCTTCTGTTTTATTTTTAATTTCGTCAGTAAACCTTGATACCCCCTTTTCAAACCCCATACGAAAACCGTTGTAATAAGCATCTTTTCTTTACTCGCTCATTTTCCTTTCTCCTTCAGCCATTATTTCTTCTGCTTTTTTATCTCCTTCGAAAGGCGATTCGTATTTTTCCATAAAAGATTTATTAATTTTTTGATTACCTTTATAATACATCATATCTTCTCTCTCTCTTGTCAAGGCAGGGTTTTTAGGGCATGATTAATAAATAACAGATGAATTTTTATCCTCTTGCAGAGGATTTTTTAAAATGATTTTAGAAAATATTCGGAATTTTTGCATTATCGCGCATATTGATCATGGAAAATCTACATTAGCAGATAGAATGTTGGAAATAACCAAAACAGTTGAGCCAAGAGAAATGAAGGATCAATTTTTGGATTCGTTGGAATTGGAGAGGGAAAGAGGAATTACGATAAAAATGACTCCTGTCAGGATGGTTTATGATGGATATATTCTGAATCTGATTGATACTCCCGGGCATCCGGATTTCGGGTATGAGGTTTCGCGGTCTTTTAAGGCCGTGGAAGGGGTGGTTTTGCTGGTAGACGCGACTCAGGGAATTCAAGCGCAAACTTTGGCGAATTTTGAGATGGCGAAAAAGGCTGGATTAAAAATAATCGGCGCAGTGAATAAAATTGATCTTAATCCGGTGCAACTTAACGAAATCATTAAAGAAACCGCAAAATTAATCGGTTGCGAAGAAAATGAAATTTATAGGATTTCCGGAAAAACCGGAGCCGGGGTTGAAGATTTATTGCGGGGCATTATTGAAAAAATTCCCGCTCCTGCGTTGTCGCAGAAATATGCCGAAAGAACGCGGAATGCCGAAGGAAAAAATTATAAAAATTCTGCATTGGTGTTTGATTCGCTTTATGACGATCACAAGGGAATAATCGCTTTTGTGAGGGTCTTCGGCGGAGAATTCAGGGCTCATCAGGATACAAAACTGATTGCGGCAAATGCAAAAATAAAAATAAAAGAAATTGGATATTTCAGCCCGCAAATGAAAGCGGAAAATAAAATCGAGGCCGGAGATATCGGATACATCGCGACGGGAATAAAAGATCCGGATAAGTTGAAAATCGGAGATACGATCGGAGACGAGGCTATTGGCGGATACGAAGAGCCGCAGGCAAGGGTTTTTGTATCCTTTTTTCCGAACGAAGGAGATAAATACGAAGAATTAAAAAAATCTTTCCAAAAATTAAGATTAAACGATCCGGCATTAAAAATAGAACCGGATGCAAACGAAGTTTTGGGGCGCGGATTTAAAGTTGGATTTTTGGGAAAGCTTCATTTTGAAATTACGAGCCAAAGGCTGGAAAAAGAATTTAATGTACGGACGGTGAATTCTTTTCCTTCGGTTTCATACAACGTAAAAGCGAGAAATAAATTTATCACAATAGATAAACCGGGAGATTTGCCGGCTGAATATGAAGAGATTTGGGAACCGATGATTGATTTGGAAATTTTGACTCCGGCAGTTTATCTTGGGAGCATTTTGAAGTTGAAAGATGTTTTCAGGATGGGGAATTTGGAAACGGAAAACATAGGAGAAAGGATTTTAATAAAAACGCAAATGCCTTTGGTGGAATTAATTTCGGATTTCGACGATCAGATGAAATCGGCAACGCATGGGTTCGCTTCTTTCAGCTACCAATTAAGCGATTATAAAAAAGCGGATTTGGCGAGAATCGATGTTTTAGTGGCAGGCGATATGGTAACCGGTCTTTCGCGCATCGTTCCGAAATCGGAAATGGAATACGAAGCCAGACAAATGGCGGAGAGATTGAAAAGGTTGTTGCCTCAGCAGCAATTTCTTCAAGCGATTCAGGTCGTTAACGGATCAAGAATCATCGCTCGGGAAACGATTCCGGCCATGAGGAAGGACGTGACGGGATATCTGTACGGGGGAGATAGGACGAGAAAAATGAAATTATGGAAAAAACAGAAGGAAGGAAAGAAAAAACTGCTGGGAATGGCAAAAGTAAATATTTCTGCGGAAGTATTCAAGGAACTTTTGAAGAAGTGATGCGGCTGTTATATAATAAACGGAATGAAAAAAGTTATTTTTGCGATATTGGTTATTTTTGCGGGGGCATTACTTGCGCAAACGATTATCACATTCCGACAAGAACAGAAATTAAAGAACGATCTTACGCAAATGACGGATGAATACAATTCTATTCAAAAAGAGAATGCGGATTTAAAGGCGCAAGTCGATTATTTCTCCAACCCTCAAAATTTAGAAAAGGAACTAAGATCGAAATTCAACTACAAAAAGCCGGATGAACAAATGATGATTATCACCCAGTAAGGGTTATTAATAAATTTAAAATAATCCGTTAACACGCGAACTCATTAACTATTTTTTGATGTCCATTAAACAAATTTCAATAATAATAGGTTTAGTCGTTTTGGCGGTTATTTTAATCTTGGTTTTTGTCGGTTATTGGCCGGTTGCGACGGTAAATGGAAAGCCCATTTTCTTTTATCAATTTTCCCGCAATTACGACATTGCCCGGCATTTTTACCAAAACGATTTAAAGATAGAAAATAAAGATCTGAAGATTTTGGATTCCAGCGGTTCTCAAAATGAGATAAAAAGAGCAACTTTGGATTCCATGGTAGATGATTCTCTGATTGACCAAGAATTAGCCAAACGAATTTCTTCAAATGATTTGAATCAAATTCTGGACAATAAATTAAGCAACATAAATTTGGATGATCAAAGTCTTAAACAAGGAACGGAAATTTTATACGGTTTATCCAATTATGAGTTCAAAGATTACGTATTAATTCCTCAGGCCAAAGAAGAAATTTTGGACGGACGGCTGGCAATGGGGGGAAGCAACATAAACGATTGGTTGAATAATGCCAGAAAAAACGCTCAAGTCTCCATTTTTATTCCCGGATTTTATTGGGATCAGGGGGTGAAGACGAAATAGCTGATCGGCTAATAGCAATAATATAAATAGCGTATGGCTGATTATAAGATGAATGACATTTTAACTTCCATATCAGAAGATATTAAAAAAGAGCTTCAGAAAAATATAACTGGAGAGAATTTCGCGGTTTTTGATTTTGATAACAGTTGCATAGTGAATGACGTCCAAGAGGCCTTGCTTGCTTATATGTGCAGGAATTCTTTAATAAAGAACGGCAAATTGGTTGAGAATTGCTCATTGGCCGAAAATAGAGAAGATTATCATAAACAAGTTTTTCTTAAATATCATGATCTTCTCAAGGATGGATTTACAGATTCTTATAAATACGCGGTCAGGACCTTGGCAGGATTTACGGAAGAAGATGTCGCAAAATTAACCGTTGCAACAATCAAATCCGAGGGCAATATTCCAGTCAGAGGTAATCTTTTCGGAGTCGAAATCGCAAAAGGACTGGTTATTAGAAAAAATGTGATTAATTTGATGAGCAATATCATTTCCAAAAGGATAAGGGTTTATGTTATAACGGCATCTTCGGAGCCGGTTATAAAAGCTGCTTTAAAATATTATAACTTATCGGCGGATTGCATAGGCATGAGGTTAAAGAAAGAAAACGGAATTTTTATAGATGATTTCATAGAGCCATTTACGCTGGGAATCGGCAAAGTTGATTGCATTAAGCGCTATATAGACAGTGAATCAAAGCCATTGATCGGAGTGGGCGATAGCATGAATGATCTGCCAATGCTTGAATATTCAAAAATCAAAGCAGTTGTAAATAGAAATAACAAATTAACCCGAGAAGCTGAGGTAAAAAAATGGCATATAATAAGTTAGAATAAATCGGGCCTCCAAAATAACCGAAAGGCATTATTTACCTTTCGATTGACTATTATATTCTTTGTGGTATAATTTAATATTCGTTAAATAGCGATTATTTATTAGTCGCTTTTTAATTTTATGGTAAAACTTCCCAAAGAATTCAATTTAATATGGGAAAGGATCGAAAAAAGGAAGTTTTTCCGGGGGATTTTTGCCGCTTTATTCGTAAGCGCCATAACGGCTTTTATCCCTTATCTTTACGGGAAATTGGTTGATATTGCTATAAAACCGAGCTCTTCTTTAGATTTGATATTCGGAATTATTGCGGTCTGGCTTTTTTTGTCGCTTCTGGGCGATTGGTTGGATTTATGGACGAAGAGGATTGCTTCGGAAATAGCAAATGACGTTTCCAATGAAATGTACGTTGATCTCTACTCTCATCTAACCGAGGTGCCTTTAAAATTTCATAAAGAGAAAAAGATCGGAGAAGTTTTAAAAAGAATTGACAGGGGAATGGATCAACTTTCAGCCTTGATTGAAAGAACGTTATTCAATTTCTTGCCGGGAATGGTTTCTTTAATTGTTGGATTGATTATTCTTATTTTTGTGCAGTGGAAATTAAGTTTGATTTTATTAATTTCCGGATTTTTGTATGTTTTAGTGACATTTCAATACACAAAAGAAATAGTCAAAAATCAAAAAACCATTAATCAAGGATGGGACCGTGTTTATGGAAATATTTACGATGTTGTTTTGAATACGGAATCGGTTAAAGCGGCGGTAACTGAAAGATATGAAAGGCAGAAAAATTCCAGGGGATTTAATGCTGTGGGACAGACTTATATGAGGTGGCTGATGATTTGGCATAAAATGAATGCTTGGCAAAGGGTGATTTTCAGTTTCAGTTTTGTTTCTATTTTTTCAATAAGCGTTTTTATGTTGAGAAATAACTCCCTTACTCCAGGGACATTGGTTATGTTTATAGGGTATATTGGATTCATTTTCTCGCCGTTGTCACAATTGGCGGAACAATATCGTTTGGCCAGAGTGGGTGTTTTGAGTGTAAAGAAGGCTGCCCAATATTACGACGTTTTGAAAGAAAAAAATTTTCCGGGAGCAAAAGATTTGAGCGAGATGAAGGGAGAAGTTATTTTTGAAAATGTCAGTTTTGGGTATAAGAAGAAAAAACCGATTTTAAACAATGTATCTTTTAAAATAAATTCCGGAGAGACCGCGGCAATTGTAGGGAAAAGCGGAGTGGGGAAATCAACTTTGGCCCGTTTGCTGGGCAGATATTATTTGCCTAATTCCGGAAAAATTTTAATTGATGGGAAAGATATCAGAAAAATTACCCTTAAGTCGTTGAGAAGTAATATGGTCTTAGTCCCTCAGGAGATTATTTTATTTAATGATACGATTAAAAATAATATCAAATACGGGAATCCGAAAGCGACGACTGAAGAAATCGTGGCAGCGGCTCGGGCGGCAAATGCAGATAGTTTTATTAAAAGTTTCCCGAAAAAGTACAATCAAATAGTCGGAGAAAGAGGAATAAAACTTTCAGGTGGGCAAAAACAGAGAATTGCGATTGCAAGGGCAATCTTGCGCAACCCCAAATTTCTCATTTTAGATGAAGCCACTTCTTCGCTGGATTCGGTTTCCGAAAAATTGGTTCAAGAAGCTTTGGAAAGATTAATTAAAAATAGGACCACTTTTATAATAGCGCACAGGTTGAGCACTGTTATGAATGCGGATAAAATAATCATTTTAGAGAGAGGCAAGATCGTGGAAATCGGGAATCATCAAGATTTATTAGACAAACAAAACAGTGTTTATAGAAATTTTTGGAATTTGCAATCGATGAATAATTCTTCGGTTACAAAATAGCATTTTATTTTTTGAGAGGATTTTGACAAATTGAAATTTATTTTTCAAGAACTATAATTTAAAGATATGATTGATAATCCGCAATCGGTATCTTTAAGCGAATTAGAAAGAGAGCTTGGCGCGACTTCGGGCGGACTTACTTCTGCTGAAGCGGAAAAGCGGTTTTCAGAATATGGTCCGAATGAAATCGCAGAAAAAAAACAGAATCCGTTTTTTAAATTTTTTTCTTATTTCTGGGGGCCGATTCCTTGGATGATTGAAGCTGCTCTTATTCTGTCGGCAGGCGTACGACATTGGGCGGACTTTTTTATCATTCTGGTCTTGCTTTTCGCAAATGCATTAGTAGGTTTTTTTGAAGAATACCAGGCGGGCAACGTAATCGAAGCGCTTAAGGCAAAACTTGCGATTAAGGCGCTTGTCAGGCGTGACGGAAAATGGATATCGAAAGAGGCGCGTTTGCTTGTTCCCGGAGACGTTATCCGCATAAGACTCGGCGATATTATTCCGGCTGATTCGCGGCTTTTGGATGGCGATCCTATCGAAGTGGACCAGTCCACGCTTACCGGCGAATCGCTTCCCGTAACCAGAAGCACGAATGACCCCGTTTATTCCGGTTCCATTGTCCGTCGCGGTGAAATTGATGCGTTTATTTACGGAACTGGCAGCCGAACTTATTTTGGAAAAACCGCAAAACTTGCCGGGAAATCGCATGATATGAGCCATTTTCAGCGTGCGGTTATTGCAATAGGAAATTATCTTATTATTCTTGCCGTGGTTCTTGTGCTGCTTATTCTTAGCATAGCTATTTTCAGAGGGGATCCTTTTTTGACGACTCTGGAATTTGTCCTTGTTTTGCTTATTGCCGCAATTCCAGTTGCAATGCCGACTGTTCTTTCAGTTACGATGGCGGTTGGTGCGCGGATTCTTGCCAAAAAGCAAGCAATTGTAAGCAGACTTTCTTCTATTGAAGAATTGGCCGGAATAGACACACTTTGTTCGGATAAAACCGGAACGCTTACTCAAAATACATTAACGCTCGGTGAGCCGTTCACCTTAAACAATCTAAACCCTGAAGAGATTGTCCTTATGGGAGCTCTTGCCGCGCGAGCCGAAGACAATGACGTTATAGATATCGCGGTTATTAACGGACTAAAAAATCAAAACGAACTTTATTCGTACGAGATCGTTCATTTTCGGGCGTTTGATCCGGTAAGCAAGCGTTCTGAGGCGTCGGTTAAAACGCCGGACGGAAAAATTTTTAAAACAACAATGGGAGCTGTACAGATAATTCTTGCGCTTGCGGAAAATAGAAGCGCGGTTGAATTTCGCGTGCAAGAAGCAGTGGATGAATTCGCGAAGCGCGGGTATCGTTCGCTTGGCGTTGCTCGTACGGATGAAGAAGGCGCATGGCAGTTTTTAGGCATACTGCCTCTTTTTGACCCGCCACGTTTGGACGCCAAGGAAACCATTGCAACTGCCCGCGATATGGGCGTCAAAGTGGAGATGGTTACGGGAGATCAGCTTGCAATCGCAAAAGAAACAGCGAGGCAGCTGGGCATGGGCGAAAATTTTTTTGACGCGAGCGAATTATCCGCCAATACCAGTGAAGATTTAGATAAAAATACCGTTCATGAAATAGAGCAGGCGGACGGATTCGCTCAGGTATTCCCCGAACATAAATTTAACATAGTGGGGGCTCTCCAAAAGCACGGACATATTGTCGGAATGACGGGCGATGGCGTAAATGATGCTCCGGCTTTGAAGCGGGCGGATTGCGGAATTGCCGTTTCCGGCGCAACCGATGCCGCGCGTGCAGCGGCGTCAATTGTTCTTCTTACCCCGGGACTTTCCGTGATAATCGATGCCATTAAAGAAAGTCGAAAAATTTTTCAGCGAATGAAAAGTTATGCGATTTACCGAATGGCAGAGACTTTGCGTGTGCTTTTCTTTATGACTCTTTCCATTATTATTTTTAATTTTTATCCCGTGACGGCTATCATGATTGTCATACTTGCCCTTTTAAACGACGGTGCGATTCTTTCCATTGCGTACGACAAAGTTAATTATCAAAAAAAACCGGAAGCCTGGGAAATGAAAACAGTTATTGGTATTTCCACCGTGCTTGGCGTGATTGGCGTCGTGTCAACGTTTATACTTTTTTATCTGGGCGAACGGATATTCCATATCGACAAATTGCACATCCAGACTCTTATGTACCTGAAGCTTTCTGTGGCAGGGCATCTTACTATTTTTCTTACCCGCACACGAGGACCGTTCTGGTCCAAGCGACCGGCGAAAATATTGTTTTGGGCAGTTGTCGTTACCCAAGCCGTTGCCACTTTTATCGCGGTTTACGGAATATTTATGGCGCCAATCGGCTGGGGTTGGGCACTTTTTGTGTGGGTTTATGCGCTTGTATGGTTTCTTTTCAATGACCGGATAAAATTACTAGCCTATTGGATTATGAAAGTTCCCGATGTTGCGACTGCGTAAATTTTTCAATGATTCTAAAATTTGCAAGCGCGCCGGAATTTCCGGCCGCCTGCCGCCGAATGTCTGAAAGAGTCAATGCCTCAAGCGTAAGCTCGGGGAACGCTTTATGGCAGCTGAAATAAATCTCAAGATGAAAAAAATAATTCTAAGTTTCCTTATTAGAGCCTTATTTCCCGTTATATTGCTGTTATACGCGGCTTCGAATCATTATCATTTACCGCTTAAATGGCCGGGGTTTATTTTTCTTACGATCGCATTATGGCCGCGGGCAATGAACGCTTTAAAAGATATTTTTCATCGAAGATTCGATATCGGCATTTCCATGCTGCTTACCGTATATCTTTTAGTGTATCTTAATTCCATTTCCATTGCCGCAGCTTTTGTCCTTATTATGATTTTCGGAGATCTTTTTAAGGATATTATTCTGCAAAGGGTGCGGAAATCTCTTGAAAAAATAACGGTTTATCTTCCGCATACCGGATTTATTAAGATAGGAGAGGAAATTAAGGAAATTGATATTGCCGGTATTAAAATTAACGATACGATCGCTGTGCGGCCGGGTGGCCGCGTTCCAGCGGACGGTATTCTGATTTCCGATGCCGCATTGCTTGATGAATCGGTAATTTCCGGCGAATCACGGCCGATTTCTGCCGCAAAAGGAGTTGAGATTCCGGCGGGATCCATTAATGCCGGGGATTATTTTGAGGTACGGGCTACCCGGGTGGGGGAAAATTCCACGATTTCTCAAATAAGGAAAATTGCCGAAGAGGCGGGACGGGAAAAAGCGCCAATTGCGCGATTTATCGATCAATATGCAAAGTATACTTCCGTTGTTGCCGCATTTTTGGTTATTGCGGTATATGCTCTGACCGGCAATCTTTTCCATGCTTTGGGACTTTGGATTGCCATGGTTCCGATTATTTTCGCCATTATTGGTCCGGTTTCCGCCAGTATCGGAATAAGTACGGCGGCTAAAATCGGAATTCTTATAAAAAATTCCGAAACCATAGAAGATCTTACTAAAATTAAACATATCGTTTTTGATAAAACCGGAACATTGACTGTTGGTTTGCCATCAGTTCGAGACGTTGTTTTAATAAACGAGAATAATTATGCCGCCGAGAATAATTTTTTGGCGCTTGCGGCCGGGATGGAGAAAAAATCAGAGCATGAAATTGCCCGGGCGATTATCCGCGAAGCGGAGCAAAAAAATATTGCCATTAACGAATTTTCGGAGGTTCATACCGTGAAAGGCGGAGGTCTTACCGCCGAACGAAGCGGCGATAAATTTGCGGTGGGAAGCAGAAAATTTCTGGAGAATCAGCGTGTGACATTCAATAAGGATTTTACAAATATTGCCGCAGAGCGGGAAAATAACGGAGAAACGCCGGTTTTTGTTTCAAAAAACGGAGAACTCTTGGGCGGAATATTCATAGCCGATATGTTGCGGCCGGAAACGCCAAAAGTAATCCAGATATTGAAAAATGAAGGATATGATTTGCATATTTTGACGGGAGATGACCGGATGGTCGCAAACTATATTTCGGAACTTTTAAAACTTGATAAGTCTGCAGTCGCGGCCAATCTTTCGCCTCAGGACAAAATTTCACGGATTCACGAGATGGAGTTGAAAAATGAGCATGCGATTATGGTCGGAGACGGAATTAACGACGCTCCCGCTCTTTCCGCGGCTGCTGTCGGAATAGCAATGGGAGTGCGCGGGACGGATATTGCGACTAATGCGGCGGATGTCGTGCTTGTTGAAGAGAATCTTTTGAAAATTCCGGAAGTAATCAATAATGCGAAAAGAATAATTTCAGTCATAAAACAGGATCTTATTTCAGCCACGGCAATTCATGTTATCGCAGGCGCTCTTGCTGTTTTCGGTGTCATTACATTACTCCAGACCGCAATATTCCATGAGGTAAGTTCGATAATTGTTTTGGCGAATACCGCCCGGCTGTTTTTTGTTCATAATGATTACCTAGTTGAATCCAACCCAAAAACCATTTAATTTTAGTATTATGTTCATTGATGACGTAATAATTAAAACGGGAGGAGGAAACGGAGGCAGGGGAGCGGTTGCCTGGAATAAGAATCTGATGAGTCTTGGGCCTGCCGGAGGCAGCGGGGGAAACGGCGGCAATGTTTTTTTGGAGGGCACCGCGGATTTAAGCGCGTTAAAACAGTTTAGAAACAAAAAAGAATTTTATGCGGAAAATGGTCAGAATGGGAAGCCGCAGTTTAATGACGGCCGCGCCGGAGAGAATGTCGTGCTTAAAATTCCAATCGGTACGGTTATTCATAATTTGGATACCGGCGAAGAAAAGGAAATTGTGAAAATCGGCGAAAGGATCTTGATCGCAAGCGGAGGCCATGGCGGGAAAGGGAATTTTTTATTCAGATCACCAAAAAATCCGAGTCCGGAAAGATTTCAAGAAGGTTTGCCGGGCGAAAAATTTGCAATCAGATTGGAATTAAAACTGATTGCTGATGTAGGATTTGTCGGGCTTCCCAATGCGGGCAAATCAAGTTTACTAAACGAATTAACGGCGGCCAAAAGCAAGGTGGCCAATTATCCGTTTACTACCCTTGAGCCGAATTTGGGAGTCTATTACGAATTGATTTTGGCAGATATTCCGGGATTGATTGAAGGAGCATCGACGGGAAAAGGATTGGGTATTAAATTCCTGAGGCATATCGAAAGAACGAAAATCCTGTTTCATTTTATTTCCGCCGAATCGGAAAATCCGAAAAAAGATTATCAGACGATTAAAAATGAATTAAAGAAATACAGCTTTGGGTTGGCAAAAAAGGCGGAGTATTTGTTTTTGACAAAAACAGATCTAATTAGACCTGAAGAAACAAAGAAAAAAATTACTGATTTGAAGAAACTGAACAAAACGGCATTGCCGATTTCCATTTACGATTGGGATAGTTTGGAAAATCTGAAGGAAATTTTAAACAAAATCAAAAATGAAAAATTTAAATAATTTTGACCTTCGTCACATTTTTATTTATAATAGAATTTAAACGTTTGTGCTATAATCACGTTAATCAAAATTTTATGGATCTAAATAAATTTTCCGATGAAGATTTGATAAAAGCGTATTTGGACGGCGATGAAATCGCTTTCGAGAAACTGGTTAAGCGCTATCTACCTTTAATGTACGGATTTGTCCGGCGCTATACCGGAAACCCGAATAACGCTTCCGATATTTCCCAGGAAATTTTCATAAAAGTCTGGAAAAATATCAAAAAATTCGATCAGGGAAAGAAGTTTAAAACCTGGATTTTTGCGATTGCCGAAAATACCTGCATCGATTGGCTGAGAAAAAAAACAGAGATCCCGTTCTCTGTATTGGAAAAAGACGCCGGCGAAAATGGTTTAATGGATATTTTAACCGCAAAATTGGACCGACTGGACGACCCGTATGAGAAAAAACTTTTGTTCGGCAATTTAAGTTCCGAACATAAGCGGATTATAACGCTTCACGATGTTGATAAATTCACTTTTAAGGAAATTGCCGAAATGATGAAAAAGCCTTTAAATACGGTTAAAAGCACATATAGAAGAGGGATTCTTGCGATTAGAAAAAAGGGTAATGCACCAAAATAAAAATTTTCTTCCGTAATTATAGTTATGGAAGAAAAAGATATCGCGGAGATTAAGCCGATAAGACCGCCTAAACAGCTTTTTAACGATATTAAAGGGCGGATAAAGGCCGAAAAAAAAGCCATTTTTAGGAAAAGGGTGGCTGTTTTTGGAGCTTTAGCGTCTTTTTCAATCGGAGGATTTAGCTTTATCTTTTATTTGTTTACCCAGAGTATTTTTCAGTCCGAATTCGGGTATTTTTTAAGGTTGCTGGTTAATGATCCGGCGGATGCATTTGCCAACTGGAGAGATTTTTCTTTGAGTTTGGTTGAATCATTTCCCCTGGAGCAGGCTCTTATATCTTTGGTATTTCTATTTGTAATAGTCGAGTCATTTATTTTCTTGAAAAACAGCAGAAGATTATACTCGCCGGAGTTTAACGAATCACGAGTATGAATCCCGCGCATAATTTTATTTATTTGAATGTTTAGATAAACTATATTCGGGATTTAAGATTGATTTAATATAAAACGTAAAAAAGATAAAAAATGATTTCAGAATTAAAAATTATTTTTCAAAATAATTTTTAGGAGGGAAATCGTATATGGGATGAAAAATTTAACGGAATCAAAAAATTTAAAAATAATCGCGGGAATAATTTTATCTTTGATAATTATGATTTTGGCATTCAGCTTCGGGGTATTCGTCGGTTATCACAGAGCAAGATTTTCTTATTCATGGAAAGAGAATTACGACAGGAATTTCGGTTCAATGATGCCTTTCGGACCGATAACGGGAGACGGGCCATTCGGATTTATTCGGGGGAAATTTATAAATGCTCATGGAGTTGTCGGAAAGGTGGAAAGCATAAATGGCAATGCTTTGGCAATTAAGGATAAAGATAACAACGATAAAATAATTATCGCTTCATCGACAACGGTGATTAGCGATGCAAGCGGAACTTTGCAGCTGCAGGATATTAAAGTGAACAATCAAATTATCGCGATCGGAACCCCGAATAACCAGGGCCAGATTGAGGCCAGATTAATAAGGGTTAACAGTAATTAATTTCTTATGAAAAAATATTCCAAAAAACATAAAATTTTGATTGGAGTTGTGGGTGTGGCAGTTATAGGGTTGGGAATCTATGCTTTAAAGCCAAGCACTCAGGCGACGCAGTATGTTACCGCTCCAGTTGAGAAGGGAACTATAACATCTTATGTAACCGGTACTGGACAAGTTTCCCCTTCTAACCAGCTTGATTTAAAATCCCAGACTTCCGGAACTGTTGTTGCTGTCGATGTTAAAGCCGGCCAATATGTAAAAGACGGTCAAACTTTGGTGGTATTGGATCAGAAGAGCGCCCTGGCAAGTATTGCGCAGGCAAAAGCCGGATTGGAAAGCGCGCAGGCCAGCTACCAAAAGTTGGCGGCAGGTGCAACTAATGCGGATGTTGCCGTAAGTCAATCGTCGGTTGATGCCGCGCAGCTTGCGCTCAATAATGCCAAGCAGAATTTGGATAATGTGAAGAATCAGCAGCAGATAGCAGTTAATAACGCATACAGAAATTATTTGAATTCCGATATTTCCGCCGCTCCGGATATAAATAATATTTCATCTTCATCGCCGACAATAACCGGAACATATAGCGGGCAGCAGGAAGGTCAGTATGTGATAACCTTGCACAGCTCGTTTAGCACAAAGCCCGATTACTATTCTATAAGCGGTTTGGAAAATATCGGCGGCAATCAAATCAATTACGGTATTCCAACGCCATTCGGCACCAAAGGATTATACATTCAATTTCCAAGCGGAATAAATGTAAATGATTCATGGACGATTACGCTTCCGAATAAAGCGGCGAGTAATTATTTAACCAATTACAACGCTTATCAAACTGCTTTGCAAAGTCAGACTCAGGCGATTGAAAGCGCTCAGCAGCAAATCGATTCGGCACAGATATCTTTGAATCAAGCTCAAGCAAATTACAATTTAAAGGTACAGCCGGCAACTTCGGAAGATTTGGCAGCGGCTCAAGCTCAGGTAGATAGCGCTAATGCACAGGTGCAGGTTGCGGAAAATTCTTTGAGCAATACCGTGATAACGGCTCCTTTTGACGGGCAAGTTGCGCAAGTGAATTTAATCCCCGGCCAACAGACCGATTCATCTTCGGCGGCTGTAACTTTGATAACCAAGCAAAAAATCGCCGAGATTTCATTAAACGAAGTTGATGCCGCCAACGTAAAGTTGGGGCAAAAAGCAACCTTGTCTTTTGACGCTCTCCCTAATTTAACTTTGGCGGGAACGGTTGATCAAATTGATGTTGTGGGAACTGTTAGTCAGGGAGTTACCACTTATAACGTGCAGATAGGGTTTAATACGGATTTAAACAGTGTGAAGCCGGGAATGACCGTAAATACATCAATTATCACCGATATAAAGCAAGATACTTTATATGTTCTAAATAGCGCGATAAAAACGCAGGGAAACAGCAGTTATGTTCAGGTTTTAAACAAGGATGGCAGCGTTTCGCAAATGCCGGTTCAGACGGGAATTCAAAACGATACGAATACGGAAATTTTAAGCGGGGTTAATGAGGGGGATAATGTTGTGACAAGGATAATTGCCGGATCCGCGGCGACAAATGCGACAACTAATAATGCGTCTGCAAATAAAAGTCCAGCGGCGGGCGGCCGCGGCTTCAGAATGCTCGGCGGATTTGGTGGTTAAAATAATTTCATATGTCAATGTGTATAACCAATCTAATATTTGACGATCGTCAGATATTAGATTGGGACTTTATATTTTAAAGTTAATAAAGTGAATATGAATCTAAAGTTTATCATTATAAAAATATTACAAACTTTATGAATATTATAACTTTATAAACTATTTTCATGATAGAAATTAAAAATATTACAAAATCATATTATCCCGGCGGCGTTGAAGCCAAAGTTTTGAAAGGGATTTCTTTTACAATAAAAGACGGCGAATTTGTGGCGATAATGGGTCCATCCGGTTCGGGCAAGTCGACGATAATGCATATTTTAGGCGCACTTGATTCGCCCAGTAGTGGCGAATATTTTTTGGACGGTAAAGATGTTTCAAAATTCTCTGACGATGAATTGGCCGATATACGGAAAAATAAAATCGGTTTTGTTTTTCAAGCCTTTAATCTTTTGCCGAGAGCTACCGTAGTAAGAAACGTTTCCTTGCCTTTGATATACGCGGGTATTCCCAAGAAAGAAAGGGAAGAAAGAGCAATTAAAGCGCTTAGAAGTGCGGGATTTGACGAGTCAAGATTTTACAACCTTTCAAACCAGCTTTCAGGAGGGCAGATGCAAAGAGTGGCAATCGCCCGCGCATTGGTGAACAGTCCGTCGCTTATTCTGGCGGACGAACCGACCGGCAATCTGGATACGAAAACAGGAGACATTGTCTTGGGAACGTTCCAGAGATTAAATGCAGAAGGGAAAACAGTTGTGCTTATTACGCATGAACCTTATGTGGCCGAACATGCGGAAAGAATTATTCATATTAAAGACGGGTCGGTTCTGGAAGACAAGAAGAATGAAAATAAGCGAGTTATAAAGTTATAAAGTCCGTAATGACAAATTATTATGAAGTTGAAAATTTGAATTGTGGAAAGAATGAAGAAATTATGAAAATTTTTAATTTGCGACGATCAAATAAAAAATCAATATTCAATTTTGGGTGCTATATAGTACGATATAGCGCATGGAAATAAATTAAACATATTATTTTATTTAAAATGGATTATTCTGACCTATTACAAGAAACAACTTTTGCTTTACTCTCCAATAAAGTCCGTTCCGGATTGACTATCCTTGGAATTGTAATTGGAATCGGATCGGTTATCGCCATGATTGCGATCGGCCAAGGAGCGCAAAATTCTATTCAGGCGAGTATTCAATCCATCGGCTCCAATTTAATTGTCGTCATGCCGGGATCTCAGCGTAGCGGCGTAGTCAGCGCCGGAAGAGGTTCGGCAACAACTTTGACTCAGGCTGATGCCGATGCCATAGCAAGCGATATCAGCGGCGTGGCTGTCGCTCCGGATATCACAAAGAGATACCAGGTAATCGTGCCGGGGCAAAATACGAATACTCAGGTAATAGGAACTACACCGGAATACGTTCAAATAAGAAAATACGACATTGCCGAAGGATCCTTTATAACCAGCGATCAGGTGCGAAGCATGGCGCGGGTGGCGGTAATCGGACCGACAACGGCCAGCGATTTGTTCGGAGACGGAGTTGACCCTATCGGAAAAATAGTGCGCATCAACGGAATAGATTTCAATATCATCGGTATTACGGTTTCAAAAGGATCGAGCGGCTTTTTAAACCAGGATGATTTTTTAATTATACCTATTACGACCGCGCAGCATCTTTTAGCTGGCGTGGATTATGTTTCAACTATCAGCATTCAGGCACCGGATCAAAACTCTATGGCGGATATTCAGCAACAAATAACGGATCTTTTACTTGCGCGGCATCGCATATCTAATCCGCAATCGGCTGATTTTTCTGTCATGAATCAGGCGGATATCGTATCAACTGCGTCATCGGTTACCAATACATTCACAATCCTTTTGGCTTCGGTGGCGGGGATTTCACTTATAGTGGGAGGAATAGGTATTATGAATATGATGCTTACGACAGTAACGGAAAGGACGCGGGAGATTGGTTTAAGAAAAGCAATCGGCGCAAAGAAGCGCGATATTAACCTACAATTTTTAGCGGAAGCGATTCTGCTGACTTTTGCGGGAGGATTTTTAGGAATTGTTTTGGGATTTCTGCTGTCTTTATTAATTTCCAATTTTATGGGAATGGCGACGCAAGTCTCGCTGTTTTCAATCTTATTGGCGTTTGGCGTGTCAGCGATAATAGGAATCGTTTTCGGGTATTATCCCGCACAACGCGCTTCGAAACTTAATCCAATAGAAGCGTTGCGCTATGAGTAAACCCATTGAAATTCGCAAATAAATTTAAATGTACAGACATAAATAAAATTTTCTTTAATCAACAATATTATATTATTTCTGAAAAATGTGGATAAAATCACTTGGTCGAGTGATATTACAAGAAAAGAAATCATGAATCCCACGCATAATTTCTTTAAAATAAAAATTTATTTGTGGGAGGATAAATCTAATCGGGTTTCATGTCTGATTTCATAAAAATAAAATTTTTATAAAATCAACAGAGAAGCTGCATGCGGGATGAAAAGAAATTATGTAACGGCGATAATTGCGGTAGTGGTCGGGATAGCGGGATTTTTTATCGGATCCGGTTCTTCCGGAAAAAATATTACGGCTCAGGATATTCAAAATATGCCGCAGAGCCAAAAGATGCAATTATTGCAATCATTGCGCGGTTCGGGCATCGGCAGTTTTCGGGGCGGTACGCAGAACGGTGGAAATGTTATCAGTGGAAATGTATTATCAAAAGATAGCCAGAGTATAACCGTGAAATTAAAGGATGGGAGCTCGGAAATCGTTTTTTACTCGTCTTCTACTGCCATAACTAAGCCTGTAAGTGGTTCAAGCGCCGACATTCAAACGGGATCCCAAATTTTTGTTTCGGGAACTCAAAATTCGGATGGTAGTATTACTGCTCAGACAATTCAATTAAGGCCGGCGACAAATTCAAGTTCAAATTAAAATGAAGGTCTTGCTGGAATAAAATTCTGGAGCGTAGTCGCAACTCTTTTCATTCACATAATTTGCAGTAAGCTAGTTGTTTTAAGCCTTCGCTGCGGTATTACTCGTCCAAAATACAAGATTCTCCATTTTATCTCTTACCTGGCCTAAAAATAGAGGAAAATTTTTCTTGCTCTTATTTTTGGTTTAAAATAAAAAATAATGACTATGAAGATAATCAGTTTCAATATCTGGGACCTTCCGTTCTTATTCGTAAAAGAAAGGTACAAAAGAGTCGGGCTTATAGCAAAATATTTATCGGAACTGGACGCGGACATAATTTGCTTGCAAGAATCGTTTGATGTCGATGACAGAAAATTAATATATAATTTTTTAGCGTCCAAAGGCTATTACGCGACTCGGGGACTCGACAAAAAAAGATTGGTGCCGTTCACGATTCTGGATACAACCGGCGGCTTGGTTATATTTTCGAAATTCAAAATAAAAGAGGATAAATTTACGCCTTTTAAGATTTTCGAATATTCAATCTTTGAATATTTCGGCAGGAAAGGTATTCTGGAGGCAGTTTTGGAAACTCCGGCGGGATCGTTATACGTGGTAAATAGTCATTTACACTCCGGAGACTATAATTTCGACCAGAAGATACGTTCAAGCCAGCTAAAAAGAATTTTCGAAATTGTTTCCAGGCGCAAGGAATTACCCGCAATTTTTACGGGTGATTTAAATCAGCATGGCATTACGGACACCGAAGACGCCCAGCTGTTTTTAGAAAACGGATTTATCCATCCGGTTTTGGTCAAAGAAGAGATTATAATACCGAGTTACAGGTTGGAAAATCCCCTTGTTAACAGGCTGAGGACGAAAAAATCGGCGCGGCTCGATTATATTTTCGTGAAAAATATCACAAAATATAATTTCAAAATCGATTCTTACTCGCCTATTCATTTAAAGCCGGCTCTTTCCGACCATGATCCGGTTATGCTTCTTCTTTCTCGATAAAAAATGGTTTATACTCATCAGATATGCCGGCTGATATTGTTTCATATATAACACATCACGGATATCTGGCGATTTTCCTACTGGTTTTTCTGCAGGAAATCGGAGTGCCCAATCCTGTTCCGAACGAACTGGTTCTATTATTTTCCGGCTATCTAGCTTATATGGGGGTTTTGAGTTTTCCGCTGGTATTTCTGACAGTGGTTGCCGGAGATTTTACGGGGACTTCCATTCTATACTTTGTTTTTTATTTTTTCGGAATGGAATTGGAAAAAAAGTCGCCGAAATGGCTGCCGGTTGGAAAAATCGACTCTTTTAAAGAAAAAATATCCAAAAGAGGAAAAACGGAAATTTATCTGGGAAGGCTGATACCTTATGCAAGGGGTTATGTTTCCGTTGCCGCGGGATTGATTCAAATCCCGCCCAGAGTATTTTTAACTACGGTTTTATTATCGGCGATAACCTGGAGCGGTGGTTACGCGATTTTAGGCAGACTACTTGGGAAGGAATGGAATTCCGTAATCGTAAAGTTAGGGCTTATGAGAATAGTAATTATTTTAGTTATAATATTCCTAATGATTTTAGGATTTAAGAAAATTTTCAGGCATATCAGAAAAAGGAAAAACCATGAAATATAGTATAGTGATTCCGGCATACAACGAGGAAAAGTATGTTAAGAACTCGATAAGAGCTTTGAAAGAGCAGAATGTCGTTGACAGAAGCGAATTTGAAATTATAGTTGTCGATAATAATTCTACGGATAACACGTACGAAGAGGCTAAAAAAGAAGGGGCGGATGTGGTAATAAAAGAGCCGGAAAAGGGCACAAATATTGCCAGACAGGCGGGATTTAAAATTTCGAAGGGGGAAATAGTAGCGTTTTTGGATGCGGATTCAAGTCCGATACCTAACTGGCTTGAAAAAATTGATGAGGATCTCAATAAAAAAGGAGTGGCGGCTGTTTCCGGTCCTTATGAGTACGGAGTTAAGGGGCTTCCTTATTTTCTTCTAAGATTCTATGATAAATATTTATTAGGTTTCGGTTTGGACGTCTTAAGAGTCGTTTTCGGAAGAAAAAACGGAATGATTTTCGGCGGAAATTTTGCGGCAAAACGCATTGCATTGGAAAAAATCGGCGGATTGCCTCCTTTGAAATATTGGGGGGACGATGCGGCTGTTGCAATGTTAATAAGCCGCAAGGTCGGGAAAGTGCTTTTTGATCCCGATTTATTGGTCAGAAGTTCCACGAGAAGGTTTGAAAAATACGGTTTTTCAAAAATGATTTTTAATTACATCGTGGAATATTTAAAAGTATTTTTTAACAAGGATTTCGAATAATAAATAAAAATGCTATCATTGCCAGCGGCAGTTAATTCGTTTGTTCAATGGATTTTTACGCATCAGCACTATGCTTACTTGATATTGTTCTTGGGGTCTTATTTTGAAACTTTGATAATAACTTCGCCGTTTGTCTACGGAGAAATTTTTTTCGTGGGAGGAGGATTTTTAGTCGCGATAGGTTATCTGAATTTATGGTTTGTATTATTGGCTTTATATTTGGGAGGCATATCGGGAGACAGCACTAATTTTTGGATCGGTAGAAAAGTGGGCAGCCGCTTTTTCTTGTATTTAAACAAGCGGCGGGTTTTTAACAGAATTTTTTCAGAAAAAAATTATCAACGGGGTGAAAATTTTTTCAACAAATACGGAAATTTCGCGGTTTTTGCTGCCAGATTGGCCGGGCCGCTTTCATGGATTATGCCCTTTATAGCAGGAACTTTTAATCTTGCTTTTGATAAATTTTTGGAATTTAATATTCCCGGAGTAATACTCGGCATTGGTCAGTTCATAATGCTTGGTTATATAATAGGAAAGAGCTATAGCATTTTGCCCAGCTTATTAAGAATATACATATCAGTCGCTGTTATAGCAGTTTTGGCAGTTTTGTTTTTTTATTTTAGAAAAAAAAGAAAAATTAAAAAATGATAATGAATTCCGCACATAACTTCTCCAAATTATTTTTCGTTTATTTGCTAAAATCGATAAATGATAATTATTTTAGTCGAAAGAAAACATTAAGGCTTCACGTTAAAGGATTGGGCAGATTCAAAGAATAACTTTGTGACGCTCTGACGGGAGTTATGTGTGAGATGAAATTTTCAGTTGTAATACCGGCGCATAACGAGGAAAAGCATATCGAACAGGCGATAAAAAGTCTCTTAAACCAGAAGATAAATCGCGGGGATTATGAGATAATTGCGGTTGATAATAATTCGACGGATAAGACCTCGGAAATCGCGAAAAAATCGGGAGCCGACAAAGTCATACTGGAAACAAAAAGGGGGACTAATATGGCGCGAAACAGAGGTTATTTGGAATCAGAGGGCGAAATAATCGCTTTTTTAGATGCGGATTCGATTGCGCCAGCAAATTGGTTGTCGAAGATAGAAAATGATTTTAAAGATGAAAAAGTTGCTGCTGTTTCGGGACCATTTGATTACGGATTCAAAGGAATTAAAAATTTGGCAAATCATATTTTTACGGATTTATTTTTACCGAAAGTCGATAAATTACTGTTGTTTGTTTTCGGGCGAAAAGGGGGAGTTATTATCGGCGGGAATTTTGCCGTAAAAAAGGAAGTTTTAGACAAAATAGGCGGGTTGCCTCCTTTGATGTTTTGGGGAGATGATGCAATCATAGCAATGATAATCAGCCGGAAAAAAGGAAGAGTTGTTTTTGATCCCAAGATAGCAGTGAAAAGTTCTCCGCGACGGTTTGAAAAGGAGGGAATGTCTCTGGAGTTTTCATATATAAAAGCTTTTTTGAAAGCATATTTCACGGTTAAAAAAAACGGAGATTTTAAAATAGACGATTGGAAGATTTAATATTGTTCGCACCAATATGCCATAATTGCATCGTATCTAATTTAACGGTATAATGCCGTAATACAAGTGAGGACAAATAACCCGGCCGATAGGCCGGGTTATTTGTTTTTTAAAACCCGTAATTATTGAGATTATTCAGATTGTATGAAGAATTAAAAGAATTTAGTTGTTGATTTATCGAATCAATCATTAATTTAGTTGCCCAAATTGTGAGAGCCAGGGCAATAACGGTTAAAACAACGGCCGCAATCCCGATTTTTTGGGATTTTCCGTCGGCTTGTTTTAAATATCTCCAGGCATAAACAATTCCGAATGGAGGCAGGAGCAAACTGACTAAATAGACAATTATTTGTTTGGATATTGTTGTTGCAGGAGGTTTGTCTTTTAATTTTTTCCCGCAATTCGGACAAAAATAATCTGCAGCTGAAATTGCTGTATGGCAAAACGGGCAAGTTGTTGGAGTCAAAGAATCCATTTTAGAAGTGTACTATAATAACATTGAAAAAATAAGACCCAAAAAGCGCCGGTTTTTGTTATGTTGGATTTATCAAAACCAAATGATATTCTTTTTAAGACGATTTAATCCTGATTTATTAACCTTGATTTAAAAGATGGATTGTTGCAATTATAAAAATATGTATGATCATTCAGACCATAATCATTCCGGCCATGAAAACCATCAGAATAATACCGGGGAACATGGTTCAGATATAAATAATAGATCGGCCCGAGATTTTTTGCGGCGCTTTTTAATCGTAACCGTTCTTCTTGTTCCTTTGGCTTTAACAAATAAGGCTGTTGCAGGGATTTTAAGCTTTCCGGCGTTCAATTTGGATAAATGGATTCAATTCGGGATTGCAACGATAATTTTCGGTTTTTCGCTGGTTTTTTTCCAGCATGCCTGGCATGAGATAAAAATGCGTAAATACGGGATGATGACTTTGGTGTCGCTTGCGGTAGGGGCCGGTTACTTATTTTCGGCTGCTTCCACTTTCTATCCGTTCCTTAACGCAGAATTTTATCTTGAAATAGCAACTCTTATATGGGTGCTTTTATTCGGTCATTATCTCGAAGCGCGTTCAAGCCTTGCTGCGGGAGATGCTTTGGCGGAGGTTGCAAAACTGCTTCCAAAAAGAGCGCACCGGTTATCGGGCAACAATGAAGAAGATGTTGATATCGGCAGTCTCAGGGAAAATGATCTGGTTTCCGTAAAATCGGGAGAAAGAATTCCGGCTGACGGAACGGTGATTGAAGGACAATCAAATATAGACGAATCGCTCATCAGCGGAGAGTCAAAGCCGGTTGAAAAACAAAGGGGCAGTTCGGTTGTGGCGGGATCGATTGTTATGGACGGATTTTTAACCGTTAGAATTATCCGTGTTGGAGAGCGTTCAACCATAGGTCAAATTCAAAAATTAATCGCTTCGGCTCAGCAAACAAAGCCAAATTCGCAAAGAATTGCGGATAAAGCTTCGGCTCTGCTGACTTTTATCGTCGTTTCGGTCGCCGTGCTGGCTTTTATTATTTGGTTTTTTATCGTAGGAGAATCATTTGTTTTCAGCATCACTCTCGCGATTACCGTTCTTGTCATCGCTTGCCCGCATGCTCTTGGCCTTGCCATACCTACGGTTACCACGATAGCCACTTCGTTGTCGGCGAAAAACGGGGTATTCATCAAGGACTTATCAAAATTTGAAGTAATTAAGAAAGCCGATTATGTTGTTTTTGATAAAACAGGCACTTTAACTAGGGGACAATTTGGAATTACGGATAT
The DNA here is from genome assembly GCA_021796335.1 of bacterium. Taxonomy (GTDB): domain Bacteria; phylum Patescibacteriota; class Minisyncoccia; order UBA6257; family UBA9933; genus JAJYHZ01. The sequence goes on along the minus strand of JAJYHZ010000001.1, from coordinate 348,498 downwards.
TTTGGCATTTGATAATTTCAATCAGGATGAAATTTTGCAAGTCGCGTCTTCCATAGATCGTCATTCTTCTCATGTAATCGCCCAATCTGTTGTTAAATATGCCGCAGCAAAAGGAACGGATTTCGCGGAAGCCTCTGAATTCGAAAGTATTATTGGAAAGGGCAGCCGCGCTAAAATTTCCGGCAGGAATTATTTTATTGGAAATAAATCACTATTGGCGGAATTTGGCATAGACATTAATAAAGCCCAAAAAGAAGCGGAAAAGCTTTCGGAAAAAGGGAAAACGATAATTTTTGTAGCTGATGACAAAAAAACGATCGGGCTTATTGTTCTTGCCGATGAAATTAAAAAAGAATCCTATGAGGCTGTGAAAAAATTGCATTCGCTCGGGATAAAAGTGGCTATGATAACCGGTGATAACGAACTGGCGGCCAAGGAAGTTGCCGAAGAACTGAAAATAGACGATTATTTTTCGGAAGTTTTACCGGAAGACAAATTTCGGCACATTAAAGAATTACAAGAAAAAAATAATATTGTCCTTATGGTCGGAGACGGAGTAAACGATGCCCCGGCCTTGATGCAGTCCGACGTCGGCATTGCGATAGGCGCGGGAACTGACGTGGCGGTAGAGGCCGGAGACGTTATATTGACGAGAAATAATCCTGAAGATATCGCCAGACTTTTAATTCTATCGAGAAAGGTTTACGGCAAAATGGTTCAAAATCTTGTCTGGGCTTTCGGATACAATATTATAACGATTCCGTCGGCTGCGGGAATTTTTGCGGGAATAGGGTTTATATTGCGGCCGGAAATAGGGGCTCTTCTTATGAGCGCTTCGACCGTGATTGTGGTAATAAATGCAATGATGCTCCGCCGCATTAATCTGAATGCGTGAATAAATTTGCGCTCAAGTCCATTCAAGTCATTTTCTGCAATTTATTGGTATAATTGAATTATGGAAAGAATTAAGATCGAACAGCATAGCTTTTCCGGAGTTTTATGGATTGTCGGATGGCTGTTTACTTTAGGATTTTTGCAGATCCCGTTTTTTTGGAAAGGAATTTTGGCCATTCTGATTTGGCCGTATTATCTGGGGATGGCAATCGGATTAATGGTCAGGTAAACGGTATATAAAATAAAGAAATCTATATAAATTATATAAACATCGATTGATATTTATTCTATATTATAGTATACATTTAAAAGCAGTTAATAAATCATCGGAGGTGAATAGTGAAAGGATTCGGATTCGGTTTAATTTTGGTTTTATTTGTCATAATATCCGGTATCTTCGTGGTAAAATACCGGATGATCCCCTATACGCCCGGGGAACTTCTCCGGGCAGGCCTGGTGTCGGGCGGCGATTACAACCGCCTGAACCAGCTGGAAAAGAAGTTTTGCGAAGTTTGCAATAACGAAACTTCGCAGGAATGGCAAGAGAACAAAAAACTGGAGCCAATAACCGCTGCCAGGGATAAAATCCTGGATCGCTATGGTTTGCGGGGAAGGTCCTTTATCTTTCCTGAAAGTAATTTTTCTTGGGTTTGTAATTATGATGATTTTTCCGGCCCGCGTTGTCAGACGAGATAGCCAGTAAAAACGAAAGGAGGTGAAAGCCGTCCCGCTTAGCGGGACGGTATTTTTTTCTCAAATGCGCTAAGATAAAAACAGTTTGACAAATTGATTAAGTTGGTTAATATTTAATTAAGTGAATAATAATACAGAGATTAAAAAATTACTTTCTAGGATTTTAAGATATTCCAAAGTTGATTTGGAAAAACGATTAGCAAAGACCAGTTCTGGAATGACGCCCTTGCAATACGCTGTTTTGACGCTTATTTATTCCGGAAAAAAATCAATTCGCGAAATTTCCCGGGAGATGCTGGTGAGTCCGCCTTCATTGGTTCCGGTGGTTGATTTTTTAGAGAACAAAAAAATGGTAATACGGCGATCTGATCCGAAAGACAGGAGAAAAATCCCGATAGAAATAACTTCCAAAGGTTCAGCCTTGGTAAAGAGAATAAGGGAAGGGCTGGATTCGAGTCCGGTATCAAAAAGCCTCAGAAAAATGGGGGAAAGAAAGGTGAAAATTATTACGAAATTGCTGAAAGAACTGGTCGAAAATATCGAACCTCGCATATGATTTATCGATGCGGAATATAAAAAAATAATTAATTTCTTTTTTGAAAATTGCGTAATTAAAATTCTTGCTAATTTTAATAAAGAAGTTCATGCGGATGAATAAAATCAAAAAAATCCAGTTATTAAAGCATCCTTATATTATCGGCGCCGGCGCGGCAATAATTTTAATTGCCGGAGTGAGTTATGCGTATTACAAATCCAATTCCGTTCTGCCCGCCTATAAAATTTCCCAGGTGGAGAGGGGTGCGATAACGCAGGAAGTTGATGTTTCCGGACAAGTCAATCCGGCTCAATCGGCCGATTTGGGATTCGTAATAGGCGGGAAAATCGCATTAGTAAACGTTCAAATCGGACAAAGCGTTTCGGCCGGGCAGACTCTCGTCGAATTATCTAATTCCGATTTGGTGGCGCAACTTAACCAGGCTCAGGCCGACGTAGACGGTCAGACGGCAAAACTCAAGGAAATGGAAAACGGCCCGAGGCCGGAACAGGTCGCGCTTTCGACTACTCAGCTTCAAAAAGCTCAGCAGGATTTGAATAACATTTATTCCGGCGTTTACGACACTATTCAGGACGCTTATTCCAAAGCCGATGATGCCGTACGCAAGCAAACGGATGATCTTTTTACCAATCCTGAAACTCAATTGCCTGCATTGAATTTTCAGCCCGCGGATAATCAACTTAAAATAAATTCTGAATCCCAGAGGGCGGCGGTAAATAGCGAATTGGCAAGTTGGAATTCGGAACTTGAGACTATGAGCTCAAATTCTTCCGATTCCGATCTGGAAAATGAAATCGAAAATTCACAAAACCATCTGGCGGCGATACGAGATTTTCTGGATATTCTCGTAAATGCTTTATCATCGGCGGTTCCGACCCCTTCTTTTCCTCAGTCAAGCATAGATTCGTATAAAAATAATTTAAGTATTGCGAGAACGGAAGTAAACGGCGCTATTTCTGAATTAAATGCCGAATCCCAGACAATTAAATCTCAAAAATTGGTTGTGCAAACTTATCAGGATCAATTAAATGTCACTAAGGCTGGTTATACGCAGGAAGAAATCGACGCTCAACAAGCTCAAGTCGATCATTATTTGGCTACCCTGAAAAATGTTCAGGCTCAAATTGCCAAAGGAATAATTACAGCCCCGTTTTCCGGAATAGTTTCGGCGGTTAACGCCAAGTTGGGGGAAATCGCTTCGCCCAATGTTTCAGCAATTTCTCTTATTTCCGGCAAGCAGTTTGAAATAGATACCTATGTTTCCGAGGCGGATATCGCTAAAATAAAAACGGGTAATGACGCAAATGTGACCTTGGATGCTTACGGTTCTAGTCCGGTTTTCCCCGCCAAGGTGGTTACTATAGATCCGGCTCAAACCGTCGTTAACGGAGCTCCAAGCTATAAAGTTGTTTTGCAATTTAACAATGATGATTCCCGTGTTAAAGCGGGAATGACGGCAAATGTTTCCATTATTACAGTTACAGACCAAAGCGTCCTTATTTTGCCGCGGGAAGCCGTAATGAGAAAAAATGATGAAATGATTGTTTTGATTCCGGGTTCCGGCGGACAGCCGATTCAAAAGATTGTAACAACGGGTATTGAAAGCGCGGACGGAAAAATAGAAATTTTAAGAGGTCTTTCCGAGGGCGATAAAGTTATTAATTTTGGAGAATAAAAATATGGAGAATAATTCTGTAAAAAATTTGGAAAAAGAAATCATTGATAAAGAAAAGAAGATTACAAAAGAAATTAAATCCGAAGAAGCGGAAATCAAGAAACTGAATCGCAGAATAATGATGATCAGCGCTTTTTTGATTCTTGTTGTCGGGGGAGCGATCGGCGCTTTTGCTTACATGAAGGTTGCGGATTCGAGAGTTTATATAGAAAATTCGCAAATTTCAGCGCCGCAAATTCAACTGGCGCCGCAAATCTCAGGCATACTTCAGAACGTTTATGTCCAGGAAGGGGACACAATCGGTCCGGATACTGCAGTCGCTTTGGTCGGAAATCAGCTTATAAAATCCCAGGTGGGAGGGCTGATTATTTCGGTAAACAAGAATATAGGAACATTATTTAATCCGGGACAAGCTGTGGTCACGATGATTCAGCCGCAAGAATTGCGGGTTGTAGGCCAACTTGAAGAGGATAAGGGTCTTGACGAGATTCATGTCGGAGACAGGGCTATTTTTACCATTGACGCTTTCGGTTCGAAACAATATCAGGGAGTTGTCGATGAAATAAGCCCGACTTCAAAAAACTCCGACGTGGTTTTTAATATTTCCAACCAAAGGCAGGAAAACGATTTTGACGTAAAAATAAGATTCGATGCCGGTCAGTATCCGGAATTGAAAAACGGAATGTCGGCAAAAATTTGGGTTTATAAGAATTGATGCCGAAAAAAGACGGGAAAAATTTGAAATGGATTGTACTTATTACCGTCATCATAGGAACTTTTTTGGGAAGATTAGATCAGACGGTGGTTAATCTGGCTTTGCCGAAAATAATCAACGATTTTAGGATAACCGTCTCAGCGGCCGGATGGATTGCCACGGCTTATATTTTGGCGAACGCGATTTTTGTTCCGATTTGGGGGAAACTTGGCGATACGGTTGGTCGGAAAAAGGTATATATTCTCGGTTTTCTGATTTTCATAGGAGGTTCGATTTTAGCCGGGTTTTCATGGAATTTAAGTTCCATGATTGTTTTCCGGGTTATTCAAGCCATAGCCGGTTCGGCCGATTATCCGACAGCAATGGCGATTTTAGCTTTCACTTTTGAAAACGGAAAAGAAAGAGCTCAAGCTTTGGGAATTTGGACAGCTTCTTTTGCCATGGCATCGGTTTTCGGACCGCTTATCGGCGGTCCTCTTATAGATTATTTCGGATGGCGGTCCATATTTTTGGTCAATTTGCCGGTTGGACTTATCGGGTTATTTATGGCGCTGGCATTTATCGAAGAATCGAAATCAGAGAGAAAAACGGCGCGTTTTGACTGGTGGGGCGCTATAACTTTAGGGGTGGCACTTTCAGCTTTGGTTTTAGTTCTCGACCAGGGTCTTAATTGGGGCTGGTTTTCCGGCTGGAGTTTTTTGATGTACTTTTTGGTTATAGCTTTCGGATCAATTTTTTATCATATCGAACGAAACCATGAAGAACCAATTGTCGATTTCAAATTTTTCAGGAATAGCATTTTTTCAATCACACTTATAAATACCTCGATAATTTTTATGGCGATGATGGGAAGTATTTTTTTGATTCCGATTTTCGCCCAGACGTTTTTGGGCTATAGCGCGACTCAGGCCGGCTATCTCTTTATGCCGATGGCGTTTACTTTAATGATTGCTTCTCCTTTGGGCGGAAGTTTAATAGGGAAGGTTCAAACGCGCTACGTGATTGCCGGCGGAACTTTTATCGCGACAGTTGGCGTTTATCTTTTCTCGTACCTTGATCCGCGCTCCGGGCCCTTGGCAATTATAATCCCGATGGTCATAATGGTTTTCGGCATGGGGTTGGGGATGGCACAGAGGACGAATATTATCGCTTCCAGTGTTCCGGTCAGCGAAGTGGGAATCGCATCTTCAATTTTAGCTTTGGCGAGGAATATAGCGGGAGCTTTTGGTATAGCAATATTCACCACTATTTTGAACAATTCCATAAATTCGAACGTTATAAAAACGTCACAGTTCAGTTCTCTTTACGTTAAAAATCCGGAAACAATAAAACAATTTATCGGATTAATCATACTTAAGGCTCAAGTAGTGGCTTATTCTAATGTATATATCGTGGCGGCGGTTATTCTTCTTTTGGGAGCCGTCACCGCTCTGGGGATAAAAATAAAAGACGAGCATAAATTGGAAAAATCATTAGGATCGGATTTAGCCGAGGTTTAAGCCGTGGCTTAAGAATTAAAATAAAAATCCATCCGCCGCGGCGGATGGATTTTTATTTATACAGCACTTGAATTAGAAATTTAATGGGATTTGCTCGGAATCGAAATATCTCGAACAATTTGACCGGCAATCGTGCTGCTTGAATTTATGCCCCACGCATGAACTTGATCGCCATTTTGAATGTTCGCAATAGGGAGATTGATCCAATTACGGTTTACGACTTCGGTTCCTGTCGGAACATCTACGGTAAAGGCAGTCCCTTTTTTGTTTGTAAGGGTAAATGACGAATCGCTTATATTACTGACTGTACCTGCGTAGTTTTTAGGAGTGCCGCTTTTAATCGTTTGGCTGGCTGACTGAACATTCTGTCTGCGTTCTTGATTCATCGCTTGGCGATATGTCCAATCGCGGACTAAACTGGCATCAATCGTGAAATTGGCTGACGTCGAAACAGTTCCTTGAACCCCGACAAAATCTCCGGTTTTGAATTGAGTGATGTCATTATTGGCTGCTGCCGGAAGCACTTTGGCAGATGAAGAAACATTAACAGTCCAAACTCCGCCCCAGCTGTTTACGGTGATAATGCCGCTGGAAACCGAAGCTATGGTTCCACGCATAAGAACGCGCCCCTGAGGTCCGACGTTTAAAATCGAATGTTCTCCGGACGACGGTGTTGCAGTTGTTTCTGTTGTTTGAGCATTCGTCAAAACAGCAGCGCTTAAACCCGCTATTGCGCTGATAATTCCCAAGCCCGTTATTATTTTCTTGATCATTATTTTCGAATAAATAAATTTGCCGACCTTTCAACCATAATTAATATACGATCGGAAATGAGGTTTGTTACAAATTATTAAAATTAAAAAATATGATTAAGCTATTCGTATGACTTGAATCTTGTTTTTTGTGTTTGGTCTGGGTTAGGATTAATTTAGGCGCAGGTTTTGAATTTAATTCAATTATAAAATTATGAAAAAAAGATACATAATCACTGGAACCGGAATTGCCGTGATTGGCATTTTAGTCGCATACGGAGTGGTTTTTTATAATAAAAATGGGCAATCATTCTTATCCTCCGGGCAAAAAATTCCTGCCAGTGACCAAATAACAGCCAATCAAGGACAGAATTATGTTGGAGCCGACGGGATGGCGGGAGGTTTGGGCGGAATGATGGGCAATTATAATCAATATAATCAACGAGAAGGGCGCCAAATAAGTTTTGTCGATGCGATGCAGCTTCTTAAACAAACAGCCGATTCCGCACATATAGATAAAGCCAAAAATCAGGCGACCTTTACCGGCGATCGGATAGAAATTGCTATGGCTGCAGTTCAGCCGGATTTTCCCGATACAACTTTTGAAGTTGCCGGTCTTGTAAACCCGACTATTATTGTTCCGGCCGGATCCACCATTACTATTAATTTTATTAACATGGATTATGGCAGCGGGATGAATCATGGAGTTGTAATAACACCCGATGCTCCGCCCTATCCGGTGCTTTCCATGATGGGGATGTCGAATTATTTTGTCGGCATACCCGTTCTTCCTCCCCGCCAATCAGAAGATGCACAAAAATCTCTTTATCCCGAAAGTTCGGTTACTTTTCAGGCTCCGTCTTCCGGCACTTATTATTATCTTTGCCAGTATTATGATCACGCAAGCAAGGGAATGTACGGACGATTTATCGTAAAATAGATTTAAGAAAATATAATTTTGCTTTAACTTTAATTTAAGGTTTTTGATTTTATGGCTATAGCCATAAGAGAGCAAAGTGAGTCGAATTGTTGAACTTATGGTTCAGTGTTGGAAACTTATTGAATAAACCTTGAAATAAATTGACCTCGATTAGTTTTTATTATATAAAGTTAACAGTCCATTTATGCGTGGGGTAGAACTTTTACAGGAGGTGTTTTGTATGTGGGAATATAAGATAATGGATGGATTCTGTGCGGATTTGAATTTGGTTAAAGAATTAAATAAGCTGGGTGCTGAAGGGTGGGAAGTGTGTGGCACTTTTTTTAATAATGACAGCCTGACTGCAATAATTATACTCAAGAGGCCAAAAAAATATTAATGAGATTGAATTTAAGAGTGGGGGGCATAAGCCCCCTTTTTTTGAACGAGGCGGAACCCTAATCAATGTCCCTAACTAAAAAAATCCCTTGGAATTCAGCAGTTCGTGGCGAAATTAATACTTTATTTATATTAGGAAGAAAAAAGTTGTAAAAATTTTTTTAATAAAAATATTTCGTTAGAGTTCATTGACAACTATTTACAAAATAAAATAAATGTTGTATTATTTTCCCAGCAATTAAAATAAGAAGGCGTGGGAGTACGCAATAACCCTGCGCCGTCTGGTGGAGTTGTTTAATCAGAGGTACCCTTTTGTTTCAAAGCAAAGGGTCCTCGACTGATGCACCCTTAGCCAGAATGATTTCGGGGCGTCCTTCGGCGGCGCCCCTTTTTTTATAGCTGCTGCCGGACTTGGATTCGAACCAAGATGAACGGATTCAAAGTCCGCTATCCTACCATTAGATGATCCGGCAAATACTTAAAAATTATACATTCTTGAAGAGTTTTTTCAAATTAAAAATTCGATTATTTGAGATTTTCAATAATTGCTATTTCCAGGGGAACGGAAGCAAAGGGGGAATAGCGCATTTCGGAATAGGCGCGGATAAGCGATTTTACAAGATTAATGATTTTTTGTTCTTTGGTGGAAGTTAATTCTTTGCTGTGATTTTTTAATAAAGTAATCTCAGAATCCGTTAAAATTTTTTTATATTCATTTTCCAGGGTAGGGCTGAAATGCAGAGCCAAGACTTTGCGGAAATAATGGATTAATTCTTTATTGAATTGCGCGATATTATATCCTTCTTCATTTATTTCATTCACGTATTCTAAAGATCTTTCTAAATCGCCTTTAATTAAAAGGTCAGTTAAATCGGCAATTCGGGAAAAGCTGATTCGGCCCAGAATTTTTTCCACCGCTTGCGCAGAGATTTCGTTTTCCAATCCGAGAATCTGGTCAAGCAGTGATTCGGCATCGCGGAAACTGCCATCAGAGGCGGAAGCAATCAACTCTAAGCCTTCTTTTGAATATTTTATATTTTCCGCTTCACAAATTTTTTCTAGTTTATCAGTAATGTTTTTAAGGGATACTTTTTTGAAATGGAATTTTTGCGCGCGCGAGGAAATTGTGGCCGGAACTTTTTCAATTTCAGTTGTGGCTAAAATCAAAATCGCGTGTTGCGGCGGTTCTTCCAAAGTTTTTAAAAGGGCGTTGAAGGCTTCTTTGGTGAGCTGGTGAACCTCATCGATAATAAAAACTTTATAAGGATAAGAAGTGGGAGAAAGGCGGATGCCTTCTTTAAGGCTGCGGATTTCCTCGATGCCGCGGTTGGAAGCCGCGTCTATTTCAATAACATCAAGGGCCTGGCCGTTATCGATTTCCAGGCATGCGGAACACTTATTACAGGGTTCGCCCAGTTTTCGAAATTCGGGATCAGTTTGGCGGGTTTGGCAGTTGGCAATTTTGGCAATTAGGCGGGCGGTGGAAGTTTTTCCTGCGCCGCGGGAACCGTAAAATAAATAAGCATGAGCAAGCCGGCCGGCCGCCGCGGAGTTTTTAATAATTTGGACGATTGTATCCTGGCCGAACAAATCCTCAAGTTTTTTCGGCCGATATTTCCGGTAAATAGCTAACATGGAAATGGTTTTTAGCGATTAGTTATCAGTTTTTAGTTGCGTATACGAAATTGATAGAAAAATTATATAGAATTTAAGAGAATTAATAAAGCAACACATTAAAATCTTAAAAACTTGACAAATTTAATATTAATATGTTATTATATAAAAATCTCCGAAAATCGGAGAAATATGAGAGGGGGAGATGAAGATGAGATCGATGAAATCGTTGTTTTTGTTCTCCGAGAGCATTTCTCCCGAAGTAATCCCATTCCCGGTTATGTATGTTATGCCGGAGTGGAGAATTGGTTGGCGTAATACTGCCAGCCTGCAGTTTTTTCCCGGGAGAGGGGAAAACTGCTATTCAATGTTTGGTCGAAGAATTCCGTGCAGAGGATGTCCCTTGCCGGAAAAACGGCCAGACGTTGCTTTAAGGGAGCTCGGAGAAAATTTTTTTGAGCTCCATTTATTTCCTTACCAAGAGGGAATGTTACATCTTTTTAAGGAGATCACTATCGCATTTCGCGATCGGCTTACGGGTCTTCTTAATGAGAGCGCTTTACTCTATCACCTAAATCATCAGGTGAAACGAGTAAAGAGGGGTTTTGGAACATTTTCGCTGGTGTTTTTAGATATCGATAAATTTAAAAAAATAAACGATATCTACGGGCGACATGAAGGCGGGGATGCGGCACTGAAGTTTGTTGCCGCAAGTTTAAAAACTTTTTTTCGGAGGGATGCCGATGTCGTTGCGCGAAAGCATGGCGATGAGTTTATCGTTGTTCTTCCGAATGTTGACCATGCCACGGCAGTGGCGTCGGTTAACAAGTTCTTAAAAATTTTTTTAGTAAAAAATAATTTTTCTTTTCAGGGAGGAAAAATTCCGCTATCTTTGAGCGCTGGAGTGGCGGAATGCTCGCCGAATTGTTCAAGCGAGCAGATTTTAGCGCTTGCGGACGAGGCTTTGTATATATCAAAAGCCCGTGGCCGTAATTGCGTTACATAAGGAGAAGGAGAGGAAAATGGAGGCAAAACAAGCCGGGCATAATTAAAAGGGCCCGGCTTTTTAACGCCAATTTTTAATATTCTTACCTGGTTCGGGGTTTATTTTTTGATTTGATTGGCTTAATATTAAATTTATAAAAATATGCTAGATATAAAATTTATTCGAGAAAATACAGATGAAGTTAAGAAAAACTGCGAGAACAGGAATGTTAAATGCGATATTGACCGGCTTTTGGAATTGGATGAAAGAAGACGAGATCTGATTATAAAAACGGATGATCTGAAAGCGGAGAAAAATCAGTTGAATAAGGAATTACAATCAGAAGAACAGGATAAGAAAGAAGTTATCGAACGGGGGAAAATCGTAAAAGAGGAAACGGAGAAGTTTGAAAAAGAGCTGGAAAGAGTTTTAGTTGAATATAGAGATTTGCTTTTGAAAGTTCCCAATATGGCTTCGGACGATACTCCAATTGGACCAGATGCGTCCGGTAATATTGTTATCCGCAAATGGGGAGAAATTCCAAAGTTTGAATTTAAGCCAAAAGAGCACTGGCAGTTGGCAGAAGAATTAGATTTAATTGATACTCCGCGCGCGGCCAAAGTCAGCGGAGCGAGATTTAATTATTTGAAGGGCGGGCTTGTGTTGTTGGAATTTGCTTTGATGCAATTTGCCTTTTCGATTTTAACAAATGAAGAAAAATTAAAAGAAATTGCCATTGAAAATAATTTAACTGTAAGTACTAAGCCGTTTATTCCCATATTCCCGCCGGTAATGATTCGTCCAGATATGATGAATAGGATGGCACGTCTTGACCCAGAAGAAATGTATATATTAGAGAGAGATAACTTGAATTTAATTGGGAGCGCCGAGCACACTCTAGGAGCCATGTATGCTGATGAAATTTTAGATTGGAAAGAATTGCCGATTAGAATGGTCGGTTTTTCAAACGCATTCCGCAGGGAGGCCGGTTCATATAATAAAGACATGAAAGGAATATTGCGCGTACACCAGTTTGATAAATTAGAAATGGAATCATTCACTTTGCCGGAAGATTCTTTAAACGAACAAAATTTTATTGTGGCAATTCAAGAATATCTTGTTCGACAATTAAAACTATCTTATCAAGTTGTGGCTATTTGTACTGGAGATATGGGCAGGCCGGATGTTCGACAAATTGATATAGAAACATGGATGCCAGGACAGAATAAATACAGAGAAACAAATACGTCCGATTTAATCGGTGATTTTCAGTCACGCAGATTAAACACGAGAGTCCGGTCAGAAAATGGAACTATAACATATGTTCATATGAATGACGCTACTGCTTTTTCCCAAAGACCGTTAGTTGCCATTATGGAGAATTATCAGCAGGCGGACGGAAGCATCGTAGTGCCGGAAGTTTTGAGAAAATACATGCCCAATAATCTTAGCACAATTAAACGTTAAGCATTTTTTAATTATTACGCCCCTTTAATTCAGTGGCAGAATAGCGGTATCGTAAACCGCATACGTCAGTTCGATTCTGACAGGGGGCTCAATTATGTGATTTTTTTAAACAAATAATTTAGAGTAAAATTTATACTATTGTTTTAATTGACGTGGCTTATTTCAAAGAAAAAATTTCCATTTGGGGATTTTTAGGGATATTATTGGGTTTGACTCCATTAATTTTATTTGAAATTGGTCCGAGTAAATAGTTATGGATGAAATAAAACAAAAAATTGAAGAGTTGGAAAAAGAAATTCGCCAATTAGGTGAATCTTTCAGTGTGGAGGAGAAAAGAAATCGCGTGAAAGAATTGGAGTTTGAATTCAGCGACCCGGATTTTTGGAAAAACAGGGAAGCGGCCGATGAGAAAATAAAGGAAGTCGGAGAATTAAACGAAATAATTAAGAAAATTGACGAAGTTGAAAACAATGTTAATGATTTGAGATCCGGGAAACTGCCAGATTCGGAAGCGTCCGTAATTTTAGATCGCGTTCAGAATAAAATAAGGCAATTGGAGATAGAAAATTTATTTAAGGGGAAATACGATAAACAATCCGCTTTAATTGCGATTTTTTCCGGGGCCGGGGGCAATGATTCGGAAGATTGGGCGGGGATGCTTTTTGAAATGTTTTCAAAATATGCGGAAAAACGCGGGTGGAAAGTTTCAATTATAGACGAAACAGAGGGAGAATTGGCGAAAACGGCAAGCCGGGCGTTTAAAAATATTACTTTTGAAGTGAAAGGAAATTACGCATACGGATATTTAAGAAGAGAATCTGGCGTTCACCGCCTTGTGCGGGTTTCGCCTTACTCGGCGGAAGACAAAAGACATACGTCATTCGCCTTGGTTGAGGTTTTGCCGGAAATGCCGCAAATGGAAGCGGAAAATATTCAAATTCCGGCGGAAGATTTGAGAATGGAATTTTCTCGGGCAGGCGGCCCGGGCGGCCAGAACGTCAATAAAGTGGAAACTGCGGTGAAAATAATCCATATCCCGACAGGATTAGCCGCATCATCGCGAGTGGAAAGATCGCAGGATCGCAACAGAGAAAAAGCAATGGCGTTGCTTAAATCAAGGTTGGTAAATTTGATGGAAGAACAGCAGGCAAAGGAAATAAACCAATTAAAAACAAAAGTTAAACCGGAGTGGGGAAATCAGATTCGCTCTTATGTCTTGAATCCTTATAAAATGGTAAAAGATCACAGAACTGACGCGGAAACGGCCCAGGTGGATAGAGTCTTAAGCGGAGATCTGGATTTATTCATAGAAGCGGAAATAAATTTGGGATAAAAATTATAATGAATAGCATCCAGGATATAAAAATCAGAAAAGCGAAAAAGGAAGATTTGAATTATTTAGTAAAATTTTCCAATAATCTTCTTGAATATCATATTAAACTTGATAATTATTATAAACTGGGAAAAGCGGTTAAAAATCGCGGCACTTTAAAATTTCTATCGGATAAATTAAAACAGAGAAATTCCGTTATTTTAATAGCAGAAAAGAACGGGCTTCCGATCGGATTTTTTATGGGATCAACAGTGATGCCGCTTCAATTTATGAAAAGAAAAATAGGAATTATTTTAGACGCGTTTGTCGTCCCAAAATACAGGCGTTTAGGGATTGGAGAAAAAGGAATAGTGGAAATGACAAAATGGTTTAAATCAAAGAGTGTAAAAAATATTGAAGCTTCTGTGCATATAAAAAATAAAATTGGAATTAAAGCCTGGAAAAAGTTTGGATTTGATGAATTTTTATTGCGGATGAGAATGGATTTAAAGTAAAGGATTATTTTGAAAAGGGTTGATAAGTTGATTTTAAAGATAGTATAATATCAAAATAATTAGAATACGGAATTTAAGAATATAGAATATAGGAATTACCTAAATTCTAAATGCTGAATCCTAAATCCTATTTGTGTGATTATTTTCCAGAACGTCTCGAAAATTTATAAAATAAATTCGCATGAAACCGCCGCTTTGGACGACGCGAGTTTCCATATTCATCAAAAGGAATTTGTTTCCTTGGTAGGCAAATCGGGAGCCGGAAAATCAACCATAATAAAATTGCTTATCGGGGAGGAAAAACCGACAAAAGGAAAGGTTTCAGTCGGTTCTTATAATGTAAACAGGCTTAAACCGAATGAGCTTCCTTATCTTCGCAGGAAAATCGGAATTATTTTCCAGGATTTCAGGCTTTTGACAACTAAGACCGCCTTTGAAAACGTGGCTTTTGCTTTGGAAGTGGCGGGACGGAGCCAGCAGGACATTATTGATTTCGTGCCGCAAGCTTTGGAAATGGTGGGTTTGAAAGATAAAATGAATAATTTTCCGCGGGAACTTTCCGGCGGCGAAAAGCAAAGGGTGGCGATTGCAAGGGCGATGATAAATCATCCGGATGTTTTGATCGCCGATGAACCGACGGGTAATTTGGACCCGGTAAATACCTGGGATATTATAAAGCTTCTGCTTAAAATTAACGAATTAGGCACGACGGTTCTTCTGGCTACCCATAATAAAGATATAGTTAATACGATAAATAAAAGGGTTATCAGTTTGGAAGGCGGACGGATTATACGCGACGAAGAAGACGGGAAGTATATTTTGGTTTAATTAGTTATAAAGTTTGTAATGTTCATAAAGCGAAAAATTAAAAAGTTAAGTATTTTAATTTTATAAACTTTATAACATCCAATTAATTTATGATTACAACTTTATCAAGGGTATTCAAATACGGAATGAACGATTTTAAGAGAAACGGATGGCTTTCAACGGCCGCAATCGCGATTGTTTTTCTGAGTTTGGTCGGATTCGGAGGTTTGATTATCTTTAATTCGCTGGCAAATCTTGTTTTGAACGATGTTCAGGATAAAATCGACATCAGTGTATATTTCAAAGTTGACGCCCCCGAAGATTCGATTTTGAGTTTGCAGAATTCATTGGAGAGCATGAAAGAAGTTAAGCAAGTCGATTATGTTTCCCGCGATCAGGCTTTGGCGCAATTCAAATCTCAGCATCAAGGTGATCAAACCGTTTCTCAGGCAATAAACGATTTAGGCAGTAATCCGCTGTCGGCATCATTAAACATTAAGGCCACCCAGCTGAGCGATTACTCGGCTATTGCTTCGTATTTGGCAGGAGATCAATTCAAAGACATTATTGACAAAGTTTCATACGATCAAAATCAGACTGCTATCAATAGATTGAAATCGATTCAGCATACTGTTGAAAAAGGCGGCTTATTGTTGCTGATTATAATAAGCTTGATAACGGCTCTTATTATATTTAATACGATTAGACTGACGATTTATTCAAACCGGGACGAATTGGGAATTATGCGGCTTGTCGGAGCGCCCAATTTTTTCATTCGCGGACCTTATCTTTTGGTGGGAATTTTATACGGATTGATAGGCAGCATATTAAGCACAATCGTGATTTCGGTTGTAGTCTATTACCTTTCGCCATACTCCAAAATTTTCGTTTCTTCCGTAAACGGATGGTCTTATTACCTTTCTCATTTACCGATTTTCCTGATTTTTCAAATTGCTTTCGGAGTGGCTTTGGGAGTGGCTTCGAGCTATATTGCGGTGAGAAAATATTTAAAAATATAAATTAGAATGTCTATTGCAAAAAAAATATTGATTGCGATATTAATTTTGTTTACAGTGATTATTTTAGGTCTTGCCGTTAAGAAAATTTATAATCAACTTAATAGAAATCGAACTGATTTTCAAAATTACCAAAACAACCAGGGAAACACAAATCAAAATAGTGAAGCGAGCTCTAATGGGAATTCCAAAAATATTTTATCCGGCAATCAAAATAAAAATTCTGACGGTCAGGTTTCTGTTTCTTCCGATATAAACGGCGTGTACGCTTTGGGCACGGGGAACACCGAAGACAAAGATTTGAATTCCGACGCTATTTTAAATAATCCGGATATCGACGGACTTTCGATCAGGCTTCATTGGGATCAGATTGAGCCTTCAGAAGGGAATTATAGCTGGAGCGTTTTTGATAATTTAATTGCTAAGGCTAGAAATGCGAATAAAAAAGCAATGTTGCGGGTGACGGCGGGAACGTATACTCCGGATTGGGTTTATGCGGCCGGCGCGCAGAAAGTAACCGCGACGGATCAAAATTCTTATCATTCCACTTATGGGCAACAGATATCCGTGCCTGTTCCCTGGGACGGTGTCTATCTTCAAAAGTGGACGGATTTTATCAAGGTATTCGGAGAGCGATACAAGAACGATTCTTCAGTTGTCGCAATTCAAATGACCGGTCCGTCTGATGCGGGAGAAATGTATTTGGGCGGAAAAGGAGTGGTTAATAATAAGAGTTTATGGGATTCTTACGGCTGGTCCCCGGACAAGTTGGTAAATGCTTGGAAGCAAACAGTTGATGCTTATGCAGGCGCTTTTCCCGAAAAACAATTAGTGATTGATATTTCTAATCCGGTTAATTTTGATAATCCCCAGCAAATAGTAAATGATATTCTTTCTTATGGTTACCAGAAATTAGGAACAAAGTTTTCCATTCAGGGAAATTGGCTGGCCGCCAAAACCAATCCGAATTTTCCGCTATACCAAGTCGTTGAAAATTATTCTTCGAAGACTGCAGTAGGATTCCAGATGTTGTGGTTTGTGACAAACGATCCTACGAACAGGATGGGCGGAACTTTGCGGCAGGCCATTGATAAAGGGCTTCAGGCCGGAGCGAAATATTTGGAGATATACACAAGAGATTTAAGCAATCAAAGTTTGGCAGGGGATATTGAATACGCTCATCGGCAACTGGATAAATAATTCAATTATTTTTTTCTGGTTCAACCGTAACTTCTTCAATTTCGGATTTTTTAAGCAGCTGTTCCTGAAGCGATCTGGTAAGGTCGTTGTCTATCAATGGAAATTCCGCTTCGGATTCTCCCTTGAGCGGGTCATCTCCTCGTCCCGCAGTTAAAATAACAAGTTGGCTTACTCCAATCAGCCGGTTAAACAAAGTTTGTTTGATATCAACGCTTTGAATTTGCCGATAAGGGATTGCAGTTTCTTCCACACTTAATATTCCATGTTTGATTTTAAACGCGTCGTTGTCCAAAATGAATGTAAAATTGACGTATTTTAACCGGGCGGCAATATAGCCGATCAGAAGTGAAATCAGAAAAAGGATAATTGCTCCGATTGCCGCGATATTCATATAGCTTGAAATCGGGAACTGGATAAAGCTTGGAACAATCAAAGAAATTATCGTTATAATCAAGAAAATAAACGCGATTCTGGAATTATTCAATACAAACAGCCAGAATGTTTTTTTGCCTAAGTGCTGTGGCATAATAATCGGTTATAAATTTTGCAATATTTATAAAGTTAATGGAATATCATAACTTTATAATATCAGAAGTATTATAATTGTTTTTATAATTTATATACGAAAATCGTCGTGCCGATTCGATAGTCGGGCCGATAGACGTTTTTAATTTTCTGAAGCCAAAGATACGCATCTTTCGGATTTCTTTCGAATCCGTCGACGGGTTTTCCCAGGGCGCTTTGAAGAGAGTTGACTGAAATCGCCAGCCAGTGAATGCCTTGCGCATCCGGGTTGCCTTTATCTGATGACCAGCTTACCGCTTTGCCGCCCAGATAATATTCGGGATCGCCGCCGCCGAAATAATCGATTGCAATTTTATCTATTTCTTCTCCTTTGGGCGGATTATTCACAAAATTTTGCAATCTTTTGAGATCCTGTCCCCAGTCATAATTGGAATCAGTCACATATTTATATCCGTTCCAAATCCCGCCGCCGAATTCATTGAAGTATGACAAGAAATAAGGAGAAGCGGAAAGCGTTTCAATAATGAGCCAAATAGCCAAAACAATTACGAGAGAAATTTTAAGAGAGCTTTTCGCCAGTCCCGCAAACAAAGAAAAAATCGCGTGGAAAAATCCGGAGGAAATTTCCAGCGTGTTTTTGATCCATTTTTTAATCGATTCCGACGACAAAATATAAAGGAGTGGAATGGTGGGAAGGATATGGCGGAATCCGATATTTAAGGGGCTCTTCATGCTATAACCCCAATAAAAAACAATAGTAGAAATCATCGTAAATTCGGCCAAATTTAATTCCACATAATTGGAAAATCTTTTTATCAAATTAGTTCCGAATCCTTTTGCAAATCTCCAGAGGCCGAGAATGAATCCTAGCGCAATCAGAATTAGGGAGGGAATCGGCTCTTTCAAGAAAAATACAACGGGGAAGTAATACCACCAGCCTCCCGCCGAAACTTGGCCGAGAAAATAAGCCGTATTTCCGCCCGACGATCTTTGCATGACCATTAGAACTCCCAAAACATATTGAGCTAACGGTCTGAAAATTTTATTGCCGGCCATCCAAATATCTAAATCAGCCAAGCAGCGAGTGCGGGAAAGATCAGCTTTCGCCGTCAAACTGCAGGCAGCCCAACTCGGATCGGATCCTCCGCCGAAAGACGCGAGGGTATAATTGGTATCGGAAACTTGTTTTGACACCGGATAATTGATCGTAAAGAGAAAATAAACAATATAAATAACAATTAAGGCGATTATAAAAATCAAAAGAAGATAGCCGATGTAGCGCAAAAGATTTTTAAGGAAATGGATGAATTTGGCAGAGAACGAATTGCCGCGAGTTTTCGCAAATGCAATAGCAATTATGAAAAAGACAAATAAAGGAATCAACAGGACTGTTGAAAATTTTAATAAAAGGGCGATGCCCAACGCTATTCCGCTGTAAACAAGATTATACTTTGTTTGTTTTTCAAAAAATCGGACAAAAAAGTACATGGCGATTATGAAGCCCAGTGCCGCTCCGACGTCGGTAGTCACATAATGTCCATGCGCCAGAATATTCGGAGAAAAAGCGGTAAAAATCGTCGGCAAAAAAGCCCACCATCGGCCCATAAGTCGGCTGGACCAAAGATAAACGAAGAGAATCAAAATCAGGGTTAATAAAATCGGAGCAATGCGCGTCCAATTTATGATCTGATCTGCATTGTTGCCCGATTGATAAAGAAATTGGCTGCCGACGGCCCATTGTCCGTTTACGTCGTTTTTCCAATCGGAGCTGTTTGTCGGGAAGTTGACGGATTGGAAAACTAATGGCAAGGCCGCCAGAGCTTTTACTAGTGGCGGATGTTCCGGGTTAAGCCGGTAATCGAAATATTTTACATAACCGTATCCGGCTGGAATATGGGCAAGTTCGTCAATAATGGCGGAATCTTGCAGAGCCGAATTAAACATGAGTGCCGCTGACGCAATCAGGATTACTCCCAATAAAACATATTGAAAAACCGATAATGATTTTGACATATTTTTATTTTTTGTTTTATTCTATCATATCGGTTTGTATTATATAATGCAGTTATCCCCGCAACGGATTCCGGACCAAAATTACAGATTTATTTGGGGAAGTCAGATTGGGAATGATAGATTGATTTTTAAAGTTCGAGCCGATTCTTGCCTGGATTAATACAAATTATGCTCATTTTAGGAAAACAAAAACCTCTTTTTTGGACAAATCACGCAAAAAGCAAAATTATTTTTTATAAATTGTCGGAAGCCAGAGTTAGGCGTGTTTTGCATTCGCCGAAAAGGATTGAAGAGGGTATTGCGCCGGACACGATCGCAATGATGCAGCCGGTTTCGGTAAAAAATAAAATCGAGAATGGAGACCGAAAAGAAATTTGGAATCAAGAAATCTGGGTTATGATTCAAGACACGAAAGAAAAAAGAAAGGTCATATCCGCGTGGAGATATCCTGGAATGACAAAATTAAACGAAGGGGCTATCGTCGGATTTATTAAAAAACAGTACGATGATTTTATCAATCGTAGATAATTAATCCGATTTTACAAAATGAATTTTGTCCTTCTTTGGGCAACGCTGACAAAGTATAAGAATATTTTTATTTTAGTCTGCAGCATTTTTCTTGCAGTTGTTTTGGCGCAGTTTAATTCTTTTTTTAATTTTTTAGGGAAGACGGGATATCTGGGCGCTTTGGCGGGAGGATTGCTGTTTGTTTCAATTTTTACCGCATTTCCCGCAGGCGTATTATTGGTATCGGTGGCGGATAATTTTCCGGCGATTGTTGTAGCTTTTGTCGCGGCTTTTGGAGCGGTTGTCGGAGATCTGATTATTCTAAAATTCGTGCGAAATAATGTATTGGAAAACATAAGGCCCGTTTACGAACAGTTGGGCGGCAATTATCTGACAAAAATTTTCCATACAAAATATTTTAGGTGGACTTTGCCGGTTTTAGGCGCTTTTATTATATTTCTGCCGTTTCCGGACGAACTGGGAATAAGCCTACTTGGAATTTCCAAAATAAAATATAATAAGTTTGTTTTCATATCATTTGTGCTTAATTTTCTTGGCATTTTGATCATGCTTTATGGTTTTGATTTTATATTAAAGCTGTTTACTTGACTTTTTAGCTGTAATAAATTAAATTTTCTTTAATCCGTAGACAATAGGTGCCATTTTATCTAAAGCGGAGCGAGGCTGTGAATAAAAGCGAACATTCCACCATAAGCGGGATGATCTTAAATAATTTAACAGCTCTTCGCAAGCTCTCAGATTTGGGTAAATTCCTATCGAGGAAAGCTTAAATTATACGTAAAGCTTTTGATTGCCTGCGGAGGGCAATTTTTAATTGTAAAAGGTCGACTATGCGATCCAATAACACTGCAAATACGTTTGAATTCGCAAATGAAATATTCGCAGATTCGATAAATTTTGCAGGTTGGGATTGAATTTATGAAGACTAAAGATCAAAAAAAGAAAATAATCGAAGAAACTCAGGATTTATTGAAAAGCAGCAAGAATGTAATTTTCGTCGATTTTACCGGAATCAGCGATGAAGACATTAAAGAACTTAGAAGAATATTAAGAGCGGGCGAATCTAAAATGAGGGTTATAAAAAAGAGATTGCTCAGGGTGGCGTTGGAGAAAAGCAGTATTGATTTCAATCCGGAAAAATTTGATGCGCAAGTGGCGACGATCTTCAGCCCCGGATTGATTTCCGATGTCGCTTCTCCGATTTACAAATTTTTTAAAGACAAAGAAAAAAAGGGATTTAATATTTTGGGATCGTTTGATTTGAGCGGGCATAATTTCATGGATTCGGATTCGCTTAAAAGAATTGGGCAATTGCCTTCCAGAGAAATTTTATTGGCTCAGTTTGCGGGCATGCTATCCATGCCGATGAAAATGTTTCTCAATGTTTTGGATCAGAAGGCTAAAATGGTCGAAAGTAAATAATTACAAATTTACACGAATACAGGTACGAATAT
Source organism: bacterium (assembly GCA_021796335.1). Taxonomy (GTDB): domain Bacteria; phylum Patescibacteriota; class Minisyncoccia; order UBA6257; family UBA9933; genus JAJYHZ01. Next base: position 326,960 of record JAJYHZ010000001.1, on the reverse strand, counting down.
CGCAAGTAATTTGTGATATTTGTGGATAGATTCGTGTATATTCGCGAAATATGGCAGAAAAATTTGATCAAATAATAGAACAAATAGAAAAATTAACGGTCATTGAATTGGCCGATTTGGTAAAGGCTTTGGAAGAGAAATTCGGAGTTTCTGCGGCCATGCCAGCAGCTGCCGGAGCAGGATCCGGCGCAGCGGCTGCAGACGAGGAAAAAACTTCGTTTAATGTTATTTTGAAATCAGCCGGCGAACAGAAAATCAATGTCATAAAAGTCGTAAAAGAAGCGACTGGACTGGGATTGAAAGAAGCGAAAGATTTAGTTGACGGAGCTCCGAAACCGGTTAAAGAAGGATTAAAGAAAGAAGAGGCGGAGGAATTGAAGAAAAAATTAGAAGAAGCCGGAGCGGTTGTTGAGTTGCAATAATTAAAATGTTTGCAAATTTAAAATGCCCGAAAAGGGCATTTTAAATTTGTGGGTGCTACAGGGATCGAACCTGTGACCTCTTCGATGTGAACGAAGCGTTCTACCACTGAACTAAGCACCCTTTTTAATTATTTAATTAATCCGCAATTTATTACCATGTATACTATTAATACTGATAGCGTAGCAGGCATTTGTATTTTTAGTTTTTGCTTTGTTTTTGTATTTATTCCAGCAACTTTCATACTTTTAACAATCTAGAAACAAAAAATCTTTTTACGATTTTTTCTTTTTCTAAATCAGTTATAACCAAGTCAAAAAATTTTTTCAAATCAGGTCTTTTAATCGATTCTAAAAATAAGGACCATGAATATTCATTTCATTCTTCCATTGATTTAAATTCGTCTAAAGTTTTCATGATTTGATTTTTTTACTATTGGCGCTGATAGCAAACAGGTTTAAAGTGATTTTAAATCTTACGGGCTTAAAGAACGGTTATTAAAATCATATCATGGCAAGGCGGAGTAGACTTAAAAAATTTTTATTCCTTGTTTGGGATAAAATTCGAGCAGATGATTTTTTAATTCAGCTCTTTTTTCCGGTTCGTTTATTAAATTATATGCGATATTGATTTTGTTCGGATTATTTTTAATTAAATCCAGAACAGGGGAGTTGTTGTTTTTAAAAACATTTTCCAAAATATGATTTTTTATATTTTCTGATTCATTGACATAAAAAGGAATTTTGCCGTTAAGAAGGACATAAACTCCTTCTTTTGATTCAAAATTCAACAGATTCTGGATAGTAAATTTTACTATTCCCGATCCCAATCCTTCCAATCCGAAATAACCCTTTCTCTTAAGTTCGTTAATATGGTAAGCAACTGTGTTGATGGAAGAAACCTCTATCATCTTGGCTAACTTTCTGAATGAGGGTAGAACATTATCATTGTTATGATAAATATTTAAAATTTTTTCCTGTAAAGGACTTAAATCCTTATTCATTTGTTTGAAAGATTTAGAAAGATTTTATTAATCTAATACTAAATTCTATTTAACAATAGAACAATTTTAGAACATAAACCGATTACTTGCAATGTACAAATAGCTTATGGCTAATGACAAATAATAAATAACTAAAAGAGTACTTATGTTTGTATCTGTGCGTTTCGTCGAAGTTGAGTTTTCACGGATCGGATTCCGGTTTTCGGCAACAGCCTTGAGCGAAGGGTTCCCATTAAAAATGGGAAAGAGGAGATATTGTTGCAGCAGGAATCATTAATTAATTTAGAACACCTTAGAACGGATTTATTGTTTATTTATCCAATTAAATCAATAGAACACTTATTGAACATATTGAAGTCAAGGTGTTGCTTGAAGAGATTTTAATAATTCGTTTGCCATGATGGTTCGACAGCTGACGGAGAAGTGCCTCTTAAAACTGCTAAAATTTAAGTAGATTCCTTTGCAAGCCTACTTTAGATTACGCAACCCGGTTATCGCCCGAGCTTGTCGAAGGCATTTTCATATTTAAAGCCAAAATTTATTCTTCGGTAAGCTCGGGAAATAAAATTTTGGCAGGTTCGTAATTTTAAAGTATATATTAGCCTGCGGTATGAAAGTTCGCCAATCTTTTTATTATTTTTAAATTATTATCTGAAAATTTTCTGCCTGATCTACTGCAGAGAAGTTATCCACATTTTTAAAATTTTTTATTTTGTTATACTTATTTTAGATTATTTATTTTGAACTGGGTTTTTAAGCTGATTGATTAGAAGTTTTTTGAAGTGAGGTTTCAAGAAACTGAGATTTTAAAAACAATTCTTAACTTGCAATTTTTTTTAATTATTTGATAAATAAATTTGGGCAAATACGCTTTGAGAAGGTCGGCCGCGAATTATTTCTTGTTTTTCATTCATTTAATTTTCAAATCTGGAATTGAAATATTTTTGGAAAGAGTAAAAAGAAGATTAATTTTAAAATACATATTTGGATATTATTTAAAAATTATTAAATTAAAATTTAAGGCTCCATAAAATACAATTATGCTTTTTCAAAAACGTAAAAATTTATTAAATAAAATTCTGGTAATAATCGGAATCGCCTCAATAATTTTTTATAATTTTCCGGCTGATAGGGTTTTGGCGGCAACTTATACATTTACTCAAAACGACTGGTCCGGTGGGGCTTCGGTGAATACTGCCACTTCTTTAAATTTAAACGGATGGACAAATTATAATTTAGCGTCTTCTTCGCTTACAACCTCCATTCCTGGGCAGATTTCTTTGGCGACAACTTCTTCTTCAACTGTTGTGAGTGGTTCGGGTTTTAATAGTGGGATTTACGCGGATACAACTTTAAGCGGATCCAGTATTGTTTTACAGCCGAATATTGTTGCAAATGAATTCGGCTCAGGCGTAGACGGATCGATTACAATTTCTACGACGACGAACATTAACACTACTAATATTGAGAGCGGGAGAAACTGTGCGGATGGTGGCGATGCAGTTTCATATAACGTGACAGGACTTACTACTAATACGGCAACTTTCTCTTCAGCTCCTTCTGCTGGTTGTTTGGCGCCGAACGATAAAATATTATTAATAAACCTTCAGGGTGCCGGAACTAGTTTGATGACAAATGTCGGGAACTACGAATTTTTGACAATTCAATCCGTTTCCGGGAATGTTGTTACTTTTACAACTAATAAAACCAAATATTACGGAAACGGCGTCAGCGATGATACCAATATTGGGACAGCATCAACCAACCAGAGAGTTATTATGCAGAGAGTTCCTCAGTATTCCAATGTAACTATTAACAACGGAGTTACTTTAACAGCTAGCGCCTGGAATGGGATAAAAGGAGGAGTTCTGGCTTTTTATGCTAATGGGACAGTAACGGTTGGAGGTAATATCAGCATGAAGGGAGCCGGCTACAGACCTAATAATAGTTACTACGGGTATCCCGGCGAATCGCGACCAGGAACAAGTAATGGCATTAGTAATGCTATGAACAATAATGACGGTGGTGGCGGTGGTGGTGGTTGGGATAATTATAATTATATTGAAGTTCTAGGTTCTGGAGGAGGTTATGGAACTGCTGGGGCAAACCACACTAGCGGTGATGGAACGACATTAGGGGGAATAAGTTATGGTGGTTCAGATTTATCTTCTCAGATATTTTTGGGAAGCGCCGGAGGAACTTATGATGCAGCTAATTATCCTGGTTTTGGAGGAGATAATTGCACCAATAGTAGAAATAATCTTGGCGGTTCGGGCGGAGGAATAATCTTTATCAAGGGTAATAGCATTTCCGTAAGCGGGGTAATTAACGGCGACGGTGGTAATGCGGTATGTAATGCAGCTGGTAACGGTTCGGGCGGATCTATTTATTTAGAAGGGAATTCAATGACATTGGGAAGTAATTTGGTAACGGCTGCACAAGGAACAGGAGGAACAGCGGCCGGGACAGGAAGAATTTATATTAAGTATTCGAGTCTTAGCGGAACCACAAATCCGACTGCTTTAACTTCTTTAGTTCCTTATTTAGCTTCAGGAACTTATACGTCTAATGCAATAGTTTTTCCGCCATCTAACTATACCACCTTGAATTATTCGGCGACTATTCCTGTAAATACATCTTTATCCGTTAATATTAGAGCCGGTGATACCAATAATCCAGGCGACAGTACATGGACGGCCTGGCAAATCGGCGTTGGCAGTGGAGCAAATATTTCAAGTTTAAGCGGACACCAATACTTTCAGTACCAGGTTAATTTTTCTACTACTGATACGAGTGTAACGCCGTCACTTAGTAGTATTACAATTGGGTATCAAATTTATGATGTGGCGGGGAACTTGATATCATCGGCATATGATACCGGGAACTCAACTAATCTAATGGGCTATTTAGGCTGGGATGATAACGCTACTTTGCCAGCGGGAACGGGAGTTACTGTTTCTCTAAAGACAGCTTCGACTTCCGCGGGATTGGCCAATGCGACATGGTATGATTTTACTGAATCAACCGCAAGTTGTTCAAAAGTATCGACAACTGTGAGTTGTCCTTCAACTGCATTGCCCTCTATTTTTAAACAGAGTGGGGTTAATGAGTGGTTTCAATATAAAGTGGCCTTAACTTCCACTGGAGCATTTACGCCGATAATTTCTGATGTCATTGTGAAATACGTTATAAACGCGCCGCCGCAATTTGACGGAACGTTTGGAACGAATGGGATTACTGTGTCTCAGGATGCAACCTCAACGGACGCAAGTTGGGGTAAAGTTGTGATGCAATTTCATATAAAAGATCCTGACACGACTACTGGAACGATTAACCCTGGTTATGTGACGCCGACTTTCCAATACAATACCGGTTCCGGATGGCAAAATATTTCATCGTCAACGATTCAGATTTTCGATCAAAATAATAACTTAATTACGGGAAATTTAGCTGTTTCGGAAAATTCGTTTACGCCATACACGGCTATTTGGGACGCCAAAACTCAAATTCCGGGAGTAAATACCAGTAACGCGCAAGTAATGATCACGCTTAACGATAATGAAGCAGCAAACAACACTGCGCAGGCGACCAGTTCCAGCTTTGTTTTAGATACGACTCCGCCGACCGTGTCGGGAACGATTGATGCGGGTGATGGAATTATGGCGCTTAATATTTCAGACACTAATAATGTTTCTTATAATATTTCCAATAATGGCAATTTTTCCGCTGATGGCGTAAATACGATAAGCGGACAATGGCAGGCAACGGGAACGACTACTATTTCTAATGCGACAACTTCCTGGATAGTCAATGCTTCTTCGACTTATCCCACGGTTTACTTGGAAGCAAGGGATGCTTACGGAAATACGGCAAGTACGACGATGACGGCGCCGTCAGCTCCGGGGGATTTATATTTCAAAGATCTTTCAAACCCGCCGATTAACGCATTTAGAGAATTTATTTCCTGGACAGTCTATACTCCGACATCAACCGCGCCGTTCAATGCTTATGAAATTTACCGTTCGATTGATGGAACCAATTATTCGCTGTACATGACGATTAGTAGTATTACTACTAATTATTATCTTGATCAGGGATTAGCTTCGACTACGATGTACTATTATAAAGTGAAAACGGTTGATACAACCGGCGATGCTTCCCAATTTTCCAGCGTTGTAAATGATACCCCGGACGGAAAGGGTGGAACCAATAATGTTCCGCCAACCATCTCGGGAGTCATTCTTCCTACGGGAGATAATTTGCAAAACACGTGGGCGAAAATAACATGGACTACCGATACGCTTTCCAATTCAACGGTGGAATATGGAACATCGACGGGCAATTATACCAGTTCAACGACAGTCGATTCCATGGTAACCAGTCATAGCGTGGTTATCAGCGGACTGACGCCTAATACCGCTTATTATTTTAAAGTCGATTCGGCTGATGCCGCGGCTAACGAAGCGAGTAGCGATAATAACGGAGCCGGTTATGCTTTTACGACAAAAGGCGGGCCGATTATTTCGCAGGTCAATGTCGTGCCAGCTGAAACGGGAGCGACAATTATATGGAATACAAATATTGATTCGAACTCTTACGTTGATTATTCGACTGATTCGGGGTTAAGTAGTCCGGTTGAAATCGGAAGCGCTTCGCTGGTGGGAGGAGCAACTTCATCGTCATCGACAGTTTTCCAGCATTCGGTTGCTTTAAGCGGATTAAATTACGGAACTACATATTATTTCCAGGTAAAATCAACGGACGCGAGCAGTAATACATCAATTGACGCCAATAACGGGAATTATTACAGTTTTACAACATTACATGACGTGATTCCGCCGAAAATATCCAATATCGAAACGCCTATTATAAGTTCCAATTCCGCTGTTATTACTTGGCAGACCGACAAGCTGTCTACATCGCAGGTCGCTTACGGCGATTCAACAAGTACGCTTACCAATATAACTCAAGTCGATCCGATTTTGACAATTTATCACATAGTTACACTGTCGCAATTAACCGCCAATAAAGCTTATTATTTTACGGTTTCTTCGCAAGATGCCGCCACTAATGCTACGACATCGGATTTTCAGACTTTTACGACTCCAAAAGAAGGTCAGGTTCAGGTTATCACGGTAACTAACACTGCGGCTTCGACGGGGCAGAATTCAACGCCCGATACCACGCCGCCGGTCATTTCACAGATTAAAGTAAGCTCGACCACTTCTTTTACCGCAACGATTTCTTTTGAAACGGATAAACCGACAGTCGGGTTTATCGATTACGGTACAAGCACAAGTTATGGTTTGTCGGGCGGCGACAGTGCATGGTCTCAAAGCCATACAATCCAATTAAACGGATTGACAATGGGAACGGATTATCATTTCAAATTAAAGGCTATCGACAAATCCAATAATGTGGGAAATTCTGATGATCAGAAGTTTACCACCCAATATTTTGCGGAAGAACTGAATAATCTGAAATTAAAAACGATCAACAATGCTTACCAATTCCAGCAGGAGGTTGAGAATTCAATCGAGTCCGTACTTCCAAGTCTATTACCTCCTTTCATTGAAAAGCCAGAAGTTGCCGATGTTACCGAAAATTCGGCGACAATCAAATGGATAACAAATATCTCGTCTTATTCAGTTGTTGATTATGCCACAGACGGCGATTATAACAACGCCGCCAGCAGTACGGCCAGCACGACAAATCCGTACAATAACGAAGCATCTGATTTGACGACAAAATCAGTTGATCACCAGATAACGTTGACCGGATTGAAATCAGATACTCAATATCACTTCATGGTTAAATCATTCAGTCTGCCACAAGTGGTCGGCAAGGGAAACGATATGACTTTTGTCACTTTAGCACCTAAGGTTCGGGCGAATGTTACGGATATTAAAGTCGACTCATTCAGGGTAATTTGGTCGACAGCCGAGCCGGCAAACTCAATCATAGAGTATAAGAATCTTTCAACCGGAGAAATTAATCGGCAAACCGATAACAATATGGAGACTTACCATGATATGGTGATTAGTAACCTTACGCCGGGAACGACTTATACGGTAAAGGTCATGGGGTATAATGCCAAAAATAATTTGATGGAGGCGGAAAACGAAATTACGGTTACTACAAGCCGAGATACTACTCCGCCAAAAATTACGGATTTTAAAGTTGATAACGCTTTGGTTCCGGGAACATCCGACAGAATACAGACAATTGTTTCTTGGAAAACAGACAAACCGTCGAATTCGACAGTATATTATGTCGAAGGAGCTTCTCCTGCCAACGGCGAATTCCCCAATAAGGTTGAAGTTGCCGACAGTTATGTCATGAGCCATGACGTGATTTTGACCGATTTGAAACCAGGAGTTATTTATCAGATTAAAATAATTTCGGTTGATACGAGCGGCAATAAAGCATCATTCGGACCGCGAACTATTATTACGCCACAGCAAGCACAATCGATTTTCGACATAATCTTCAAGAATTTCCAGGATACATTCCAATTCTTGAGGAATACGGGACAATAAATTTAGAATTTCCAATTTCAATTTCTAATTAACCTAATTAATCTAACACTGTTGATTAGGAATATTAGGTAATTTATAATTGTTAAAATTATGCAGAAGCCTAAGATTCTTTTAGTCGATGACAATGAAGTGTTTCAGATTTTATTCCGGGATATTTTTTGGTTGCACGGCATAGATCAAAAATTTGATCTGCAGGTCACCGATCGCATTGAAAAAGCGGAATTAATAATCAGGGATCAAGCCACGAGGCCCGATATTATATTTATGGGGTTGGTTTTGCCCATGGAAAAAGACGGTAAAATAATAATTACTCCAGAAGCGGGTTTCAAATTACTTGACGAAATAAAAGGAAATTCCGAGTGGGAAAAAATAAAAGTAATTATTTTTTCGTCCTATAACGATAAAAACTATATTAAAAAAGCGAAGGATATGGGAGCTTACATGTATTTGGTTAAAGAGAAAAATCTCCCTCAGGATTTAGTTCAATTGCTTGATAGTTTATACGCCGAACAGACTACTTCGGTGGCTTAAAAATGGCTATTCCGATAATACAATTGGAAAATCTTAATCTTTATTACGACAAAGGAAAACCGTCGGAAGTTTGGGCTTTAAAAAACATAAACATCGAAATCAATAAAGGGGAGTATGTTGCATTTTTTGGTCCGTCCGGATGCGGGAAAACCACTCTTTTATACACGATAAGCGGAATTGATATTTCCAAAGTTACAGACGGAAAAATTTTAATCAATGGTCGCGATTTAAGACAGTTCTCGCAGAAAGAATTGGCGATTTTCAGGCAAATGGGTATAGGAATAATTTTCCAGCAGTTCAATCTTATTCCGTCATTAAGCGTTTTAGACAATGTCGCTTTACCAATGGCTTTTTTGGGGGTTTCACTGGACAGAAGAAAAGAGGAAGCGGCTAATTTATTGGCGAGATTAAACTTAACTCCTTATGCCGGCAGATATCCGTCGGAACTTTCCGGGGGGCAGCAACAGCGTGTAGGCATCGCCCGGGCATTGGCAAATAATCCGCCGATTATCGTGGCGGACGAGCCATTGGGAAACCTGGATTCGGAAAACGCAAATAAGGTTCTGGAGTTTTTAAAGGAGCTTAATGAAAAAGACGGACGGACGGTTATCATGGTAACTCACGAGGCTTGGAGTTTGCGTGATGCTAAAAGAATTTTTTATATCAAAGACGGAGAAATCGTTAAGATTGAAGAACCGAAAGGGAAAACGGAAACGGCAAAATCGATTACGTCCCACGTCATGGAAGAACTTTATCCAGATATCACTTCGAAAGAACTGATTGCGAAATCTTTGTCCCATTTGTTTTTGCGGGGTTATTCCAATGATGAGATTAAGCGTTTTGAATTTTTTCTGGTGCAAAGGTTTAACGATAAACTTGATAAAGATACGTTTCGGGCGGTTTTGGACAGGCCTTACAAACATGGAGGTCTGGGATTATGGAAGCAAAAGGCTGCCAAGATCGCTGAAATGACGGAAGAACTTATTGAACGTAGAAAGGATATCGACCGCATACATAAGGAACTAGAATTAAATCTCGAGGTGCCGCTTTACGAAGAAATAAGGAAATTAAGCGGCTGGTTGTTGGAAGAGTTCAGCGGGAAAATAACCGATATTCAAAAAATAAAATTAGAAGAAATAGTTTCGGAAAGATTGAGGAAAATAATATCATCGGAGGATTTCCTGAAAGTTTTGCGATTGCCAAAAAACGAGTTCGGCCTCGGTCTATCACTGCGCGTATCCCAAAGGATGTCTGATAAGCTTGACTCCATCTTGGGAGACAGCGAACCGGCATTAATGCAATAATATTAATATGGATACAGAGTCACATCATTTATCGTTTTTGGATATTTTAAGGCTGTCCCTAAGAATATTCAAAACAAAATTGGCAAGGACGCTTTTAACCATTCTTGGTATGTCGGTTGGAATCGGCACTGTTTTGTTTTTGATTTCTTTAGGATATGGACTTCAATACATTTTGATCGGGAAACTGGTGACAACAGAAGATTCGCTTATAACCTTAGAAGCAAGTTATCCGGCGGAAAGTTCTTTGAATATTCCCAAAAATAAAATAGACGATATTTCAAAAATGCCAGGCGTGGTTGAAATAAGTCCAGAAGCGGAATACTCCGGCGAAGCGAAAAACGGAGGATTGACCGGATTGGTCGTGGTAAAAGCGGTAAATTCAAATTATTTCAGGTTGTCCGGGACTACTCCCGATATCGGAACCGTTTTTCAAGAAGAAGAACCCGGCGCAGTCGTATCTAACCAAGCGGCAAAATTGTTGAATTTTAATCCGGACGCGACGAGTTTGGATAAGAAAATTTCTTTAATTTTGACTCCGGAAGATAACAGCGCTTCTTCATCGCAAATAACGATTAATGAGCCGCTGAGCATTAAGGGAATAATAAACGACGATAATCAGGCGCCTTATATGTTTATTCCGATGAGCATTGTTCCGGTTCAACCAACTTTTTTCAAATCAGTTTTAGCGAAGGCCAAAGATATAAATACAGTTTCTTCGGTCAAAGATGAATTAATCGGACAGGGATTTGTCATTTCCGCAAAAATTGATTTAGTCAACCAAGCGCAGAAGGTTATGAATATAATCACGACTATTTTGGGCGTTTTCGGCATCGCAGCTTTGATTGTTTCTGCGATCGGCATGTTCAATACGATGATTGTCGGATTTTTGGAAAGAATTTACGAAGTTGGCGTTATGAAGTCGTTGGGAGCGACTAATTCCGACGTAAAGAGGTTATTTTTAATGGAGTCATTTGTCATGGGATTTTTGGGAGGAGCGGGAGGAATCGCGATCGGAATCGGAGGCGGACAACTCATGAATCTTATTTTAAGTGTCGTATCTGTTCGACTTGGGGGAAAGCCCTTAACTTTATTTATAACTCCGATTTGGTTTGTAATAATGACCTTGGTTTCATCTTCGTTAATAGGAATAATTTCCGGTTTTTGGCCCGCAAGGAGAGCCGCTTATCTATCTCCAAAAGAAGCATTTGTAAGAAAATAGAAAATTATAATTTGGGATTCGGGATGGGAGATATTCAAAATTTAAGAAAAAACGCTTTATACAAGGCGTTTTTTTGTAGTTTCTTCGTCAAATTGCGGATTAAACGAAATCGGCAGTTATCCACATTTGCATTTTGGTATTTTGTGGTTAATACTAATATAAAGGTGGGGAAGAGTGGATTATTGTGGTGAATATACCGACCAGATCAGGCCCCGCTTATTTAAATAAGCGGGGTGCTGAATTAAATTCACGCAAAAAATTATGTTTATCGGAGAATTCAAACACAATATCGATGAGAAAGGCAGAGTGGCTGTGCCGGTAAAATTCAGGAATCAGTTGGGCAGCGGAACGATAGTTACGCGAGGATTGGACCATTGTCTTTTTATTTTTTCAAAACAGGAATGGGAAAATCTGGCTCAGAAATTAATCGCATTGCCTTTGGCGCAATCGAATTCAAGGGCATTTGCAAGATTAATGTTGGCAGGCGCATCAGATGTTGAACTGGACAGGCAAGGGAGAATCTTAATTCCTGATTATTTGCGGGAATATGCTGGATTAAAAAAAGAAACCGTGATAGCCGGATTATACAACAGAATTGAGATTTGGGACGGTAATGCCTGGAAAGAATACAAACAGAAAACGGAATCAGCTTCGGATGAAATCGCGGAAAAATTAGGAGAGTTGGGAATTTGATTATGCACGTGCCGGTTCTTTTAAATGAAGTTTTAGAAAAGTTGGATCCTCAAAAAGGAGAATTCTTTATCGATGGAACAATCGGAGCTGCGGGTCATGCCGAGGAAATTCTAAAAAGATTGGATAAGGAAGGAAAATTTTTGGGGATTGACTGGGACAAAAAAGCAATTGAAAGACTGCAAAACGGAAAATTAAAAGATTTTGAGAATATAATTTTGACAAGCGGAAATTATGCCGACATTCCGAGAATTCTGAAAAAAAATAAATTGCCAAAAGCCGACGGTCTGCTAATTGATTTGGGATTTTCGTCGGATCAGCTGGATAATTCAAAAAAAGGGTTCAGTTTTTTGAAAAATGAGGTTTTAGATATGAGATATGCGCCCGAGCGGAGAATGGCGGCTGCGGAAATCGTAAATAGTTTCGGCGAAAAAGAATTGGCGGATATTTTTTACAAATACGGCGAGGAAAGATTTTCAAGGCAAATCGCGAAGAAAATTGTTGAAGAAAGACGAAAAAAACGGATTATGACAACTGGAGATCTGACGGAAATCATAAAAAAAGCGGTGCCGAAAAATTATGAAAGAGGGAGGATTCATCCGGCGACAAGAGTTTTTCAGGCTTTGAGAATTTACGTAAACGGCGAACTGAATAATTTAGAAACAGTTCTAAAAAATCTGAAAAAGATATTAAAGGGGAGGGGGAGAGTGGGCATAATATCATTTCATTCTTTGGAAGATCGGATTGTTAAAAATTATTTCAAAGATCTAGAGAAAGCGGGAGAAATAAAAATATTGACAAAAAAGCCGGTAATGGCCGGTCAAGAAGAAATTAAAAAAAATCCAAGGTCGCGTTCAGCAAAATTGAGGGTGGCATTTATAAAATGACAATAATTCAAAACAAAAAAACTAAAAATAAATTAGGTCTCTGGAATGGAATTTTGCTGTTGACGATACTTATTTTTTCTTTCTTCAATATTTATTTTTACAATCAATCCGTCAATTTGCGTCATGAAATCGATCAACAAAAGGGCAGTCTCCAGAATATTCAGGTGGCGAATGCCGATTTTAAAAACCGGCTGTATGCAATGTCCAATACTCAAAAACTGGAAGATCTGGCGGCGAACGGATTTGTGCTGGATAAGAATCCGGAATATGTGCAAAAACAAAATCTGGTTTTAAATAATTAATTAGAACCGACAAGCATTATCCACAATTATTTTTATTAAATTTCAGGTTATAATTAAAAAGTATTTTTCCCATATATAACTTTTCCTTAATTTTGAAATTTCGAAAAGTTTGAAGGGATTTATTATTTATTATTTAGCAATTTTCTGTTAAATATTATACAGAATTGAAAATTCAATAATATTTAACAGAAATGTTACGTGTGGGATGAAATTGCGCGTTTCATTATTAATAGGGTCTTTTGGGATTTTATACCTTTTTTTAATATTCAATCTTTATAACCTTCAATTTAACAAGAATTCTTATTACGAAGCCAAAGCCGAATCTCAGGAATTGGCTACCGGAATTTTAGAGCCTCTTCGGGGTAATATTTATTTTACTGACAAAAACGGCAATCAGGTTTTGGCGGCCCTGGATAAAAATTTTCCGCTGATTTATGCCGTTCCCAAAGAAATTGAAGATCCGCAAAAAACGGCGGATCAGTTAAGCAATATTTTGGGAATAAGCGGGGAGAATCTGCTCAAAGGACTGCAAAATAAAAAAAGTCTTTATTATCCCGTTTTATTTAAGGCGACGGACGAACAGGTTGGTAACATAAGCGGTTTAAATATAAAAGGAATCTATATTAAGAATCAAACAGCCAGATACTATCCCTTCGGAAGCTTGGCCAGCAATCTTCTCGGATTCGTAAGTCCCGCGCAAAATAATAACGGTCTTGATCAGGGGCAATACGGCATTGAGGCGTATTTTAATAAGGAATTATCCGGAAGTATGGGCGATCTAAACGGAGATAAAATTACTTCTTCAGCTGACGGCAGCGATATTCATCTGACGGTTGATCCGAACATACAAGATCAGGCGGAAGAAACTTTAAAAAAAATAGTTGACCAGTGGAGCGCGGTCGGGGGCGATGTCATTGTGGAGGATCCCAATACGGGAAAGATATTAACAATGGCATCTTATCCGAATTTTGATCCAAATAATTATTCACAATCGCAGATGAGCAATTTCATTAATCCGAATGTGCAGCTTTTATACGAACCCGGATCTGTTTTTAAAATCCTGACAATGGCCGCGGGAATCGATACGAATAAGATCACTCCCGATACAACTTATTATGATACCGGATTGGACATAATAAACGGAAAAAAAATACACGATTGGGATAACAAAGCTCATGGACTCCAAACAATGACGGATGTCATTGTTCATTCTTTGAATCTCGGCACCATTTTTGCAGAGAAAACAATGGGCCATGAAATTTTCACCGATTATGTCAAAAAATTCGGGATGGGAGATCTAACCGGAATTCAACTGCCGGGAGAGGTGAGTGGCAATTTGCAAAGCCTTAGAAACGGAAGAGACGTGAATTATGCGACAGCTTCCTTCGGACAAGGTATAGCCATTACTCCGATTGAAATGATAACCGCTGCTTCGGCAATTGCAAACGGAGGTTTGCTGATGAAGCCGATTATAAGAGAAAATGAACAGCCGGAGGTAATCAGGCGCGTGATATCGGAAGACACCGCCAAAAAAGTTACGCAAATGATGGTCAAGGATGTCGTTGAAAACGTATTGGCCGCAATTCCGAATTATAATATTGCGGGAAAAAGCGGCACTGCTTATATCCCCGATTTGAAGCATGGAGGCTATACGAGTCAGGTCATAGATTCTTTTATCGGATTTGCTCCGGCAATAAATCCGAAATTTATAGTTTTAATCAGATTAGATGCTCCAAAGGGCGCTCCTTTGTCGGGAACCGCCGTTGTTCCGGGATTCAGGGAGTTGACTGATTTCATTTTGAATTACTATAATGTTGCGCCGGATAATATAAATAAATGAGAAAATTTTTAAGGAAAATTTTAAAAAGGTTGGCTCGATTGACGGTTTGGAAATATAATCCGGAGGTGATCGGAGTGACCGGAAGCGTGGGAAAAACTTCCGCAAAAGAAGCAATTTTTGCCGTTTTGGCGAACAGAAGCCGATCGGCCTTGATTGAGAGGGAAAAATGGCAGATCAGGAAAAGCGAAGGAAATTTAAACAATGAACTGGGGGTGCCACTGGTTATATTGGGAGATTGGGGGAAAAGGGATTTGAATTTGGTCAGCCGCAGTCAACCGGCGGGAACGCGGAAGGCCGCAAAAGCATTTTTTTGGCTGAAAGTGATTTTAATCGGCGCCTGGGAAACTGTTTTTCACAGCTCAAGGTATCCGAAAATCTTAGTTTTGGAATACGGAGCGGACAGGCCGGGAGATTTAAAATACTTGCTTAAAATAGTAAGGCCGAAAATAGGAGTGGTTACCGCAGTCGGAGAAACGCCGGTTCATATCGAATTTTATGAGAATGCTGAAGAAGTTGCCAAAGAAAAATCAAAACTTATCGAGAATCTTCCGGCGGGAGGCTATGCGATTTTAAATTATGACGACGATCTGGTTTTGAATATGAAGAATAAAACCAGGGCGCAGATTTTAACTTTCGGGTTTGACGAAAATGCCAACATCATAATTTCTAATTTTGAGAATCGTATGGAAGAGAAAAGACCAGAAGGAGTATCTTTTAAAATCGAATATCAAGGCAATATTATTCCTGTCGCGTTGAAAAATGTTTTCGGGAAAGCTCAGGCGTACAGTGCCGCTGCAGCTTTTTCCGTTGGAGTGATTCACGGCATGAATTTAGTTGAAATTGCCGAACTTTTGGAAAAATACTATTCCCCGGCAAAACACAGGATGAATCTGATTGAAGGAGTTAAAGATACCTGGATTATTGATGACAGCTACAACGCATCACCTCTTTCCATGAAGGAGGCGTTATCCACTTTGGGTTCGCTTGAGGCGGAACGAAAGATTGCAGTTTTGGGGGATATGCTTGAGCTGGGGAAATATTCGATTGAAGAACATGGGGGCATTGGGAAAATGGCCGCGGGAATCGCCGATATCTTAATTACGGTTGGGCCGCGAGGAAAGTTCATCGCTGAAGCCGCCAATTTGAGCAGGATGGCGAAAAAAAATATTTTCGCTTTCGATACGGTTGATGAAGCAAAGAAGCATATTCAGAACATCATACATTCCGGTGATTTGATTTTAATAAAGGCTTCGCGGGCAATTGGATTGGATAAAGCGGTTGATGAAATAAAAAAGATGTAAATAAAATTTTTAATTAGTCTAATTTTTTTAAACCAAAAATGTTTCTTGCATTTTTTCAATCTAATTAGAATAATTAGTAATCAAGTTTTTAGTCGATTCCGTCGTCTCTGTCTATCGGGGCAGGCAGGTAAAGTGGCTCAGGACATGATATTATGCCGCTATCGTCTAGTCTGGTCTAGGACGCCAGGTTCTCATCCTGGTAACCCGGGTTCGAATCCCGGTGGCGGTACATAAAATAAAAAAAGGGCGCCCAGCCATATAAACTGAATTGTGATTCTTTGGGTTGCCGTAATTTTACTTAATAAAATCAAGGTGGGTTTATTGACAACTTTGAAACTGATAAAGTTGTAAAAAAACCGATGAAAATATTATAATTTAGATTATGCGTTACATGAGTTCTTTCCTGTTCACTGTATTGATAATAGTCGCTTTGGCTCATTTTTTTGTTTATCAGACGGCGGTTAATTTTTTGCAGATTTCCGATCATTTTTCGCTGCTGATTCTCAGAATTGTTTTTATTCTTTTGTCGATAAGCTTTGTTATCGCGATTCTGATTTCATTTCGCTTCGACAATATTCTGACTAGATCGTTTTACACGATTGCGGCTATCTGGATGGGTTTTTTGCTGTATTTTGTTCTCGCATCGGCTTTGGCCTGGGTTATTTTTACAATTTTGAAAAACGACAATGTGGAATTAACGACTCAAATTTTGTTTCTGTTGGCGGCAGTTGTCGGGGTGTACGGGATGATTAACGCCAATAACGTGCAGGTCGTAAATGTAGAAGTTAATTTGCCGAACTTGCCTTCGCAATGGAAGGGGAAGAAATTAGTTTGGATAAGCGATGTTCACTTGGGACAGGTCAGAGGGAGTAATTTTTCCCAGAAGGTTGAAGGCATAATTAAAAAACAAAATCCGGATATGGTTTTTATCGGCGGAGATTTATATGATGCGGCGGCAAATTTAGATCATTTTGTCAGACCTTTTTCCGAAACAAGAGATCCGGACGGAAATTTTTTTATTACGGGAAATCACGAAGAATTTTTCGATAAAACAAAATATGTAAATGCCGTTAAGGATGCGGGAATAACGATTTTAAATAATCAAATGATTGACGTAAACGGGTTGCAGATAATCGGGGTTGATTACCGCGATACGGCCGGGAAAATTAATTTTAAAAACGTTCTGGATAAAATCAAACTTAATCCGGATAAACCGAGCATTTTATTAAAACATACGCCGTATGATTTGGATATCGCGGAAGCGAAAGGGATTAATTTCCAAATTTCCGGTCATACTCATGAGGGACAAATTTTCCCGATTAACCTAATAACTCATGCGGTTTATCGCGGATATGATTACGGACTGAAAAAGTTCGGAAATATGTGGGTTTATACATCCAGCGGAGTCGGGACATGGGGGCCGCCGCTTCGAATAGGTTCAGTTCCCGAAGTCGCAGTGATAACTCTTGAATAGTAGGATATGCATAGCTAAAAGCGTACATAAACTTAAATTTGTCCGCCGCAAGTAAAATTTATTTTCTTATAGCTTTGCTGCCAAACTTAAAAATATGACTCCATTGCAATTGAGTAAAAAATTAAAAGGAAAAATAGAAATAAGATCAAAAAAAAGTTTAACCGCCAAAAATTTAGCGGCGCTTTATACGCCAGGGGTGGCTTTGGTTTCAAAAGAGATTGCCGAAAATAAAAAGAAATCTTTTGATTACACCATGAGAGAAAATACCATTGCCGTTGTTTCGGATGGATCCGCGGTTTTGGGATTGGGGAATATCGGGCCTGAAGCTGCCTTGCCGGTTATGGAGGGGAAAGCTCTTTTATTTAAAGAATTGGGGAATGTAAATGCTTTTCCGATTGTTTTAAGCACTCAAGATAAAGAAGAGATAATTAAAATTGTGAAATCGATTGCGCCGACTTTCGGAGGAATTAACCTGGAAGATATTGCCGCGCCAAAATGTTTTGAAATCGAGGAAAGACTGAAAAAAGAGCTCTGTATTCCAGTAATGCACGATGATCAGCATGCGACGGCGATTGTTGTTCTGGCAGGGCTTATAAACGCATTGAAAGTTGTCGGGAAAAAGCCGGAAAGAATAAAATTAGTGATATCCGGTTCCGGAGCAGCCGGAACTGCTGTTATAAAGTTATTGAATCTTTACGGAGTGAAAAATATTATAGCGTGCGATAGCAAAGGTATAATCAGCATAAAAAGAAGCGATTTAAATGCTTATAAGAAAGAAATCGCGGAAATTACAAACCAGGAGAATATTTCAGGGGATTTGAAGGACGCTTTAAAAGGCGCAGATGTATTCATCGGAGTCAGCGCACCTGGAATATTGACTGCCGCCGATATTGCGGCTATGAATAGCGGCGCAATTGTTTTCGCTTTGGCAAATCCGATTCCGGAAATTTATCCGGAAGAAGCTAAAAAGGGAGGCGCCAAAGTAATTGCAACTGGAAGATCAGACTTCCCGAATCAAATAAATAATGTTTTGGTTTTCCCGGGAGTTTTTAAAGGACTTTTGGAAAACAGAGTAAATGAAGTTACCGACGAACATAAATTGAAAGCGGCAAAAGCTCTGGCTGCTTTAATAAAAAAACCAAAACCGAATAAGATTATCGTAAAAGCTTTGGATAAAAGAGCGGTTAAAGCAGTGGCGGGAGTTTTTAAATAATTAACTAATAAAAAATTAATTAAATTTGAAATTCATCATAATTTAATCATGTCCGAAGATTTCACTCAACTGCAGAAAGTACAACGATTCGTTTTGGATTTAATAAAAGTTCAGCGCAATCATCTAATTCCGGGAGATGAGCGGCGTGAGAATGTGGTTGAGCACAGTTTCTCAACGGCTATGATTTGTTGGAGGTTGTTCGAAATGACCAATCCGCCGCTTTCCATTGAAAAAATTATGAAATACGCTATTGTCCATGATTCTTTGGAAAGAGGACAACGATTTGATGTAAATACTTATGCAGGAGAGAGTGAGCGTAATATAAAAAAAGAGTACGAGAAAAAAGAACTTATAAAGTTAAATAAAGAATTCGAAGATTTTACAGATTTTGTAAATATGCTCAATATTTATGAAAAATTGCCGGATGATGAAGCTATTTTTGTATGGAGTGCGGACAAAATTCAACATATAATATTGGGTAGTATAGATAATTGGCGACCTTATGCGTCTTATGGAGTTTCGTATGACCAGTTTTGTGAGAAGGGCGAAGATATTTTTAATAAATGTTCCCCTTATTTAAAAAAAGTTTTAAGTGGAATATTGAAAGAAAGTAAGAAGAAGTATTACGATAGGCCTAAACTTTGAGGTGAATTTTTTTGCGGAGGGCGGAAAGATTCTAATCTTTAATTCACTAAAGAACGGATACCGCACTTTAATTTCCCGCACAAAGCGGAAGAGGTGAGATTCGAACTCACGAAAGGATTTCTCCTTTACGGCTTTTCGAGAGCCGCGCCTTCAACCACTCGGCCACTCTTCCGCTTTATACGGGACAAGTCTTCTACTGCTTCATGTATGCCCTCCTTATTTTATTTCGCACCCAGTTCTTTGTAAAT
The DNA here is from genome assembly GCA_021796335.1 of bacterium. Lineage (GTDB taxonomy): Bacteria > Patescibacteriota > Minisyncoccia > UBA6257 > UBA9933 > JAJYHZ01. The sequence continues at coordinate 307,344 of JAJYHZ010000001.1, read as the reverse complement.
TTCCCCCTTACCGGATTTTATCAGAGCTTCTTTTGCCGTCAAATTCGGATATTGGATAATCGCGTCAATATAATGCTCAATATCTATCCCAATTATATGCCTGCGCTGATGATCTATAACCAGAGGAATTTCCTCTCTTTTTATTACATTGATTGTTTTTTCTTTGCCATTTTCGTCTGTTGTATGAATGACAAATTGGTCCGGATCTTCATCAATTAATTCGGGGTGGTTTTTAAAAACCCGGCTGAATTTTTCCAGTTGATGAGATGAAAATTTCTCGTTGTGGTGGTATTGTTCCATTTTATTTTGTTCTAATTTTTTTATTTCACTTCTGTGCCCTCGGAGAGAATCGGTCACAAGTTCGCTTTCAGCGACTCGCGACCCCGCCTCGCGTCCGCCAAAGGCGGACAAGCTCCGGCTTTCGATTCCTCACGCAAACAATAAATTGTTTGCTCTCGGCACATTTGTTTCACTTCTGTGCCCTCGGAGAGAATCGGTCACAAGTTCGCTTTCAGCGACTCGCGACCCCGCCTCGCGTCCGCCAAAGGCGGACAAGCTCCGGCTTTCGATTCCTCACGCAAACAATAAATTGTT
>JAJYHZ010000001.1:74127-306740 GCA_021796335.1 bacterium | reverse complement strand
TTTCACTTCTGTGCCCTCGGAGAGAATCGGTCACAAGTTCGCTTTCAGCGACTCGCGACCCCGCCTCGCGTCCGCCAAAGGCGGACAAGCTCCGGCTTTCGATTCCTCACGCAAACAATAAATTGTTTGCTCTCGGCACATTTGTTTCACTTCTGTGCCCTCGGAGAGAATCGAACTCCCATTTTATCCTTAGGACGGATCTGTTCTATCCATTGAACTACGAGGGCGGCTATAATACTTATAATTTATAGCTTATAGCTTATAACAATTAGTTGCAAGATTTAAGCCTTTATTTTACAATATAAAAGTTGATTTGGGCCTATAGTATATCGGTAGAACGCTTCCATGGCATGGAAGAGGGCGGGGTTCAATTCCCCGTAGGTCCACAAGGGGCCGTTAGCTTAGTTGGTAGAGCGCCACATTTGCAATGTGGAGGTCAGCGGTTCGAATCCGCTACGGTCCACATCTCTTTCAAAGAGGTCGGTTTAGGGGGCTGTTGCGAGGTAGTGATAACCTCAATTTCTTGCTACAAGAAGTTGGCAAGAAATTGAGGTTATCTACAAAAACCCCAATGGGCGAACCTATATTTTCCAAACTATAGTGGGTGGGTCAGTAGGGTAAAATTAGACCAGACAACTTTTCAAAACTTTCTATTATTTTAATTCTTTGATAAAATTGTTCCAATTAAATTGCAGTAAGTTCGCAATTTTTAAAGTAAAATTTAAAAAAATAAAAATATGGATACTGAAAAATCAGAGGGACAAATCCTTAGGGAAAATTTAGACCGCTATAGGCAAATAATAGACTCAACTCCTGTTTGTATTAAAGTTTTTGATAACACTGGAAAGTTGGTTTTTATAAATCAAGGAGGAAGGAAGGAGCATTTTATAAAAGATACTGATGACATAAGCAAATGGAGCTGGATAGACACAGTTAAAGAAAAATATAAGCCGCAAGTTCTTGAGGCCTTTAAAAATGGTCTATCCGGAAAATCGTCAAGAGTAGTTATGGAGCATACGCCCGAAGGGTCGGACCATCAGTGGTGTGAGGGAATCATTTCTCCGATTAAAGATAAAAATGGGAAGACAAGCATGCTGTTATTTTATTCCGTGGATGTTTCTGACAGGGAGAATACTAAAGCCGAATTGATTAAAGAGAAAAAAGGCTTAGAAATTAGAAATGATGAATTATCGGAAATGAATAAGTTGTTAATTCAAAAAGAACTGACAATGGAAGAACTTAAAAATAATTTGGAACAACTTGAGCAAAAATCCAAGGATTAAAAGGAAATTAAATTTGCATATTTTTAAATCGGTTTGCCATTTTTTTAGTTCTTTTATAAAATCCAATTTTAATGGTGGGATGGGTGAGTGGTTGAAACCGGCAGTCTTGAAAACTGCTATGTCCGAAAGGGCATCGTGAGTTCGAATCTCACTCCCACCGCAGAGACAATCTTTTATCGTGCAACCCACAAGCCCCGATTTTTCGGGGTTTTTTGGTGGTTGAATTTTGGCAAAAACAGGCGGGTTTATGGGATTCGAACTTATTTTTTGAGTTTGACAAATTTAAATAATAGTGTATAATGCAAAAAGAGTATTTATCAAATTTCCTGCCTTGCAGGAACATATCAAAGGAATAAAGGAGAGGAAACGCCATGAAAAAGGGCACACCCTTAGTTGAAACAGAAGATGCCGGGTTGATAACCCGCGCATACAATCTAGGGCTTAAACTAGTTCCAAATCTTCCCCACGTTTTGACCGTGGAAGAGTTGGAATATTGGGAGCAGCATTTGGGGGAACTCAAGGACGCTGCAATCAGTGGTTTCTCAATCGGAGAGACCACCCTGGTTAAACCGACAGAGAGGTTCGCCCTGCTCGTGGACCTCGGTGTCATCACGGTGCCGGCTGGTTATATGCATGGGATGTGTCTGAGCACATTCCACAAAAATAACCGCAAAAAGTTCTGCGGGTATAATGATAATATAACCGACAAGAACTTTCCGCATCCGAGCCGTATTCTCAAGCCCGGCGACAAACTGCGGGTCCGCGCGTATCAGCAGATTGTGTCCGGCACCACAACATCAGAGGAGCGCATGGCGTTCCTTGAAAAGCAGAAAGGAAACGTTTACACCGGTGCCCAAGGCGCTTCGCTCGTATTCGAGCAAAAGCGCAACCAGCTGCCCAAGGGCAAATGGTATATTTCTTTCGATGAAGCGGAAAACCTCTGGGAAGATTCTGGCGGCTACCACAGGGTTCCGCGCGTGCTTGCCTTCTCGGACGGCGCCTTCGAGTTCGACCTTGGCTATCTCGAGCCTGACTGGTACGACGGCCATGCTTTCCTGTCTTTCAGCGACTCTAAATAGTACTTTGGGCCTTAGGCACTCAGACTTTGTGCTTAGGCCCTTAGAATCCCTAAAGAGCCCTTGCGTAAGCAAGGGCTCTAATTAATTTCTACACATCAGCTATATTGGGGTGTGAGTTTTTTTGTTATACTATATTCGGATAATAGATTCGACGTGCGGTTAAGGCTTCACGCCATTGAAATCTCGTAAAAGAAATTTGCCAGTTATTCATCGGGTACGCCTTGTGGATGAGAGCAATCTTTTATGAAAAAAATCATAAAGTCGGTGTAATGCGCTATTGAGTGATTTAGACTCAGAATAAAATTCAAAAAGTGGCTGGTGCTGCTTTTGGTGCAAAGGGAGGCGCGTTATACATTGCCGGTTAGGCATAATCTGACGGCTACCACAAGGTTCCGAACGTGAATGCCAACTCGGACGGCGACTTCAAGTTCAACCTTGGCTATCTCGAGAATGACTGGAACGACAACAATGCTTTCCTGTCTTTCAGCGACTATTTTGATTTCTCCTACTATCTATTTAGTGGGAGTTTTTTCTTGTATAGTTTTCTTCCAACCGCCCAGCATTCTGCCGATTTCATCAAAACTAAGCAAAAGATGTGAGTAATGATTGTTATCTATAATTTTCTGTTCCCAAGCCATCTGTAAGAAGAATTTCAATAAATCCACTTTTCCTATTGCCTGAGATATCATGGACAATTTCTCAAATTTATCATTGGCAAAACACGCTCTGAAAATAAATTCAAGCAATAATAAAAAGTTATCGTCAATTTTTATTCCTATGGTTTGGCGGTCAACTCGGCTTATATTCTGCAGATATTTGTGCCAAAATTGATATGCCTGTTTTGCTTTTACAAGCACAAGCGGAGCTTGTGTTTGTAGGGGGGGGGGGGTAAATTTTTTTATGTTCGTTCATAAATACAATAATATCATAACCATTGAAAATCTTCTCATAACTTGGGAAAGATTTTTGCGAGGCAAGCGTCGCAAAAAAGACGTAATGCTTTTTCAATTAAAGCTGGTTGAAAACTTATCAGATTTATATTATTCACTTTCAGATTATTCTTACCAGCATGGAGAATATAAATCTTTCAATATCTCAGATCCAAAACCTCGCAATATTCATAAAGCAACAGTCAGAGATAGAGTTTTGCACCATTTGATTTATAAGGAATTATATCCATATTTTGATGATAGGTTTATTTTTGATTCTTACTCTTGCCGCAGAAATAAGGGAACTCACAAAGCACTTGATAGATTCAGGCATTTTGCCGGAAAAGTTTCAAAAAATAATTCCCGCACCTGCTATATCCTTAAATGTGATATCAAAAAGTTTTTCGCCAGCGTTGACCAGGAGATTCTTATAAAAATACTAAAGCGGCATATTGAGGATGAGGAGATTATAAATTTACTTGAAAAAGTTATATCCAGCTTTTACTCTAAACATCCGGGCATTGGCTTACCTTTGGGAAATATCACTTCTCAGCTTCTGGTAAATGTTTATATGCATGAATTTGATATGTATGTGAAACAGGAATTAAGAGTGAAATATTATATAAGGTATGCCGATGATTTTGTGGTTATGGCTGATAATAAAAAATATCTTGAGGATGTGCTTATAAAAATAGATGAATTTCTAAAGGAGAGCTTAAATTTGAAGTTGCACGAAGATAAAGTTTATATAAAGACTTACGCATCGGGGGTGGATTTTTTAGGCTGGGTGCATTTTCCACATTATCGGCAAATTCGCACCACTACTAAAAAAAGAATTGTGAGAAATTTAAAGGCTTATCCCAAATCAGAAACAATTAATTCTTACCGTGGGCTGCTTGGTCACGGCAATACATATAAATTGGCGAAGTGTGTTGGATTAGAATGATTTTCGCAGTAGATTAAATTTCAGCATTTTTTAAATTTGCCTTCTTTGAGAAATTAGATAGTCCTATATGCGTTTTATTTTAATTTCAATTTCTTATTAGTATAAGTAATTTTACTCCTCAAATTCGCTAGTAACTCGCGTTTATCCGATACATTTCCTTCTTTTAATAAATATTTGGCATATTGGCGGATGTTTACGTCATTTTCTGCGACAAGTTCAGTTTCATTTTTGTTTACAATCTTTTGCAGTTTATTGAATCTTCTCAACCCCCTTCCTTTTTGCCCGCCCGAGCGATTGGATTTTAGGATTCGGAATTCGGATTTTCGTCAAAAAAAGTTCGAACTTCGTCCAAAAAACACCGCTTTTGCTATGGTCAATTTAATCGGGCGGACAGGGGAATTTATTTTCATTTGCCGGATAATTTTTATTGCTTATTGGATTTTCAGCTCTTTTTCGGTTAAGAAAACGGCAGTTGCGATCCGGGTTTGGGAAGGGTGGAGTTGGTGATTACCAATAATAATAGCCGTTATTTTTTTGTTATTTTTTAATCGCAAAGGATTTTTATCAAAATATGTCGGAGTGGTTTTGTGGCAAAGGAATTTAGCTGCCGGTTTAATCGCGGATTTTATCGTTTTAGCCGGCTTAGTTATTTTATTTTCAGCGCGCAGAACTTTGGCGGGTATATTGGAGCGCAAATGTCGTTATAAAAAAAGATCACGAACTTATCAGAAAAGGGCTTTACGCTTACATCCGCCATCCGATTTACAGCGGCGTTTTTCTAATGATGATCGGCGCGGCGGTCGAATACGGCCGCGCCTTAGGTTTTATTATTTTTATAATTTTCTTCTTGGGATTGTGGCTTAAGGCAAACCAGGAAGAGAGATTATTAGCAGCGTATTTCGGGAATGAATATTCGGATTACAAAAAGGCAACAAAAAAATTCATTCCGCTCATTTTTTGATTTAATTACTTATAATAATTTTTTTCTTTATGCAGGTAGGGTTCTCCAACTGGCTGATAATAAAATCTGCGACATTGGCGCGAGATATGACATAAGGAAATCTGATTTTTAAATCAACGTCATATCTGTAGTGTTTGGTTAATTTCCCGTTATTTAATTTTACCGGCCGCACTATTGTCCAATTCAAACCACTTTTTTCGATTTCATCTTCCATTATCTCTTTATCTTTCATAATATTTCCGAGCATCAGCCACGCCAGTTTCGCGCCGATTCCTTTTTTAGTTTCTTTCACGCCGTAGGCCGATTGGACAATCAGCCTTTTTATTCCGAATTTTTGCATGGCCGCGATTATATTTTTGGAACTTTTGGAGCAGATAAATTTGTCTTTGCTCGATAATTTCACACCAAGGACGGATATGACGGCTTCGCATCCGTTTATTGCATTTTCCACTTGATTATAATTCAATGCATCGCCCTGAAAAATTTCCAAATTTTTATTTTTTAACGGAAATGCTGTCGGATTTTGTACAAATGCGACGGTTCGGTACCCTTTTTGCAAGGTTTGTTTTGTTATCTCCAATCCGGTTTTTCCGGATGCACCGAAAATGATTATTCTCATGATTTAATTATAACATTGGCGGGAAGCCGCAAATACTCCAGGGCGATAATTTTACTGTGTACAACTTGAGTTGTGTTTGACTAGGCATGTGATAAAATTGAAGCAATATGGACGAGCAAAAGAAAAACGAAAATTTTGAAATAAAATGGCAGGCGCCGGAATTCGATTATAATGAAAAAGGCGTGTCTTGGTATTGGATGATTTTGATTGTCGCGATTATTCTGATCGCAGTCGCGTTATGGCAGAAGAATTTTCTTTTCATTATTTTTATCATTATCGTTTCCTTGCTTCTTTTTTATACATCGAATAAATTCCCGAAAATCTGGGAATTTAAGATTTCCCAAAAAGGAATCTCCATCGGAGATCATAAATTTTATCCATACAGGGAAATCGAATCTTTCGATGTCCATCCTTACAGTGAGCATTTTCACGAACTAGTTTTGAAGTTAAAGGCAAGATTCAATCCGTATGTAAGGATTTTCATTCATGTCGAAGACGAGCATATCTTACTTGAACGTCTCTCTAAATTTATGCAGAAAGAAGAAATTCCTTATTCGTTGGTTGATGCATTAGAAAGGTTGATTAAGTTTTGATTTAATGGCATCTTATTTTTGTGACGTGTTTGGTGTGCGCCCTCGTCGTTCAATGGATAGGACGCAAGATTGCGGATCTTGTAATTGAGGTTCGACTCCTCACGAGGGCACATTTATGAAAAAATTGAAATGTAATATTGGTGAATATGGGGTTATTTTAAAGAAAAACAAGATATTGATTTTAAGATTACCAAAGAATAAGGAATTTAAAGGACTTTGGATGATTCCTGGTGGCAGACTTTTGGAAAACGATGAACCTGGAGACGGACTTTTAAGAGAAATATACGAAGAAACAGGTTTAAAAAAAGTTAAAATAAATCATCCGGTTTATACCGCAAGGTGGGGCATCGAGAGACCTCGTAAATATACAGTTTTTTATCTATGCAAGCTCTCTGAGAAAAAAATATAAGATTGAGTGAGGAATATATTGAAAGCAGATGGATTAAATTAAATGATGTGAATAAAATTAATTTTTTAAATAAACATTTTAAATCGGCTATACTAAAAGCTTTTGAGTTTGTGGATAATTGAGGATGAGTTATTTCTGATTTATACTATCTAAGTGATTACTTTAGAAACTCCTTTAGAAAATATAAGAGGCATTGGGCCGAGATTTTTAGCACGATTGGATGACTTCGGAATTAGTAACGTTCGGGATTTGCTTTGGCATTTTCCTTTCCGTTACGAGGATTTTTCGGAGATTTCAAAAATAGTTGATTTGGGAGTTGGACAACAGGCAACTGTGCAGGGTGTAATTGAGGATATTAAAGTTCGGAAAACTTGGAAACGGCATATGTTTATTATTGAAGCAACGATTGCGGATGAAACAGGCAGTGTAAAGGCAATTTGGTTTAATCAGAGGTTTTTATTGGCGATTTTAAAAAAGGGAAAATTGGTGAGTTTGGCGGGAAAAGTAATTCAAACAAAAGAAGGCGGCATTGCTTTATCTCATCCGACTTATGAATTTATAAATAAGCATATTATTGAGCAAGAGCAGATGACAAAACATACGGGAAGATTAGTGCCGATTTATCCGGAGACCAGAGGATTAACCTCAAAAGCTTTGCGTTATTTAATTAAGCCAATTTTGGACAATTTGCAAAAACTGCCTGAGACGCTTCCCGGAGAAATAATCAAGAAATATAAAATTTTAGAATTAAACGATGCGCTCCGAGGAATTCATTTTCCGGAAAAAATCGATGATGCCCGCGAAGCGAAAGAAAGATTCGCGTTTGAAGACCTTTTTTATCTGCAGCTTATAAATCTTCAGGAAAGGCTGAGATTAAAAAAACAAAAATCGCATGCGTTTAATATTGATTTGGAATTCGTTAAGAAATTACTTTTTGAAATTCCGTTCGAATTGACTAATTCCCAGAAAAAATCTTTGTGGGAAATAATCAGGGATATGGAAAAGTCCCATCCGATGAACCGGCTCTTGCAGGGGGACGTCGGTTCGGGGAAGACAATTGTGGCCGTCATCGCCGCTATTCTTGTAGCGCGGGAAAACAAACAAACGGCCCTGATGGCGCCGACGGAAGTTTTAGCAAATCAGCATTATCAAACTTTTAAAAAACTTTTTTCTAAATTCGATAAAGGGGCGGGATTGATTACTTCCTCGGGGGCCAAATTTTTTTACGGAGATAACCTGGAAGTGGGTGCAAAAAAGCCGGATGCGATAAAAAAAATAAAATTCGGAGAAATCAAGATTATTTTCGGAACGCATTCTTTAATACAAAAAGGAATTGAATTCAACAATTTAGGTTTGGTCGTCATCGATGAACAGCATCGATTTGGGGTTAGGCAACGGGCTCAATTAATCTCGGGAGATTATAACTTGGCGCCGCATTTTCTCTCAATGTCCGCTACTCCGATTCCACGGACGCTTTCTTTGACGGTTTTCGGCGATTTGGATGTGTCCATAATCGATGAATTACCAAAAGGGAGAAAAGAAATCATCACTAAAATTATTGCTCCGGAGAATAGAGATAAAGCATACGCTTTTATCCGCGGACAAGTGAAAAAAGGAAGGCAAGCGTTCGTAATCTGTCCGAGAATCGAGTCGGCGGAAGAAGAAAATCAAAAAGATCTGAAACTGTTTTCTGATTGGCAGAAATGGGAATTAAAATCCGTAAAGGAAGAATATGAAAAACTTTCAAAAAGAATATTTCCGGATTTAAAAGTTAACATGCTGCACGGGAAGATGCCCGCCAAGGGCGGGTCCGCCTCTGGCGGAAAGGCAACAAAAGAAAGCATAATGAGAGATTTTGCAGAAGGCAAAATTGATATTTTGATATCAACTTCGGTTATTGAGGTTGGGGTAGACGTGCCAAATGCAACGATAATGATGATTGAAAGCGCGGAAAGATTCGGATTGGCACAACTTTATCAGTTCAGAGGACGCGTAGGCAGGGGAGAATACCAGTCATTTTGCTTTTTATTTACGGAATTTAAATCGCAGAATATCTTCAAAAGATTGCGATCTTTAATTGACGCAAAAAGCGGTTTTGAATTGGCGGAAAAAGATCTGGAAATTCGCGGACCCGGAGAATTCCTGGGAAAATCCCAAACCGGAATTCCGGATCTGGCCATGAAAGCTTTGCAAAATCCGAATCTGGGGAAAACCGCCAGGGAAGCCGCCGTTGAAATTATAAATAAAGATCCGGAGTTGAAAAACTATCCGCAACTAAAATTAAAACTTGATAATTTTCAAAAACAAGTGCATCTCGAATAAATTTCAGATTTATTTAGAATAATTAAAATAATTAGTCATTAGAAATTTTCTTACCGGTGCTTTGGCGTGACCCAAAATCCTAATTTATATTTACCGCCTAAAATGCCGCGAGTTTGAGCATCAAGAGCTGGGATGGAGCCGAAAATTATCAAGGTGATCGGCGTTAACAGCCATTGAACCGCATATAAAAAATAATGCCATTTTTTGAACCATTTTGGTTTTGGCGGCAGAAGAATAATACTGAATATCGCGGAGCTGACGATTCCGATCATGGCTAAATCCATGATGTAGCTCGTAACTTTTGGCAAACTGTAAGATAAAAGCGAGAATCTGAAATTGGTTCCGCCGATTAAAATTGGAAGCCAGCCGAGCGTGAAGATGATGATCATGTTGGTGGCCCAAGAATGGAATCCCTCGATATAGTTAAATCCCCAGGTCCATTTCTTTGATTTTGGAATTGTTTTGTTTTTATTGAAACCTGTTAAAAGATAGGGAATATTTTCGCAGCCTCCCCAGGCCCAGCGGCGCTGTTGCCTGTATTGGTTTTTCATTGTTTCCCAAAAAGTCGGAGCGACATTGGAATCCATTGAGACCGGATAATTTATGGGAACAACTCTCCAATCTCCGTCGTAATGAATATAGCATTGCCAGAATATTTGGGAATCTTCGGAAACAATATCTTTGTTCCAGAATCCGATATCAACAAGAGCTTTAAACGGCATCGAATGGGAAGAAAAAGTCGTAAGCCGGTGAGGCCGGGCCTGTTGAATCATGTGCCAAAATGAGGATGAAAAAGAAATGACACGAGCTAGGGCCGGAGCCTGATAAATATTATTTATAAAAAGAGGGATTGGCTGGAAACTGGATCTTTGTGGATGTTTGCAAGTGATAAAATTGTAAGTCAGTATTCCAAAAAATTCCGGCGAGATTTGAGTGTCAATATCAAAAACAGAAACCAAAATATTCTCATAAGGAATATTCAGCGAATCAATAATTTTTTCTTTAACTTGTTGGGCTGCCCATGATTCATTAGATCCTTTACCGGGAATTTCGCCGGACAAATCGGCGGGATGAACGGTTATTAAAAATTTAAAAAATTTATTCCCGAATTCCTCTTCGATTTTTCGGGCGGTTTCTTTTGGTTCTTCGCCGGCGCGATCTTCGAGAGCCAAAACGACAATAAATTTTTTCAAAGGATAATTATTTTTTACAAGGGCATCGAAAGTTTCTTTCACAATCTGATACGGCTCTTTATACATGGGGAAGATGACGAGATGGTAAATATCTTGCCAGTTTTTATCCGATTCCTTTAGTTTCTCCAGCCAATTTATTTTCATATTCTGACGCATTTTATTAAAAGTGATTCTTAAATGCAGCGATAAATAAACGGTTTTTAAAAGCCAATAAGTATCAAAAAGAATAATAAAAACAGCCGCGAAAAGCGGAGCGAATCGGGAAATTATTACTATTAAAACAAGTGTGCTCCAGGCTAATATGCCGGGGAGCATCTCGTAAAAACGGCGCATAAATAAATAGTAATTAGTTATTAGATATTAGTAAATAGAGAAATAGCAGATAGTTGTTGGTGTGTTAGGAAATAGCAAATAAAATCCAGAAGAAATATATTGAAAAGTATCAGCAATTCTGTTATAAAATATTGGTGGTTGGGCTGTATATTAATTACTAACAACTATTTTGGCCTCGTCGTCTAGCCTGGTCTAGGACGCCAGGTTTTCATCCTGGTAACACGGGTTCGAATCCCGTCGAGGCTGCGGATAAATTTACCTAATAAAACTAAAACACTTTTCCTTAATTTTATGGAAGAATATCTTAAATTCGCAAAATCACTTGCAGAAGAATCTGCACAAATAGCTTTAAACTATTTTAGTTTTGAGATTGAAAGCACTTGGAAAGGAGATAATACGCCCTTAACTCAAGCAGATACAGAAATCAACGATTTAGTGATAAAAAGAATAAATGAGACTTATCCAGAGCACAGTGTTTACGGGGAAGAAGGAAGTGCTAAAAAAGAAAATTCAAAGTATATTTGGGTGTGCGATCCAATAGATGGAACAATGGCTTTTTCTTGTGGGTTGCCAATATTTGTATTTTCTATTGCCTTAGTTGATCAATCGAATGGTTTACCTGTTTTAGGATTAGTTAATGATCCGATAATGAAAAACATGTATTGGGCATATAAGGGTGGCGGTGCGTACAGAAATGGAAAGAATATATCCGTATTAAACAATACTGATTTTAAAAATACATATTTTAATATTGCTGCTTCGGGGAGAGCTGTTGGTTTTTCAAATTTGCCGCTTATCAAAACACTAAGCGAAAAGAAATGTGCTGTAATGAAATATCCTTCTTTTATTTATGGCGGTATCCAAGTTGCTAATGGAAAATATATTGGGGCCGTGTTTTATGCTAAACCTGGTCATGATGCGGCTGCTTTAAAAATTATTACTGAAGAAGCGGGCGGCAAGGTTACCGACCTCAACGGAAGCGAAAGAAGGTATGATGAAGATGGACTTGGATGTATTGTTTCCAATGGAATTTTACATAAGGAAATATTAGAGATTGTCCAAAAAGGTAAAGTTTAAATCACCAATATTGCGCCAAACGTCCATTATTTTATTGCCGTAGATTCATCTATAATTAGCCATTATAAAGGTTCCAACATCGTCCCATAATTGCTACATTGTGTTTTAACTTATAATTAACAGAAAAAATGAATAAGGAACAATATAATTCACAGCAAGAGAATAAAAAAGAATCTAATGTGGAATTGCAAAAAACAACCTTGAAAGATATTCAAACTTTACTTGATATAGAAAAAACCACTCGTGAACTCAAAACTTATTCAGGGTATTTTACAGAGGAAGAAATCAAGGATTATATAAGCAGTGATGTTGTTTATTTTATCACGAAAGAAGGAAAAATAGCGGGAAGCATTTCTTATGAGATAAAAGACACAAATCACGCTTATTTGAGCGGATTAGTTATAAGACCCGAATTTCAAAGACAAGGATTAGCAAAGCAAGCGCTAGGAAAATTATTCGAAGAGTTAAAAGGATATGAATTGGTTGATTTAGTAGTTCATCCTGAAAATTCTTCTGCCCTAAACTTATATAAATCTTTTGGTTTTGTCGTTAAAGAACGAATAGAAAACTATTATGGCGATGGCGAACCGAGGTTGCGCATGGTTTTAGAAAAATAGGTTCCAATGTCATCCCATAATCGCTGCTAAGTCTATGTCATATTCTTCAAAATATTTAGGAGAAATAATAGATGTAAAAATTGATCGGATATTGGGGTCTAAACATCCTGAATATGATTTTTATTATCCAGTAAATTACGGGTTTATTGAAAATACTAAAGCTCCTGATGGAGAAGAAATCGATGCCTATATTTTAGGTGTATATAAACCGATTGAAAAATTTACTGGAAGAGTCGTGGCAATAATTCATCGTACAAACGATGATGATGATAAGTTAGTGGTTGTTCCTGAAAATATAAATTATACTGAGGGACAAATTAGAGCCCTAACCGAATTCCAAGAAAGATTTTTCGAATCGATTATAATCCGAAAATAAGTTTCGACATCGTCCTATAATCGCTGCGCGTTATGATGATAAAAACAAAACGAAGAAATATTGTTAAATGGCTAGATACATGTATTAAAGAAAATCCAAAATATACAAGGGGCGTACCTCTTGAATCATTTAGGAGTTTTTTATTTGATAAAGTTTTTCATGATAAAAATGGATTAAATAAAAATGTTTATTATGATGGAAATGATTTAGTAAGATTTACAGAATTTTGCATTCAAGACGGTTTTATAATTAATAATGTAGGACTATTACAAATTAGTTCTAATGGAGAAGAATTTATCGGTTTTTGGCATTATTCGAGAAAATTTTTGAATTATTCCATAACACAACATATCTTAAATACAATTATTGCTCTTGTGCTTGGTTATATTATTGGACATTATGTGTGGCCATAGCATGGCAAATCAAATAAAGAGTTTAATAAAGAGTTTTTTGAAGAATGAATTTTAATATCCACAAGTTGGATATTTTTTGTCCGCCCCCACCCAATGTTTTAGCGGATTTCGCTTTTGTGGAAATCTCAATTTGGTTTAAAAGGTTTATTTGATATAATTCTTATATGGAAAATCAGAATAATCAGTCGGCTAATAAAATTCCGGCGCCGCCCCCGGTTGAAATAGACATTCGGACAATGGAATCCGATCTAAGGGATTTGAAGCAAACAGGCGGAGAAGTTTTTGACACAGGAGTGAAATCAACTTATACTCCAAACCAAGCGCAGCAATCGCAGCAGGAAGTGCAGGGTTATTCCGGACCGGAAAAACCAATTTTCCCTTCGCCGGAATCCGATTCGGCCCGGTCTCCCGGGAACAGTCTGAAAATAATCCTAATTTCGATTGCTATTTTTGCGGGATTGATTGCTATCGGTTTGCTGGGATATTTTGTCGTTTTCCCATTAATATTTAAGTAATACGGATTTCACAAATAAAAAACGAGTTTCACGAATCATAAATTAATTTTCGTGATTCGTACAAATCGGTTTAAAATTTGTGGCAATTGTTTTTTGTATGTTATCACAGGAACAAATTGAAAAAATGCGAAAAAAATTAGAAGAAGAGAAAGAATATTTGGAAGGAGAAATTAATAAATTAGATAAACCAACTTTTTTCGGAAATGATGTCGATGCCGGAGACGAAAGAACCGACGAAGACCAGGAATATCAAAATCAGATGGGGCTTGAAGCGGATTTTAAAACCCAGCTGGCGGATGTAAATGATGCATTGGAGAGAATCGATAAGGGGATTTACGGAATTTGCGAAAAATGCGGAAAAGAGATCGAACCGGAAGTTTTGGAGACTGAACCGGAATCGAGATTATGCGAAAAATGCAAGAAATAAGATTCTGCCAACCGGCGGAGACGGATAAGATTTAAGATATCGAAGATACAAATTAATATTTCAATTTTAGCTGGGTAAAAAATTTTCAATGAAAAATTTTTCAAGGGTCTATTCAGCTGAGCTTGAGGGCATCGAAGCCAAGCTCATTGAAGTTGAGACCGATATAAACGTCGGTCTTCATTCGTTTAATATTGTCGGATTGGCCGATAAAGCTCTTAACGAGGCGAAAGAGCGGGTTAATGCCGCTCTTAAAAATTCCAACATAAAGCCGCCGAACAGAGAAAACAGAAGAATTACAGTAAATTTGGCGCCGGCAGACATTAAAAAAGCCGGATCGCAGTACGATTTGGCAATTGCGATCGGATATTTATTGGCAAGCAGACAGATAAAGGAATTTGAAACGAGGAATAAAATTTTTATCGGTGAACTTTCTTTGGAAGGAAATTTACGGCCGGTCAACGGCGTTCTTGCCATTGCCTTAATGGCGAAAAAAGAAAATTTCGAATACTTATTCGTGCCGGCGGAAAATGCATTTGAAGCGGCGATTATAAAAGGAATAAAAATAATTCCGGTTTCGAATTTGGTGCAATTAATAAACCATCTGGAAGAAAGAGAGTTGATGAACGAGCAGGATCCTGTCGAATTGAATTTTGAAATTGCGGACCATGTAATCGATTTTTCGGAAATTAAAGGACAAGAAAATGCAAAACGCGCTTTGATGATTGCGGCGGCCGGCGCGCACAATATTCTAATGGTGGGCAGTCCGGGAGGAGGCAAGACCATGCTGGCGCAATCTTTAATTTCGATTTTACCGCCCTTGTCCTTGAGTGAAGCTATTGAAGTGACTCAGATTTACAGCAGTTCGGGATCGTTGAAGGGCAATTCATTTTTAACGGCGCGTCCGTTCCGGTCGCCGCATCATACGGCGTCAGCAATCGCCGTGGTGGGCGGAGGCGCGAATCCGAAGCCGGGTGAAATAAGTTTAGCTCATCGGGGAGTTTTGTTCTTAGACGAACTTCCGGAATTTCGAAGAGATTTACTGGAAGCTTTACGTCAGCCGATTGAGAGCGGATATGTTTGTGTTTCGCGCGTGAAAAATGTTTTGAACTTTCCGGCGAGATTCATGCTGGTTTCAGCAATGAATCCGTGCCCGTGCGGATTTTACGGCGATCCGGACAAACATTGCCAATGCAGCGCTTACGAAGTTTTCAGATATCAGAAAAAAATTTCCGGTCCGCTTTTGGACAGGATTGATATTCAAATTGAAATTCCAAGGACGAAGATAGAAGATTTGACCAAAAAGAAAGAAGAAAATATCAGCAGTGAAATCAGAAAAAAAATAGTGAAGGCGCGGAAAATCCAGGAAGAAAGATTTAAAAATATTAAGCCTAAAATTTATTTGAATTCAGAGATGTCGTCGAAAATGGTTGATGAAATTTTGAATTTGGATATAGAAGCGCAGGAATTTTTAAAAAATATGCTGGACAAATCTTTTATATCCGCGCGAGGATATTATAGGATTTTAAAAATCGCGCGGACAATCGCTGATTTAGAAGATTCAGAAAATGTTTTAGTCCCGCACCTATCAGAAGCATTTCAGTATAGGATTAGGGAGAAATAATTTTTTTTTGTGTTTTTATAGAAGAATATATTCAGAGTTAAATAAAAATTAGCGCATATAACTGGTTAGTGATTGTATACAAGGCTGGTCAGTATTATTACTCTACCACGTATGCGTGGCTGGAGAATCTAAACTTGAACATCCCAAAAGATGGCAGAGTTACATTGCACCTTTTGGCGGACATTCCGGCCAA
Source organism: bacterium (assembly GCA_021796335.1). Lineage (GTDB taxonomy): Bacteria > Patescibacteriota > Minisyncoccia > UBA6257 > UBA9933 > JAJYHZ01. The sequence continues at coordinate 290,834 of JAJYHZ010000001.1, read as the reverse complement.
TGAGCCATTGAATCAAATAATTGCTTTGATTCCGGGATGGACGACCCCTGGGGATCCTGACTGGATTTTCAGCCGGGGGATCGACAGCCATATTATGGCTGTCGGGCTTTCAAGCAATAAGCATCCTAATTACCAGGGCGACGGAGTTTTTGGGAATATGATGTATCTGGCTCCGTTTGGAAAAGGATAATCTTTCCTTCTTGATTTATTAAGGGCAGTGTTTAGGCATTGCCCTTTTTTATTGAGAAAAATTTTTAATGGATAATTCAATTTGAATAAAGCACATTTTAAATTCACAAAATAGCTTTTTAGGGTATAAAAATAATATTAAAGATTTGCTCCTGTTTTGGTTTGGGCATATTATGAAAAGATGAGCTTTGATGAATTAAATCTTAAGCAAAAAGAAGCTGTTGAATATATGAACGGGCCACTGCTTATCGTGGCTGGAGCAGGATCGGGAAAAACAAAGACCCTGACAAGTAGGGTTGTTTACCTATTAAAACAAGGCGTAGCACCTGAAAATATTTTAGCCATTACTTTTACAAATAAAGCGGCTGATGAGATGAAAAGGCGCATACACGCGTTAATTAATAGCGAAAAGCAGGCGGCAAGCGGTAAAAATCATAAGCAACCGGATATTGGTGATATGTTATTTATCGGAACATTCCATTCGCTTGGCGCAAGAATCTTAAAAAAAGAAGCAAAACTTTTAGGAAGGACCGCGAATTTTACTATTTTTGACGATGATGATTCAAAATCCTTAATCAAAAAAGTGATAAGCGGCTTCAATTTGCCGGAAAAAGAAAAAAAGAGATTAACTTTGCCATTTTTGAAAAAGGAGATTGGCAAAATAAAAGACGAATTATTAGACCGGGAAGAAATAAATGATGAAATAATTGCGGAAATTTTTGATCATTACGAAAAATCTTTGAAAAATAATAATGCTTTTGACTTTGACGATTTAATTGAAAAAGTCGTTAGAATTTTCCAGAAATATCCGGAAATCTTGAAGAAATACCAAAATCAATTTAAATATATTCTGGTTGACGAGTATCAGGACACAAACACTTCGCAATATTATTTGATCAAATATCTGGCGGAGGGGCACAGAAATTTAAGTGTGGTTGGCGATGATCAGCAGTCAATTTTCAAATTTCGCGGATCTGATTTTAGAAATTTTCTAAATTTTGAACGGGATTGGGAAAAAGTAAAGGTGGTTTTACTGGAAGAAAATTACCGCTCGACTTCCAATATAATAGAAGCTGCTTCGTCGGTAATTGCCAACAATAAATACCAGAAGTCGAAAAAACTTTGGACGAAAAATGAAAGAGGGGATAAAGTAAAAATGATCGAGCATAGCGACGCTGATTACGAGGCGGATTGGGTGGCTACTCAAGTAAAAAATTATTTAGTTTATGGGAAAGAAAAACAGTCAATTGCGGTTTTATATAGGACAAACGCCCAGTCGCGCGCAATTGAACAAGCTTTAATTGAGAAAGGAATTCCATATTTAATTTTTGGAGGTTTGCGTTTTTATGACAGAAAAGAAATTAAAGACATTGTGGCTGGTTTGCGATATGCTTTAAATCCGAAAGATTCGGTTAGTTTGGACAGATTACATAAAGAATTTTTAAAGAAAACTTATTTGGTTTTGAAAGACGGGCTGCTGGCAAGCGGAGAAAAAATGACGCCGTTTGAATTAATTGGCTATTTTTTGAAGGAAGCGGATTATTTTGAATATTTGAAAAAAAATTATCCGAATTATCAGGAAAGAATCGAGAATGTAAAGGAGCTGATGGAATTTGCCGTAAATTTTCCGAATCTGGCGGAATTTATCGAAAAAATTTCGTTATTGCAATCAACCGACAATATTTCTCGCAAGGATTTGAAAAATCACAAAGAAAAATTCGTGAGTCTGATGACGATTCATTTGGCAAAAGGACTGGAGTTCGACAAGGTTTATTTGATCGGAACAAATGAAGGATTGCTACCGCATCAGATGTCTTATTATTCAGATATGGAAATAGAGGAGGAAAGAAGATTAATGTATGTGGCAATGACCCGGGCGAAAAAAGAGCTGTATCTTAATTTTTACAATTTACCTTCACGATTTTTGCATGAAATTTCTCCGGAATTTACGGAATTTATCGGCGGATTTCGCGCTTTGGATGATGAAGAGCGCTATATCGAATTAGATTAATCATTGTATACTATCACGTGTGATAGTATACTAAAATTATGAAAATTAAAAATTATAGAAATAGTAAAAATAGTAAAGAATTCAACAAGTTCGTTTGGGGTGAATTTATTGAATTTTTAAGTCATAAACCTCAAAAAGAACTGGATGATTTCTTAAGCCGAATAATTAGTCAGACAGAGAAAGAGTTGATAATTAATCGCCTTCTGGTAATTTCTTTGTTAAAAGATGGGAAAAGCTACAAAGATATTGAACGTGAATTATGGGTATCTCCGAATACAATCCGTACAATAAAGAAAAATTCCGGAGAATATAAAAGCAGTAGGCACTATGCAAAAAATAAAAATGTAAAAAAGGGGAAAGAAAGCACCATTGTTGATTATTGGTTGAATTTCCCATTTCCGAAAATATCCGGAAGAGGAAGATGGAAGTTTTTAAATTATCAGGGATAATTTAGGGATACTATCACGTGTGATAGTATACATATATGAAAGCGAAAAAGTCTCTAGGGCAAAATTTTTTGATAAATAAAAATAAAATAAGAAAAATTGTTGAAGCAATCGACATTAAATACGGCGACGCGCTTATTGAAATTGGGCCGGGTCACGGAGAGCTTACCGAAGAAATTATTGAAAGGTTTGGAAATTTGAAAATCGAAAGATTTAAATTGGTTTTAATCGAGAAGGACGATGATCTTGCAAAAAAACTTGCAAATAAATTTAAATTTCCAATTCGTCTGCCGGGCGAACAGGCTTCTAATTCTCAAAAAGAATTAATTTTAAAGGTTCGGGCCGGCGGGACAATTATTGTCGGGGATGCCTTAGAAATTTTACCTTCCTTAGCCGGTAATTTTAAATCTGACAGCTACAAACTGGTCGGGAATATCCCGTACTACATAACGGGATATTTATTCAGAATTCTGGGCGAGTTAAAAAACAAGCCCGAGAAAATAATTTTAATGGTTCAAAAAGAAGTGGCGGAAAGAATTTGCGCTAAAATTCCAAATATGAATATTTTGGCAGCGAGTGTTCAAATTTGGGCGGAACCAAAAGTTATTTCAAAGGTGCCAAAAGAAGATTTTAGGCCGCAGCCGAAAGTCGACAGCGCGGTTATTTGTTTGCGGGCTGCGGACTACAAACTACAGCCAAAACAATTGGGAAATTATTATAAATTTATCCGAATTTTATTTAAGCAACCGCGAAAAACCATATTGAATAATTTAACTTTTGGTTTAAATAATATTGAATTAGGCAGGGCGCGAATCATTAATCGTTTAGAGGCTATTAATATTAATCCGGGGGACAGACCGCAGAGCTTAAATATTAAGCAAATTGTTAAAATTTCTGAATCTTTTAAGACAAACTTCATTTAATTCACTTGCATGGGATTTTCGGTTGGCCATTTCCCGTTTCGGCGGAACGAGTTTTAATTTCGCTTCTCCATGGAGAAGCGCGCATAAATGAAATTGTTTTCTCCGCCAAAATGGCTAAGAAAATAAAATTGGCAGTTATCAACATTGTTCTAGAGGCGCGATGTGATATAATATCGTAAATGAATCGATTTAAGTATATTGCCATGGCTGTTATTTTGGGTGCCGGCTTGATAAGCGGATACCTGATACTTAAAGATTCACTGAATCTTCCTGCCGGTTCAAATTCAACAAGCCAGCAGGCGGACAATACTTTACAAACTGAACAAAATCCGGTGGCATGGGCAGGAGATTCCCAATCTAATTCCAAAAATATAACGCAAGATATCTTTGGCACTAATTTGGGTAATGCCATAAATCAACAAATCGCAAACGCGAGTTCGACATCGAATTGGATGCCAAACGTTGATTCCGCTTCGCAGGATGTGATTGATAAGTCATATCAGGAAGCGCAAAAAGAATTCAATCAAACAGTCAGCGATTCGGATTTAAAAATTTCATCGGATAATTCGATGGCGGCAAAGATAAATTATTTCAACGAGATAGGCAATATTTCGCAAAAAGATTTCAACGGATTTACCGAAAGCTATACTGATGTAATGAATGACGCGCAAAACGGAAATCTTTCTTCGGCAAGCCAGCTATCCAATATTTACCATAACGTGGCAAATGATTATCTGAATCTGACAGTTCCTTCTGATTTAGTGGGTTTGGATAAGCAATTAGTAATGCATTTTAAAAATGCCGAAATGATTTTCGGGTCAATTGCGAATTATAGCAACGATCCGGTAAAGGCTTATTTTGCGGTTCAAACCATGAATGATTTGATAGCTCAGGGCGAAACTGATCAAAATTTATTAAATTCAGAAATTAAAAAAGTTGGATTATAAAAAATGGCTAAACGAATAATTCCATTTTTGTTAATATTCAGTATCCTATCTTTAGGAGTGGCATTTACGAGTGGGCCGGCAAATGCAATGATTGTTTTTGATCCCACTCTTAATGGGACTACAATTACTCAAACTGCGATGCAGGCCGGAAATTGGATTAAAGATTTTGCAATGCAAAATTATAAGACTTTTTTATCCTCTTTGCGTGATGCCATTGTAAAGAGATTAGTAGACACGATGACAGATGAAACTGTCCAATGGATTCAGGGTAACGGCAAACCTGGATTTGTAACAAATTTCAAACAATATGCAAGTAATGCTTTTAATCAGGGCGTGGGAGATGCGATTTATAACAACCAGGTATTGCAAGGACTCTGCTCTCCATTTCGTGCGCAGGTTCAACTTACTTTACTGCCGGTGCCTCAATTCAGCCAGCAAGTAAAATGTACGCTTACTGATGTTGTTTCCAATATACAAGATTTCACGAATGATTTCAGGAACGGGGGCTGGCTTGCTTATGATCAGGCGCAATTGCCTCAGAACAATTATTTCGGGACAGTTATAGGGTTGGAAGATCAGGCGCAATTGCAGGGAATTCAAACGCAGCAGGCTGCGCAAGATCAGGCTGCCGCAGGACAAGGATTTTTATCTATCAGTAAATGTGTCGGCGGAGGAACGAAAGATACTTATTGCGCTCAACAATGCATAGGTGTTGCGGGAGGCGGAATGGGTGCGGGATTAAATGCCGATTACGCGACATGCTATAACTCGTGCGAACAAGGAACTTATTCCGATGAGGATATTTGTAAAAATACTGGCGGTCAGTGGACGGTGAATACGCCCGGGTATGTCGCGGGCGATGCCGTAACCAACGCCCTTCATTTACAGGGACAATGGGCGGTTAATGTCCAATCCATTATTTCCGCCATTGTTAATGCGGCCATAAATCGGCTTATGAAAGAAGGGCTTAGTTTGATGACAAGCAGTAACAATAGCGGCGGAAGTTCCGGCGTTTACACTGTTTCTTCAGGATATTCCGATGTCGTTGATCAGCAATTCGCTTCTCAAAAGCAGCAGATGCTAGATCAGTATAATCTTTATCTGAACGACGAACAGGCTGTTTTAAGCGCCAAAAATACTTCATTAACTTATAATCAGCAGATGCTGACAATTTATAACACTCTTAAGTCGGATAACTGCCAAATTCCCGCGGTTTTAAATATTAACACGGTTAATTCGGATATTGCGCGTTTAACCGCGGAAGCCAGCAGTACGCAGCAAATTATAAGCGACGCGCAGGCGGGAATCGATAATATAAACAGCATTCAAAATTCCAGCGATGTCAGAGATATGGGATTGGCTTCGCAGCAATTTTCAGATTTCACAAATAAATACAGCGAAATATATTATAATGTTACTTCGGGAAGCGACGCAAGCGACGCAAATGCCGAGGCCGACCAATATCAGCAGGAACTTGCAACCGTCCAAAACCAGCTGAATTTGTGCATACAATCGAAAACAAACACGAATGGCGCGACAACTAACTCGAATATTATTCACTGATGAAGGCTAATAAAAAAATTTTTATAATTTTGCTTACTTGTCTTGTTTTGGGCGGAGGGTTTTTGCCGGCTGCTTTTGCTGCGACCCAATCCGCATCGAGTGGTTCTGTTTCAAATACAGCAGTAGCCACTCAACCATCGCCAACCGCTTCACAGCCTGCGACTCCTCAGCCCCAACCAACTCCAAACCAGGCAAAAGATCCAAGTTATACATCAGATGAATCTGTTACTAAAATTAGTACTTGGCAAGCAAATTTACTTGCAGTTATATCTGGCGCCATTCTTAATCTTGTGGCGTCTTTGATAAATTTTGCCATAAATCTTGGTAATGATCTTTTGAATCTGGCGGCTGTTCAAAGGGGATGGCAGATAGTTTTGAATTTCACAAATTTGGGTTTTATCTTGGCGATTATTGTTATTGCTTTTGCCACAATTCTGCAAATCGAAAACTACGGGATGAAAAAGACTCTCGCGAAACTTATTATTGCGGCGCTTTTGGTCAATTTCAGTTTGGTGATTGCAGGGTCAATTATTAGCTTATCCAATTCTGTTTCCGGATTTTTTATGAAAAATTCGTTAGGAAACCAGCAATATATGGCCAATGCCCTATCAGCGGCGATGCAACCGCAGCAATTTAGCGTATCGGCAATAGGGGGAAATGATAATTCTAATCATTGGTGGAACAGACTTGCGCATCCAATATCTTACGGTATCAAATGGTTGATTCAAGCCCTTGAAAGTCTTGTTTTTATCATATTTTTTACGGTTTTTATGGTGATTGTTTTGGCCGCTTTGGCATTTATGTTCCTTTTGCGCGACGTGTATCTTATGTTCTTAGTTATAGTTTCTCCTATTGTTTGGCTGTTGTGGATCTTTCCGAATACCAAAATACATTGGACTAAGTGGTGGAATAATTTTATCAAGTGGAATATTTTCGGTCCCGCTGTTTTGTTTTTCTTGTATCTTACGATATATATGGCCGGCAGTATAGGCAATACATCGGCATCTCAGCAGGTGCTTTCCGATCCCGCTTCGCAGGCATTGGCACAATCATCCACTCTTTTGTCAGCGGGATTTTTTCAACATGCGGCTGAATTGGTGCTTATTTTCTTATTTTTGATTGGCGGAATGATAGCAGCTAACAGTTTTAGTATTGCCGGCGGAAATGTGGCTATTAATTTTGCAAATGGAACTAAAAACAGAATTGCCGGATGGACAAAGGATACCAGTAAAAGAAGGGCCGGTCAGATGTCTTCCGCGGTTACCAACAGTAAGCCAGTCTCCGGAGTACGCGATTGGCTGGCAAACAGGGGAACTTTGGGTAAATTGTTGGGCGCAGGAGCTGCTTCCAAAGGGCTGACAAGTTTGCAGACCCAGACTAAGAAATTATCCAGAACCGGAGAGAAGGAATATCGTGACAGTTTGAGCGGTTTATCCAAGGATCAAATCGAGTCTAGAATATTGGCTGCATCCGGTTTTCAAAAAATGGTTTTGTTAGATGAAGCCGCCAAAAAGAATAAATTTAAAAAAGGCGGAAAGGTATTGAAAGAAGTTCTTATGAATCCAGATGAGGTGGGAAAGCTGGAGAAGCAATTTGATACCCGAGGATTTGATTATGACGATGTAGCGAAGAGATCAACAGAGAATTCAAAGACATTGTCTCTAAAGAAGCAAGCCGATGCCATGGCTGAAAATGTGAAAGATATAGAAGATAAACCGGAAGCTTGGTGGGCAAAACAAACATCTTCTCCGGAACAAGTTAAAATGCATGACGATTACAAGAAACTTCGGGATGAAGAAGAGAAAGAAAGGGCAAAAATTTATAGAGATATGAAACCTGCGGAGTTCGCAAACGCAATTGAAATTTTGGAAGCATTTAAGGCAAAACCGAACTTGAATATATCTCCGAAGGCCTTAGAATCTTTACGACAATCAATTACGAACGCTTTGGTGAAAGCGCAAAGGGTTAACGCTGTTCATAGTATGTTTCCAAAAATGGACATTTCCTCGATTAGGCTGTTTGCAAGCTATATGAGTAAAACGTTGCATACTTATGATGATGAAACTCGGCAAGGAATTGAGAAGACTATCAAAAAATCCATGGGCAAGGTCGCTTTTGGCGAGGAAGAAGATGAAAAAGAAGAGAAGAAAGAAGAAATAAAAACTTAATGAAAAAAATACCGCAAGAACAAATCGACAGGAGATATGACACTTTGTCGGATAATTTAAAAGAAGCCTTATTTTCCGAAGAAAGCGCCAATTTATTATGGAATTTAGGCGATACATTCCATTTAACAGATGATCAAAAATATGATCTTGCTTCAATCGGCGGTTATATTATATTGGGTTTTATAAGCGCCGCGGATCTGGAAAGAGAAATCGCTGCTTTGGGAGTAAAAAACGAAATTGCGGAATCTTTGGCAAAAGAAATCAATCGAAAAATTTTTTCTCCAATTCAAAATGAATTAAATGAAGTATACAGTCCGGTTTCAGATAAGGAATCGGTTGCCGTAAACGACAATCCGGTTGATTTTGGTTCGAAATCAGAGCAAATTGCAATTTCGTCGGCTCCATCATCTGAAGTCGCAAAGACCGTCAATTTGAATGAAATCGGAGAGGCGCCGGCTATTATTCACGAAGAGAAAAAAGTAAACGCCATAAAGCAGTCCAAGCCCTCTTTTTCCGGAATTTTCGGACTTTTCAGGCGGGATGAGAAGATTCCTCCTATGCCCGAGAAACCGGTTGAAGCGGAGGTAAGTTTATTCAATAAAACAAAAACATCAGAAATCGGAGAGACCGAAAAACCGAAAATGAAAATCGTGCATTACAGCGATTTTAAAAATTCTTTTTTGAATCAAACTTCCGGACAGCCGGCTGAAATGAATGCGCAAGAAAAAATCGCGCAACAAATCAATAATCCGCTGCCGCAGACTCCGCAATCCGCCGTCCAACCAAGCGTGAAAATTTCCGAACAGTCCGAATTAAAAAATGCCAATTTTGAGCAACCTGTAATTTTGGAAGATCTTCCTTTGAAGCCGAAAGAAAATAGCAGTATTAATTTTTATCAGGCAGCGCCGAAGGTCGTGGAATTAAATAAAATTGACAAGCCGGAACTGCCGGATATTATCGGAGAAAATAAACTGGAATCAGTATTGCCTCAAAAACAAATCATTGGTGAACAGCCGGCCAAAACAGTCAATTTTTATCAGCCTTTGCCTAAAAAGGAAGTCGAAAAAGAAAATAACACCGTTACATTAAATAAACCGGCGGAGCTGCCCGAGCCACGGGAAGAAGTAAAACTGGAAGATATCCCTGTGAAGGAAGATATCGTGGATCTGAGGATGCTGGAGAAATAAATACAATACCAATATACAACAGATATATGTGATGCAACTAATAATGAGAATAATTTTGACGACAAGATTGTTTTAAAAAAGGAAAGATTTTTCCGAATTATCGGAAGAAATTAAATTAGAAGATATTCGGCGGAAGAAAACATGGTGGATTTGAGGACATTAGGGAAATAGCTACATTAATTTACTTATTAACGAGTTAGAATGAAAATCAATAGATTTGAAGGAAATAGAATAGTAAAAATTGACCTAATCTCTAATTATTCTAATTGACCTAAGTAAATTCCAATTATGAAATATGATTTGGAAGAAAGAACCGCTAAATTTGGTGAAGAAATTATAAATTTTTCTAAAAAAATTCTCCAAAATTCAATTATAAAGCCGATAATAATTCAGCTGGTTAGAGCGGGAACAAGTATTGGCGCAAATTATTGTGAAGCCGACGATGCGGAATCAAGCAAGGATTTTCAACATAAGATCGAGATTCGCAAAAAAGAAGCTCGAGAAACAAAATATTGGTTAAGAATGGCTGTGGTCACATCTCCAGACTTAAAAGAGGATGCTCGAAAATTATGGCAGGAAGCGAAGGAATTAAATTTAATTTTTAATTCAATTCGAAATAAAATTAAAAATAAGTTAGAATAATTAGACTAATTAGAAATTAGATTAATTTTTGTTGTATGCGCTTTCAAATACCCCAATTTATTGAAGTTGAGGATAAGATTGCCGGACCGCTTACTTTAAAGCAGCTTCTTTATTTATTGGGAGCGGGCGCAATCAGTTTTATCGGTTATTTTATTTTTCCGTTCTGGATTTGGTTATTACTCACGACTTTCGTAGCCGTAATCGGAATTTCCTTGGCTTTTGTCAGATACAATGGACAGCCTTTGATTAAAATAATAATTTCGGCTTTGAATTTTTTCTGGCAGCCGCGAATGTATTTGTGGCAAAGGGAATTGAAAACCACGGTTATCGATATTCCCAATGAGAAAGTTTTAGAAGAAAGGAAAAATTTGAAGGATTTCTCATTTGGCATGCCGTCTATCGGAAAGCTTTGGAATGATTTAACCACGACGAAAAATCCGATTCCGAGAAGGGAAAAAACCGGTCCGATAAAACAAACCGATTCATACAGCGTATTTAGAAAATTAACCGGAGAAAAAGAAGTGGCGAAGAGAGTGGATTACAGGTAATCGGTTAGTATTAGCCGTTAGTTTTTAGATATTATTTTTTAAAAAAATGGAAAACTCTTATAAAAATTTGATTGTTTGGAATAAATCAATGGAATTAGTTCTGGAAATTTATGAACTAACAAGGTTTTTTCCAAAATATGAATTATATGGAACAACTTCCCAAATAAAGAGATGCGCCATATCAATACCCTCAAATATCGCAGAAGGATTATCTCGAAGACATAAAAAGGAGTTCTATCAAGTTATCTCTATTGCCTCTGGGTCTGGCGTAGAATCAGAAACTCAGCTATTATTATCAAAGAAATTAGGCTTAAGACCTAAACAAGAATTCATTCGTTTGAAATTATTCTTGTAAGAAGTTATGAAAATGTTGAAAAGTTTATTGCGAAAACTAAAAACCAACGACTAGTTACTATTAGTTATTATGAAAGAATCCCAATCAACCCAACAATTTGTTGATATCGAAGAAATCCGCGACGGGACAGTTATTTTAAAAAGCGGCTCTTTACGGCGGGTTTTGATGGTAACGGGAATTAACTTCGAATTGAAATCCGAAGACGAGCAGAACGCGATTTTGGGAGCTTATCAAAATTTTTTGAATTCCCTCGATTTTTCATTACAAATAGTCATTCACTCGAGGAAATTAAATATCAAAGGGTATTTGGATAATTTAAGTGAGATGCAGGAGAACGAAAAGAACGACTTGCTGAAAGATCAGATTTCCGAGTACGTGGAATTTGTGAAATCTTTCGTTGAATCAAACGAAATTATGTCCAAAAATTTTTTCGTTGTCGTTCCATATGATGCGATAAATATCTCCGAGGGAACCGAAAAAGTTATGGAAGCAATTCCGTTTTTTGGCAAGAAGAAAAAAAACGCGTCGGAGGATGCACAAACCCTGGAAGAAAAGATAAGCCAATTAGATCAAAGGACTGATGAGGTTGTCGCCGGGTTATCTGCAATCGGTTTGCGGGCGGTCGCGCTTATGACCGAGGAATTGATAGAATTATTTTACAATTTATACAATCCGCAGCCGATGGAAAAGAAAGAATTGCATATAGTACGACAAGATAAATAAACCAATAGATTAGGTATTAACGGGTTAACGCGATAACGAGTTAAAATAATAAATAAAATTTAAACTAATTACTAATTATTCTAATTAACCTAAAGAAAATTATTTAAATGAAAATAGAAATTCCACAACCATTCAATTCGAAGGAGGAAGATGTGAAAAATGTGATTGCTCCCGCGGCCTTGGAAGTGAATCCGAATTATTTAAGGTTGGGGGATATAGTTTCTAAAACTCTTTTTGTTTTCACTTATCCGCGATATTTGTCCACGGGATGGTTTGATTCAATAATAAATCTTCCGAATCTTTTGGATGTTTCCGTTTTCGTCCATCCGGTTGATACCACCACCGCTTTGAAGCAGCTGAGAAAGAAGGTTACTCAAATCGAGTCCCAGCTTTCTGAAAGAGACGATAAAGGATTGGTCCGCGATCCTGTTCTGGAAACCGCTTATCAGGATATAGAAAATTTGCGCGACCAATTGCAGCAGGCTCAGGAAAAACTTTTCAATGTAGGGGTCTATGTAACTATTTATGCGAAGACCGTGGATGAATTGAATAAGCTGGAAGAACAGGTTATTTCGATTCTGGATAGCCAGATGGTCTATGCGAAACCGGCGATTTTTCAGCATATCGAAGGATTCATATCAACAATGCCGACAGGCCAGGATAAGTTGGCTATTTATACGCCCTTAAACACAAATCCGGCTTCATCCTTGTTTCCTTTTGTTTCAACCGATCTGACTTCGGACACGGGAGTTTTGTACGGGATTAACCGGTTTAATAATTCGCTGGTTATTTTTGACAGGTTTTCTTTGGAAAATGCGAACCAGGTGGTTTTTGCGAAAGCCGGCGCGGGGAAATCTTATGCGACAAAATTGGAGATCCTGCGTTCATTGATGATGGGAATAGACATTATGGTTATTGATCCTGAAAACGAATACCAAAGGCTTGCGGAGGCGGTTGGGGGAAGCGTTTTGAAAATTTCTTTAACTTCAAAAACTTCTATTAATCCTTTGGATATTCCAATTGTTCCGAAGGGCGAAGATCCGGCCGATGTATTCAAATCTCATATTTTAAACCTGGCCGGTTTATTAAAGCTGATGGTAGGGCAGATTACGCCGGAAGAAGATGCGCTTTTGGACCGAGCCATTACGGAAACTTATGCTTCGCGCGGGATTACCGCCGATGTGGAAGATTTTTCAAAAATAGAGCCGCCACTGCTCGAAGATTTACAGACTGTTTTGGAAAATATCGAAGGCGGTCAAAGTTTGGCATCCCGATTATATAAATTTACAAAGGGGACTTATGCCGGATTCGCGAATAAGCCGACGAACGTTGATATAAAAAACAGGTTGGTTGTTTTTTCGATCAGGGATTTAGAGGAAGAGTTAAGGCCGATTGCGGTATATATCGTTTTGAATTTTGTGTGGAATTTGATCAGATCGGAACTAAAAAAAAGAATTTTGATAATCGATGAAGCGTGGTGGATGATGAAGTATCCGGACAGCGCGTCATTTTTATTTTCTTTGGCAAAGCGATGCAGAAAATACTATTTGGGGCTTACGACGATTACTCAGAACGTGGAAGACTTTTTAAATTCGCAGTACGGCCAGCCGATAATAACAAATTCATCTTTGCAGTTATTATTAAAGCAGGCTCCGTCTGCTATCGGCGTTTTGGAAAAAACTTTCAGTTTGAGCGAAATCGAGAAAGGACTGTTGAGCCAGGCCGATGTCGGCGAAGGATTGTTTTTGGTGGGTTTGAAGCACGTTGCGCTCAAAATAGTGGCGTCTTATTTTGAAGACAAAACAATAACGACAAATCCGGAACAATTATTAGAAATGGAGCAGGAGAAAAGTTCATAATATTTATAATACCCAAGGCGCCGTTCGGGGGCATGATAAAACATAAATCGTTTTGTCATGCCGAATACTGAAATAAATTCAGCGCAAGCTTTATTTCAGCATCTGAAAAACGTCCTATAAATCCTGAATTCTACACAAAAATAAATTCTGATACGGGATAAGCGAGTTCGGGATAACAGTTTTCGGACAGCCACTAAAACTAAAACTAATAGAAAATGGTTAAATAAAATATGGAAGAAGAAAAAAGTCAGCCTAAAGTCGGATTGCCGTTGGCGCTCATCGTAATTTTGGCGCTGTTGGTTTTGGGTTTACTGGAGTCGGGGGTTGATTTGATATCCACAGTCGGATCCTTGGGAGGTTTGACTGGATTTGGTATAATGGTTTCAGAAATCCTGAATGGAATTGCCGGATTCGCTGTTGAAATCTGGATGTTCATGATGGGAGCGCGCGGTTTCAGACAGCTTGGCACGTTCGCGGCGGGAACCGTGATAAACGGTCTTGCCGGAGACGCGTTCGGATTTTTAATAGAACCATTGGCTGTCGCAATCGCAATTTATTTCATCAACCATCCGGAAAAAGCGAAAGGAATTTCAGCTGTGACAAAATTGCCGATAGAATGAATTCCGCGAATTTTTAAATGAAAGTTGCGGATTCATAAAAATTTTCCAAATTTCATACAGATCATAGATTTGTCTAAATAACCGAAAAATTATGCGCGGGATAAAAAATAAATTTATAATAATCTTTACGACATCAATTTTATTAAGCGGTTTCATTGTAATTGCAAAAGCACAAAGCGATGCGCCGCAATTTCTAGTCAGCTGGTCGGCGGACAGTTTCGCGCCTTCCTGGTTTAAAGGGAAAATTTTTCCGACTTTTAACAGCATTATAAAAGTTTCATTCGAGCTTGTTGATAACGGGAAAATAGTCAATCTGTCGCAAACTCCGGTGCGCTGGTATATAAACGATAATTTGTACGAAAACGAACAGAACGGATTGGGCATCAAGGCCATTTCCTTCAGAGATAATACGACTTATAACGGAAATGATATAAACGTGAGGATTTCAATTCCCGATTATAACGGGAATAATTTGGACGAAATAATAACCATTCCGATTAAAAATCCGGAAGTGGTGATAGATTCGCCTTATTATAACGGTAATGTCAGCAAGGGATCATATTATTTTACCGTATGGCCGTTCTTTTTCAGCGGAAGTAATCTGATAACAAAATGGTATGTGAATGGACAGGCGGCAAGTAATTCGCAATCCGATTCGAATATCTTTAATTTGGCTATCGGCGATCAAAATCAGTCTCCGATAACAATCGAAAACCAAACGCAAAATTTGAGCAACGATTTGGAAAGGGCGCAAAAGCTGATAAATCTAAATATCGCGCAATGAAAATTTTTTTAAGAATATTTTCGGTACTTCTATTAATCATTTTGGTTTTGGGAACGGTCATAGTTGTATTCGAAGACGTAACTGTTCGAGTCAGCTATGCTTCAACGAGCGCATCTATTTCAAACGGCCAAGTTGCATCGCCGGGCGGAGGGAACAGTAATTTCAACGGCAGTTTGAACGCAAACGGTTCGGCGAATGTCCAATTTTTACCAAGTGGATTTATCAATTCCGCAACGACTCCGGGACAATTGATTATAAATATTTATGAATATGCCTTGGGAATTGTGGGTGTCGTGGCTTTGGGCGCCTTAATTTACGGAGCGGTTTTGAAAATAGTTTCCAGCGGGGTTCCTTCGCTTAATATGGAGGGCAATAATTATATAATCGGAGCGCTTTCCGGTCTAGCGCTTTTAATCGGCGGAGCTTTGATTTTAAACACCATTGATCCGAATCTTTTAAATGTCGGTAATGTCGATCAGCAAATAAAAAGTTTGATGCCCACAACTACGGTTCCACAGCAGAACACCGGCGTATTTCAATTCGGCAAGAATTGGCAGGGACAGACAGTTTGCAATAATTGCAATACATATGATCCATATGCGGATTATTTTAATGTTAAAAAAACTGGTCTTACGGCATGCTCGGGAGGAGTCAATAGTTGCCAATTTTCTTCGCAAATGACAGGAAATCTTAATAAACTTTCTGCTTTGGCTACCAATATGGGTATACCTTCGGGTGACTGGCAGGTTACCGAGGCTTGGCCTCCGACGGTTCAACATAACAGCCAATGCCATTACAATGGCAGTTGCGTTGATATTGCGCTTGATCCAAATTATGTAAAAAATCTCAGTCCTGCGCAGTTGACGGATGCCGTCCAAAAGATGATGGCAGCGGCGAAACAAGCAGGATTCAGCCGTGTTGTTAATGAGTATAAAGAAGCAAACGGAAAAACGTACAATACTACGACCGGAGACAATATTCATATACAGATATAATCATGAATAAGAAAAAATTAATTTTTATTATTATAGGTTTGGTGATTATTGCTTTACTTGTTGGAATTTATTTTGCCTGGAAATCAAAAACTAATAATAATCCGACTATTTCAAATCAAAATCCAACGGCGCAATTCAGCGTTCAAAGCCAATCTACGACGACCGACAAATTGCATATTTTAAGCAAAAATCCCGCCATGGGATATTGGGTTGCCTATTCGAGTTCAACCACCCCTAATCCCAATATTTATTATATTTATGATAACGGACAAAACTATCATAATGCTCAGATATTTGAGATTGCGTCCGGAACCGAAAATTTGATAGCCAGTTCGACTTTAATCGGTTTGGGAAATATAAAAATTTCCAATGATGGTAAAATGATCTTACTAAAATCAGGCACAGGAGAGAATGATTTTGACGTGTATAATTCCGATAAAAATATGTGGCAGCAATCTTTTGATCAATTGGGCGATATGGATATTTCTCCGGACGGAAAATCGATTATATATTCAAGCGATTCAGGAATATTTAAAACAGGGCTTGATAAATTCACTTCTGCGATAACCAAGCTTTCGGGGTTAAGTCCGATTGATTTTAACTTGAACTGGATTAATACCGATAATGTTATTTTATCTTCCAAGCCGTCTTCGGATATCGATTCTGAGATTTGGAACTTGAATCTAAAAAACAAAACTTTGTCGGAAATCGCTTCCGGGAAAGGATTAATGGTGAATTGGTCGAAATTTGGAGATTTGGGAATAAAATTCTCGGTTGATAACGGGAATAACCGTTTGACATTAATTGATGGAAGCGGGAACAAAAAAGCGGATTTTAATTTCTTTACTTTTCCCGACAAATGCCTGATTTCAAGTTTGAGCCAGATTTATTGCGCTATTCCAAAAGATCAAAGCGTCTTTTCCGATCCGGAGATCTTGGACAACTATTTGAAGCACGGAATTTATTTTAATGACGGAATTTACCAAATTGATTTACAGAATAACAAGTTTCAGCCTTTATACGATTCGGACAACAATATTATCGATGCCGTTGATTTAACTTTGAGCGGGAATGAACTTTTTTTCATAAACCGTTATGATAACAAACTTTACTCTTTGGATTTGTAATGATAAATTGTCAATAAATACGTCTAGTTAATTTTTCCATGGAAAATCGGCAAAAATTCAGCCTTTATTTGAAATTACCGGAAATGCGCTTATTCTGGTATTTTTTGCCCTTAGCATTCGCAATTTTGATTATAGATATCACTTACATGCCGATGATCTGGTTTTTGATCTCCGCAGCCATATTTATAGTTTTATTGGCGATTTTATTGGTTAACAGTATAAGAGCGAATAAATTGAATACGGAGGTAAAAATAGAAAGAAACGAACTCAAGAGCATTATTTCGAATTTTTCCGACGGTTTGATTGCTTACGACCGTGATTCTCGGATTTTAATTTTCAACAGAGCCGCGGAAAATATTTTCAAGGTTAAAGCGGATGGCATTCTTGATAAAAACTTTTCTCCCGAAAGGGCCAAGGATTCCAGGCTAGCAATTTTAAGCATGGTTTTATATCCTTCTTTGGCACCGCTCGTAATACGGAAATCGGATCCGGGCGTTTATCCTCAGGTAACCGATATGACGTTTAAAGATCCGCGGCTTGAGCTTGAGATTTCCACTGACCGGATAGTCGATCCGAACGGAAATTTGCTGGGATTTGTCAAAGTTATCCATAATCGTACAAGAGAGGTGGAGTTAATGGAATCAAAAAGCGAGTTTATCGAGGTTGCCGCCCATCAGCTAAGAACTCCGTTGACCTCAATCAATTGGATTTTTGAATCGCTTGAAAAAGAAAAACTCAGTGATAGCCAAAAAGAATTGGTTGATATGGGCAATATGGCGGCAGCGAATATCATAAAGATCGTAAATGATTTATTGGACGTAAATCAGATTGAGGAGGGCAAATTCGGGTATAAATTACAAAACACCGACATTGTCGCTTTTATTGAGAATGTTTTAAAAAATATTATGCCTTTTGCAAATGAATCCGGAATAAAACTTTATTTAAAAAAACCAGAAAAGCCGTTGCCGCAGGTTCTAATCGACTATCAAAAGTTATCTATCGCATTGTCAAATTTGGTTGCCAATGCCATAAAATACAATATTCAAAACGGAGAGGTGGTCGTGGAAGCTAAGCCGATTGCGGATAAACCCTACATCCAGATCAGTGTGAAAGATACCGGAATAGGAATACCCAAAGAAGAAATTAATAAATTATTCACTAAATTCTTCAGGGCAGATAACGCGCAAAAAGTCGCCACAAACGGAAGCGGCTTAGGGCTTTATATCGTAAAAAACATCATAAACAGGCATGGAGGGGAAGTTTGGGCGGAGTCTCAGCTTAACCGAGGCAGCACTTTTTATTTTACTTTACCGACAGATCCGAGTCTAATTCCTCAAAAGGAAGGTTTCGGAGAAAACTGATGGAAAACTGCACTTTTTACGGAAAAAGTGCACAAAAATCTTCTGGTCGTGAAAATTTAGGAATCTCCGGAAAATTTTTACCTGTCAAATTCCTAACTTTCCGTTTGTCAGTCAGTGGACGGATCAAGAAACGAAATTTTTGTGGAAAATTTTTCTTTTATTCAATTTAGAATTTTCACATTATCAGGAGAAAATAAATATTTGAGAAAAAAATTATATTATGCCGGAATTGCCCGAAGTTCAAACAATCGTTGGGGATCTTAATAAAAAAATTATAGGAAAACGCATTGTTGGCGTTTGGTTTGACGCGCCAAAATTAATTAAGCGGCCAAAAGCGGAGGATTTGGAAAATCAAATTAAGGGATTAAGGATAAAAGAAATAAAGCGGCGAGGCAAAAACATACTTATATATTTGGGCAAACCAAAAACAGCAAATAGCAAATCGGCTGACAATAAGCAACTAGCCGCCGACGATATGCTATTGCTTATTCACCAGAAGATGACAGGACATTTATTGGTCGGGAAATGGAGTGTTCGAAAAACGAAAACCCGAATGCGCCTATCCGAAGATGGAAGAAATAGTGTGATTTCCTTGATTAAAGGTCCTTTAAATGAGAAGGTGAACAATTATATCCATGTCATTTTTTATTTGGACAGCGGGGAACAATTGGCTCTTTCAGATTTGAGAAAATTTGCCAAAGTGGTTTTTGGAAAACGGAATGAGATTGAAAACATTCCCGAATTGAAGAAATTAGGAATAGATCCGCTTGACGGCAGATTTACTTTTGAGAAATTTAACAAAATAATCCGTTCGCTTCCCGGAAAAATAAAACAAATTTTGATGGACCAGGAAAAAATTTCAGGAATAGGGAATATTTATTCCGATGAAATTTTATGGAAGGCGCAAATTCATCCCCTAAGGCGGGCGAATTCCTTATCCGAAGGAGAGTTGAAAAAAATATATAAAGCTACCGGCGGAATTTTAAAGAAAGCAATTAAGCTGCGTGGAACTTCGATCAGCGATTTCAGGGATACGGCCGGAAAATCGGGCAATTACGGCAACGTAAGATCCGTATACAGGAAGGAAGGACGGCCTTGTCCCGTTTGCGGAGGAAAGATAGAAAGGATTAGAATTGGAGGCAGATCGGCGCATTTTTGTCCGGTTTGCCAAAAACTCTAATCCGCCTTCGTGGAATTTCCTATTATCCATTGAGGCGAGATAAGGCCGATGATTTCTAACTTCCTTAAAGGTATACAATTTCAACGATCGTTAAAATTGTATACCTGGTTTAAATTGAAAAATTAATTTTTCTTATTTGCGTCTTTTATTCGATTGTTTTAGATTAATTATCATATATGAGTAAAAAGGAAGAATTTTTTTTAGAAGAATCAGTTTTGGACGATATGTCCCAAAGTTTTAACTCTTTGGAAGTTCCGCTTTCTAAAAAAGCGTTTAATTTTATTACTGCAATCGCATTGATTATCGCTTTCGTTGTTTTTCTAAGAATTTCTTACTTAGACTTGAAGGATGGGAAATTTTATCAGGCAAGGGCGTTGGCGAATATGAGCGACATCACCGTAATTCCGGCACAAAGAGGATTGATTTTTGATCGTTCTGGCAATTCACTGGTGAGTAATGTGCCAAGCTTTAAAGCTGTTTTAAATGTCGCAGATTTTTTCCAAAAATCCGATATCGAGAAAAAGAACGAATTAAAAAAACTGGAGGATATTTTAAATCTACCTGAAAATCAAATTCAGGAATGGCTTTCGGCTATTAATTTAGAGAAACAAAATTCGGTGATACTGGCGCGAAATTTGACAATTGAGCAGGTCGCGGAAATAAAAAATTTGAACTACAAAGATGTTACCGTGGAGAATGACTATAATAGAAATTATACGTATACGGACGCTTTTAGCCATGTTTTGGGATATACGGGAATCGTTTCGGAAAATGACCTGAAAAATAACAATAATTTGGAATTGAATGATATTGTGGGGAAGGCGGGCATTGAATCGGAATACGATCAGCAGCTTAGAGGTAAAAACGGCGCCATTTATGATTATCGTAATGCGAAAAATCAAAGCATAGGAGAGAATTCGACGGTAGAACCGGAAAACGGGGATAATCTCTATCTATCCATAGACAAGGATTTCCAAAATTATTTTTATCAGAGTATGGAGGCTCAATTGGCCAAATTGGGTAGAACGTCGGGAGCTGCACTCGCAATGAATCCGCAAACCGGAGAGATTTTGGCTCTGATGAGTTTTCCGAGTTTTAATCCCAACAATATAACAACGGCTGATTTAACAAGTCAGGCAAAGCCGCTTTTCGACCGGGCGGTTTCCGGGGTTTATAGCCCTGGCTCGACAATTAAGCCGCTGGTCGCAACGGCGGCTTTGACGGAGAATATTATTTCTCCGTCGGATCAGATTTTTTCACCCGGTTATCTTGATGTACCGAATCCGTATAACCCTAATAAGCCGACTAGGTTTTTGGATTGGCAATACCAAGGGTGGGTAAATTTATACTCGGCCCTGGCAAAATCAAGTGATGTTTATTTTTATGAAGTGGGGGGCGGTTATGAAAACCAAAAAGGATTGGGTATCGATAAACTCAATGATTATTGGAAAAAATTCGGATTGGATCAAAAAACCGGAATTGATTTGCCTGGCGAGAAAACGGGATTATTGCCTAATCCGCAGGAAAAAGAAACGCGCGTCGGCCAGCCGTGGCATTTGGGAGATACTTATAATGTGAGCATAGGCCAAGGAGACTTAATGGTAACTCCGATCGAACTTCTGGATTATATTTCAGCAATCGCCAACGGCGGGAAAATATATCAGCCTTATATCGTTTCAAAAATAACCGACAGCAAGGGCGATATTGTCAGCGAAACCAAACCGAAGTTGGCGGCTGATTTAACTTATATGTCTGGCGCAATAGCAGAAGTGCAGAAAGGAATGATCGAAGGAACACAAGAAAGTTACGGAACTTCTTATATGCTGAAAGATCTGCCATTTTTGGTTGGCGCAAAAACCGGAAGTGCCCAAGTCGCTTTAAATACCAAAGAAAATGCATTTTTCGTGGGCTATGGGCCGGCCGATTCTTCAAGTAGCCCTCAGATTGTAATTTTGATTTTAATTGAAAATTCGAAGCAGGGCAGTTTAAACGCGGTGCCAGTGGCAAATGATGTTTTGAAGTGGTATTATAACAACAGGCTTAGCAAAAAAACTAATTGAAATATGGCAAATACAAGCGAGTTGCGGCAAGATTTGGTTTCCGGCGATTGGGTTGTGATCGCGCCCAAAAGGGCTCAGAGGCCGGATCAATTTAAGCGAAAAGAAAAACGAAAAATAGCTCCTATTAAGGGATGCCTTTTTGAAGATCCGCAAAAAAACGGAAACGGCGATCCTATTTTAGTTTATCCGGATTTGAAGAAGTGGAAAATTCAAATCATCCCGAATAAATATCCTGTTTTGGCGCATAGAAATATTCGTCCGCGTATAAATTTGAAGGGAATTTACAATTTTGAAAACGGAGAAGGATTTCATGATATTGTAATTACAAGAAATCATTATAAAAATTTCGCCCATTTGGATAAAAAAACTGCTCTTGAGCTGTTCAAAATTTTTCAGAAAAGGGAAAAAATGGTTGCGAAAAATAAATACCTTAAATACTTTTTTATTTTTCATAACTGGGGGCAAAAGGCGGGAGCTTCCATATTTCATCCTCATTATCAGATTCTTTCACTCCCAATTATTCCTCCCGATGTCGCTCGTTCTTTGGAAGGATCAGCGCGGTTTTATAAAAGTCACAAGAAATGCGTTCATTGCGAGATGGAGGAATTCGAGTTGGAATCCAAGAAAAGATTGGTTTATAAAAACAAAGATGCCATTGTTTTTACTCCGTTTGCTTCCAAAGAACCGTTCGAGCTCAGAGTTTTTCCGAGAAAGCATTTGCCTTATTTTGAAAATACGGACGAAAAGACTTTAAAGGGTATTATTGACGCTTTGCAAAAATCATTATTGAAGTTGGAAAAAAATTTGGGTGATCCGGATTATATTTTTTTCATTCATACGGCACCTCTACAGAATAAAAAAAAATATACTCATTATCATTGGCATATTGAGATTCAGCCAAAAATACGATTTTTCGGAGGATTTGAGGTTGGAACTGGAATTGATATAACAATGGTGAAACCGGAGCAAGCGGCAAAAATATTAAGAGGATAGACCCATGCTTTCATTAATAATCGAAAAAATCATTTCGGCAATTTTAATCATCATTCAACGAGGGGGATATTTGGGAATTGTCGGGTTAATGATAATTCAAAGCTTGAATATTCCGATTCCGTCGGAAGTTATAATGCCGTTTTCGGGATTTTTGGCATCGCAGGGAGTCTTTAATTTCTGGTTCGTCGTTCTATGTGGCGCCATAGGAAATTTGGTAGGGGGATATTTATCGTACATGCTGGCGGCCTACGTTTTGGCAAACGGTTTGCGGGAGAGAAGCAGAGTTGTTAGAACTTTAATCAGTGACAAAAGCTTAAACCGGGCCCAGATATGGTTTGAAAAATACGGATCCGTCTCGGTTTTAATAGGGAGGATAGTGCCGATTGTCAATACATTCATATCTTTTCCGGCCGGAATGGCAAAAATGAAAATGAGATATTTTCTGCCATTTACATTCATTGGCGCGATGATTTGGTCTTATATTTTGGCAAAATTGGGATTTATTTTAGGGGAAAATTGGCCGATTTTGCGAACTTATTTCAAACAATTTGACAATATCTTACTAATAGTGATTGCCGCATTCATCGCGGTGTGGATTTGGAAACGATTTTTCAAAAAAGAATCATTGGATAATTTATAAACGTAAATAAAATTTATGCTTATAAATTATTCATCACAGGCTTGTTTCTGAATTCGTATTTCGTATTTTAGATACTGAAAAAGGTTTGGTGTCGATGAAAATTTAATCGAATCTTGATTAATTTTTAAGATTTAATATAATTTAGAGCATAAAGACACTTGATTTTCGAAGATGGACGAAAAAGATATAAACAATCAGTCCGATTTTTCAGGTTCGGATAATGTCGGACTTGAAAAAATCAAAAAAGAGCGTGACGAATATTTGGACGGATGGCAAAGAGCCAGGGCTGACTTTATAAATTATAAAAAAGACGAAGCCAAGAGACTGGAAACAATGGCTAAATTTGCCAATGAATCGGTTATTCGCGAATTGATTTTAGTTCTAGACAGTTTCGATCTGGCGTTGGTGGCGCTGGAAAAAGAAGGCAAGGGAGAAAAAGGAATTTATTTGATTAAATCCCAGTTGGAGGACATTTTAAAAAGTTACGGATTGGAAAAGGTTGCGGTCTCTAAGAATCAAATATTTAATCCGGCGTATCATGAGGCGGTTATAGAAATAGAATCAGATCAGCCGTCCGGAACCATTGTCGAGGAAATCGAAAAAGGATATTTATTGAATAATAAATTAATTCGCCCAGCGCGGGTGAAAATAGCAAAATAACAAAAATAGTTTTCAGTTTTTAGTGAATAGTTTTTAAATTTATTTTTTTCAACTAATTTCTAAAACTAATTACTATAATTTAATTATGGCAAAAATTTTAGGTATAGATCTCGGTACAACAAATTCAGCTATGGCGGTTATGGATGGAGGCGAGCCGAGAGTTTTGGAAAATCATGAAGGAGCGCGGACAACCCCTTCAATTGTGGCCGTCAGTAAATCCGGCGAAAGACTTGTCGGGATGCTGGCAAAACGTCAGGCGGTCGTTAATCCAAAGAACACGATATTTTCCGTCAAACGCTTGATCGGGCGTAAATTCAGCGATACTGAAGTTCAGCAGGACAAAGCATGGTTTCCCTTTGAATTAAAGGAAGCGTCCGGAGGCGGCGTTGAAGTGAAAATGGCGGATCGTTGGTATAAGCCGGAAGAAATTTCCGCAATGGTTTTGGCAAAGTTGAAAGCCGATGCGGAGGCAAAATTGGGAGAAACCATAACCGAAGCAGTTATTACCGTTCCCGCCTACTTTGACGATGCACAGAGACAGGCAACAAAAAATGCCGGAGAAATTGCCGGTTTTCAGGTTAAACGAATCATCAATGAACCGACTGCCGCGGCTTTGGCTTACGGTTTAAACCGGCAAAAAAACGAGAAAATCGTCGTTTATGATTTTGGCGGCGGAACATTTGACGTATCTGTTTTAGAAATCGGCGATGATGTTGTTGAAGTAAAGGCGACCGGTGGAGATACGCATTTAGGCGGAGATGATTTTGACAAGACGATTATCGAATATTTGGTTTCAGAATATAAAAAACAAGAAGGAATCGATCTTTCGGGTGATCCGCTGGCTTTACAACGATTAAAAGAGGCAGCCGAAAGGGCGAAGCATGAGCTTTCCACCGCTTTCGAAACAGAAATTAATCTTCCTTATATAACTTCCGATGCTTCGGGCCCGAAACATTTCATAATGAAAATGACGAGGGCTAAATTAGAGGAACTTGTCGGCGGATATGTTGATAAATCGGTTGAAATTGTAAAAAAGATTGTGTCTGATGCGGGATTAAAAATTTCGGATATAAACGAAGTGGTTCTAGTGGGAGGACAAACCAGAATGCCGAGAATACAGGAAGCAGTTAAGGATTTATTCGGAAAAGAAGCCCATAGGGGAATAAATCCGGATGAGGTGGTGGCAATTGGAGCTGCGGTTCAGGCCGGAATTTTCCAGGGCGATGTCAAAGATGTTCTGCTTTTAGACGTCATTCCTCTTTCACTCGGAATCGAAACTTTAGGAGGAGTATTTACTTCGCTAATCGAGAAGAATACAACCATTCCGACTTCAAAATCGCAAGTTTTTTCGACTGCGGCGGATAATCAAACTTCCGTGGAGATACATATTTTACAAGGGGAACGTCCGATGGCTAAAGATAATAAAACTTTGGGAAGATTTATTTTAGACGGGATTCCACCGGCGCCGAGAGGAATTCCGCAAGTTGAAGTCACTTTCGATATAGATGCGAATGGGATTTTAAATGTTTCGGCAAAGGATAAAGCTTCGGGGAAAAGCCAGTCCGTCAGAATAGAGGCTTCCACTCAGCTTTCAAAGGAAGAAGTTGAAAAATTGAAACAGGAAGCTGCGGTACATGCTGAAGAGGACAAAAAGAAAAAGAATTTAATTGAAATAAAGAATCAGGCCGAACAGTTGATTTATATCGCGGAAAAATCACTGAGGGATTCCGGAGACAAAGTCTCGCAAGAAATTAAGAATGCGGTAAATAAAAAAATCGAGGAGTTAAAAGCCGTCAAAGACGGAGAAGATGAAGCTGCGATTTCGGAAAGAACTCGAGAACTTTCCGACGAACTTTCAAAAATCGGTCAATCGATGTATCACGCGCATAATGAAGGAGAAGAGAATGGATCAAGTGAGCAGTGATTTTCCGATTTATTTTTGATTTCATTCCGCTGGAATAATTTGTGTGCGGGATGTATAATCAAAAAAATGGAAGTTCAAATACTGAATAAGCGCATTGAACAAAACAATTCTTTTTCCCTCAGAACGGCTTCGTTGTCGTTTTTGGGAATCATCTCGGCATTTTTCTTCGGCTGGTTTTTGAAGTTTCTTTTAGAATCGGGTGGAACGGGCAACCTTGTCTGGGTTATTATCGTGTTTGTTTTATTTCTGATTTTTTTTGTTTTGCAAACCTTTTTGGTCAGCGAATCGGGACAAGCCGCCTTTTTGATCGCTCTGCAGAGTTTTGCCCTGGGGTTTATTTTTATAAACAGTAATATTTGGATATTGATTTTTATCGCGGTGAATTTTCTTATTTTATATTCGGCGAACGCGGCGGGAAGAAAAATAATCAATAATTCATTAAAGATAAGATTTGGAGAAATAAGCCGTGTGGTCGTTTATGGAGGAATTGTTGCGGTGGCGCTGATAGTGAGCGCCGTAATACCGATGTTTTTAGAATCAACGCAAAATATGCCGATATCTCACACTGTTTTCGAGGATATTTTTTCCGTAAATCAGGGCTGGATAAATAAATTTGTACCGGGTTTCACTACGACCTCGACTTTGGAAGAAGTCGCCAATAATATTTCCCAAAATAGCGTAAATGAATTGCCGCAGGCGAAATATTTGCCGACCAAAGAAAAACAACAGCTGGTTAATGCGGCAAATAAAAGTTTTTACGATAAAATATCCGGTTTTATAAACAGTTCTATAGATCCGATGATGAAAATTCCGGATATCGCATTTCAGGCGGCAAAAGACAATTTCATGAAATTACCAGACAATTTGAAAAATTTTGTTTATGTTGGAATCGGGGCATTAATATTTTTAACGGCAGCAAGCATTTCTTGGCCGATTAGGATAATTGTTTCGTTTTTAGCTTACATTATTTATGAAATTTTGATTTCTTTGGGATTTATAAGAATTTCACTCGAAGATCGTTCGAAGGAAGTTATTATTCTTTAACCGATTAATTTATGGAGAAAGATTATTATAAAATTTTAGGCGTTTCTCGCGACGCCTCGGAAGATGAAATTAAAAAAGCTTTTCGCAAATTAGCTCATCAATACCACCCCGACAAAAAAGGAGGGGATGAAAAAAGATTCAAGGAAATCAACGAAGCTTATCAGATTCTTTCGAATCGCGAAAAAAAAGCCCAATACGATAAATTCGGGCGAGTTTTTGATGGTCAACAGGGTTTTGGCGGGTTTTCCGCCGGAGGCGGATCATCCTCAGGCTGGGATTTCGGCCAAGGTTTCGGGGGATTCGACTTCAACGATTTCGGCGACATGGGCGATATCTTCGAGGCGTTTTTTGACGGCATGGGAATTCGTCAAAAAAGAAAGACATATAAGCGCGGATCAGATATTGAAATCGTGCAAGAGATCACTTTAGAAGAATCTTTCAGAGGAGTCGAGAAACAAATAAAATATAAAACCGACGTAAAGTGCCAAAGATGCGGAGGGATCGGTCATGATCCGAAAGCGGGAACGAATAAATGCGAAATTTGCGATGGAAAGGGAGAAATCAAAGAAACCAGAAATACTTTTTTCGGAAGCTTTTCGCAGATAAAAACTTGCGCAAAGTGTCATGGTATCGGAGAAATTCCAAATAAAATTTGCGAAGTTTGCAAAGGAACCGGCCGGGTAAAAGGAGAAAAAGAAATTATGCTGAAAATTTTGTCCGGCATAAGCGATGGACAAATGATAAAGGTCAACGGCGGGGGAGAATCTGGCGAGAGAGGAGCGGAAGACGGTGATTTGTTTATCCGGGTCAGAGTCAAACCGCATGACGTTTTTCAGAGAAAAGGCGATGATTTGATAATTAAAAAAGAAATTTCCCTTTTAGATCTCCTGTTGATTTCAGCCGACAATAAAAAGCTTGAAGTGCGAACAATTTCGGGAAGAAATATAAATATTGAAATCCCGCCGGATTTTGACTTAAGTAAACCGTTAAAAGTATCGGGGGAAGGAATGCCCCATTTCAACAGATTTGGGAAGGGAGATTTATATATCGAGTTTAAAGTAAAAACTCCCAGAAAGATTAACAGTAAAATAAAGAAACTTTTGGACGATTTAAAAAAAGAATTGGATCAGTAAATGAACGCGTTAAAAATCATCCCTTTTACCATAATAATTTTGTTTTTTGAATTTCTTCAGTTTTCGGGAATTTCTTTTTTCGATGTAAGGCCGGATTTTGTTTTATTGATAATTTTGGCAATTCCTTTTTTAACGAGAAATATTTTGGAAGAAGTTGCATTAATTTTGCTGGCATTGTTAATTTTGAAATTCACACCCGTTTTTTCGCGGGAACTGGTTATTTTGCTGGTTTTCGGATTGCTTAACTTGCTTATTCAAAAGAAAATAACTGCATGGAGTCCGGCGGCAACTTACATATCCGGCGTGGTTATTTTTACGGCCTTGTCGTATGTTTTTTTGGCTCCAAAACTGTTTTTTTCCTCGATTTTTTTTCTTGAGCTGATTTACAATTTTGTTTTTGGAATAATAATTTTTTGGGGATTGTTACGTTTAAAATTGCTTTCGGATCAGTCATAATTATTCATATGAGCATTCAAAACGACGACCTTGCGGATTCTTTGGTAAAAGACGGCTATTTAAAGACTTTCGAGCTGATAGAAGTCTTTAAGAATATTGACAGGATTGATTTTATCACCGAGGATTTTAAAACCGAGGCATACGAAAATATAGCTCTTCCAATTGGGTTCGGCCAGACGATTTCGCAGCCGCTTACCGTGGCTTTTATGCTTGAATTATTGCAGCCGCGAGCCGGAGAAAAGATCTTGGAAATAGGTTCCGGCAGCGGTTGGCAAACGGCCATTTTGGCTCAAATTGTAAGCAGGGCGCAGACAAACGCGGACCAAGCTCAGACTGACGCGGAAAAATTTAATTTACAGGGGAAAATTGTCGCAATTGAAATAATTCCGGAATTGCGGGAAATGACCGGGGAAAATGTTTCTAAATATAATTTTATAGAGAAGAAAGTCGTGGAATCGATTTTAGGGGATGGCAGCAAGGGCTATAAAAAAGAAGCACCGTTTGATAGAATTATTGCGGGTGCCAGCGCTCAAAAAGATGTTCCTATTGCCTGGAAAAGGCAGCTTAAAATAGGCGGCAGAATCGTGGCGCCGGTCGGACAAAGCATCGTTGTTATAGACAAAATATCTAAAAATAAATATAATCAAAAAGAATATTTCGGGTTTGCCTTTGTACCGTTAATCGAGAAATAAATTATGAAAGAAGGTTATCCTAATAATAAAGATCACAGCGGGATAGACAAATTAATCGCCAAAGGAAAAGGCGGAGAAACTCTGACCGCCAGAGGGGTTTTGAAAAAAATTCATGAATTAAGCGATGAAATCGGGAAAATGGATAATTCTGCGGAAATTATTAATCGTTTAAATCGATTAAATGAGGATTTAATAAGCATTGATGAAGAAGATAATAGCAGGTCAAATGTAAAAAAATTGGATTCCATAGAGTTTAAACTAAAAAAAATTAAGGAAGAACTGATTCAAAAAGACAATGGCGGAAATTCAGGAAAAGTTGCCGATTCAGTTTCTGATAGTACAGTTAATAAAGCCGAAGATGGCGAAATAGAAGCTGAGCTTGAAAGCCATGATGTGGTTGATCCGACTCCCGATCCCGAGGGAGAAGAAATCTTTGATAAACCAGAAAATAGCACTGATAAGCCAATAAGCTCGGAGAATAAAAGGAAGACAAGACAGAAGGATTATATGGCAGAATATTTTGAAGCGGGTGAAAAGGGATTTAACCTCGATGAAAGTAATGGCGAAGAAAAAAATAAAAAACAAGATCTGGCAAGCAAAGATTATATGGGGGAATTCTTTGAGGCTGGCAAGAATAAATTTAAAACCGAAAAACAAACCAAAGGAGAGGAAATAAAAGAATGGAAAAATATAAGAGATAATAGGCGCGAGGAGTATGCGAATGCTTA
Organism: bacterium; assembly: GCA_021796335.1. Taxonomy (GTDB): domain Bacteria; phylum Patescibacteriota; class Minisyncoccia; order UBA6257; family UBA9933; genus JAJYHZ01. Next base: position 260,876 of record JAJYHZ010000001.1, on the reverse strand, counting down.
TAAAGATTATATCGGAATTTTCGGGAATAATTTAAAAAAAGAAGAAAGATGGGCTCTCGAATCAACTATTAAATCATTCAAAGGTTTATTAAGTCCCGATGATCCGGAAAAACTAAAATCACTGCCTCCAGAGGCCGATGAATATAAGGAAGCTTTGAGACGAAAAGAAAAATATATAAGCCAGGTATCGGCGGCCGGCGGATTTTTCACGCGCGAGCGCGCTGAAGCGATTTATAATGCGGAGGCGTTTAAATTGGATTATGAAGAGGCAAACATAAATTACGGCAATGCTTTGCTTGAACAAAAGAAAAATAATTTAGTAGAGCGAGGCATGCAGGGCGATGATTTGGAAAATGAGCTCAAAAAATTCAAAGCTGAGGAGATTGCAAAAATCTTAATTTATAATGAAACTCTTGCATTGCAAGAAAATAAAATTGAAAGCTGGCCACCGAAGAAAAAGAACATTTTCAAAAAAGCTTTGGACGGGTATTTAAAGTTGCCAAGAAGCGTCAGGATTTTATCATCAGTGGCGATTACAACTGCTGTTTCCGGCGGAACGGCTGCGGGAATCGGCGCTGCAGTTTTTGTCGGCAGGAGGATTTTGGGCGCCTTTGGCGGAGCCGCCCTGAGTCAATTTACCGGAAAGGGTGTAGATACGGTTTTATCCAGAAATATTGAAAAATTCCATAAGAGTGAAAAAGAAAAATTAGGGGAGCAATTATCCGGCGGCGAATTGACTGCGGAAAAAATGCGCGAATATGGAGAAAGATACCAAAAAGTATTAGAACAACTTCAGACAAAAAATAGGAAGAAAAAATTAATAAAAGGCGTGGCAATGCTGGGAACGGGTATGGCTGCAGGATACGGATTGGGAACGCTTTCGCATGTCCATGGTTGGGATTCCCAAATAAATAATTTAATGCATCGCCATGCAACGGTTGGCGGCGGCAATTCATTAAATCATTTGGAGCCAATCGGACACAATCATTTGAATATCGGGAATAAAGGCGGGAATGGGCAATTTGCCGGAGAGAATATTCCCGGCCAGCATGCGGGCAACATCGGAATTGAGCACGTAAATCAACCAATCAAATTGGAGATAGGAAGTCGTGGACCGGAAGGATCCATTATCGACAAGTTTATAGATAAGCATGATACAAATCACGAATTGGCAAGATCTTTCGGCTGGAACGAAAGCAAAGGCGACTTACATCATTGGGCGGAAACAGAGGCGCATAATTTATGGCATAATCAGGCCGAAAGCGCGTTAAAGAATCCGGATACATTAAAGCAATTGGAAAAGTTGGGTTATTCAAAAAATATGGCCGGATATGAAGAAATGATGAGACATATCAGACATGGTTCCATTCAAATTGATCCGCACGGTAGCAGTTTGTCATTCGGCCACGGCGCTGAATTTTCACATAACCGCGTGCTTGACAATACTCCCGAAAATCGCGGGCAATTCGGGATAGATAATTCTGCTCAAAAAAATATCCATGAAGCGGGAAGCCGCGCGACCGAAGATTATCCGGACTATTATTTTCATTATCACGCGCCGGGATCAGAGGCGCATTTCGATTACAATCATCCGGAATCAGCCGGCGCGCACAATGTTCTATCCGACAGTGATTTTAAAAAATATTTTGAATCAATGTTTAAAATCAATCCGGACAACTCCGTTGTTTCGCTTGATGCTTTGAAAAATCATCACATCGCCGATATTTTAACTCAAGATAAGAATAAATTTATTTACGGCGTTTCAAACAGGTTTGATCCGACTTACGCAAGGCCGGAGTGGGGAAGCCCGAATTGGTGGGCGATCCAGGATAAAGAAGCTTTAGTAGATAAGCTAGAGAAAATAATAAGAAAAATACCTGTCGAAGACCGCCGAATGATTTTAAAACAAAACCCCACGATTTTTAATTTTCTTAGAAATAATTTTGGAAAGGTCGCCGGAAAATAGTTGGCAGTTGTTAGTGGTTATTAGCATAAAATTATGGACAAAAAGACAAATAATAATATAATTTACGATTTGGGATTGGAATTACTTTCTCCGGAACAGCAGGAGGAGGCGTTAATAAGTATCGGACAGATAATTTTTCAGGCAGTTATTATAAGAGTTTTAGACATATTATCCGACGAGGAAAAGGATGATTTTGAAAAACTGCTTGCCGGCAATTCCTCGGAAGAAATGATTTTAAATTTTTTGAAAAGCAAAATTGAAGATTTGGATGAAATAATCAAAGAAGAGGTGGAAAATTTCAAGAAAGAAAGCTCTGAATTAATGGGAAAAATTAGATAATCCACAGGAAAAAGGCAATAAATCACAGAATCAAGGTACTTTATTGCATCCGGCATAATAGAATCACCATACTTTCACTATTTTCGAATAGCCTTTTCATAAACCGCCGAATGTATGTACCTAAAACATTTAGCTCTTGACATTTTTTTTTAAAATGTTTATTATTATTTAAGATATTTCTTAAGTTAAATTGAAAAATAAATAGGATTGGAAAAAGGAGGTTTTAAATGATGAGGAAGCAATTTTTTTCGTTTTTTACAGTTGCCGTTTTGGTCGGGTTTTTTGTTCCCTCGGTTAGCTTCGGCTGGCAGGTGGGGATTGTGAATATTCAAAAAAACTATGCGTCTTTAAAAAAGACGCAGAAGATCGAAGTGAAAAAAATCTTGTCTCCGGCAGATGTGTATGTCCGGACCGTGGGCGGCGCTTTGTGGATTAAAAAAAATACGCCGGTTGAAGTGGCGTATGATATAGTGAGAAAAGAAGGGCCGGTAATGATGTTCGGGTCGCCGGTCCAGGTTCAGCGGCAAGACGGCCAGTGGGTAGCGTTGGTATGGGGGCCGCACCTCTGTGAAGAGGAGGCTCTATGCCCAGGCATTGTTGGCGGTGTAAAAAAGCGACGAGTAAAAAAGAAGTATGTGCGTGTACGAAAGGCGGCGGTTAGGGTTGAGGCTAAAGCTGAAGCAAAAGCTGAGATAGGCGGATTAAAAAATCAGATAAAGGAACTGCGAAAGGCCATTGAAAGCCTTAAAGTTCCTCCTCCCGCGTCAGTTAATGTCCCTCCTCCGGTTGTTGAAAAGCCGGTGGCATGCGCGTCGCCGACTATTACAGTCGATCAGATGATGGAGGTTGAGAACGGGTATTTGATTTCGACCTCCATAAATCCGGCCGGGACTCAAACATACGGCTGGGTAGAGTTTGATGGCAGCAGAACTGAGGCTGAAGTAGTCGGCGATTACAATCAGCCTATTGTAAAAACATTCTACGTCGCAAAAAGGAAAGAAGTTTCCCAGATGCGCGTAGCGGTTCAAAGCAAATGCGGGACCGCGTTCGCTTCAGTGTCCGTTCCGGTAGTACATTGTATCGGAGTGGACACTATTACCTCGACTAGCAGTTCGGCATTATTGGCACTTGGCTTCGCGGCCCGGCGGTACCAGCCATATTTTCTGGCTGGAGGAGTACTAGCCGGGCTATATAGGATTTTTTTCCCACACCACGATAGCGACCCGCGCTGCGAAGCTGCGGGGGCACTGTTAGGAGCCGTCGGCGGTTATGCCGGCGGAAAGCAAATAAAAAAACCGGAGCCGCAGAGGTTCGTCATTCCGGGGCCAACAGGTCCCGCGCCTCTTCCGGCAAACGGTCCGCCGCCAAATAGTGGCGAGCCTGATGGCCCGGCACCTTTCCCGGCGAATTAAGCCGGGGCGGCAAGAAGAAAGGGGATAACTAACGGGGGGAGCGGATAACGCCTCCTCCCAAACTTTTTTAAAAATAATTAAAATTTGAAAAATAAAGGTTCGATTAATTAATGTATTCAATAAATTAATTACTAAAATTTATTCCAAGAAAACATTATGAAAAAAAAGTTAACAATAATTTTAAAAGCAGGTTTTGTCGGAATTTTTACAATGGCGATATTTTTGCCGTTATTGAGCGCGCAAGCGGCAACAGCGACATTTAATACTGACCCCAAAGATTATCCGACATTGCAGATTTCCAATTATACGCAGCATCCGGGATGCACTAGCTGCTGGTCAACTTCTGTTTCCGCAAATCCCGGAGACGTAATCAGTTTTTTGGTTTATTACCACAACACTTCGGATGTTACGGCTTCACAGACGCATGCGAGCGTAAATTTACCAACGGGAAATTTTACTTCTCAAACAATAAACGGGACAATTTTTTCTTCTAACGCGAATTCGGCGAATGGGAATGTTTCATTAAATATCAGTTCGGGAAATTCTCAAACCCTGGCTTTTCTTCCCGGAACGGTAAAATGGTTCGCTAATCATGATTCGAGTAATTCAACCGGTTTATTAAACGGCCAAAACGGTTCGGAAATAGTTTCTTTTTCCGGCCTGAATATAGGTGATATCGCGCCGGGATGGAGCGCACAGGGCTATATTGTTTTCAGGGCCCAATTAAGCAGCCAGTCGCAGTCCGCGCAAAACCAAGCTCCGGCTATCTTAAATCAATTTGTAACAAATATTTCGCAAAATTCCGCAAGTTTAAACGGCAGCGTTAATCCAAACGGATCAAATACCACCGTTTGGTTTGAATATGGAACAAGCCCTTCTTTGGGATCAACTATTGGGTTCCAAAATATTGGCAGCGGAAATTCGGCTTTCAATATAACTTCATTTTTGAGCGGACTTAATTCTGGACAAACTTATTATTTCCGGGCAGTTGCTCAAAATTCCTTTGGGACAACTTATGGGAATGTGATTTCGTTTACAACTCAAACTGGCGCAATAAACGGAGTGGCTCCTATCGTGACCACTAATTTGGCCACTAATATTACGCAAAATTCGGCGGTTTTGAACGGAACTGTTAATTCGAACAATTCGGAAACCAATGTTTGGTTTGAATACGGACCGACCGGATCTTTGGGATTCACAACGGCATCACAGGATGCGGGAAGCGGAAATTTTGCGGTTAATATCGCCAGTTTCCTCTCCTCATTAAACACAAATACTACATATTATTTTCGCATAGTCGCTCAAAATTCTTTTGGCACGACTTACGGAAGCATAGTGTCGTTTAATACCTCTCAATTCGGCACGGGATTTATCTCTTCTGCTCCGACCGTCAATACTGATGCGGCAACTAATATTACCTCGAATTCCGCAACCTTAAATGGAGACGTGAATTCAAACGGATCAGTTGCAAGTATGTGGTTTGAATACGGACCGACACAAAACTTGGGATATACGTCTGGATTCCAGCAGATTAACGGGTTTATGAACGTAAATACTTTTATAAGCAACCTTACTCCTAATGCCGTTTATTATTATCGAGCGGTTGCACAAAATTCTTTTGGCACGAATTACGGAAGTATTCTGACATTTACGACCGGCAGCGGAGCAGTTATAAGCGCAGGCGGGCAAGCACCGATGGTGACGACTTTACCGGCAAGCATTGTATACCAGAACTCCACCGTATTAAACGGAGCGGTTATAACTAATAATCTATTTACAAACGCCTGGTTTGAATGGGGGGCGACCCCTTCTTTTGGATTCGAAACAACTGTTCAGCCGGCCGGGCATGATTCATTGTCCGTTCCTTTATCGTTCGCTTTATCCGGATTAAATTCAAACACGACATATTATTTCAGGGCGGTTGCGCAAAACGCGGCGGGTACGAGTTACGGAAGTATGCTTACTTTTACTACTAAATCTCCGGCGTATGCAATTCCAAGTACGGGGATAGCGGTTTACACTCCTCCTGCGGCTCCGGGCATAACAGTTTCACTCACTCCTTCGGTTGATAATAATAATCCGAATGCGGGAGATGAAATGACTTATACCGTCGTGTATAAGAATAGCGGTAATCGCGCGGTTTCAAATGCGGTTTTGCAAATTGCTTTGCCGAACGAAGTCTCTTATGAAAGCGCAGATATACAGCCTTCTTCTCAAGAGAATAATAATCTTAAGTTTATGATCGGAACTGTTGCGGCAAACAGCCAAAGCGCCGTCAATATGAAAGTAAAAGTAAATAATTCTGCCAAAGGGGGAGATTCACTGGTATTTACTTCGATTATGAACTATTCAGATTACAGGGGAAGATTCCAAGCCGTAAGTTCTTACCTGACTATAATCGTGGCGGGCGGCCCGTCGATTTCTGCTTCAATACTTGGAACCATAGGGACTCTGTTCGGCAACTGGCTGTTCGATCTTTTACTCGGACTTCTAATAGGATTCGGCATTTATCATTTCTTTGTAAGGGAAAAAGAAACGGAACTTGTATAAAGCGTCAGTATAAGTACTGAATGCAAATAGCAAACAACCACCCGCGATGCCGAGTGGTTGTTTGCTTTAAAACGGCGATTATGAATTTGCAAAAATTGATTTGGATGATAGATTAAATGAGATGATTGATTTTGAAATTTTAAAGAAATCAAAAAAAAGCAGAGCCAGATTAGGTTTGATTAAAACGGAGCATGGCGTTATAGAAACACCTTCTTTGGTTCCGGTAGCGACTCAGGCGGTTGTAAAAACTTTGGACAATCAAGAGGTTTCACAAACAAAATCGCAGATTTTAATCTCCAATACGTTTCATTTACATTTGAGACCTGGAGAAAAAAATATCAAATTAAACGGCGGCATCCATAAATTTATGAATTGGACGAAGCCGATTATGACTGATTCGGGCGGGTTTCAGGTTTTCAGCTTGGGATTCGGGAAAGATTTAGGGATTGGAAAAATCATTAAGCGGCCCCAACCCGCGAATTCATCCAAATCTGCGAATGTAAAAATCGGACAGCAGCCAAAGGAAATAAAAATAACCGAGAGCGGAGTTTATTTCAGGTCTTATATAGACGGCAGTAAATTGTTTTTAGGTCCGAAAGAATCAATAAAAATCCAGGGGGAAATCGGAGCCGACATCATTTTTGCTTTTGACGAATGTCCTCCGCCGACGGCTGATTTTAATTACAATAAAGAATCAATGGAACGGACTCACAGGTGGGCGTTGAAAAGTTTAGAAGCTTTTCGGAACCAAGGGTTAAAAAGTAAAAGTCAAAATAGGCAAGCCTTGTACGGAATTGTTCAAGGTGGAAAATTTAAGGAATTAAGAAAAGAAAGTGCAAAATTTATAGGATCGCTTCCCTTTGACGGATTCGGAATTGGCGGTGAATTTGGGGACGATAAAAAATCAATGATCAAAATGATTGATTGGGTTATCGAAGAGCTGCCGGAAAACAAGCCGAGGCATTTGCTGGGGATCGGGTATTTGGAAGATATTGAGAAAATTATCAAAAGCGGGGTTGATACATTTGATTGCACGGTCCCGACACACTTTGCGCGCCATGGCCAGGCTTTTATCCACGCACCAGAGCAAAGCTCCGTGCGGGACTTTGCTTCTGGATCCGCCTCTCAAAAATTGGACATATCTAAAGCAATTTTTGCGAAGGATAGAAAACCGCTTGATTTAAAGTGTGATTGCACGGTTTGTCAGAATTATACCAGGAGTTATGTCCATCATTTATATCGGGCGCATGAAATAACTGCCTTAAAACTTTTAACCTTCCATAATCTTTATTTCTTTAATTCTTTTGTTGAAAATATAAGAAGAAAAATTAAAAAAGGTTTGTTATGAAATTTTGATTGATAATTTTCATATTGATTTTAATCCAAAATTTTTCCAGGCTATGAATTTTGATAAATATTTAAATAAATATAATTATGAATTGCCTAAGAAGCTTGTTGCCCAAAAACCGGCTTCGCCAAGAGACTCCGCAAAATTGTTAATTTATAACCGAAAAACAGGTAAAGTTAAAATTGATGAATTTCTTAATTTAGAAAAATATTTGCCAAAAAATTCTGTTTTGGTTTTTAATAAAACAAAAGTAATTCCAGCGAGATTAGAATTAAAAAAAGCCGTTTTGGAATCGGGACAAGGCGGCGGGAAAGTAAAAATTTTATACATTAAAATTGTCGATAGTTTAATTAAAGCAATGTCGGACAGAAAATTAAATATCGGATCGAAACTGGAGCTAAATAAAAAGGTATTTTTTAGAGTTGTTAGTCAAAATGAAAAATTTTATTATCTGAAGCCGTCTTTTTCTTTAAATAAAGTTTATGAAGTTTTGGACAAATATGGCGAAATGCCTATCCCGCCGTATATTAAACATTCTCCTTTAACTCAAAAAGAAATTAAAGAAAAATATCAGACTGTTTTTGCCAAGAAAGTAGGATCAGTGGCGGCACCGACTGCTTCTTTGCATTTTACAAAACGATTGATCGGAAAATTGAAAAAATCCGGAATTAAAACGGAATTTATAATTTTACATGTAAATTTGGGAACTTTTGCGACTTTAAATAGGGAAAATTTATTGAATAAAAAACTGCATAAAGAGTATTTTGAAATTGATAAGAAAACCGCCAAATTATTGAATAAACTTAAAAAAGAAAAGAAAAATATTATTGCCGTAGGCACGACAGTCGCAAGAACTTTAGAATCGGCTTCGAACAGCCGCGGCGAATTGGTCAATTTATCCGGAATGACCGATTTGTTTATTCAAGAAGGGTATAAATTCAAATTCACGGGCGGTTTAATAACAAATTTTCATGTTCCGAAATCAAGCTTATTAATGCTCGTATCTTCTTTTATTTCCAGAGAAGAAGTTTTAAAATTATATAAAATTGCCAAAGAAAATAATTTTAAATTTTTTTCATTTGGAGACGGGATGCTTATTTGCTGATTTAAACTAATAAAAGACGGATAATGCGAATCACAAATGAATCGGTGATTGGCGAAGATTTGTTTATTTATTCGTGGCGATTATCGCATGAAAATACACAGATTTATAGGAAAATATAATTTAAAAAACAAGGGAGAGTTGAATATTTCAGATAAAGAATCTGTGAGTCAAATCAGGAATGTTCTGAAATTACATGTTGGCGAGCAAATTATCCTGGGAGATGGCGAATTAAACGAGGCTGTCTGCAAAATTAGAAGTGTCGATAGAAATTCTGTCGCGGTAGAAATTATGGAATTAAAAATGAACCGAAACGAAACAGGCAATTACGGGATTTTATACTGCTCGATTTTAAAGAAGGAGAATTTTGAATTAGTTGTGCAGAAAACAACTGAACTAGGTATTAAAGAGATTATTCCGATTATTGCTGAAAGAACGGTAAAGCTGAATTTAAATAGAGAGAGACTGGAAAAGATTATGAAAGAATCCGCAGAACAATCCGGCAGGGGGCAATTGCCGATTCTGGGTGAAATCTTATCTTTTTATAAAGCGGTTGAATATGCAAAAGACAATGATTTGAATATATTTTTTGATGCAAGCGGCGGTCTTATAAATAAGACCGAAGTTATAGGTAAAAAGATCGGCATTTGGGTGGGACCAGAAGGAGGTTGGGCATATGGCGAGATGAAGGAGGTCCTTCGACAAACTCAGGATAAATTTATAATAATAAATTTAGGAAAATTGATTTTGCGGGCGGAAACCGCAGCCATAGTAGGAAGCTTCTTGATAAATAAATTCGAATAAGTTATAAGGATTTTAGATCTTAAATCAAAGGAGGATAATAATGATAAAGCAAATAGCCTTACCGGATATAAGCTGCACAAGCTGCGGCGCAAAAGTATCTATTTTTGTTTGTATTTTCAAAGAAGGGAAACTGATGATTTATTATTCACCTGAAAATTGCAGTCATGAGAAACTGCTTTTAGGGAGAAGGATGGGAGAAGTTACCTTTGATGATATTAAGACAATTTTCAGTAATTTAAAGATCAACTCCGAATTTATCGGGGAGATATCGAGGTGCGAAAAGAAATTACTGGAGAGTTTATAATGGGGCGGGTGTTCGTGACCGCCCTTATTTTTTTATCTATACTTAAAATAGCTGCGGCTCAGTTTTATTTTTATGTATGCAATTATTTAAACTTTATTCAAAATATGAACCGACTGGAGACCAGCCGAAAGCAATAGAACAGCTCACAGAAGGAGTGAAAAAAAAGGAAAGATTTCAAACTCTTTTGGGGGTGACCGGTTCGGGTAAGACTTTCACAATGGCTAATGTCATAGCCAATTTCGATATGCCCGTACTGGTTATCGCTCCAAATAAGACTTTGGCGGCGCAGCTTTATCGCGAATACAAAAATTTTTTTCCGGAAAATTCGGTCAACTATTTCGTTTCTTATTACGATTATTATCAGCCGGAAGCTTATATGCCGACTTCCGATACTTATATCGAAAAAGAAGCGATGATAAACGAAGAAATTGACAGGTTGCGCCATCAGGCGACAAGCGCTCTTTCAATAAGGCGGGATGTGATTGTTGTTGCCTCGGTTTCCTGTATTTATAACCTAGGTTTGCCGTCGAATTACTATGAATCTGCTATCCATCTGGAAACCGGTCAGCCGATTACGAGGGGAGATTTTATCCGCCAGTTGGTGAAAATCCAATTCAAGCGGACTTCGGGGATGTTGCACAGGGGTGAATTCCGCGTAAGGGGAGATATTTTTGAAATTCAGCCGATATCGGACAATATAAACTATCGGATTGAAATTGAAAGCCAAAAAATAAAAGAGATTTCCATTATTGATCCGCTAACCAGAAATATTACAGAAAATTTAAGCGAAGCCATTATTTTCCCGCCCAAACATTTTATTTCAAGCCAGCCGCAGATTATTAACGCCATAAAGGAAATTAAAAAGGAATTAAAAGAGCGGTTAGAATATTTCAATAAAAAAGGATTATATTTGGAAGCGGAGAGGCTGGAGCGAAGAACTAATTACGACACGGAAATGCTGAAGACTTTGGGCTTTTGTCACGGAATTGAAAATTATTCCAGGCATTTGTCTGGAAAACTTGCGGGCGAGCCGCCAGACACCTTGCTTTCTTATTTTCCCACCAAGACACAGACAGTACGTACACGACACGGACAGTTACAGACAAAAAAAGTGCCGGATTTTTTGACTATTATAGACGAATCGCATATCGCCATTCCGCAAATCAGGGGAATGTATGAGGGGGATCATTCGCGAAAAGAAGTTTTGATTCAATACGGATGGAGATTGCCTTCGGCTCTGGATAACCGGCCGCTGAAATTCTCAGAATTTGAGGAAAGAATTAATCAGGCGGTTTTTACTTCCGCTACTCCGGCTGACTGGGAATTGGAAAATTCTTCCCGGGTGGTTGAACAGATAATCAGGCCGACGGGATTAATCGATCCGCCGATTGAAGTGCGTCCGGTTTTCGATAAAAAGAAAAACAGAAGCCAGGTTGATGACGTAATTGATGAAATAAAAGAAATCGTAAATAAAAAAGAACGGGCGATTATAAATACGCTGACAAAGAAGATGGCGGAAGATTTGACCGATTATTTAATCAAAGAAGGGATAAAGGCTAATTTCATGCATTCGGATACCAAAACTTTGGAACGCACTCAAATTTTAACCGATTTCAGAACGGGAAAATTTAATGTCTTAGTAGGAGTTAATTTGCTGCGCGAAGGATTGGATTTGCCGGAAGTAACTCTGGTGGCGATTTTTGATGTTGATAGGGAAGGATTTTTAAGGAACGAAACCTCGCTGATTCAAACAATGGGTCGTGCGGCCAGAAATGTGGAAGGAAAAGTTATTTTATATGCTGATAAAATTACGGGATCGATGAAGCGGGCGATGACAGAAGTGGAAAGAAGAAGGAAAATTCAGACGGAATATAATAAAAAACATAACATTACGCCTAAATCAATCAAAAAAAATATTGAGGAATTAATACAAATTGATCGTGATTTTGAAGTGGATTAATTTTTAAAAAAATGATGACGCGGCTGGCGCGTCCCCAATCTTTTTTGCCAGGGCGGATCTGCCCCGCCCTAGTAGGATCTGCCCCTTGCTGGATAATCTTTTCATGGGGGGAAAATTGCGGAGGATATTCGAGCAAGATTTTTAGTATTTGCCTGGAGTAAGTTTTCCAAGTAAATCTCGACAGCAAATTCATCGCGGTTTAAGATTTTAATGAATATTGACGAAAATGTCAATGAAACAGATTGAAAAATCAATCGTTATAATTAGTGAAATGACAAAGATTTACTGTGCACAATTTCACGGGTCCCATAATATAAATCCTTCAGAAATGGACGGAATTTACGGTTTATTCCTGTATATTAAAAATAATAATAAAAGGGATTTATTTAACCAAGGCGATTTTGGCGCAGCTGAATCGCAATTTAAAGAATAGGGAAATATACGTAAAATCCAAAAACAAGATCGCCTCGGTTAGATAAATCGGGGCGTTTTTAATCTAATCGATTTGTCTAAATTGTATGAGAAAATTTAGCCAAAAATTCAAAAAACTGATTAGATTATTCGTGCACAGCTTTACTATTCACTTTATGGCTGAGCATATGGGCGGATTATTCGGACTGATTGTGGGCAGAATAGTTTTTGATCGTGTTGTAACGGAAACAATTTCGCAAATCACCATACTTGTCATAAGCGTGATTTTCATCGAAATATTACTGGAGAAAAAAGAAGAAAAAAAGGACGAGAAAGAGTTTATCGAATAAGATAATTTTTCGCGCTTTTTTATAAATTGTAAACACGCCCGCAGGCAGGCAGGGAAAATTTCGGATTATTCTCTGAACTTGACATATTGTTTACGAAGAGGAGATAAAGAAACCCGGAAATTCTATCCCATAATCTTATTATGAATTTTCACGGCAATTTTTAAATGGTTAAATTAATAAAAGATATTGAAATTTCATAGAATTCTGGCATAATTAGAATGCAATTTTAATTATTATATACCCTTTGGAATAAAACAGAGGGGAATTTATGTTATGGAGGACAAAATAAGCATAAAGGGAGCTCGGGTGCACAATCTGAAGAATATAAGTCTGGAAATTCCAAAAAACAAACTGGTAGTTTTTTCGGGCGTTTCGGGCAGCGGAAAATCCAGTCTGGCTTTTGACACAATCTTTGCCGAAGGGCAAAGAAGGTATATAGAATCACTTTCACCTTACGCAAGGCAGTTTTTGGGGCAAATGGAGCGGGCTGATGTAGATGAAATAATCGGATTGTCGCCGGCGATTGCGATAGATCAACGCGCCTTAAGCCATAATCCGCGTTCAACAGTGGGAACTTTGACGGAAGTCTATGATTATCTGAGAGTTTTGTTTGCAAGGTTGGGCGAAGTGTATTGCCCCATTGACGGAACAAGAATTGAAAAGCTTTCATTGGAAGAAATAGTGGATATTATCACAGATAGAGTAAAAAATAAAAAAGAAAGAGGAAATAAAAATGAAGATTCTGTAATAATTTTATCGCCGGTAGTGCAGGGAAGAAAGGGAGAATATTATCAGCTGCTTTATGATTTTTTGTCTTTAGGATTTTCCGAGGCAAGAATAGACGGAAAACTTCATTCATTGCATGACAAAGTCGAATTATCAAAGTACAAAGAACACAACATAGATATTGTTGTTGACCGCGTTATAACTAGCGATCAAGCCAGGATGTTCGAAGCGGTTGAAACTGCTTTAAATTATAGCAAGGGATTGGTAACGGTAATTTTGGATGAAAAGAAAAAGAATCAAGAGGAATTTATGCTCTCTTCAAAATGGACTTGTCCGAAAGATAATTTTTCTTTTCCTGAGGTGGAGCCAAGATTGTTTTCTTTCAACAGCCCGCATGGCGCGTGTCCGACTTGCGGCGGGTTGGGAAAAACAGATCTATTTTTGAAAACAATTTGCCCGGATTGCGAAGGGAAACGGCTGAAACCGGAAGCATTATCGGTAAAACTAGACGGGAAAAATATCTGGGAAATAGTCCGCATGCCGATCAATGAAACTTTCGAATTTTTTGAAAATTACCAAAAAAAATTAACCGAAAGACAGAGAATTATCGCTCAAAACGTGGTCAAAGAAATTTCGGACCGGTTATATTTTTTGATCGAAGTCGGTTTGGATTATTTAAGCATGGATCGCGAAGCGGAAACCTTATCCGGTGGAGAGGCGCAAAGAATAAGGCTGGCTTCTCAGATTGGATCTCATTTGTCAAATACGCTGTATGTTTTGGATGAGCCAACGATCGGACTCCATGAAAGAGATACTGACAGGCTGGTAGGCACTTTAAAGGATTTGCGGAATAGGAATAATTCGGTGGTAATTGTTGAGCATGATGAAATGACTATAAAAGAATCCGATTTTTTGGTTGATTTGGGACCGTTTGCGGGCAGGAATGGAGGTGAGGTAGTGGCAGCTGGCCTGATAAAAGAGTTGTTAAAAAGGGGAAAGAAAAAGGAAAAAGAGGAATTTCCAAAGTCGCTGACTCTTAAATATTTGAAAGGAGAGTCGCAAATTGAGGTGCCGCAAAGAAGAACAAGGATGAGCGAGAAAATAAGCATAATCGGCGCGCGGGCGAATAATTTGAAAAACATCGACATCGATTTCCCCTTGAGAAAACTGGTTTGCGTTACCGGCGTTTCGGGCAGCGGAAAATCCAGTTTGGTTTATGATGTTTTATATGAGAATTTAAATTTAGTTAAAGCGCGGATCAATGAGCCGCTTCAAAATGTGAGCAGAATTTTAGGCGGAGAATATGTCGATAAGATTATAATGGTTGATCAGTCGCCAATCGGAAGAACTCCACGTTCGAATCCAGCGACTTATACCGGGATTTTTACGCCAATTCGAGAATTTTTTGCAGAACTTCCCGATGCGCGGGGAAAAGGATATACGGCTTCACGATTTTCGTTTAATGTGCGCGGCGGAAGGTGCGAAGCTTGCGAAGGAGCGGGTTTTAATTTAATAGAAATGCATTTTTTGCCGCCGGTTCTGGTGGAATGTGATGTTTGCCACGGAAAAAGATTCAACAGAGAAACTCTGCAAATAAAATATAAAAAGAAAAGTATCGCGGAAGTGCTCGAGATGACAATAGATGAGGCAGTAGAATTTTTTGAAAATATATATCAAATAACGGACAAGCTGAAAGTTTTGCAAGAAGTCGGATTGGGCTATTTGCAACTGGGGCAGAGCGCGACGACTTTGTCGGGAGGCGAGGCGCAAAGAATAAAATTGGCGCGGGAACTGGTGCATCCGCTAGGAAAGAAAACTTTGTATTTATTGGATGAGCCGACAGTCGGTTTGCATTATCATGATATCGAGCTTCTTTTAAGAGTTTTAAATAAACTGATTGACAAGGGAAATTCCGTTATTGTAATCGAGCATAATATGCATATCATAAAATCGGCAGATTATATTATTGATTTGGGGCCGGAAGGGGGTCAGAGAGGCGGAAAAGCAATCGCGAAGGGAACTCCCGAAGAAATTGTTAAAAATGCAAATAGTATTACGGGGAGATACTTGAAAAATTACCTGGTATAACCTTAAAAAAAAGGCCTTGCGGCCTTTTTAGGTTTCAATATATTCGGAATCGTCGATTTTAAGGTTTGACCGGATGGAAAGTGGAAGATTTATAATTCCTTTCCCGTCAGGATTTTTTAGTTTCTTAAAATGGATTTTGTAATAGCCAGATTCCGCCTTGCCTTGTTTTTTTAAAACTTTCAGTATTTCGGCTTTTTTTGGCGGAAGAGAGTTTAAAAGTATTTTTTTCGCTTCCGTTTCATTTTCCGCGATTATAATATTGTAAAAGTATTCACTCCAGAAAATGTTGTTTTCTCTTATCAGAACGGGGAAAAGGATTATAACGAAAAAAAATTTAAGATCTTTAACTTCCAGAATTCTGATATCCATAATTGCCTCTTTCTGATATGGAATTTAAAATAAAAGAATTGCGACTCTTTAATTATTTTAGCAGAAATTTCGGCATCTTTCTATCGCAAATCGAGTGTTATAATTACTTATGACTGTGAATTCACTAAAAATAAAAAATTTTCCATTAACCCCCGGAGTTTATCAATTTATTGACAAAAAAGGTGGGATTTTATATGTGGGCAGGGCGACTTCTTTGCGACGGAGAATTTCGCAATATTTTCAGCGTCCATTAAATCCGCGTATTCAAGAAATGGTAGAATTGGCCAGGTGTGTGAAATACATCCAAACGGATACGCTTCTGGAGGCAATAATTTTGGAAGCGAATCTCATTAAAAAATATTGGCCGAAATACAATATAAAAGACAGAGATAATCGATCATTTTTATACGTATTAATTTCCAAGAAAGAAGATTATCCGAAGCCGATAATTATACGCGGCAGGGAAATTGAAAATTGGAGATTGAAAATTGGAGATTTTTACGTATTCGGTCCTTATCAAAGCCTGAATTTAATCAAAAACGCGTTGAAAATCATAAGACGGGTTTTCCCTTATAGCACTTGTTTGCCGGCGGGCAAACCTGCAAATCCTTTTCCGGGAAAGCCATGTTTTGATTATCAAATCGGATTATGCCCCGGAGTGTGCGCCGGAGCAATTTCAAAAGAAGATTACCAAAAGAATATAAAAAATATAATCTTATTTTTGCGCGGCGAGAAAAAACAATTATTAAATAAATTAAAAAAAGATAATCCGGAAAAAATTTCGGCTTTAAGGCATGTTCAGGATGTTTCGTTGATAGCGAGGGAAGAGACGGAGGCTACAGTCTTTAATCTGAACAGAATTGAAGGATATGATATTTCACATTTTGCTGGCAAGGAAACTTTCGGGTCAATGGTCGTTTTTACCGACGGATTGCCTGACAAAGAACAATACCGATTATTTAAAATAAAAGAAGCTCCGGCAAACGATGATTTGCGTGCCCTAGAGGAAGTTTTAACTCGAAGATTTCAACATCCTGAATGGCAATTTCCGGATTTAATAATGATTGACGGAGGAAGACCGCAGATAAGTTTTACTTACAAGATTCTGCAGAAGCTGAATATGAGTATTCCGTTAGTGGGAATATCAAAGCTGGGGGGGGATATTCTGGTATTTGCGCCAAAAGCAGGAAAGTCAACTAAAGAGCTGATCCAAAGCATTAAAGGAATTTTATTAAGAGCGAGAGACGAAGCTCATAGATTTGCCTTGAAATCAAGCAGGCGGAAAAGAAGATTTAATAGTTTAAAACCATAAATCTAATCGTATATTTTGACGATCGTCAAAATATACGATTAGATTTCCCATGACCTTACGGTCGAGAAACTGCGTTTGTATGTTAGATTGGCTGTTTACAATAGAGCGGCAATAATAATATGGAATTAAGCTGGGTTTTTCTATATTGAATCTGCATTAAATTTGTTATAATAATTCAAAATAAAGGCCGTAACTATTAGAAAAAATTTTTATGATCAACTTAACGACAATTTTAATAATAATTTTAGTCGCGATTGTTTTGTGGCTGATCTTCACTTTTAATTCGCTGGTGCGAAACAGATACAGAGTCAGGGAAGCCTGGTCGGATATTGATGTTCAGCTAAAACGGAGGCATGATCTTATCCCTAATCTGATCGAAGCTGTTAAGGGCTATATGGTCCACGAAAGAACGGTTTTTGAGAATGTAACTCAGGCCCGAGCGCAAGCTTTGGGCGCGCAAGGAAAAGATCAGCGAGCCGGAGCTGAAAATACATTAAGCGGAACTCTAAAGACTTTA
The DNA here is from genome assembly GCA_021796335.1 of bacterium. Lineage (GTDB taxonomy): Bacteria > Patescibacteriota > Minisyncoccia > UBA6257 > UBA9933 > JAJYHZ01. Next base: position 243,318 of record JAJYHZ010000001.1, on the reverse strand, counting down.
TTTGCGGTTGCAGAGAATTATCCGGAATTAAAAGCCAATGCCAATTTTTTGGATCTACAGCGGGAACTTACAGATACGGAGGATAAACTGCAAGCTGCCAGAAGGTTTTATAACGGCAATGTCATGGAATATAACACCCGAATAAATATGTTTCCCGCCAATCTATTTGCGGGGGTGTTTGGTTTCACGAAAGAGGAATTTTTCGGGCTGGAAAACGAATCTGAAAAAGAACCGGTACAAGTAAAATTCTAAATGGCAACTAAATTTAAACAAAAAGCTTCAAGTGCTATAATCATATTGATAGGGTTAATGACAATTTTCAGTTTATCGGGATTATTTTTCGTTTCTAACCAGAGTCAGAGCGCTTTACAAAATCAGAATTCTCAACAGTCAAATTTGCCTCCGATGGAAAAAATAACCTTAACTACTTCAGATAATAAAACCATAGCCGCGGATTATTTTCCGGTAGATCAGGCGCAATTTACAAATCCCGCCGGTTGGGCAGTTTTAACGCACATGATGCCCGCAACTAAAGAATCTTGGAATAGTCTGGCAAACGATCTGCAAAATAACGGATTTGAAAGTATTGCGATTGATTTAAGGGGGCATGGAGAATCGGAAGGGGGTCCGAACGGTTATCTTAAATTTAGTAATAAAGATACACAAAAAAGCATTTTGGATATTGCCGCGGCAGTTAATTATTTGGAGAGTAAAGGAGCAACGCCGGACAAGATTTTCCTCATAGGTGCTTCAATCGGAGCTAATTTATCATTGGAATATCTGGCGGAGAACGGAAATTTTCCGGCTGCAATTTTATTTTCGCCGGGATTAAATTATAAGGGAATCGAAGCCGCGCCTCTGATTGAAAAATTGAAGCTCGGCCAAAAGGTCGTGTTCATAACAAGTAAGGATGACGGATCAAACAATTCTGAGGTTCAAGCGTTGTATGGCAAGGTTCCGGCCGGCGTGGCGAAAGAAACAAAAAGTTTCCAATTCGGCGGGCACGGCACCGATATTTTAAAGAGCCATCCGGATTTGAATGATTTAGTAATAAATTATCTTCAATAGAGAATAATTTATAAATTTTCAAATTTATAAATTGAAACCTGGCAAGAATAAAAATGCTGACAAAAAAAGATTATTTACTGGTATCGATTATCGGATTTTTTTTCGGATTGTTTTCGCTGCCGATTTTAAAGAATATTAAGATTTCCGGTTTGCCGATTACTATAACTGCGGGAATCGCAATCGTAATATTTTTTATTTTATTTGCGATTGCCGCCCTTTGGATTTCTTCGCTGATCGCGAAAAAAATTCCTGTATTTTTGCAGATTGCCAAATTTGCGGCAACCGGAGCATTAAATACTTTTATAGATCTGGGAATATTGAATATCTTATTGATCGCTTTTTCCGTAACTGCGGGAGTTTGGTATGCAGTTTTTAAGGGTATTTCGTTTACGGTTGCGACTATAAACTCATATCTTTGGAATAAATACTGGACTTTCGAAAGCAAAGCGAATGCGAATGTGAAAGAGTTCGGGCAATTTTTAGTGGTAAGCGTAATCGGATTCGGCGTGAATGTTGCTAGTGCTTCTTTCATTGTCAATGTTATTCATCCCTTGGCCGGATTTACTCCGGCGAGATGGGCCAATGTCGGAGCGCTATCTGCGACTATAATTTCTCTGGTTTGGAATTTTATCGGCTACAAGTTTATTGTTTTTAAAAAACATGAGAATATTCCCGCCAATTCAAATTGAATCCTGTTTGCAATAAAAAAATTTGCTATAATTAAATTGGGATAACGGACGAGCACTCACAAAATTAAAAATACTGGGAGGATCACCGCCGTTGTCCCCTGGGGAAAGTTTTTAAATTTTTTGAAAGTTTTCCTTAAATTTTTATTTTTTTAAAATTTGAGTTATCCACATTGTTTTTTAAAATCATTTGTATCAAAATTAATATAAGAAGATAAAATATTCAAAAGATATTTTATTGGAAAAAGAATTTTCAAAATAATTGTTTGGTCGGCAATATTTTGAAAATAAAAAATAATTTCTTCCAATGCGAAAGTAAAGGAAGTAATTAAAAAAATGGCAGCAAAAAAGAAAGCAGCAAAAAAGAAAACTACTGCTAAAAAGAAATCATCAAAGAGAAAATAAATCTCTTGAGAAAGCCGTCCCGTTTAGCGGGGCGGTTTTTTTGTAATGGATTTTATTTGCATGGTTTCATTTGAAGCTGAAGGAATATTATGGTATTATTATTCAGATTAAAATGGGTTTAAATTAATTTTTTTATCGCCTTTTAATCGGCTATAAATCAATAAAAATAAAAAATATGCAAATAAATATAAAGGCCAAGGATTTAGAGATTACCCCGGCGATTAAAGAATATATAGAAGAAAAAATCGGCTCCGTCGAAAAATTTTTGACAAGATTGGAAAACCAAGAAGAGGCGGAAGCCGATGTTGAAATTTCAAGGAATACAAAACACCATCATCAGGGGAAAGTTTATGATGCCAAAGTCAATCTGCATATAAAAGGCGGCACACTGAGGGCGGAGTACGGAGATGAAGATGTGCGAGCCGCAATCGACAAAATAAAAGACATCCTTAAGATTGAGATTGAGAAATTCAAATCGAAAAAATAATTTTTGATTTCCGATGTTCCAATCCTTTTACATTAACAGATCCTCGGCGGGTTTGAATTAAAATTATGTCAAATTTATTTAAAAAAATATTCGGTGAATATGATTATGATCCGGTCATCAAAAAAATAAATCAGCTTGAGAAGGAATTCGGGTCGTTTGCCGATGGTCAACTGAAAGAAAAGAGTCTTGAACTGAAGAAAACTTATTCGGAAGGAAGCATCTTGGAAGATTTGCTTCCGCAGGCATTCGCTTTAATTCGGGAAGCTTCCAAAAGAACCCTCAAACAGCGGCATTTCGATGTGCAGCTTATAGGAGGAATTGTTTTGCATGAAGGGAAGATAGCCGAGATGATGACGGGTGAAGGAAAAACTTTAACCGCCACTTTGGCGGCATATCTGAATGCTTTGACAGGGAAAGGAGTTCATGTCATAACCGTCAATGATTATCTAGCCGAGCGCGATACCGTCTGGATGGGCCAAATTTACAATGTTTTAGGCTTAACTGTGGGATGTTTAACGCATGAAAGTGCATTTTTATACGATCCGGCTTACATTCCTGACAAGAGTGAAGAACAGGAAACGGACGCAGAACGGGATTTAAAAGGCAGTTTCAAAGTTTTTAAGGAATTTTTAAGGCCAATCAGCAGAAAAGAAGCGTATAAAACCGATATTTTATACGGAACCAACCACGAATTCGGATTTGATTATTTACGCGATAATCTTGCTTATCGGCCGGAAGACAAAGTACAAAACGGACACAGTTATGCGATTATAGATGAAATTGACAGTATTTTAATCGACGAGGCGAGAACCCCACTTATTATTGCCGCACCGGATACGGAATCAAGCGAGTTTTACAGAGTTTTTTCGAAAATCGCTCAAAATTTGAAGGAGAATGAGGATTATGATGTTGACGAGAAAATGAAGTCTGTTGCGATTACGGACAGTGGAATCAATAAAGTCGAGGAGATGTTAAATATATCAAATATTTACAGTCCGGAAAATTTTCAGCTTGTCCATTATCTTGATGAATCTTTGAAAGCAAAAGGACTCTTTCACAAAGATAAGCAATATGTGGTTAAGAACGGAGAAATCATTATAGTCGACGAGTTTACCGGAAGACTAATGCCGGGCAGAAGATACTCTGGAGGTTTGCATCAGGCAATCGAGGCGAAGGAAGGAGTTAAAATACAGCAGGAATCGCGAACATATGCCCAAATTACGATTCAAAATTATTTTCGTTTGTACGAAAAAATTTCTGGAATGACCGGTACGGCGCAGACTTCAGCGGAAGAATTCCATAAAGTTTATAAACTTGAGGTTGTTAGCATACCGACAAACAAGCAGATGATTCGAAAAGACATGCCGGATTTGATTTATAAAAATTCCAAAGCAAAGTACGCGGCGCTGGTGAAGAAAGTAAGAGAACTGCATCAATCGGGACAGCCAGTTTTAATCGGTTCGACTTCGATCGAAAAAAACGAAATTATTTCCGATTTACTGAAAAGATCCGGAATTTCTCATGAAGCTTTGAACGCTAAGAATAACGAACGTGAGGGAGAGATTATCGCTCAAGCTGGGAAAAAGAGTGGCGTAACCGTTGCGACAAACATGGCGGGGCGCGGAGTCGATATTATTTTAGGGGGCAATCCGCCGAATTTAGAAGAAGCTCAGAAAATAAAAAATCTGGGCGGACTTTTTGTCATTGGCACTGAAAGGCACGAAGCGCGAAGAATTGACAAGCAGTTGCAAGGACGTTCGGGAAGACAGGGCGATCCGGGTATAACCCAGTTTTATCTCTCGCTGGACGACGATCTTTTACGGATTTTCGGGGGCGATCGGGTCAAAAAAATAATGGAGACTTTTAATTTGCCGGAAGATCAACCTATTGAATCTAAAATGGTTTCTAAAATCGTAAATGAAGCTCAGAAGAAGGTTGAAGGATTTAACTTTGATACTCGAAAGCATTTATTGGATTATGACGATGTTCTAAATAAACAAAGAACCGCAATCTATAAAAAAAGAGATGATTTGCTGGTGAAAAATTTAGCAGAAGAGTTGACTGAAATAGTTTCGGGCGCATTGGATAGGCTATCCGCACAGTTTCCGGAAAGAAACGATTTGATTAAGTTTTTGATTGAAGCGGGTGCTTTGGGCGATGAAGAATCCCGGGAAATCGAGGATATCAGGGAGTATTTGCTGAAAAAAATAAACGAAAAAATCGATCCGGTTGTCGAGGTTAATGTGCGTGTAAGATTGCTGGCATTTCTGGATAAATTATGGATGGGACATCTGGAAAGTCTGGATGATTTGCGGGAATCAGTCAGAATCAGGGCTTACGGACAGCATGATCCATTGACCGAGTACCGCCGTGAAAGTTATTTACTATTCCAAAATTTGCTTCAATCTTATCAAGACTGGGTATTCGCCGATGTTTGGAAAAGTATTTTAATTCTTTCTAATGAAAAATCAGCCGCAGCTGAACCGGTTCCGGCAGTAAAGTTAAGCAGTGATTCAAACATTGATCCAAAATACGAAGGAGTGGGGAGAAATGATCCCTGTCCATGCGGCTCGGGGAAAAAGTTTAAAAAATGCCACGGAGCGTGACATTTTTTTATTTGGTTCGCTCGCCACAGATAAAACTTCGTTTTACCTGTGGATTCGCTGCTAAATATAAACAGATGATGCTAAAGTTATTACTGAATTACACAAAAAAGTTGTGAGAGAGGTTAATTCTGAATTTTATTCTCCCGAAGCAGTAAGTGAGTGGCTTAGAGATATATTAGAAGAAAATGTAAAATATCAATTTCAGAATTCGGATTGGATAGTGGCGGAAGAAAAAGGTAAATTGGTTGGATTCGGACAATATTCAGTCGCTGATGGTGAAATATATCAAATCAATGTTGATCCCGATTTTCTGAAGCAAGGAATAGGCAGAAGGTTGTACGACGTGATGGAAGATAAATTTAAAAATGCTGGCAAAGAAAAAATTTCTTTGAACGCAACCTTAAATGCAGTGGGATTTTATCAGAGATTAGGATTTGTAAGGAAAGGTAAAAACGCTATCGGATTAGTGAATATGATAAAAATGGAGAAATTCTTGCATGATAGTCAATAAGCAATAAAAGTGTTATGGGAAGTAATGATAAATTATGGTTATAAAATCGCTTAAATTCAGGCCATTTTTGGCAACAGAAATTTTAGAAGGCAGGAAGGATGTGACTTGGAGGTTGTTTGATGATAAGGACTTGCGGATAGGCGATAAAATTAATCTGATAAATTGGGAAACGGGCGAAAAATTCGGAGAAGCGGAAATTATCGAATTAGAAGAAAAACCGATGAAAGAATTAAACGAAACGGACTACATCGGCCATGAAAAGTTCGGAAACCATGAAGAGATGATGGAAACTTATCAAAAATATTACGGCGATAAGGTCAATTCTGAAACTTTGGTAAAAATTATAAAATTTAAGTTATTACAAGTTTAATTAATGATGGCAATAAAAACTGCCGGAGAAGCATCGGGGCGGGTGTGTACAAGGATTATTATGTTGATCTATCTCTAGAGAGACGGAAGGTTCGGCTAAGAGTCTCTTTATTGATTTTTGATTTTTCGTTAACTTGTAATAGAATGGAAAAAATCAAAGTTTTGTAAATAAATGGCAATAATTAAGAAAAAAACCTGGCCGGAATATTTTGAAGCGATTCTTTCGGGAAAAAAGCGATATGACATGCGATTGAATGACTTTGAAGCAAATGAGGGCGATATTCTGATTTTGGAAGAATGGGATCAGAAAATAAAAAAATATACCGGAAGAAAAATCGAGAAAAAAATAACTTATGTCGGAGAGTTTAAAATCAATAGTTTTGTCTGGACGGAGAAGGATGTCAAGGAAAAAGGATTTAAGATTCTTTCTTTGGAATGAAATTATCAACAACTTTAAAAAAGAAAATAGTTTTACTAAAGCAAAAAAAGCATAGAGACAATTACGGCGAATTTGTCATTGAAGGATTTAAAATTATCGAAGAGGCGTTTGCGGCCGGCCGGGAATTTTCCTTTATTGTAATAAAAAATTTTCTTTTAAACAGTTCCAAAACAAAGGAAATTATTGAAGTAGCGGAAAGGAAGAAAATAAAAATTTTCATCGCCGATAACCGGGATTTCGGCGTGCTTTCTTCTTTGGAAACGCCGTCCGGAATATTGGCAGTTGTAAAAAAATCCGGCGCCCAAATCAATGAACCCTCTCGGCCGGTTCAGGGTGAAAATGAAAATATATCATTTTTGATTTTGGATGAAATCAGGGATCCGGGAAATCTGGGCACTATAATCAGAACCGCAGATTGGTTCGGGATAAAAAACATCGTTTTAGGGGAAGGATCGGTTGACATTTATAATTCGAAGGTTCTGCAATCAACTATGGGTTCGATTTTTCACGTGAATATCATCGAGAATCAGAATTTAATTGAATTTATAAAAGATTTAAAATTAAAAAATTATTCAATAATCGCAACTTCCTTGGATGGAAAAGAACAGCTAGATTTTGAAAAAGAAAAATTTGCATTAATTATGGGCAATGAGTCGCACGGATTGAATCAGGATATTTTGAATCTGGCCGATCTGGAATATAAAATTCCGGGGCGAGGGAAGGCGGAATCCTTGAATGTCGCAGTGGCAACTGGAATCAGTTTATTTAATATTTTAAACAAATGAGAACTAAGCCGAAAATACTGGTTTTGGCGTCGGGGACAAAAGATAGCGGAGGATCCGGATTTGAAGAAATGGTACAACAGTCGCGGACAAATCCGGCTGTTTTGAACGCGGAAATAGTCGGCGTAGTTTCTAATCATCAAAGCGGCGGCGTTTTTAAAAGAGCGAAAAAATTGGGAATTCCTTTTAAATATTTCCCCGGTCCTTTTGAAAAAACCGGATATCAAAATTTGGTAAAAAAGTTTCAGGCCGATTATGTCATGTGTTCGGGGTGGCTGAAATTGGTGAAAGGGTTGAATCCCGCAAAAACGATAAATATTCATCCGGCGCTTTTGCCCGAATTCGGCGGGCCCGGAATGTACGGGCGCCATGTCCATGAAGCCGCCATCAAATCATTTAAAGAAAGAAAAATAAAACAAAGCGGATTTACGATTCATTTTGTGACTGAAAAATACGATGAAGGGCCTATTATCTTTAAACTTCCGGTTTTAATCCGCTCAAGTGACACCGCAATTGCTTTATCAGAAAGAATTAATGAAAAAGAAAGAGCATGGCAAAGCTTTATTTTGAATCTGGTTGTTAACGGAAAAATTAAATTAAAAGGGAATAAAGCGGTTTATTCCGGCGATATCGCGCCAGCGATATTAGAATTTTTCAGGCCGGGAAGAGGATGATTGATTGAGGTTTATGCCTAAATAGATTATAATTTAAATAACGAGCAACTTACTCAACTTACTTATTTTTCTCTTTAAAACCATAAATTTTCGCTTGTTATTCCGGCAATGTTTTTTGTCCGTTTTAAAGGCAGAATTTTCTTACTTAAATTACATATAAGCTGATTAATCAGCTTAAAACTTTTGCAGTCAAATTTATTCTATTAGCCGGAAAAAATTTTTTGAAATTTAAAATAAAAGGTCGTTTTATTTTCTTCAATACTATGAAAAGAGTTTTTCTTAGGTTCCTAGTTGTATTTTTTTCAATAATTTTTGTTTTTAACTCCTTGAATTTTCCGATAATTTCTAAGACAAAAGCAAGCGATTTATCGAATCTTATTCCCAATGGGTCTTTTGAAATTACGGGCGCAAATGGAGCGCCGGCAGGTTGGTCGCAAGACAGCTGGGGAATAAACCAATCGAACTTTACTTATCCCGTACCGGGCATTGACGGAGGGAATGCAGCCAAGGTTGATATGACTTCATACACAAGCGGAGATGCCAAGTGGACCTTCGGCGATATTCCGGCAACACCGGGACAAACTTACACTTTCTCCGATTCTTATATTGCAACAGTTCCGACTACGATTGAGGTCAGATATCTCTTAATTAATGGGAATTATACTTATGACGACATTGTATTTCCAAGCATTTCGGATACGTGGCAATCTTCCACATCTACTTTTACGGTTCCTGCCGGAGTTAAGTCATTTACAATATATCAATATTTAGATAATGTGGGATCGCTCACAGTAGATAATTTTTCCTTGATTGCAAATTCAATAATTTCTCCGCCTCCATCGTCTTCTGGCGGCAATTTAATTAATAATGGTTCCTTTGATTCAGTAGGCGCAGACGGCTTGCCTGCGGGATGGACAGAAGATAAATGGGGAATAAACCAATCGAACTTTACTTATTCCGTACCGGGCATTGACGGAGGGAATGCAGCCAAGGTTGATATGACTTCATACACAAGCGGAGATGCCAAGTGGACCTTCGGCGATATTCCGGCAACACCGGGACAAACTTACACTTTCTCCGATTCCTACATTGCAACAGTTCCGACTACATTGGAAATACGCTATACTTTATCCGGCGGGTATTATTCTTATATTGATTTTCCTCAATCGGCATCCAACGCATGGAAAAACAGCACAACAACTTTTGTCGTGCCGACGGGCGTGCAATCGCTTAATATTTACCAATATTTGGACAGCGCAGGTTCGCTGACAACCGACAATTTTTATTTATCAACATCAACGCCTTCTCCTCCGCCTTCGCCGCCTGCGGCAACAAATACTGATAACTTAATTTTCAATCCCTCGCTTTCATTAATGGATGCTTCAAGCGGTCTGCCACAGGGCTGGTATAAGGGCAATTGGGGCGTTAACCAAACAACATTTACTTATCCTGTCGCGGGATTTAATAATGATGATGCGGCAAAAATAAGCATATCTTCATATACAAGCGGAGCTTCCAGATGGTATTTTAAGGATGTTGCGGTTATTCCCGGCCATCAATACCAATTTTCCGACTATTATACCGCCGACACATCAACGGCAATAATTGCCAGAGTGCATTTAGCAGACGGAACATATTCTTATTTGCTTTTATCAAGGCCCGGGGCATCAATTAGCCCGGCAGTTGCAACGTCCACTTTTATTGCTCCTGCTAATTCGCAATCTGTTACAATTTTGCACTCTTTGGTGAGCGTCGGTTCATTAACAACCGGGGAATTTAATTTAAATGATATAACTTCTCCGACGCCTCCTCCTCCGCCTCCTACATCAACTGATAATTTAATTAAGAACCCATCCTTTGAAATTGCAGATTCCGCAACAGGTTTGCCGCAAAATTGGTATGAGGGAGGATGGGGAGTAAATACTCCAAATTTTATTTATCCGGTTTCGGGTGTGGACGGCACTAATAGTAAAGCGGCTGAAATTGATATTTCTTCCTATACTAACGGCGATGCGAAATGGTATTTTTCTGAAGTTAATGCGACTTCGGGAGATTTATATGAATTTTCGGATAAATATATGGCTACTGCGCAAAACACGGTTGAAGTCGCGCTACATATGTCCGATGGGACATATCAATATCAAACGATTGCGAGTCCGACTCTTGCAAACAACTGGAATGGGGTTGATGTAAAATTTGCAGTTCCGTCAGGCACAAAAACCATAACTATTTTTCATAGTTTGACCGGAGTCGGATCTTTAAAAGTAGATGATTATTATTTAAAAGATTTAGGAAACAATCCTTATAAATTTTCTGAAGGGATGGTTTCGTTGAATTTCGATGATGGTGACATATCTGCTTATCAGACAGCTTTTCCGATTTTAAAACAAGCGAATTTATCAGGGACATTTTACATAATAACCAATACGCTTAACGGCAATTATACGGATTACGTAAATGCGGCTCAAGTTTTGGATATGCAGAGCCAAGGAATGGAAATTGGTTCGCACACGATTGATCATTCGCATTTGCCGCAATTATCGTATGCGGACCAACAGAACGAAATTACTGGTTCGTGGGATGCCCTAAATAGCATCGGCATAAATGTAACAACATTTGCTTATCCTTTTGGAGAATATGACGCAACTTCCGTTCAGATTTTAAAAAATTCAGGATTATATGTCGGAGCGAGAACGACGCAAAGCGGATTTAATGATAAATCAACAGACCATTTTTTATTGAAATATCAGGAAGCGGTAAATACGACCACTTTGGCTCAGTTCGAAAATTGGATTAACCAGTCAATCGCCGACAAAACATGGCTGGTTTTAGTATTTCACAGGGTTGATTCAAGTAATGATAATTACGCGATCACGCCGGCATTATTCCAGCAAATAGTGGATTATATCGCGCAGACCGGAGTAAAGGTGGTGACTAATGATTATGGAATAAAAATGCTAAATCCGCAATAAAATATTTCCTTTTAAAATAAAATCAAACCAAATAAAAACCTCCGCCTTTCGGCGGAGGAAACTGGGATAGAGCTTTTCTTGGATGTCCTCGTCCGCCGAGGCGGATAAAGACAAGAAAAACTTTTCACTCACGTTAATAATATATACGATATTAAATTAAAAGTCAATATCCAGGCCATTCGGCCGTTTTTAAAAATGAGTAAATTTGCAGGATTAAAATTAAAACCCAAAACGATATTTTTTATAGCAATTTTGATTTTTGCAATATTTGCCGTGTTTGTATTCGAAGCTGCAAAAAGCAAAAAAAAATCTTCCAAGCCTGGCGTAGTGCCGCAATATACTTCAACTTCTCCGAGCACTTTAGAAAATTACGGATTTGAAAATAATTCATCGTACAAAAATAATACTTCTTCGGCTTTTTCAGGTTATGGATTCGGCTCGGGAACAATTCCAAAAGCAAAGATATCCGGTAAAGATGTCTTTGGAATAGCCGAAATTTATCCTACGGCTGCGGATGGAAAAGAATGGTTTTCACAATGGAATGACGGTATAGCAAGAAAATTTTCCGGAGTTGATCCTCAAGATTTATGGTTTGACGCCGATCACGGAGATGCGGCATATTACGCTGACGGTAAGGGGCTTTTATACATATCAGGGTCAACTCCGCGAATGTATATTTACGATCCCGCTCTTAAACAAAGTTGGCATAATGTAGAAATGACTGTTTATGCCGAGCGTATTTCCGACCAAAACACTCCATGGGGCGGCATTGAAGGAGTTGCGCGCACAAATCACGGAGCTACCGGAAACGAACTGCAGAATCTCTGCGATACCAGGGGGATTGATGCGAGGATAAGATACGACGGTCATACGGATTTTGAAAAAGAGACAAGCCATCCGAATTCAACGGCAATCGCAAATAAAACAATATGGCCCAACGGAATGCCATACGATCGGTGGATCGGATATAAATTCGTGGTTTATGATCTCTCCGAAGGTAAAGTAAAGCTTGAAGCTTATATGGATTTGACGGATGGCGCAAACGGCGGAGATTGGAAAAAAATAAATGAATTTGTCGATGATGGCAATAACTTCGGAGTCGGAGGGGTGGCTTGCGCACCTGGCATAAATCCGGCGCTGAAACTGACCGATAGTAACAAGCGTCCGGGGTCCGAATCGGGCAAACCGAACATTGCGGTATATTGGAGAAGCGACAACGTAAATGAAAACGGTCTGATTTATAAAAAAATGAGTGTTAGAGAAATTCAGCCGTAGCTCTTTCTTGGCTGTTTTTTCCCGGCATAATTTTTAAAAGTAAAACGCCACAATTTTTAGCCAGTGGCGTTTTACTTTTAAAATAATCCATGTCCTATTTTTAATTAACCGCTCAATTTTTATAGAGAAATAAATTCTAAATCTTCTGTCAAGAATGTTACATCATTTTTGCCTTAGAGTGTAAATAACCCTTATTTTCCTTGCTTTTTTGAGATTTGGATGATACGCTTTTTTATCTGCTGAAGATATGGTTTTTATGGGTAATTATCGATAAAACCTGCATTAATTTTTATGTTTTGTTTCCTTGTCGAGGTTTTTAATTGGTTAATGCACAGTGTTTTTGATTAATTTACTTATAAAACGAGAAACTATTTGCGCAAAGATAGTCGAGGTTCCAAAACGTTCAGATTAGTGTGATATCGAAAGCGGATAAAAATAAATGAATTATGCTTCTAATCTCAATAAAGCATTTTCAGGTGTTTTATTGGGAATAATGGCGCTTAGCTTGATAATTTTACCAGCTAATGCCGTTACTAATTCAACCTTAACAATAACAACAAATTCCGTCTGGCAAGGAAATCCAATAACTGCTCAAAATGGCAAATTCACTGCTACTTTTGATGCAATACCAAACGGAAATAATATGGACGGCGTTATCGGACTGTCTTCTCAATTAGCTTCAAAATTTACTGATCTTGCCGCAATCGTCAGATTCAATACTAACGGGAACATTGATGCCAGAAACGGCTCAAGTTATCAAGCTCAAACCGCAATTCCTTATACTGCGGGGAATACTTACACATTCCGCTTGGCAATCGATATTCCCAACCATAGTTATGATATTTACGTAACTCCGCAAGGATCGTCAGAAAAAACAGTTGGTCTTGGTTATGCGTTTCGAACAGAACAATCTACAGCAACAGATCTCAATTACATTAATGCTTTTGCAGACGCTGGCAGTGAGACATTAAGCAATACGTCAATTCAATCAAACAGTCCAACAACGTCGACGACAACAACAAATACAAACAACTCAATAACAACAAATTCCGTCTGGCAAGGAAATCCAATAACTGCTCAAAATGGCAAATTCACTGCTACTTTTGATGCAATACCAAACGGAAATAATATGGACGGCGTTATCGGACTGTCTTCTCAATTAGCTTCAAAATTTACTGATCTTGCCGCAATCGTCAGATTCAATACTAACGGGAACATTGATGCCAGAAACGGCTCAAGTTATCAAGCTCAAACCGCAATTCCTTATACTGCGGGGAATACTTACACATTCCGCTTGGCAATCGATATTCCCAACCATAGTTATGATATTTACGTAACTCCGCAAGGATCGTCAGAAAAAACAGTTGGTCTTGGTTATGCGTTTCGAACAGAACAATCTACAGCAACAGATCTCAATTACATTAATGCTTTTGCAGACGCTGGCAGTGAGACATTAAGCAATACGTCAATTCAATCAAACAGTCCAACAACGTCGACGACAAATATCCAGACAAGTTCTTCTACTGTAAACATTTCTACTTCCACTTCTAATTATTATGGACTCAATGCAAATCGAATAATTACTGAAGCAGATTCCATGAGTGCAAGTGCTGATTCGGATTGGTGGTTAAGTTCGGGCGCATACTTTTATGTAAATAATGGAGTGGGAAAATCAATTACGGGAAGCTTGCCGAGTAATGATCCATGGAGAATTTTGTACAACAGTACAAATCCGGTGGATACTGATAACGGTTATCATCCGCAAAATATCTTTCGTTTGGTAACTAAATCATCAAATCAAAATGAATCGCAACAGGCGTATTTTAATGTGTCTAAGTATTGGTTAAGTTCGAGTCCGAATAGGAACGCGTCAAATGGCATTTTCTTTTTTAATAGATACGTCGATCAGAATAATGTTTATTATACCGGTATTCGTGTTGACGGGCAGGCCGTAATTAAGAAAAAAGAAAATGGCGCATACTACACACTTGCTTTAAACAAGGTTTATTCCGGAAATTACAATCAGAACAGTAATCCCAATTTAATTCCGCTAAATACATGGATCGGACTTCGCTCGGTTGTAACTAACCAGCCGGATGGTTCGGTTCTTATCCAGGTTTATATTGACAAGAATAATACTGGAAATTGGGTTTTAGCGGTTCAGACAACCGATAACGGATCACAAGGAGGATCGCCGATGACAAACACCGGTTATGGGGGAGTTAGAACAGATTTTATGGATGCTTCGTTCAAAAATTATGTTTTTTCTAATTCATCGGTTGCAGTAAATAGCGCTTTGGCGCCGATTTCCACTCTTGACCCAGTATCAGCTTCAGTTCCGGCTTCGACATACGACTCGCTCATACTTGCCGATAATCCGGTTATGTATTTTTCGATGAATTCGTCTTCGTCGGGGCACGAGACAGATCTTTCTGGCCACGGTAATGACGGCACCTACAAAGGCGGTACGCCAAGCACGGTAGCAATGCCTAACGGCGATATCGCCGCCGACTTTAACGGTTCAAGCGAGTATCTTACGGTTCCGTCTAATCCTGCGCTTTCCATCCCGACTACCGGTCAGCTTACCTGGGAAGGTTGGGTGCGGCTTGACACACTTCAGTTCCCGAACGCAAGCGGTGATGGCTATGTTGATTGGATGGGAAAATGCGAGAACTACTCGCCAAGCTGTGAGTGGGAGGCGCGTCTTTACAGCGCTGTCACCCCTGAAAACCGTCCGAACCGCTTCTCCGCTTATGTCTTTAATCCATCCGCGGGTTTAGGCAGCGCGGCGGATTGGCAGCCGGTCGCAGGCTTGTTTAAGACTGGTATGTGGGTTTATGTCGTTGCGGAATATGACACGACACAAACACCCCCGGCTTGTTCTTCGGCATATCCAGGCACCATTAACATCTGGGTGGATGGCGTTAAGCAAGATTTTGCTGCGCACGCGCCGACTGGCTGTATGAGCCAGTACGATATTGCGCCGAAAGCGGGTTCATCACCTCTTACCATCGGTACGATGGCGATGGACACATGGTTCAAGGGCGCGGTGGGTAAGGTGGCAGTGTATGATCACTTGCTTTCGCAGGCGCAGATCGACGCACATTACGAAACCATGACCGGTAAGACGCCGGCAGGCTCCTGCGGCAACACCTGCACGATTACGAATCCATAAGCGGTCCGTCCCGAGATCCGAGTGATTAAGTTTCGATGCATATGAGAGTGATATACAGATTATTAAGAAAAGGGGATGGAAGGATATTCCGTCAGATAACTCCCGACGAGACTCAGGAGAGAAAACGATGAAATTAATTAAAAACCCTGCTTTAATTGGCGGGGTTTTTTAATTTTTAAAGCGAATTTTTACCTATTTTGAAATGACTCTATTTTTTGGCGGGATACCGAAATAAAATTTCGCTTAAACTTCTTCGTTTAAAAGGAATTGAAGATATGATCTTCCAACTGCGTTTCAAATATAAACGATATTTTTAGAAGAATGCGCTGGTATTCATATTATCGCATTAATCAGAGCAGGCCCTTTTGTTTTTAATAAAAAAATTCTAAAATAAATATTAATTTCATAAAGAATTGATTTTCTTTAAATGTCCATTCTAATTAAAAATATTTTGCTTTTAAACGGCACGAATCAGCCCGCAACAAGGGCTGATGTTTTGATAAAACACGACAAAATCGCGGCTGTCGGTTCTTTTCCGCAATATAAAGCAGATGAAATTTTCGACGGGTTGGGAAGCGCATATTTGGCGCCGGGATTTATCGATATAAACACCTATTCCGACCTCTATCTAGGGTTATTTTCGAAACCCTCACAAGAGAATTTTATCAAGCAGGGCGTGACTACGATTATCGGCGGTCAAAGCGGAATTTCGCTTGCACCACTTTTGTACGGAAAACCGGATTTACATAGATTTTGGGCCGAACATTTTAAATTTAACACCGATTGGCATTCCGTCGGAGAATTCCTTGATTTCATGAAAACCAAAAAACTGGGCGTTAATTTCGGGACTTTTATCGGTCATTCAACCGTGAAAGAAGAAATAATCGGCGATGATTTCAGAGATTTGACTGTTAAAGAAATCGACGTATTCAGGCTGATTTTGGATCGGTCAATGAAAGAAGGCGCTTTTGGAATTTCCTTCGATTTGAATTTTCCGCTAACCGCATTGACATCGACAAAAGAAATTAAATTATTTTTCGAGGCGGCAGCAAAACACAGAGGTTTGATAAGTTTTAAGTTGCGCAACGGCTCCGATGCCGTTTTGCCGGCAAAAACATTAAAAGAAAATTTTTTGCCGGCGGTAAACGAAATTATAAATTTAGCGAAAGAAACGATGGCAAAAACGCAGATAAACAATTTTTCCTGTCCGAAAGGTTTAGAAAGAGATTATGAATCTGCTTTGGATTCGATAAACGAGAATTCCGCTTCTGCTGACGTTTTTTTTAATTTCCATCTTTCAGACGAAACGATAATTCCGGCTTTTTATTTTCTTCCGGGCTGGGCTTTGCGGGGCGGATTCAACGAGATTTTAAAAAATATAAATGATTCTGAAATCCGGAAAAAAATAAAAAAAGATATGCCGATTTTGAAGACTGAAGAAATTGTTATTTTCAGAGTTCCCGAATTCAGGCATTTGGAAGGAAAGACTTTAAAGGAATTCATACAAAATACGGAATTGGATTCCAAAGAAGGCTTATTGGAACTTTTAAGGCAGACAAAATTAAAGGTTGTCGTTAATTTTAGGAATCTTTCGCTAAAGCGGATACCTTTGGCTTTAGTCAATGATCGGTCGATTATTTCTTCTTCCGGCCAGGATTTTGACAATCGAAATCCGTCGGACTCGGGAATCGGCACTTTTTTAAATTATCTTAATCTGGTTTTTAAAGATAAGATTTTGCCGGCAGAAAAAGCGATTAAAAAAATAACCAGTTTGCCGGCAAGCAGACTGGGTTTGAAGAATAGGGGAGTAATAAAAGAAGGATATTGCGCCGATTTGGTTTTGATTAGGGACGGGAAAATAGAAACCGTCATTGTAAACGGACAAATTACTTTAAGAAACGGAGAATTAACGGCTGTAAATGCCGGAAAAATTCTAAAGCATTCGCATGTTTAGATTTTTAAAAACTTTAAGAAAGAAAGGCGGATCTCCCGATTATGTTTTTATCACCACGGTTTTTATCCTGGTGATTTTCGGGTTGGCAATGCTTTCAAGCGCCTCTTCCGATTTGGGAAAAATTCATTTTAACGACACTTTCTATTATCTTAAACATCAAATCCTCTATGGCTTAAGTTTGGGAATAGCGGGATTTTTAGCGGGATATTTCATACCTTATAAAAAATGGAAAACGGCGGCGCCATATCTTTTGATTATCAGCATTATCGCTTTAATTTTAGTATTTACTCCGTTGGGCATGCATGCCGGCGGCGCCACACGGTGGATTAATTTGGGGCCGCTTTCGGTTCAGCCGGCGGAACTTTTAAAATTGAATTTTATAATTTATTTGGCGGCTTGGCTCTCCAGTAAAAAAGCGAACCGACAATCCAGTTTTAACGAAGGTTTGCTGCCGCTTTTGATTTTGCTCGGTTTTATTTCTGTTTTGGTTATTTTACAGCCGGCAACTACGACAATAGCGATTATTCTGGTTTCGAGTTTGGTTATTTATTTCGTAAGCGGGGCAAAATTGAAATATATCGCCGGAATAATTTTACTGGGTGTGGTCGCGATTGGAGCGGTCATTTCAATAACTCCCTACCGTTATCAGCGCGTGATCGATTATATTAATCACAATAAAGCGGATATTCAAGGAAGCGGTTATCAAAGGAATCAAGCTTTGATTGCAATCGGTTCCGGCGGGTTGACGGGGGTGGGATACGGTCAAGCAACGGCGAAATATAAATTTTTACCGGAACCGTTCGGCGATTCAATTTTTGCCGTAATAGCGGAAGAATTGGGTTTTTTGGGCGCTATATTTTTAATAACTCTGTTTGCCCTAATTTTTATCAGGGGCTTTAAGATTGCCATGAATTGCAGGGATCAGTTTGGACGGCTAATCGTGATCGGGTTTATTTCCATTGTTGCGCTTCAGGCGTTCATAAATATAGGAGCGATTTCGGGAATTTTACCGCTAACGGGAGTACCGCTGCCTTTCGTAAGCTATGGAGGAACGGCTCTCGCCATTTTTTTGACCATGATGGGAATCATTGCTAATATATCAAGATATAATTAGGAGACTATAAATTAAAAATCATAAATTAAAGCATAAGTTTTTTATGAGGATTTTATTGACAGGAGGAGATTCCGGCGGCCATATTTATCCTTTGATTTCCGTCGCCGAACAATTAAAAATTATTTCCGATCAAAAAAGAATTCCGATGGAAATTATTTATTTGGGATGTCCGGGAAATTTTGAATTTGTTTTAGTAAGCAATGGAGTGCGGATTTCGAAATTGATTTCGGCGAAGCGCAGAAGGTATTCCGATATCCGAAATATTTTTACATTACCCAGATTATTATTAGGTATTATTCAGGCATTTTGGAAAGTTTTTTGGATAATGCCGGACGTTTTATTTTCAAAAGGCGGAACAGGTTCGGTACCCGTCGTTCTGGCATGCAAATTTTATCGCATTCCCATAATAATCCATGAATCCGATTCAATCGCCGGTTTTTCCAACCTTTTTTCCAGCAAATATGCGGATCGGATTGCGATAGGATTTGAAAAAACGGCGGAATCTTTTGCGGATCATTACGAAAAAGAACAAGATAAAGGCGATGTTTTGGCAAAGATAGCTTTAGTCGGAAATCCGATAAGAAATTTTTTACTGAAAGAAGGTGACATTAACAGGCAAGTTGCAAAAAAAATTTTTGAATTCAATCCGGAAAAACCGCTTATTCTGGTTTTGGGCGGATCTCAAGGAGCTATGCGGATTAATGATTTTTTTGTGAATATCGGAAAGGAGCTGGTCAGCGGAGGATTACAGATTTTATTGCAAACCGGGATAAATAACTTCGACGAGATAAAATCGGAATGGAAATTAACGGCCGACACCCTGCCCGATGATTTGAAATTCGCCTTTAGGATCGCGGCGTATTTCAATGACGACATTAAGGACGCTTATGCGGCCGCGGATCTGATTGTATCAAGAGCGGGGAGCGGATCAATCTTTGAAGTTGCCGCGGCGGGTAAGCCGGCGATTTTATTGCCCTTATCAAAAGAGATTGCGGGCGAGCATCAAATTAAAAACGCTTACGAATATGCCGATAAGGGAGCGGCTATCGTTATTGAGGATGAAAATTTAAAACCGCATTTATTCATAGATCAAATAAATAGATTATTCCAAAATCCGGAATTGTTGAAATTGATGTCTCTTGCGGCTAAAAATTTTTCCAAACCTCAGGCCGCCCAGACTATTGCGGAAGAGATAATAAGATTGGGTAATTTATGACATATCAGCCGCCTCAAAAAGTTTTAGAAAAATATGCGGATTTATTGGTGAATTTTGCTTTAGGGAACGGAAAAGGGATTAAAAAGGGAGACGTTGTTTATCTGGTTAGCGGCGAAAGCGCAAAGCCGTTGATGGTTGAAGCGAGAAAAGCGATTTTAAGATCCGGAGGCCATATAATTTCAAGTTATCATCCGGATAATGAGCCGGGCAAATATAATTTGGACAAAGATTTTTATTTGCTGGCGCAGGATCATCACTTAAGCTTTTTCCCGAGTAAATTTTACAGGGGATTGGTCGATCAAATCGATCATATGCTTTTTATTGACAGTGAAACCGACAAACAATCTTTAAAAGAGATTGATCCAAAAAAACTGATGAAACGCGGCCTTGCTTTTAAGTCTTATAACGATTGGCGAGACGAAAAAGAAAATAACGGCAAGCTCAGTTGGATAATAGGACTTTACGGCACTGAAGCAATGGCAAAAGAGGCAAATTTAAGTCAAAACGAATATTGGAATCAGATAATAAAAGCCTGCTATTTGGACAAACCCGATCCGAATAAAGAATGGAAAATTATTTTTCACAAAATCCAGGAATATATAAAGAAATTAAATAATTTACAAGCTGACAAGTTCAATATTACAGGACCGGATGTTAATTTATGGATAAAATTAGGAGAGAATCGCAGATGGAAGGGCGGAGCGGGATCCAATATGCCGAGTTTTGAGATCTTTACGTCTCCTGATTGGCGAGGGACAAGCGGATGGATAAAATTTAATCAGCCCTTATACAGTTTCGGAAACGTTATTTCCGGAATTGAATTGGAATTTAAAAACGGGCAGATTATAAGAGCTAAGGCGAAAAAAAATGAAAAATTATTGAAAGAGTTAGTTAAAACAAGGGGCGGAAATAAAATCGGAGAATTTTCTTTAACCGACAAGCGATTTTCAAGGATCACGAAATTTATGGCAGAGACTTTATATGATGAGAATATAAGCGGGCCGTATGGAAATATGCATATTGCGATTGGAAAGTCGTTCCATGATTGCTATAAAGGAGATTTGAAAAAGATGAAAAAAGAAAGTTGGGAAAAATTGGGCTTTAATGATTCCGCGATACATGAGGATATCGTCTCCACGACAAATCGGACAGTGACGGCTTTTTTAAGAAACGGGAATAAGAAAATTATTTATAGAAATGGCCGATTTGTAATATAATCTGAATAATAGACAAATGAGTTTAAAAATCCTTTCAAAATTAAAAGATATTTTCTAATGTAATTTATTTTGTTAAGTATGAAAAAAATCCGCACAACCAAAGGAAGTGCGGGGGAGTATATTTCTTAAATTTTATAAAGGAAAAACTTTTTCTTTCCCAAAAGTGATTTTTGTGATGCTTTTGAGCTGTTTTCTTGTGAGCTGGATTTTTTTATTTTTTACGGCTTTTTCCAGTTTACCATAATCAATTTTAATAAATGGCAAAGTCGCATCAAGGCTTATCAATTCAATAAGCAGATAAGGATCGGTTACGTATTGAAGAGCCGGCTGAATTTGCGCTCCTTCTTTTTCGCCTTTCCAGGTTTTAACGCCTGTTTTGGTGTCCAGGATGCCATGCCGCCTTATAAATTTCCTTATTTGTTCCTTTAAAATTTCCGAGGCTGCAGAGAGCAGTTTTGCGCCAGCCAAAAGGGACTTAAAGATTTGGATTTTCAGTTCGATCTCAGAGAAGGTGTGTTTTTTATAATAACTGAGAGTTTTTTTCTTCACTTTCAGCATACCTCCTAAATGTTTTAATAACTAATATAATTTTACCATTTTATAGAAAATTTGGCTAATTTATGGTAGAATGCGTAAATGGATAAAAACGAGAAAAAGAAAATAAGAGTCAGGATGGCGCCTTCGCCAACCGGACTGCTTCACTTCGGAACAGCAAGAACAGCTCTTTTTAACTGGCTTTTTACACGAAATCAGGGAGGTGATTTTATTTTGAGAATAGAAGATACGGATATAGAACGTTCTAAAAAGGAATACGAGGATGATATAGTAAGCGGCTTAAAATGGCTGGGGCTGGATTGGGATGAGGGTCCGGACAGGGGAGGCGATTTTGGTCCGTATAGGCAATCTGAACGGACGGAATTGTATGATAAGTATTTAAAACGACTTTTGGATGAGAAGAAGGCTTATTATTGTTTTTGTTCGCGCGAGGAACTTGAGAAGGACCGTGAAGCCATGGTAAGCCAGGGATTGGTTCCGAAATATAACGGTAAATGCCGTAATTTATCCGAGGAAGAAGTAAATAAGCGTTTACTTGAGGGAGGAGGGGAAACAGCGGTAATTCGCTTTAAAATGCCGGAAGAAAAAATCGAATTTGAAGATTTAATCAGAGGGAAAGTTTCTATGGATATGTCTTTAATCGGAGATATCGTTATTGCCCGAAATTTAAAATCTCCTTTATACGCTTTGGCGGGGGTTATAGACGATTATGAAATGAGAATAACGCATGTTATTCGCGGAGAAGATCATATTTCGAATACTCCAAAACAAATCGCGCTTCAAAAAGCCCTGGGCCTTAACAGTGTCGAATACGCGCATTTGCCGTTGATTTTGGCGCCTGACAGGAGTAAGTTGTCGAAGAGATTTGTTGAAACTTCCCTGAACGATTTTCGAAAACAAGGATATTTGCCGGAAGCCTTAATTAATTTCATGGCGTTTTTGGGCTGGCATCCGAAAGGCGACCTGGAAATTTTATCACCTGAAGAATTAATAAAAGAATTCGGCATTAACAGGGTTCAAAAATCCGGCGCGATTTTTAATCTGGAAAAATTAGAATGGCTAAATGCGCAGCACATTAAAAAAATGAGTCCGGAAGATTTATTAGATGATCTTTTTGAATACATTCCCAACGAGTGGAAAAGCAATAAGGAATTGCTGTTGAAAATAATTTTCGTGGAAAAATCAAGAATTAAAAAACTGTCGGAGTTTAAGGAAAAAGCAGAGATATTTTTTGAATTGCCGGACTATGACAAAAGAATTCTGATTTGGAACGAAACTTCGGAGCAAAAAACAAAAGAACATTTAAACCTGATTTTGAAGGAATTGGAAAAAATTCCGGACGGTTTTAAGAAAGAATTCATTGAGGGAATCCTGATGCCTTTAACCGAAATATGGGGCAGAGGGGAATTACTTTTTCCTCTGCGGGCGGCTCTAAGCGGTAAAACCACTTCTTCCGGTCCGTTTGAACTTTTAGAAATTCTTGGTAGAGAAGAATCAATAAGACGTATTGGAATTGCGATTGATAAATTATAGTTTATAATTAAATTTAAAATGAATAATTTGCCCGTAAACGAAATAATCCAGCAGATTTTGGCGATCATCGGAGAAATTGTAAAATGGATTTTAAGTTTGTTTGTTAAATTAGATTTAACGCAGATTATAAAAGATTTGGCAGCGGTTTTAATAAAAATACTGCAATTTTTTATCAGTCTTATCCAGATGGTTATCTCTAAACTGTGATTGAAATTATTATATGTCGTAAAACATTCATTTTGCGACATACAGTAAAATAAAAAAGAGCTATTCCCTCTCATTTCGGTACAGTTCTTTTTATTTTATTTTTTTAGCTATTAAATTTTCCTTAAAATTCTGTTATATTTGGATATATTTTATTTTAAAGTTTATGTATTATTCCAATTTAGAACATTTTAAAAGTTTGGCTGGTTATAATATCAATAACGGTAGTATTTGGTTTCCTCGCGTGACCAAAATCGTCGAGATTAAATCCAAGCCTGCTTTATACCGCTATTATGCCGAATTGGGAAGTTTTGAAGAAGGCGAAGATGTTAAAAAGAACTCCGCTTCCGAAGGGACAATGATTCATGAAGCAGTTGAAAAAATTATGGTCGGAGAAGTTCCGGAAATCGATCCGTCCATTCGCCCGTCAGTGGAAGCATATGCAAAATTCGCCGAAGAAAAAAATATCCATGTCGATCCGGAATGGGTTGAAAAGCAGCTTGTAAATTACGATGAAAGATACGCAGGAACTTTAGATGCGCTTGCTTTAATAGATGGAAAGTTTGGAGTGCTTGATATAAAAACTTCTCAGTCGATTTATCGCGATTATAACTTGCAGACGTCCGCTTATATGGGAGCCTTGGAAAAGCAATTTAAAAATTTGCAAACCCGCTGGATATTGCGGATTGATCAGACAAAAAAATGCCTGAAATGCGGAGCGAGTTTAAGAAGCAAGGGCGGACGCGATAAAATCAGGCCCGCCAGGAATTCTAGGAATATTCCCCTTCCCATGTGCGATAATGCGGAACATGAATGGTCTGAATTGACCGGAGAAATAGAACTTCAGGAATTCCCCTACTGGCAAAATGATTTTAAAGCGTTTTTGGGCGCGAAAAAACTATGGGAATGGGAGAATGAATATTGGTTAAAACAGGCGGGATATCTTTGATGAAATTATCAGTATCGTCCTTTATGGTATAATTATTTTAATAATGGATAAAAGATTGGAAATCACTTTTTACGTAATTTTGCTGATAATCGCCTTTGTTTTAGTATTTCTTATTTTTTCTCCGTTTATTACTCCGCTGATCTTAGCGGTGACTTTTGCGGTAATATTCGATCCGATTCACAGATGGGTTTTAAAAGTTGTCGGCGATAAAAAATTACTTGCGGCTCTTCTGACCACTTTAATTGCTTTATTGATTATTCTTATTCCGCTTTTTTTCGTAACTTTGCAAATTTTTCAAGAAACAAGGCAGGTTTACAATTATGTCTCAAGCCCGAATATCCAAAATAGCGCGCTTGAAGAGATTTTATTGTCAGTTCAAACATATATAAACCATTTTGTTCCCGGATTCGTGCTTAGTTTGGGAACATATTTGAGGAATTTTCTCAATTTGATTTTGAATAATATCGATTTGATTTTTTCTGAATTAATAAGAGTATTCTTTCAGCTTTTTTTGGCGGTTCTAGCATTTTTTTATTTAGTAAAAGACGGAGAGAAACTAAAACAAGCGGTCGTTTCTCTAAGTCCCCTGAAAGAGTCCGATACTACTGTAATTTTGGACAAGTTAAGATTTACAATTAATTCGGTCATACGCGGTTCAATGGTTGTCGCGATTATGCAGGGAATTATCGCCGGTTCTGGCTTTGCGATTTTTAAAGTTCCGAATCCCGTTTTTTGGGGTAGTTTGGGCGTTTTTGCATCATTTATACCGAGTATTGGAACAAGTATTTTATACTTACCGGCGATAATTTATCTTTTTGCAGCTGGTAAAACCATTTTCGGCATAGGTTTGCTGATTTGGTGGCTTCTGGTTATTTCTTTGGTTGATAATGTCTTAAGTCCTTTTATAATTCATCGCAGCGCAAAAATTCATCCGTTTTTGATCTTGCTGGCGGTTGTGGGAGGAATAGGATATTTTGGTCCTGTCGGATTCTTAATCGGTCCGATTATTTTAAGTTTTCTCTTTAGTCTTTTAGATATTTACCGGGGCCTTTCCGCGACCAAATGATTATTTTGCGATTTAAGTTGTTTTTCTTTTTGTGATTTGGGATATCCTGAATAATTTGGCGAAGACGGAGTCTTTACTCCCCTTCTTCCTGCTTCAGATAATTTGATCGCAATGAAACTTGTTTTGAATTAGAAACTTTATTAAGACTTCTTTCCGCTTTTTTTGATGAATTGGCGGGATTTTAGCTTGTCTTAGTAGATGATTTTAAAATTTAATATTCATCTTCCCAATCTGATTTGCCTTCGTTTCCAATTATTGCGCCACCCGATTTTAAATCCCGAATCAATTTATTTGAAAATCCGGGGATATCGTTTAAATCATCCCAGCTGTTAAAATCGCCGTTTTGATCTCGGTATTCGACTATTTGCTGTGCGTGTTCTCTGCCAATGCGCGGAATTTTTGCGATTTCATTGGCATTTGCCGTATTTAGGTCTATTTTATTCGCCATTATTGGTTATATTTTTATTTTTCCGACCTTTTATTTTCGGCTGGCGGAATTTAAAGAAAGAAGTTTAATTTCCAGCCGCAGAGTCTTCGCTTAAGGCAAACTATATAAAAAGACATTGAATTATAAAGAAAAGGATTTAATTTAATTATAACACAAAAGAATGCCTGATATTAAAAATCAGTTCGATATTTTTTTAATAATAATAGGGGCGTGATTATATTGGCGGTCAAATAAAATACCAATCCCGAAACTTAAAATAATAAGCAGGAAAATTATTGCAAAGAATAAAATTATGCGCTTGTTTTCAAATAACCAATTCACAGATTGAAAAATTTATTCCATTTGTCATATAATTCTTTTGTTGCTATCAAATCTCCCGTATTGTATTTTGCGATATCTATAAATTTTTTTTCCTTAAATAATCGTCCAACATCGTCGCCCGTAACGCCGTCCGATTTTGGGCTTTTTATCCCAAAAACTTTACTCCATAAGTGAAGATTTCCCTTGCGACGAGTGGCGCCATAAAAAGAAAGTTGATCAAGTAAATCAATATGCGAACAACTTTTTTGTTGATATAAATATCTGCCCTCCATCAAATTTTTAGTAGGTTTGATTTCATGAATGGCGGAACGAACCATTAAAAATGGTGCGTCAAAGGATCGGCCGTTAAAGGAAATGAATTCTTGGTACTTATTTGCGCCTTGCCAAAAATTTTCAAGCATTTCTTTTTCAGTCATCTGTTTGAATTTAAAATTATTTTCGGAAAATTCTGCGATATTTTCTCCCGGGGCTTGGAAATAAACCACCCCTTGATTTTTTTCGTAATCGAGAACGCCGATTGCGACGATTTCGCCGGTTAACGGAGAAAATCCAAGCCCGTCCTTTAGTTCTTTTAGGGCGGCATTATATTCTGTTTCTCCTTCGGCCTCCTTTTTGATCCAACGAGTTAATACTTCTTGAGTGGTATGATCCAGAGAGTCAAAATCCGATCCGATTGTTTCGATATCAAAGACAAGTTTTTGGAATGTTGACATACGCAGTATTATAAACTAAACTAATTTATATTAAAAGCGGATGAAATCCGCGTTTATTGTGATAAGAGTTGTAGTGATTCCGTTTAATGAAGCTTCGCAGTTTTTTAAGCTTAAGAGTGCGGAGTAGCTTCATTTTATAAGTCGGTCGCTTCGCTCTTAAGATAAAATGGCACATACTAAATCAGGCGGATCAACTAAATTAGGCCGAGATTCAATATCAAAACGCCTTGGAATTAAAAAACAGCATGGAGAGGCCGTAAAATCGGGTCAAATTATCGTACGGCAACGGGGCACTCGCTATGTTCCGGGAAGAAACGTTTTGCGTGCTGGTGATGACAGTTTATACGCCGCAAAAGACGGAATTATTAAAATTTGTTCAAAAAAGAAGAATAATTTTGATGGAGGAAAGCGTCGCATAAAAGTGATTAATATTGAATAGCGCGTAAATCGTATTAATAAACCCGCGGGTTCCGCGGGTTTATTTTTTTACTGAAAAACTTCCTGGTTAAGGATTACATTTATTTTTTTCTTGATTCCAAATCCAAAATCAATTTCTACGGAATGGATTCCCAATGTTTTTAACGGTTTTGCCAAAAGAACTTTTATCTTTAATTTTCCATGAAGATTCTGCGGCAGTTTATTGTTTAAAGTTTTTTGAATATCATCTTTAGTCACAGAACTGAAAACTTCCTGCTTTTTCCCGATTTTTGGATAAAAATGAAAGTCGGTTTCGGAAAATTTGTCAATAATGTCGATTAATTCTTTTTTAATTCGCTCCATTTCTTTTTCTTTGGTTTCTTTTTTTATTTCCAAATCTTCGATCTTTTTTTCTGTAGTCTCTTCAGCTAATTTATTCGGAATCAAATAATTTCTGGCATATCCGGCGGAAACATCCTTAATTTCCGATTTTTTCCCGACTCCTTTGATGTCTTTCAATAAAATGACTTTCATATTTTACTTTAATAAGTTATTTATGATTTCGACAGCTTTATTGAATTGAGGATCTTTGTTCTGATTGGCATCATTTTCGGTAAGATCGACTTTATAATCGGGTTCTAAACCGTTTTTATCAATCATGTATCCTTCCGGAGTAAGCCAGTGGGCAATCGTTATTTTTGCCTGAGAGTTGCCTATTAAAGGATCGATTTCCTGCACACTCCCCTTCCCGAAACTTTTTTCCCCGATGAGTTTTGTATTATTATCATCGCGCAAAGCTCCGGCCAATATTTCCGCGGCAGATGCAGAGCCCTGATTGATTAAAACCACTACGGGAGTATTTTTAAATAGTCCCGTGCCATCTGCTGTCAGTACCTGGTCATTTCCTGATTGAAATTTCTCCCTAACGACAACCTCGCCTTTATTTAAAAACCATCCCGCAATATTTACAGCCGCTTCCAGATATCCGCCGGGATTATTTCTCAGGTCTAAAATAACCGCTTTAGGCTGGCGAAAAGATGAGTTAAGGACGGCCTGATAAAATAGCATCGGCGATTTTTCATAAAAATTATAAAGTTGAATGTATAAAATTTTTCCATTTTGATCATCTTGGCCGGAATTATTTATCATTTTCCAGTCAAGAGTCGGAATTTCTATCGTTTCACGGGTAAGCGTGAAGTCTTTGGCGGACTGCCATCCTCCTCTGAAAACTGACAGTGTCACAGTTGTTCCTTTTTGTCCGCGAATTTTATTCACGGCATCGTCGATAGTCATGGCCGATGTGTTTTGGTTGTTGATTTTAACGATTATGTCGCCCGCCTGAAGTCCCGCTTTATCGGCAGGAGTTCCTTTTAACGGAGAAATAATCACGAGCTGGCCTTGTTTTTGCCCAATTTCAATTCCCACTCCGCCGAATTCTCCGCTGATTTCGTCGTTAAAGCTTTTCGCTTCGGTCGGAGGCATAAAAACGGTATACGGATCTTTAGTCGCTTCAAAAAGGCCTGAAATGGCTCCGTTGAGCAAATCTTGATTGGATAAATCCTTCGAATCGACGTATTTTTGCTTTAATGTATTCCAAGCATCCCAGAATAAGCTAAAATCAACATTATTTTCCTGCCCATTTTCAATATTAGAAACTCCTTTAATAATGATGGTTTGGGGATTATTCTTTCCTTTTTCATAGCCGTAATAAAAAGAACCACCGCCTACGGCGATCAGTAAAATAATTGAAATTGCGATTATGCTTATGCGTTTTTTATTCATTGCGCAAATTTAAAAAATATTTTATCAAACCGATTAATTAAAGTCCATACTTTCAATAACTTTATATTTTGCGCCAGCCGGACTTAAATGCGATTCCATCAGCTCGATAGATTTTGATTTAAATTTTAGCTTTAAAGGAAGTATGATTTTCGGAATGTTTATTGGTTCGGAAAATCTCGCAAGAGTGATATGAGAGTTATACGATTTAAAATTACGCTGGAATTTTATACCATTTTCGGATAATAATTTTTCAAGATTTATTTTAATTCTGCCTAAAATCTGGGAAGTTTTCTTGTCGCCAGAAATCCAGATCATTCTCGGAGATTCCGGCGGCACGGCTTTTATTGATTCCAATTCGATGATTGGGGCCGGATTATTTTGGGCGAGATTTGATATCGCGCTTAAAATATTTTTGATCGATTCTTCGGGCTGGTAGCCTAGAAACGTTATCGTCAAATGCCAATTGGTTTCCGGTATCCAGCGAAGATTTCCAGAATCTATTTCGGGTAAGAATTTCGAGATAATAATGCCCTTTAATTCTTCCGGAATATTTATAACTACAAAAAGGCGGTGCTTCATTTATTACAAAAAGTATAACATAAAATCCGCTTATGAGGCGGATTTTATGTTATTCGATTTCGTATTCCAGGGTTATGTCTGATGTTATTTCTTGAGATCCCGGTTCTATTGTCGGAGTCGATGTTTTTACGGACTGAGCGGTCCCCATGCCTAAAGCTTCAAAATAAGGTTGAGGAACAGGATTACCTACTTCTTGTATAGACAAAAGCCGTCCCAATTTAAATCCTGCGGCCTGGGATATTGATTCAGCTTTTTCTTTCGCGTTTTTAATCGCTTCAGTTCGCGCTTTATCTTGGATTGCGGTTGGATCGTCGATTGTAAATGATAATTCGGAAACAGAATTCGCTCCATTCTGAATTACGCCCGATAAAATATCGCCTATCTTGCTAAAATCTCGGATTTTTACCTGAACGGTTTGGGTAATGGTATATCCGATAATTACCGCCGGCGGACACGGCTGCGGTATCGGAAGTGAATTAGGCTGAGCAACTCCGAGAGGATAACATTTATAATTCTGATATCTTGGAGATAGGTTGTAGTTTTGCGTTTTCATGTCTTTCGAATCAATTCCTTGGTTTTTGATAAAATCGATAACTTTATTGGTTTTATCAGTATTTTCCGTTTGCAGGCCGGCGATATCTTTTCCGCCTTCCGTGATTATATCAAATGTGAATTCAGCAACATCCGGTATGGCCACTTCTTTTCCTTCTCCCGTTACGGAAAAATTTCGAAATGAAGACGGCTGGATTGATTTAGAATAATAAATAGAAAAATTTATTATCGCAAAAACAAATAAAAGAACGGAAAATGCGATTGCAATTCCCAGAATATTTTTAATTGTCTGATTCATTTTGCGAATTATTTTGATGTGACACGACCTTTGTGAAAAATTAAATTTGCTGTTTTAGTATCTAGCAAGAATTATAAAACTTTTCGGGATAAAAGACTATTTGCCATAATCGCATTAATTTTCCGTAAAAAAGTCCCGTTTGACAACGGGACGAAGCGGAATATTTCTATAATTCTTTTATACTGCTTTCTAATATTTCAAAAACTTGATCGGGAGGTAAGACTTTAAATTTATCCCAATGGGTGGGATGTTTTTCGCGAATATGATCAATGGCGCTGTCCATAACTTCTTTCTTGGTTTTGCCTTCGGAAATAAAATCGCAATCAAGCCCCGAATCAGAACATGAAATTATCTTCATAGTATTTTTGTTTTTATACATTCGCCGACTAACGAATGTCATAATTTACAATTTTTTTACAGTTGCGCTTTTTACAGATATTTCGGCGTTATTTATTTGCGGATCCCACACCTTAAAAGCTATTCCTCCGTAATTGAGGGCCGGATTAATCTGCGATTCTACAATTAATTCACCGTTTAAATAGCATTCGATAAAATTATTTTTTACCGTGATTTTCAGATTAACAAGTTGATTTTGGTTCCATGAAACTTTATTTTTGGACAGTTCTTGCTGTTGACTATTTATAATCTGGTTGATAACCGCGGCATTTTTGGAAAACGTGCATTCTGCGTAATTATACTTGTTTTGAAATCGAGCAAGCAACGAGATTGAATTGCCTTTTATTGGAAATATATTCGCATCAAAGCTATAATTTTTCCACGCGTATGAACCATCAAGAAAAGTTATACTTCCATTGGAATTATCGGCTTTTATATCAAGAAAATTGTTTTTTACTCGAGCTTCTCCCCAATCAGTTATCCATCCTAAATTTGCCGAAAAGTCATCTTGTAATGGCAATAATTTCACTTTCCCATTATCAATAATATTTAGTAAATCCGTATCCGTCCAATCCGGGAAAACGTGAATTCTTTTTATTAAAAATGTGTCGTTAGCCGGATAATTTTGACTAAAATCGCTTCCAAGAGCGCTTTGGTAAAAAGCCAGCTTATAAACAGATGCCATAATTTTTGTAACGACTGATTTTGCGTTCGGATAATTAATCGAATCTTGCCCAAAATCTCCAAATGGAATCGCAAAACTCACAAAATTTAAATTAAAATCTTTTTGGAGCTGTTTATCAGCCGTAGCAAGATCATTGTAAATACGATTTTGAAATTCTTCATCCGTTTCTAGTCGATTTTTATCAGGAAGCCATTGCTTATTGTCAAAAAAGTGACCTTGATTTCCTTTCGCGTCAACGGTTATCAGACCGTGATCCTTAAAGCCATGGGATTGTATTTCCCACCTGCCTGAGTTCTCCATATTTTTGAGTTCGGTTTCGTTCAAATAAAACGGGTTATTACTATTGACTTCTCCATCTATAACAAACATAACTGCTTTATAATCAAGACTTTTAAGGAGCGGATCAACCGGATAATAGCTGTCTTTTCTTCCGTCGTCAAAAGTTAATAAGAATGATTTGTCAGGAATTTTTTCTTCATTCTTAATAAATTTATAAAATTCATCAATACTTATTGTCTGATACCCAGCTCGTTTTAAGGCAAGCATTTGATTTCTGAAATTTTCATATGTCACATTTGCGCCATCAGCCTTTTCGACTATTCCATGATAAAGCAAAACCGGAACAGAATTTGCATTTTTGTCTGGCTGGGATTGATTGAATGACGAGATGGCCTGATTAATTTCCGGGTCGTTAGCAAATGCCGATGATGCATTTAGGCCGCCGTTTATCTTATTTAGATTATAAAAGCTGAGAGCCATTACATCATAAGCTTTGAAAAAAACCCCTTTAAAATCATCCTTTTTTAAGTCAAAAAAATACAGTCCCGCGCCCATAATGAGTAAAATCGATAAAATAGTAATTAATTTTCTATAAATCTTTTTTCGTGAAATAAAACCAGGCATATTTTTATCTTGTTCCCCATTTGGGATCTCTTATGTTTATCATCGCCCATGGTAATTGCCAGACCAGGATTAATGAGTAGAAGAGCGAAAAAACAGCGCCATAAAGCCATGCGCGATCTTTAGTATGGATGTAATAATAGAGGCTGTACAGCAAAGTCATAAGCAGTAATCCGGTTATGTAAAAATACGGAAAGTTTCCGGTAGTCGTCGGATACCAAATTAAAGCGCGGATCAGTACTAAGGGCGCCAGAATCGGCAGGACAAAACCTAGATAAAAAGAAACCGACATTAAAATATTCTTCTTCCAAATAAACTTTGAAGCGCGTAAGTTCTCCCTGAGCCATGATTTTTTCCAACGCAGCTGCTGGCGCATGAATTGTTTGAATGTGCTGGGAACAAATGTATATGAAATCGCCTCGGGGGCGTATACCACTTCGTAATTTTTTTCTAAAAGCGAATTAGTTAGGCTTCTGTCGTCTCCGTAGGTACAGCGCACTCCCAGGAATTTTTGATTACGCCAAGAATCAATGACCTCCATAACATAACTTCTCCGGTAAGCGGCGCAGCATCCCGAAGCGCAAGTTACGGTACCAAAAAGAGATTCAGCCGCTTTATAAGCCTTGAATGCGACATAATAACGAACAGCTTGCATTTTTGTAAGTATGTTTTTTTCTTCATTGGCGACATAAGCATGGCCGGCAACCCCTCCTATTTTTTTGTCGATAAAATATTTGACCAATTCTTTCAGCATGTCGGACTTTACGAAACTGTCAGAATCGATAAAAACTATTATATCTTTATTGGATTCCCTAGTGCATACCGCCATTCCTTCCCTTTTCCCTCGATTTGTTCCAAAATCGATTATTTTTACTTTTACCCCGTATTCAAATGCGGCCTTGCGCTGCGCTTTTTTCATTTCCGCCAGAGTATTGTCGGATGATCCGTCATTTACGGCAATTATGTCGAATTTTTCCTTGGGATAATCGCTGGCTGCAATTCTTAAAATCGTTTCCTGAATATTCTGCTCTTCGTTTTTAGTCGGTACGCCGAAAGAAACGGTTGGTTGGAAATTTCTGTCGAATTTTTCCGATTCCGGCGCATAAAAATAAGCCAAGGCAAATCTGCTTAATATATACAAAGAAATAGTTAAGCTGTACGCTTCAAAAAGCAGATTTTGTCCGAAATTTTTTATAGTAGCATATTTTATTATAAAAATGACATAGACGATTATATAAAAAATTATCCAGTAGGTTGTGTCATTTTTTTTGAGGAAGTTTAAAATTTTTTTTAAAATATAAAGCATTGGCCGTTGAATAAAAATAATTAAGAAACGATGGTTTTAAATAATAAGGAGTGAAACATTTTCTCCGACTATAGGGCTTGCGGTATTAATACTTTTTTCAAGTGTCAGGAGTGCGAAATTCCGCATCGAAGTGTCTGCTGTAAACCATTATGCCGCAGACTTACTTCATGGCGGAGGCAGTTTGATGTATGGGTAAAATTTATAAATAAATGAACAAAATATCCGATTTTAAAAAATCTTTTCAATAATTTCAGGAGATTCTTTATTTTTAAATTAAAGAAGAATTTCGATTGGTTTCGCGGGATTGAAACAAATATATTTTAAAGGCTCTTTATTAAATTAATTATAGCCTGTTTTAGGGTAAATACGCAAGATTTTAAATTTATACACAAATAATAAAAACCCGTCTCATTTAGTGAGACGGGTTTTTATTATTTGTTATTAGTAGTTGTTTCTGCCTCCGAAATTTCGGTTTCGATCAAAATTTCTTCGCGGAGGACGCGCTTCCAATGGACGAGCTTCGTTAACAGTAATCGTTCTTCCTCCGAAGTCTTTGCCATTGAGCATTTCAATAGCTTTTTCAGCTTCTTCATCGGATGACATTTCGACAAAACCGAAACCTTTTGATCGGCCGGTCATTTTGTCGGTAATGATTGTTGCCGAAGCCACTGTGCCCGCTTGCGTGAAAGCTTCTTTTAAAGCTTCATCAGAGGTGCTGTAAGGCAAACCACCAACGTATAATTTTTTAGCCATTTCTTATTTATTTAACTTTAAGTAGGAACGACCCTCTATGGCTTGCTTTAACTCACCAACTGAGAAACCTACTATGAGTAGTATACTTTTTTATTAAATTTTTGTAAAGAGCGGATTTCTCCCGTTTTTAAGCGGTTTTTTGCTGTCTCATCATTTTTTTCCATTCGTTTTCGTCAAGAATTTTTTTTCGAATCCGGATGTTTTTGGGGGTAATTTCAACAAGTTCGTCATCGCCAATATATTCCAAGGCGTCTTCTAATCCCATTGTTTTTGGGGTATTAAAATGTTCGGTGGCTCCGTCATTTTTCGATCGCATATTGGAAAGCTCTTTTTCTTTGCAAATATTAACGCGAATATCTTCCTTGCGGGAATTTTGCCCGACGACTTGACCTTTGTAAATTTGTTCGCCCGGTCCGTAAAATAATACTCCCCTATCCTGAACGTTAACCAATCCGTACAGCGTTGATTGTCCGGTCTCATGCGCAACTAAAGATCCCTGGTCGCGTTCGCGGATTTTTTCGGAATCGGTTTTGTAATCGTCGAAAATCGCATTCATAATTCCGAGACCACGGGTATCGGTCAAAAATTCGCTGCGATAACCGAGAAGACCGGCGGTCGGAATTAAGAATTCCATATTAACTGTTCCGTTTTCAGTTTGCATATTTTTAAGCTCTCCTTGTCGACTACCGAGTTTTTGGATTACAACTCCGGAATAATCTTCGGGAACTTCGATGAACACCATTTCATACGGAGTCATTTTTACTCCGTTGATTTCTTTAATGATCACCTGCGGACGGGAAACCTGAAATTCGTATCCTTCGCGGCGCATTCTTTCAATTAAAATCGCCAAATGAAGTTCGCCTCTTCCGGACACAATCCAGTCTCCATTTTCGCTATCTTCGACTCGCAAAGCCATGTCAGTTTCCAATTCTTTAAATAATCTTTCACGAATTTGCCGCGAAGTCGTAAAATTTCCTTCTCGGCCGGCGAACGGAGAATCGTTTATAGAAAAATTCATTTTAACAGTCGGTTCTTCGATTTTAAGCAATGGCAAAGCAATGGGATTTTCTGTATCGGCGATCGTTTCGCCTATAGTAATATCGGGAATCCCGGCAATCGCTACAATATCCCCCGCTTCGACTTCTTGAGCTTCAATTTTTTCCAAGCCGCTGAAAGTCATCAATGAAACCAGACGGTATTTTTGAATTTTGCCGCTGCGATTCAGATGTGCAATATTTTGTCCTGCTTTTATCTTCCCGTTATAAATTTTTCCAATCGCAATTCTTCCTTTAAAATTATCGGCGGCAATCGAAGTTATCAATATTTGCAGCGGTTTTTCGGGATCACCGGCCGGATCCGGAATGTATTTTCCAATGGCGTCGAAAATCGGTGAAATATCGGACATTTTATCAATGGCCGGTTCTAATCCGGCCTTCCCTTGCTTTGAAGATGCATAAATAACCGGGAATTCGATGGTTTTTTCATCCGCTCCCAATTCGATAAACAGGTCAAAAGTTTTATTCAGAACATAGTTGGGCCTGGCATCGGGTTTGTCGATTTTATTCACGATAACGATTATCTTATGTCCGAGTTCAAGAGCTTTTTTTAAAACAAAACGGGTCTGCGGCATGGGGCCTTCTTTCGCATCTATTAAAAGCAAACAGCCGTCCGCCATTTTTAAGACGCGTTCAACTTCACCGCCGAAATCGGCGTGTCCGGGAGTATCAATAATATTTATTTTCGTATCGCCCCATTTGACCGATGCATTTTTGGAAAAAATAGTTATTCCTCTTTCGCGTTCCAATTCATTATTGTCCATTATGCAGACGGCGTCGACAATGTCCTTGTTTAATTTAGTTTTGGATTGGCGAAGCAGGGCGTCAACTAAAGTTGTTTTGCCATGGTCAACATGTGCGATGATTGCGACATTTTTTATTTTCATAATAAAAAGCCCTTGCGGGCGCTAAATAAATCCCAAAACTTAAGAATTAAGTGTGGGATTTCGCACTTCGAATGTTCTAGGAAGTCAATGCTTCGAGCGTTCGAGCGTAGGTTTCTTTCAGGTGCGCTTTAAAAGTTTAGCAAAATATGCAAAAAAATACAAGTAAAAATCAATTTATTTTAAGAAGCGTTACTTCGAAAACGAGAGTGGAATTTGCGGGAATCGGACCAACCGTATTAGAACCATAACCGAGTTCGGGCGGAATAATTAATTTTCTGACCTCCCCGACTTTCATCCCCAAGACTCCTTTATCCCATCCTTTAATAACTTGTTCCGCTCCCAGAATAAATGAAAACGGCTGTCCTCTGTCTATGCTGGAATCGAATTTTGTTCCGTTTGTCAGGGTGCCGACGTAATTAACGGTTACCGTATCGCCTTTTTTGGCCGATTCACCGGTTCCTTGTTTTAATATC
Source organism: bacterium (assembly GCA_021796335.1). Lineage (GTDB taxonomy): Bacteria > Patescibacteriota > Minisyncoccia > UBA6257 > UBA9933 > JAJYHZ01. Next base: position 206,496 of record JAJYHZ010000001.1, on the reverse strand, counting down.
TGGATTTGCAATCCGTCGCCAGTTGTTTTATTTTCCATATTTATTTGATTATTTATTTTATTTTCGGCTGCGACTGTTTGATTTTGCGATTCTTTCTGCGGTTGAATTTGATTCATCGGATGCGATTGATTGAAATCAGTTTTTTCGTAAAAGTAAAATCCGATTCCGAATAAAATTATTATAGCAATGGCGGCTAAAAGCGAATTTTTCATACGTCAGTTATTTATTTAATTATTACCGCATTATTTTTTAAATGCAAGTAAATCTTCCCGAGTCAATTTGAATTCTTGCTTGCCCATTAAATAGTACATTATTGATTGCGGGTCACTGACATGTCCCAAGCCCAAAGCATGCCCCAGTTCGTGAGCCAGGACTATGACCAGATCATTATTCTGATCATAGAATTGGTAAATATTTATTTCAGCTCCGGTTTCGCTGTCATAATGGTAAAGGCCTTGTGTAAAACTTGTCCCTATATCCGTCTGAACAGAATCGTATTTGTTTATTTGCAGATTCATTTTATCCGCCAGGCGGTTTAAAATGCCCGCTAAATTGTTTACTTGAGATGCAAGATCGTTTACCGCCGATTGTTCTTGATTAACTTGGTCGGCAAGTCGATTGGCTACTTGCTTCTGATCTTCTAATCTTGAATAAAGAGAGTTTAAGGAGTTTTCTTCGGTTATTAGTTTGTCATATTCCTTAGGAGGCGCGCCTCCTTGGCTGTTCCAATAATCGATTTGGGAATTTAAATTTTGAAGTTGTTGGCCGTATTGCTGCGAAAGATTGTCATATTGCTGATAGGCTTGATTGTACTGCGATTTTAAATCGGCATATTTACTTGATTCGGTATTATAATTAGATATTGTCGAGTCGTATTCGTTTTTGAGCGCATTGTAATTATTTTGATCGGCGGTTATTTCTGTTCCTACGATTTTTAAAATGCTTGTATCTTCTTGTCTTGCATCAAAAACCAAATTTATTTTCAGGGGGCCGTTGGGGTCATACTCGAATAGTTTTTTTCCGGTTCCGGATTCCCAGATTGCGGAAGCTTTATCAATCGCGGTTAAAAATTCTTGACGGGAAATCCCGAATCGAGGATCAAAATAGCCGATGCTGTATTTAACCGGTATCTGGCATTTTAAATTCGTTTGATAAAAGTCGCTTTTGCTGTTGCTGCGCAGATCAAGTAATTTAGTTAATTCCCCGGTCGGGAAGTTTGTCGGATTCTGCGAAAGGTTTTGATAATTTTGACCCAGATTAATCTTCTTACCAAAAATAAAAAAACCGAAAACGGCGATTCCAGCCACAAGAAAAATTAGAATTATTTTTTTAACTATTGAGATTAAACTCATTGAAAAACAAGCGGATAATTCAAATTATCCCATTCAATGATACCATTTTCCAAATTATAAACATTTTGGAATCCAAGTTTAAGCATTATATTTGCCGCCATAAAGCTGCGGTTTCCGGAATGGCAATAAATAAAATAAATTTTATTTTTATCCAATTCGGAAATTTTATTTACGAAATCACGGCCGTAAATATCATAATTTATGGAATTCTTCAATTTAGCGGCATTATATTCCTCCGGAGTGCGGACATCCATAATTACGAACTCGGAATTGTTTTTATTTTCATCTATTAATTGCTTCGCTTCGGAAGCGTTTATATTTCTTATATTCATCATAGATTTCTTGCTAAACCAGGCCTTGACGGTATTTTTAAAAAAAGAATTAAAATAAATTTGACCAGGAAGTTCTATTAAATATAAATTATATCAGGATAAAAATTACGATGCAAATAATTTTTATTTATTTAAAAAATAATCAGGGCTGTAGATATTTGAAGGATTCCAAACCATCCAGCCGTTTTTAAGCCCGGAATCATATACGGCTTGGACTTCTTTTCTGAACATCTCCGGAGTATAATCGGCTCCCAAATTAAAATCTTGAAGCCATGGTCGGATTTTAACCGTTTCTCCAGCCTGGTCGAGTTTTTTCTTGCCCGCTTCTATGGTTTTTAAGATAACCTGATAAGGTTCTTCGGCCGGATTTTTAAAACCGAAATCGCCTGGGCTGTAATGCGAAGGATAAACCATGGGGCAAATCACGTCGAAATTTTTTGCAATTTTTGTCAGGCGCTGGCCTATTCCGAGGTCGTCTTTCAAGAATGTATATGCGAAAATATCCGCGGAAACAACGGCGTCAGGATGAGATTTTTTTATATTTGAATAAAGATATTGCGTAAAACCGGCAATAACGTCTTCTTTGGGAGTTTTGCCGTTATAAACAGGATAAACAATATCGGATACCGCTCCGTCCGAAGGAAATCTCATATAATCAAAATTAACTTCTCGGAATCCCATATCAAGCGCTTTATCGGCAATATTGAGATTATAATCCCAGACTTCTTTGCTTTCCGGATCAACCCAATATTGGCCTTTTGAGTACCAAATTTTGCCGCTTTTTGTTTTTAAGGCTACGTTTGGATTTTCTTCGGCCAATTTCTTATCCTGAAATACTACTATCCTGGCAATCGAGTAGATCCCATTTTCATTAAGCCTATCAACCAGATTTTTTGTAGAATCAGAAAGGAAAATCCCGCCATCTTCGTCTTTTACGTTCACCACAATAGCATTAATTTCTTTGCGATTTATCAGATTTATTATTTCATCGACCCTGGATTGCATGCTGGCGCTGTTTGCCGTCATATATAAAGCTTTTACTTCAGTCGGATTTTGAAATGCTTTCGAAGCGGGCTTGTTTTGGATGAATTCGCTTTCAATATTTTTTATAGCGGCATTGGAATCGGAAATGGATATTTCCGGATGATTAATGCGGAAGTTCTGGTAAAAAAATCCGAAAATAACAACTAAAAAAATCAAAAGGATTATGGAGAAAATCGTTTTTTTAACCATATTATTGGTTAAAATTTTAACCTATTTGAATATTTAAAGCAAAATAAAACACGCAATAGCATTGCGTGTTTTATTGGAAGTTTATTCTTCTTTGACGTACTTTCTGAATTCCTTTTTTATCTGATCCTCCGATTTGCCGGATGTTATTTTTTCCATTTCTTCGGAATGAGCCGTTTCCATATGTTCTTTTAATTTATCTATCGCCTCGTTTTCGGTTTCCCCTCTTGCGATGAAATTACAATCCATTCCGAGGTCTTTATCCGCAATTGTTTTCATGGAAATTATTTTTATGATTGCTTGTCGACATTAGCATTATTGAGCCAGTTGAGCGAATACAACCAAGCGTTTGTCGTAAACTTTTTGGCTTTTTATCCAATTACCCGCACACGTTACCAAAACTATGCGGCTTTGGTCGGATGGCTGCATCAGTTGTTCGGATGAACTCGTATAATCAATGGTTTTTATGTCACTTACTATAAAATGGAAAAGTTGGGACTGTTTATTTTCGATTTCAATTTCATCTCCCAAACTCAATTTATCTAGATTGTAAAATATTCCGTATGGCGAATTTATTGTGTCCAGGTGGCCGGAGATGACGGCGGTTCCGGGTTCTCCGGGAACGGAACTCAATTTAAACCATGCCACTTGATAATAGTTCGTCGGTGTTCCGATATTATTATTTCCGGTCAGTCCGACATACTGAAAGGTGGTATCGATTTTAATCGACGGGATGATTAATCTTTGCGGCCAATTACTAGGCAAGTTTTGAAATTCCGGAATATCCGTTTTCGACCGCCAAGGCACGGTTGAGGTTGCGGAAGAGCCTTCGGCGGTGTCGCTGCCGATTTGAACCGGCAAGTTTTTTGGCGTTTTTGATTGGAAAGAAAAAAAAGCCATTAAGCCAAAAAGCAAGACAGCAAATACTATCCAAGCAATTTTTTTGAACCTGTTTTTCATTTGTTATTGAAAGAGTGCTGCGCCCCCTCCGCCGGTGCCTGGTAATCCTATTGTCGTAGTGGTTGTTGTTGCAGCCGCTAAAACGTTCAGAATGCAATTTGCAGTAGAAGTGCCGCTTGTAACGGTAATTGTTTTTACTCCGGGGGTGGCGTAATTAACGGTAAATCCGGATCCGGTCGGGTTAACAAGCGTAAGATCCGGAGCCGACCATGTGTACGAACCAGTTCCGCCCGTTGCGCTAAACATAAATGATTGTCCAACTGTCGCGGTGGCCACGGCGGGACTGCAGGCTAAGAAAGTCTGAGCAGACGTCGGCGAAAACTCAGTAAAAGCCAGAATTGCAAGCGCTATAAAAAAAACGGCAAAAATTCCAATCTTTGAGTAGTTCATAATTTTAAAGATTTTTTTTCGACCTTTTTTAAAAAGCTTTTTTTAAAATTTATTCCAGTTGAGTTTCTCCATTGTCTATATTTACGCCGAAATCTTTAACTGGTTTCTATAATTTTTTGCGCAAGGTCGCTGCCGATGCCCGGCAATTTTTCAAGTTCTTCGGCTTTTATTTTGTTTAAATTGATAGCCATATAGGAGAAATTATTTTTATTATCAACTGAAGCTATCGGAAGCGACGGCTGTGTTCCGTGTTTTAAATCAGAAGAATAATGGAAGGATAAATATAGGATGGATAGTATTTAATTAATTATAGCATTTTTTGCGAATTTTATTAAGGGCGGGATTATTGGGGATTTTTTCGTTTCGCTTTTTCATCGTAAACCAAATAAAGACAAGCTATAAAAATTCCCAAAAATCCGAGGATTAAATCCCAGGCGATATCCAGAATTTCATTCGAACTGTCGTTTGTAAGCGATTGCGTTTTGAAAATAGTATCGGATAAAAATTCATATAATTTCCAGCTAAAATTGCCGATGACTACAAGGATTATAGAAATTAAAAGCGCTTTCTTAAACGGTTTATCGTAATAAATGCTGAAAAATGAAGTTGAATTGACAGTAAATAAAAAAGGGATGATAAAATGAAGGATTTTGTCGTACTGGATTCCCGATTTGTACATTTCAAAAAGGCCTAATGCCCCGCCGGCATTTAAGATTAAAGAAATTGCAACAGTAATTTGTATCTTCCCTACGGCGGTTTTCTTTTCGGCATCGGCAGCCGGGAATAAAAAGGATGGCAGTAAAATCATAAAAGCGGACAGGAAAGACGCGATCCCCATATACCACGGTGTATAAAATTCGGGGAACCATTGCTTTTTTGCAATCAATAAAAAAATTCCCGCAAAAACGAATAAATAAAAGGAGGCTTTGATAAATTTCTTGCTCATGTTCGGCCTATTTTTCGTTTATCATAAATATTTCTAATGAAAAGAAATGCAATCCAAATCGCGAAAATAATTGCTCCATACTTTATATCGAGAAAGTTTAAGGCGAAATTTCCGAGAAAAAAAAATACAATTCCCCATATCGCGTTCCATACGATTATTCCGAGTGCAGAATAAAATAAAAATTTTCTTAATTGAATATGCAGAATTCCGGCGGCGGTTGCCGTTATCGAAGCCACGTTTGGATCCCAATAACTGAAAAGAATCGTCGTGAAAATATTTTTCATTAAATTACGTTTCGCCGACGAAATCAGCTTTTTAAATCCCAATTTCGATAGAAATCCGTAAAACCCATACCGTCCGACCAAGTAATTTAAAAAATATGCGATAAAAAATGCGGCGGAGACCGCTAAAATCACTTCCGAAAAACGAAGGAAATCGTGTCCAGCCGCTATAACAGAAATAAAAAGAATCGTTCCGCTAAATGGCTGCCAAACTTAATAGCAGATAGAATATTCTTAAATATTCTTTTGTTCGCGGAAATATTTTCATAAAATTCAAAACGGAAGATTATTAAAGAACCTATTAAAAATAGGCTTATAATCAGATTTGTTCTTGTGAAAAGGTTTATGTGAAAGCAGTAATGTATTAATTTTTATAGAGCTTGGGATTGCTCATTGTCAGCCAGCCGATTTTGGCAATCGTGGGAAGCATTGTTATCGATTGGACATTTTGCGGAATGGTAAATTCAACCGTACTAGTGCTCCACGACGACGCGGAATTAAAATAGCCGATTACGTAATATTCAAAACTGCCGTCAATCATTTTATATCTTGCTTCAACGGTTGTGGGAATATTTGAAATATAAACATCGGAAAAAGTATATGCGGTTCCGGGTTTGACCATAATATCCGGCGAAAAATACCATCTGGCAGCGCCAGATGTGTAAGAGGTCAGTTCGACTTCGAGCGCATTTTCATCATTTGGTCCGATTGCCAAAGTAAAAGTTGCGCTATTTATTCCCCAGTTTCCTTTTTCCCAATTGGCGGGATTATTACTTGTTGTTGTTGCAAATAAGCTGTTCGGAATAAGGTTAGTAATAGATTTTGATTCCGTAGAGGTATTTGCGCTTAGAACGGAATTGGCGGAAGTGAAATCCTGATTTGAATCAATTATATTTTTGTTCAAATGCTGCACTAAATTGGCAAAAATTTGTTTTTTCGGAATTTCAACGGTGTCGTTTGTCGTTGTATTTTGATTATTCGAAAAATTAGGATCATTCAAATTAGATTCGTTATTAATTTGAATATTGTTATTTAACGGCATATCGGCATTTTGCGTTTTTAATCCATTTTCCGCCGAATTATAATTTTTTAAAATTTGAGACGATGCATTTTTCTGATTGTTTGTATTCGGCTTGATAACCTGGTTTTGCGGATTATTATCGTTATTGTTTGAAGTCGGCGCATCAATGCCGCGGTTATTTACGGATAAATTTGTCTGCAGGTTATTTTTTTTAAAAATATAAACTCCGCCCAAGATGATGGCGATTATCAAAATTAAAGCTGCAATTTTTACATGCTTCATTCTGGTTAAAATTTATTAAGTATGCCGTTTACGATCGGCGAAGATAATTATTTAAAGAGACTTATATTAATTAAATTATACCAAATTTCAATATTTAAGTGAAGCGCTTCTCGAGCTTATGCTTGAACTTCGGCTATTTTGAGTATTTAGAGCGTGAAAATCGCACTAAACTGCCCGTCATAAATCATTCGGTTTATTGGATTACGCTCAGGTTATTTTGGGTATGGATATGTCTAGGCTTTATGCTTTTAAAAAATACCGCATGGCATCGCGGTTTTTTTAAAAAACTGGGCATATCCGCGAAATATTAAAGAAAATTTTTCACTTTTAAGTAATTAAAAATGCTTCTGGCTGCAATAGCACCTTCCGCTGCGGCAGTAATAATTTGCCTGAATTTATCGGATCCGGTTGTTATGTCCCCTGCCGCCCAGACACCTTCGATAGAAGTGGAGCCATCCGGCTGAACTTCGATATGGCCGCTTGAATCAATGGCAATTCTCAGGTTTTTTGCGTAGCCGATATTTGGATTTGATCCGATTTCGACAAAAACGCCGTCGATTTTCAATTCGGAATTGTTTTTGTGGGCATTATCCAAAACCAGATTTTTAACTATTTCATTTCCTTTGAATTCAATGACATTGGTTTTATATATAACCTCAATATTCCCGCTTTTTTTTATTGATTCCTGCCAATAAGGTTCGGCCCTTAAGTTTTCGCCGCGGTAAATCAAATAAACTTTTGAGGCTATATTCGACAAATATAAAGAGGCGCTAGCCGCGCTGTCTCCTCCGCCGATAACGGCAACGACTTTATTTTTATAGAAAAATCCGTCGCAAGTCGCGCAATAAGAAATTCCTTTTCCCAAAAATTCCGCTTCACCCGGTATTTCCAATTTTTTCCTTCGTGTTCCCGTTGCCAAAAGAACGGCGCGGGCGAGTAATTTATTTCCCGATTGAAGCTCAATTTCAAAGCCCTGTTCTGCCTTAAAAATGTCTTTTACCGTTTCGGAGATTGGAACAGCTCCGTATTTTTGCGCATGAGCCGCCATTTTTTTGGCAAGTTCAATTCCGGTTATATCTTCGACGCCTGGATAATTATCAATTTTATGTGCTTCGGGGATCTGTCCGGCTAAAATGTTTCCGATAATAATATGATTGATGCCATAACGCGAAGCATAAATTGACGCAGCAGATCCTGCAGCGCCTATGCCAATAATAGCTAGATTGTAGATTTTATTTTCCGCCATTTTATAGATTTTTAAGCAATTCTTCCTGGAACATTTTTTTTGGTCTGAATCCTATAAATTCCTGAGTGATTTGTCCCGCCTTAAAAAGCTTCATATTCGGGATGCTGTGAATGTGATACATCATGGCTAATTGTTCATGAGCCGGATTTTCAACATCCAGTTTGGCAACTTTTAATTTTCCGTTCAATTCTTCGGAAATTTCTTCCAAAACTGGAGCCATCATAAGGCAGGGAGTGCACCACGGCGCCCAAAAATCGACTAAAACGGGAACTTCCGATTCCAAAACTTCCTTTTTAAAATTTTTATCAGTTAAAGTTATGACTTTACTCATATTGTTTTAAATTATTTGATTTTAATATTTGTTCATCTTGAAGAGCGTTTTCAAGTATTTTGAATCAATTTCTGTTTTATTTTTCCGTTTACATATAAAATCTTCTTTTAATAATTCGATACCGACAGCTCCGAGAGCCTCGCGAATCGCCATGATCTGTTGGATAATCTCAATACATTCCCGATTGTTTATAATCATCCTGCGGACACCTTCCAACTGCCCTTCTATTCGGGATAATTTTCTGATTATTTGCGAATCTGTATTATTTTTCGCCGGTTTTTTCATATACTCCCCTACAGTATACATTATAAAAAGAAAAAGACAAATTCTATATTATTCCTAAGCCTTATTTCACCTCGACAGTTTTTTTCTTCTCTATAATTTGATAGGCAAGATATCCCGCAATTACTGAAATTATGATGCTTCCAAAAATGTCGATAAGATGATGAATTCCGGCGAGAACTCTTGATAAGCCTATTATTGCGGTTAATATCCAAAGAATGACGGAGATTTTTTTGTTGAAAGGAGAAATCGCAGTTGAAATTGCAGCGCTTAATAAGGCGTGATCCGAAGGAAACCCATTGTCTGCCGCATGCGGTATGAGAGGCGTAAACCCTCCTTGTATAAACGGCCTTGGATCATAATATAAAAATCCTGCCAGTTTGGCGATGATATATGCGGCAGGCAAAGTTATAATTCCAAAAATAAGAAGTTGTTTTTGGATATCACGAGGTTGTTTTATAAAAAATAAAACAGTTATGGCAATAACCAATAAATAAAGATATTTGGCACTAAAAATGATTAATTGATTTATCATCTGATAAATTTTACGAATTCTAAATTTTAATAATTCGAAGCGCTTTTTCTTCTGTATTAGGTGATACGGTTCGACAGTTAGAAACAGAAATTAGACCAGCAACTTGGCAAATCTCCCTCTAAATACCATTTATCCCGGAATTTTACGATTTTGATGATTTTACCGGAAGCAAGCTCGCATGTTCCATAGTTATCGGTTTGGCTGATTAGTCGGGTACAACCTCTGAAAGCATAGTAATTATCGAATGTGCTATGGGCGTTTCGCAAAATTAAAATTTGGTTTATTCCAAGGGCGACTATAACGATTATCGCGATTAAGACTCCGAAAACAACCCATTTATTTTTCATAATCAAAGTATAATCAAACTGTAAGAAATTAACAATTTTCGTTTTTCCCAAAAATAAAAGACCGTTCTAGCTCGGCACGGTCAACACCTTTTTAAATTTCAAAATTTTTCATAAAACCATCAATGGCATAAAAAAGACCACCGCCTGTTCAAATAATACTTATTTGAATGCAAAAGCCATTAATATAATGGTTAAAGCGTTAAGCACGACCAATATTAATACTGTTTGTGTCTTTGTCGCAAGCGGATGTACCAGAATATAGATCGTATAAATTATTGTGATAATTGCCGCACCGATGAAGTTTCCTCTTACCATATTTTTAACGGGGATAAAGATATTAATTGACCTTTATGATTTTAATTATATCAAAATATGAAAAATGTTATGCGGTGGTGGTAAAAATAAGGCGTAATTTTATTTGGGGAACTGCCTAAAGCCCAGGATATTTCCATTTTTATCTTTAACGCTTGCGATTAATAATCCCTGAGCCACATCTCTAATATCTTGTTGCAGAGTTGCGCCCGCGGCTATCATTTCTTGCAATGAAGCTTTAATATCGGTGACATCAATATAAATTATAGGACCGGCATTTTGGGCATTAGGATCAAGCCCAACTTCCATATCGCCCACTTTGTATCCCACATAATAAGGTCCGTCTACATATGGTTCCACTCCCAAAAAATTGCTGAATATTTGTTTTGTGCTTTCCAATTCTTTAGCAGGATATACGATTAATGTGATTATGTTCATAATATGAATTATAGCTTATTTAGAAATTAATGTTAAATGTGATTAAATATGAGAAATTTTTTTTAATATTTTTATTTTGTTTTTAAATAGAATTATTTAAAATAAACCCTTGAAATTATGAGGCCGGCCGGTAAAAAAGAAAACCCGCCTTATTAGGCAGGTTGATATTTTGAGGGGCGACAAGTTATTATATTTCTGACTCAAAGGCTGATTTAAAAAGCCGCAGGTAATTGTCGAAGGTCTTTTTGCAGAATTTAAGCAATTTTTTGGCTGTATTTAAATCGCCTCCTTTCAGTATAAATTCGATTAATTCTATAAAGCAGTTTTGCGGGCCTTTATATATCCTTATCAACTTATTATTGGAATATTCGCGTCTGGAGATACCTTTATCGTCTCTCGGAGATTTAAGGTTGCGGGATAAACGATAAAATTCTTTTCCGTCGTCCCAAAGGAAAATTACCTTATTCCACACGCAGAATCCGTAACTTTTTATTTTAAATTTCTTTCCATTTATCTTTACCGAATATTCTCTATGGAAATTTTTCCAAGGGTCAAGATCATTTAAATCTTTTTCATAATCTTCCATATATTTCTCCCCTTATCCCTTATAAAGAATGAGGCCCAAGAAATTGTGGGCCTCCTAATATTTATAAAACTGGTCTTACCTGCCAATAACCATAAGGTAGGCAGACCAATTCATCCATTCGCCGGTTTTATCATTTCGTCCCTGAGCACTTGATAGTTCGTCAAGTGCAGGATTGGTTTTTAGCGTGAATACAATATCCTTTCTGGCGTGCGTTATGACGCAATATGCCGTATTTCTTTTGACGTCATAGTATATGTCTACAGGTAATTCATTTTTCTTTCTATCAGTCAGAATTGCCTTAACAGGCATTCTGACTTTTTTAGATATTTTTACAGTAGCCACATATACGACCTTGGGAGATTCATATTCCTCCCTTATTTTTTTCCCTTTTTAAACTGGTTTATGGACAAATCAACTGTAAGCATGACCATACCCCTTTCTTTATAAAATTTAATCAAGACCTGACTTATTATAAATTATATTATTGCAAAAAGAAAAGGGCGGATTTGGTCCGCCCTGTTATAAAAATTTAGCAGCCCTCTCTATTATTTTATTTCAAATTTTTTAATTATTATTCTAGCTATAATATAATAAATTTTATAATAAAATTACAGGCAGAATTCCTCCAAGAAATAAAATTAAAATAAAGTAAAGAAATTTAAATGATTTTTCTTTTAAGGATTTCGGTTTATAAACCAAGTTTATACTGGAATAAATTGCCATTAAAATTATTACTACCCCAAAATACAAAAAAGATAAATTTTTATTAAAACTGCTCGTCATCAATCCGACAACATTTAAAATAAAAATATTACTGGTATTATGCGTGAACCAGCCAAGCATATCCCATAATTTTGTTTCTTTCCAATAGCCGATTTTAGAATAAGCGAGACTTGACACATATACAAATGGAATACCTATTACTATTTGCGTAATTATGTATATATTGAATTTATTCGGATTTAATGTCCATATTAAAGTTAAAATAAAAAATAAGCTTTCCATTATAAAAGCATTGATATCTATTCTGGAATGTGCTTTGTCTGGATTGGCGGCAAATATATCTTTTTCGTGCATATTATTTAAATTACTTAATCACTTTTTATTTATAGATTACCATAATATTTTATAATATCAATCCAAATAAAATCATCATTTTTTCTCCATTATTAAGATAATTTAATTCGTCGATAATAAAAAAAGCCTCCGCTAGTTGTCTAGGGAGGCGTCAAACCCTCATAATTATTGGGTCCTCCTTTCTGCGGTAAAAAACCGCAGGGAATAAAAGAACAATATTTATATGATAATTATACATATATGAAATTATTTGTCAAGAGTCGGAGTCGTAAAGTAGGGACAAAAAGAAAAAGGCCCTTGCTCGCAGGTAGGTGCCCATAGTTTTATTCGAATAATTCAGGCAGTGACGGGGATATAAATATCACAAGTCCAATGGCCATTGGAATCCTTGTCATGATCAGAAGGCAGCCAGAGTAATAGTTATTCAGATTGGTAATCTGCATTATTTTCATCAGATCATAACAGAAATACCAATCTCCGATTTTAGGATTCCAGTTTTTTTAAAGCTCATAATCCATAACGCATAAGTCAAAATATTCCTGAGTTATAAAACATGGAATAATCATTGCTATTTAATTCACCTCCTTCGGTCCTATTTATTTTTTATCTGCATTTCCAAGAATTGAAACGATATTTCTGTTATGGCAAAAATGATCTTTTTGGTCGTAGAGACACCGACGTCCTTTGTTATTTCCATTGCAATGGCCATCTTCTTTATGGGATTACCAATAAGGTTTTCCCAATTTTCCAGAATTACATCCACCATCTTTTTATCTTCTTCTGTCAGCAAGAAACTATCGCAGATGGAATTTATTCTGTCTTTCCCTAATACTTGATGAACTTTTGTATTCATCTATACCTCATTTTCAGTTTTTTATGTTCTACTTGGGATAAAATCCCTTTCTGAAATCGCCTTTGCAAATGAGTTCGGAAAGGGAGGGAACTACAACTTAAAGGATTGTTCCCTCTTATAATCCATATCAGATTAAATTATATCAATCGACCAGATCAGGATATTTTTTACCGTACTCTCGGAGTAACCCCTCCCATTCTCTTAGATCAGTAACCTGCTGCCAAAGATGGAAGTGATCATTACTCTGCCACCATCTATTTCCATCATGAGGACACTCGTGCAGAATATCATTGCAGTTTCCTCCTTCAGGAACAGCTGGTTTACGGTCATAGCTATGGCGCAGACTATTGCAATTTGTACAATTGGGCGCACATGCAGTCATGGCCAGGTGAATTTCCGCCGTTGATATATCAATTGCATGAGCATAAGTACCACAATCCAGGCAACGAACCATGAAAAAGCCATTTATGTCTTTCTGTCCTACAGCTTCTGTTTGATGGTGTCTTCCAATAGATTTCACCTGTTCACCTCACTTTCTATTTATTATCGATAGCTGTGTTTGGGTTTTGATAATGTTATTTCAATATCGACTCCAGCCTTGATAAGTCGAAGAGGAATGATATCGATATTGCTATTTATTTCTTTTAATATAGTTCTTCTTTCATTGCTAATGTTTTTTGCCCTGGGAACAGCTTCTCCATCATTTTCAGCTTCGAAACTGCAGCTGCCATGACCACTGCATCCCTCGCCAGCGATATTATATTCGAGTGTGTATCTCACAAAACCTCCTTTTTATATTTTATTTTTGTCCTGGCTAAAACATACCAGGTGTTAGAGATTTAGTCAAATGAAAATAATTTACGTACACATTACCACAACATTTGACAAATATTTGCAACGGGATATCCTAAATATAGGTTTTTAAAAAATCAAAGCCATATCTATATTGGCTAAAAGAAAGGAGGTGGAATCTGATGGGCAATGACAACAAGTGGGAAGTCACACATGAAGAGACAACCACCGAATCAGCTCTCGCTAGTGCATTTACTCTTGGCCTTGTGCCGGAGAGTAATGACTACACCGTCAAAAATACTGAAACCGGAGAGGTTAAACATGTAATCGCCTTTAGCAAGGATGACCTTGCGGATAAAATATCCAAAGGCGATTTTATTAAATAATGAAACAGGGGCCCAGCGTTTTGATGATTTATTCTTAAATTATCAGCGCCCCTTCCCTCCCCCTCATGGGGAGGGTTTTTTTATTTTGTATATTAATGAATAAAGGAACAGAACGGAGTCTTTTGCATTTATTAGTCCTAGAATACTCGCTTTGATCCACGCAAATGGAACTGAGAATTAGAAAGCAATTAAGAAAGATTTTAGCTATTTATAGTTTTGTATAAAAAACAGGACCTCTTTGAAGTTATCATCAAGGTCCTCTTTGCTTTTTTGAAGCTGTGTTAATAATCTATTCCACCAGGACCATCATCCTCTTCTATTCGCTCAAGGTCCAACCATATTTCACTTGATTTTTCTTCGCCATCATCATTGTAATCCTTAGAAGTAAAAGTGAAGCCTTCTTTATTGAGAGCAGTAATAAGCTGTTCTGTGGTAACTCCCATACCTTCGAGTTGGTCAAGTCTTATTTCTTTTTCTCTTAGTATGTACCTCAAGGCTCGTTCCAGTGATATAATAAACCTCCCTCCCTCGGTTTTTTAATGGGTTTTTATGGGATTATTGAGTTGAATTTCTCCTTGTTTCATCTCTGCTGCTGAAAGCAACACATTGCGAGCCACTGGGACAGCCTTGCCAGCCTCGGTAAACCAAGTGCCTCTAACCGTAATTCGATTTCTAACGAGACTTTATATTTGCGGTTTTTACAAAGATTATAAAAATATCTCAACACCTCCGGTTCGAATTCTGATATGGCATATAATGATAGCATTGCCATTGCAACTATGGATTTTTGTTCCTTTTAAAATATTCTTCAATAATTTTTACTAAATCAGGATGATAACCTTCAGCTGATTTCCCTCTAACTCTTCCCATTTTAAACCAGTTTGAATGGTTATTACGATACTGTTCAACATAATCTTGAATTTTATAAATATCAGTTTTAGTTTTATATCTTATTTGGCTTGCTGTTTTCCATCCATCCGGAAACTCCAGAGTTAATAAATGATTTTTTATTAATTCTACTAAGGTTGGGTTATATCCTTCGGTAATTTTTGAATATATCTTCCCTGTTTTAAACCAATCTGGATGCTCATTACGATATTGTTCAGCAAGGTATTTTATCATTTGAAGACTTGCACTTGCTTTTGATTTTAGCTCGCCTAATATCTGACTTGCCGTTTTCCATTTGTCGGGAAGTTCTTCGACAAAAAGGTGTTTTTTTATTTTTTCAATTAAATCGGGGTGATATGCAATCGCATCCCTAACTCCAGATTTCCCAACTTTAATCCATTCAGGATGATTATTTCGATATTTTTCGGCATAAGCTCGAATTAACGGCTCCGTTACTTTCAACAAATTGCTAAGTTGACTTGATGTTATCCAATTAGTTGGTAGTTCTTTATCCTTAAAATAGTCACTTATAATTTTAACTAAATCTGGATGATAGGCTTCAACTTTATTCCCCATCTTTTTCCCAACCTTGAACCATTCAGGATGATCATTTCGATATTTTTCGGCATAATTTGCGATTGTTTTTCGTTCTCGGTTTATTTTAAATTTCCCAATTATTTGATTTGGAGTCAAAAAATCATTTGGTAAATTCTCTAATAATAAATTTTCTTTAAATTTTTCTCTGATTAAAGCAACTAGATTAGGATGATAACCTTCGGTTAATTTTCCCGATTTAAATTTTCCCATTTTGAACCAATCTGGATGATTATTTCGATATTGTTCAACATAATCCGTAACTGTTTTGCGAGCCACCCCTAATTCTTCTATTAATTGATTTAAGGGTAGCCAGTCTTGCGGAAATTCAGAAAATAATTTTTCTCTCTCATTCTTTTGATCAGCTGCAATTCGTAATATTTCTTGAGCATCAACAATAACTTTTAATCCTTCGATTTTTATATTTTTTAAATTTTCAAATTCATCTTGCTCAAAATCGCTTTGATTTGTCTTGGTTGTTTGAATCACTTTTTTTTCTCTTTCTTTTTCAATGGCATTACTGACTTTATACTCAGTCGCCTCGCTTGATCCTGCCACCTCTGCGAAAATTATTGGAGGGACTTTTGCGTTTGCATCAATAAAATCAACTACAACACCCCATTTTTCTGGGTTATTTTTATCTAAACGTAATACTCTTCCGGCCCGTTGTTCTGCAATAACTATTGAAAGCGTTGGCTGAAGATTGAAGGCAACACTTGCTCTGGGTTCGTCAAAACCTTCAACGAGAACTTTCGCATTGCAAAGCACTTTAATCTCGCCATCCCTAAATTTATTTAAGATTATCTCTCGTTCTTCTTTATCTGTTTTGCCAGAAATAACTTCAGCTTGAATCCCATTTTGTCTGAATAAATCCGAAGTATCTTGGGCATGCTTGACTCCACTGCAATAAATAATCGTACTAAGGTTATTAAATGATTTTCTATATAGATCAACGGCAGCTAAATTTCTGGCATGATTATTTACGACCGTTTCAAGCTCTTTTTTGTCATATTCTCCATTTTTTATCTTAACATTGGAAATGTCTGTTGTTGTGCGCGCAACTACAGATTTAAAGCGATTTATAAGGCCTTCCTGAACAGCCTCAACAACACTTATATTATGAATTTCATGTTCAAGTAAATCTCCTAAACGCTTATTTTTTGAATATTCTGGCGTTGCTGTAAATCCTAATTTTATCGAATTAAATCTTTGAATAATTTTCAAAGTTTTTTCTCCTAAAGCCTTGTGCGCCTCATCAAGGATAAGAAGTTTATAATCATCCGGGTTAATTTCTCCATTTTCCACACCCCTAATTAATGATTGATAAGTTATTGTTGTTGCTGATTTAGAAAAATCTTTTTCTTCCTGGTAATATTTACCAAATTCAAGATCTGTAAATTCTTCTAATCGCTGACCTGTTTGATTAATAAGAATTTTTGAGGGAACAATAATAAGGGTTCTAATTCCCATTGATTCAACAACTTGAGAAAATAAAACTGTTTTACCAACTCCAGTTGGAAGTTTTACATAGCCCTCCTTTTTACCTTCTTCCAATGATTTTCTTATGTCTTTAAAGACGTCAAACTGCTTTTCACGAAGAATCCTTTCTTCGTGATTATTTTTATGTTTAATAATATAGTGATCGAGATTATTTAGAGCTTGTATCCATTCTCTCATTTCGTTTAATTCTGATTCTTCAATTTCTTTATTGTTTCTTTCTGAACGCAAGATACGCAGATAAGTGTTATATCTTTCTGGAAATTTTTCTTTTATTTCATTTAGGGATAAATTTTTATAATCAATTAATTCTGGAACTAATTCGGTTCCTAAGTTATCTTCCGCATCCTTAACCTGTTTTTCAATTTCTTTTTCGGTTTTATATTTAGGCCATTGTTCCATATTTAAAAGATTATATCTGAAGTCCTAGCATCCTACTAGGGTATAAAAACACCCGTTTTTTAAAAGGGTTTTGTACGACTCCGCATGTTGAGTGGGATTAGAACCTAATTATTATATGCACGGACAGATGAAAATCTGTGAGACCCTCTCTTGCTTTGGGAAAAATTGTGATGCTTTGTTTTGATTCTCTGGCCAATAAAAGTTAAGGCAGCTCCCTTTTTCCCCGCTCTACCCGTTCTGCCAATTCTGTGAATGTAGTCCTCATAAGTAGCTGGAATATCAAAATTAATAACATGACTAACTTCGGAAATATCTAAGCCTCGAGCGGCCACATCTGTTGCCACTAAAACTTGAGCCTTGTCTTCCTTAAATAACTTAAGGGCTCTTTGCCTTTGTGGCTGCCTCTTATCTCCATGAATGGAAGCCGCCTTAAATCCTCTTCTTCCAAGATCCATTTCAAGTTTTTCTGCACCGCTTTTTGTTTTAACAAAAACCAAAACTTTCATAAATTTTTTATCGATGAGCAGGTTATGAAGAATTTCAATTTTTTCATCATTAGAGTTTACGCGAATAATGTCTTGGTCAACGTTTGCAGAAGTTTCGCGAATTTTAGTTTTAATTTTAAGCGGCTCATGCATAAACTGATGAGATAAGTTTTCAATTTTTGGAGATAAAGTAGCAGAAAATAGCAGAGTTTGCCTTTCCTTGGGCATTTGATTCAAAATAAACTTCATATCTTTAATAAAACCCATATCTAGCATACGATCAGATTCATCTAAAATAGCGCTTTTAAAACCATCAAAACGAATTAGATTTCTTTTGGCCAAATCTTTTATTCTGCCAGGAGTTCCGATAAGAAAATGATATCCTCTTCGGATTTGTGAAATTTGGGGTCCAATGCTGTCGCCACCAACGGCAGTGACAGAAAAAATGCCAAGAAATTTGGCCAGTTCCATAAATTCCGCATTGATTTGGATGGCTAATTCCCTGGTAGGAGCCATGATTAATACTTTTTGATTTTTATTGCGAATTGTTTTATCGATGAATGGGATTAAAAAGGCGGCGGTTTTACCAGTACCGGTATCAGCTAAACCAATAACATCTTTACCGTTTAGAACTTCTGGAATAGTTTGATCTTGAATAGCCGTTGGCTTTTCAAATCCCTTTTTTAGAATATTTTGCTTTAATTTTTCACTGATTTTAAAATCAGTGAATTTATGCTTAGGAATAAATTCAGAGAGATTATTTTCAATGGCTTTATTAATGAATTTCGATTCATCAATAAATAGACTTTTGGTAAAGTTTGCTTTTCGATTGTTTTTAAAATTACGCCCAAATGAGGGTTTAGGCCTGTTGAAATTTCTGGCAGGGCCGAAAAAAACACGCTTGTTATTTTTTCTCATATTATTAGTTGTCCCAGTGAGAACCTCTATTAATACGATTTATCAGCGGTTTAAAGGAGTTCCTTACTAAGTTTTTTAATCATACAAGACTTAAAATCATTTGTCAACCTTCTGGGGTTATGTAAAGGATATGGAACAGCTCAAATAAAGATTACATGGATAATCTTTGGAATAAGCATGTGTTTTAAAGGAATTTGAATATCAAAACTAATATTTTATACCTGAAGCATTCTCAAATGAAATATTTTTCGAATTTAATAATTAAAATGCCAATCTGTTATAATTCTACTCTCCAAGTTTGTCCCTGCTCTTCATTAGGTGCAATCGCAGATTCAACTCTCTCGAATCCCATATGATCATAAAAAGACCAAGAATTCTTAAAAGAAACAGAGCTAAAAAGCACAATTTCAGTGTATCCTAATTTTTTGGTTTCGCTTATTATTTTTTTAATAAGATTTTTTCCTACCCCAAATTTTTGATTTTTGACTGCTAAGATATAAAGTTCTGCAGGATTTGATGTTTTTGAAAAAAATTGCATATGTAAAGGTGCACCACGGAATCCAATAACCCCTACAACTACAGAATCTTCTTCCGCTACAAAATAACTAATTTTAGGAGCTAAGGGATCTAAAGAATCTTTTAATCTTTCTAATGTATGTTTAAGAAAATACTTGTCTGTCCAATACAACGAGTAAATTTCTTTAATTGCTAAATCATCATCTTCTTTTTTGGGGCGAATATTCATCATTATTTTTTTTAAGAAACATTAATTATATGTATAGTTGGAAAACTAGAAAACTGATTTTTAAAAAAAGGGGGGGCGGATTTGACTTTGCGAAACAAAAAAGTGTCGGAAACCCCCGTCGAACACTATGCTGCGCTTCGCGCAGCGCGCGTAAATTTTCCTGAAAAGGGATTGAGTTGTGTGTTGGCTCCGCATGTTGGAAACAATTAGAACCTAAAATTATTTGGAAATTATGGGAAAATTAACATTAAAACAACAAAATTTTGTAAATAATTATCTTGAAACAGGAAATGCCACGGAATCGGCTGCCAGAGCTTACAATGCCAAAAATCGCAATACAGCCCATTCAATAGGAACAGAAAACCTGCAAAAGCCTGCGATTAAAGATTATTTAAAAGAAAAAGCTGAAGATGCGATACTTATAATTTATAAATTGGCAAAAGAAGCAAAAAGTGAAAATGTTAGACTTAATGCCTGTAAAGATATTTTAGATAGAGCTGGTTATTTTGTTGATAAAAGTGAAAAGGCTGATGAATTAAAACAAAATCCCATTCCTTTAATTCCAATATATGGCGGACTTAGTCGGAATAATGAAAATAATTAATTTTTCAATAAAATCCAATCCAAATTATTGTCTTTTAAGATTTGATAGATTGCTGGAATACCCAAGGCATAATCAGGAGGATTATTATCGCCAGCAATTTCAATCCCCACAACATATCCTTTCCAGAATATTGGCGATCCTGATTTGCCAGATTTTATATTTTTAGCCGTATATCCAAATTGAAAAGGTTTGTGTAAAAAATATTGATCACCGCCATAATATGTATTTACTATTCCAGCCGACCCTTCTATATAAAATTCGTTAAATGGTATATCTGGGCTTGGCGCATATCCATAGGTTATAACTTGATCGGAATCCTGAGGCACTTGCGAGTAAATAGCCGGATTATAAGAATAAGAATTAGATTGATTGATTTTGAGAATTGCAAAATCAAGATTGTTGTATTCCCAGCCGCTTAGATTTTCTTTTGATGGGGTAAAATATAAAGTGGCGATGTAGGGAAAGGGGCGAGTTAATTTGATATGAGGATCTTGGGTTCTTATTTGTTTAGTAGTTGGTAAATTTGTATCATCAATCGGAAAACTAACTTCGCAATAATCAAAAATTAGCTGGCTATCAAGTTTTCTTTCTTTAGCGGATAAAAATGTGCCGTAAGAGGAAACTTCCCATTGAGGATCAACGATGTGCCTTGCTGTTAGGATATAACCCTGAGGATTAATTAAGACGCCACTGCCTAACATCCACTTAATATCTCCTCGGCTATCTCCATATTTTTGAGTAATAGTTAAATTATTGGACTTGGCATAGCAGTTTAGAGCTATAAGACTTTTTGCTGTTATTAATATGGGACTTATTTCGGAATTGGTGTTATTTTGGGGCTTTGAATTGGTACTACTGGCAGAAATAGAATAATCTTTATTTTTGTAAAAATTATTTGCAATTTTGGCTAAATTATTTATTGGCCAGACGGAAGTGTTTAAATAGTTTGAGATGGATTTATTTTGCCCTTTTAAATTCTTTTCTTTATTTGTGAAAAATTTAGCTGGGAAAACAAGTATAAGAAAAATTATTATAAGAACGCCGGATATTTTTAATATTTTTCTTTTCAATTTAATTAAATGACTTAATTTATTTAATATCACTCAAAGCTACTATTTGAATAAGCCAAATGAAAAATATTACCATTAATATTGTTATAAATATTTCACTAATCCAATTTAATTTATAAGTTTTTATTTTATCTGGTGATGGTTTTGAATAATGCAAATATAAAATTAATAAAATTGATAGTATTAATGAAATAAATCCATCGCGATCAAATTTAATTTTTACTAATTTGAATAGGTTTTGTTCTAAAAAATTAAAAAATCCACCACAAACTATAAATATCATTATTTTAGGGAACAAGCTCTTTTCGTGATAAATATCTTTTAAATTATCTAACATAAAATTTTTTACAATCCACCAGAAAGGAAATTATTATAGTCTAATATTTCATTTAGTAAATATTAATTTGATTTTAAGGAAATTCTTTTTATATTATGAATAAGATACCAGCCTAATAGAATAAAAATAATAACCCCAAAATATTGTTGGTCTATTAAACTTATGATTATATTTATAGTAAATGAAATAAAAACAAATTTTATTAAAATTTTAGGTGATTTTTTTAAATAATAATAGAAGTTGAACCCAAAATAAATAAAAAAGAGAGAGGGTAGGGCAATAAAGCCAAAGATATAATTATTATTATTTCCAATCGAACTAAGGCCAATTAATAAGCCCAAAATACCAACAAAAATAAAATAAATTTTAATACTTTTTTTTGTTTCTTTAAACATATCTTTCTATAAAAATAGAGAAATTTTATTTTAATAATTTATTAGTAAGAAGAATTAGTATTTTTAAAAATTAATTGTTGGCTCGGTTGGCGTAGTTGTATTATTAAAGTAATCCCACATAGGTCTGTTTAGGGGTTGAGCTCCTGGTTTTGGTATATAAATTTGTGTTTTTAATGGTATATTTTGATTTACTACTGGTTTATTATCTAAAAATTTAATTAAAATAATAATGATAATAAAAATGATTATTAGGATAACAAATATTTCTGGCTCTTTTTCCTTTAATCCATTTTTTATTCTTTTGTAGTATAAATTCATAAAAATTTATAATTTTCCTGATAAACAAGATTGATAATTAAGAAATTTTTGTTGCCATGAGCCGCTATCATATAAATAATGTTCACAAGTCAAAGGATCAACCGTTATAGATATTCCTGAGCATTGAGCATATTGCCTATCTGCAACAGATTGTGGAAGATTGGGATTACTTAAATAATTACTACAATTACTATTGGATGGTTGGGAAATATTTTCTAAATTTTGAGTATAAAGTGAATTATTATAATTATTTTGCGATTGAATAGAAATTAGATTATTCCATTTATCTACTAAATCATTCCAATTATTAACCAAAGAAGAATATTTTTGATTTATATCGATGTATTTATTAAGTAATTCATTAAGAGATGTTTTATAAGAACTAATTGCCGTATCATATTTTGCTTTCTCTACTTGCCATTCATTCCCCTGACCTTGCCATTCTTTATTTGCAGATACATAATTATTAATTTCGGAATTTAATTGAGAAATTACACCATCTCGTTCACTAAGTGCTTTTTTCCATTGAGAATAATCGCAAGATAAGTGAGAGGCCGATGTAGTAGTGGGAACTTCAAGACTTGATGTTGAGATTGGATTTAAATTATTAACTTGTTGTATTGCACCCTGCTGTGTTTGTTGTTGTATTTCTGATTGATATCCGTCTGTATTATTGAGTGTGTTGTTAATAATAGCCGCAATAACAAACCCGCCAGTAATTCCTAAAAATATATAAAGCGACTTAAGGATATCTTTCTTCATATTTTTGTGTTTATAGCCATATTACAAATAGTTATTTTTATATTTAGATTTTAACCAACTATCCCGAACTTCTTTTAAAAGCGCAAAGTGTAAATTTATTATTTCTAAATTTTCTTGGGAAAAGCTATTAATGATTGTTTTTATTGCTTCCTCGTCTTTTGTATAAATGTAGAGGTCGCTTAATAGTTCTTTTATATTATCACTCATTCTGTAATTTCCCTTATTAAAATAATCTTCTGCGATGATATTTAGTGCTTCTTCGAGAATTTTAACTGGATATGGCAAAAATGATTCTGGAATTTTTTCAAAAATAGTAGAAAGCTTTGTATGAATTTCTATATAATTTTTCCATTCTTGAAAAATTTTTTGAGCTTTTTCTATACTCATAAAATTATATGAAATCTAAATTAATGGCTAGTACGTGGTGGTTACTTCCCATAAAAAGGAATAAAAATTCCCCCAGAACTCTGATTACTGGGATTTGAATTAATTATTTTCATTTTTTTATTTACAAAATCCCTAATAAGCCCTGGATTATATTCATCGCAAAATTCAGGGTGGTTATCCATCATCCATTTCATAAAATATACCTCCCAAAATCCCACCTTATCACTATAACCAGGTCTATTAGCATCTGACCATTGTTCAAAATAGCTTTGTTGTCTAATTTGATCAATATCTGAATTATATTTTTTCTCAACTTGAGAGCAATTGGGACTATTATATGTAATGCAGGAAAAGTTATATAATCCGCCATAGTGCTGTAAATTATATTGTTGTATTATAGGAAGATTTGTATCAATATAAGTATTTATTTCATTTTGAATTTCATTATCTTGATTTGCAACCTTGTCCAAGCAATTCTGGTATACAATTTCTGAATTATGAAATTGTTCATTAATTTGTTCTTGTGTATACCATTCACTTAAATATTTAATTCCCCAAATAAAACTAACGATTAAACTAACGATTAAAATAATATACTTATGTTTTTTTATAAAATTCCAAATTTTTAAATGGAATTTTGGTTCATAATCTTTGGATAAAATTAATAAAACAAAAGTTATAACCGCAATACTAATAGAATTTAATAAAGCTTTAGTGGTTCGATAATAACTGACATTATCTAATTGTAAAAATATTAAAATACCCCCTATTAATAAAATTAATTTTTGTATTTTTGTTTTTATAAGCATAAATTTTTTATTTTATAAAACATAAAACCCGCCACGAGTCTCCGGCTTTTGCCAGACATATTGGTTTCCCAATATGGCCAATGAAGCAACCCCATGACGGGTTCTATATGCTTCATTGGTCTTTGTGCTATGCCATAATTTTTTAAATATGGTTTAGGCATATTAAGTTGTTAATAATAATTAAACAATAAATTTACTTTTGTTTAAAGTGGATAAAAATTATCTTTATTATCCTTATTTGTCTAAGTACACGGGCTTGTATTGCAAGATGAAATATGCTATAATGTTCCAAACGCTAAAGCTAATCGCAAGCGCTCTCAAACGGGGGCGCTTTTTCTTTTTTATTTTATGATATCTAAGGAGGCTCAAATAGGATTGAGGGAGATTTTAATAAAAGAGTTTGGAAAATATACCGAAAATTTTACCGATGAACAAATTAATGAGATTGGTAGTGCTTTATTGAGGTTAACCCAGATTTGCCTCAAAAGAGATTATAGACAATTTATGGTTAAGAATCGTGATTTGATCTCTAAACAAGATTAAATCAGGGTTTTTAACCCAATTAAAAATTATATCAAGCAAGTTTTGAGATTGATGTAAGGAGGAGGAGGTATGGGAACTCTTTTTCTTTCATCTTTCCGCCGCTGACCGTATCTAAAAAGAAAAACGGAAGTACGGGGAATAATTGAGATGGAAGTTTTCACCCGATTGCCCAATTCTTTTTAATCCAAGCTTTTACTCAAACGAATTAAATCTCGTTTGCTCAAATGAACAGATTAAACAAGGAAAGGAACAACTCCAAGAGGATCTGAATCTCAATACCCAGATATAACATATATAAATAATCCTTCCCTTCTCTTATAAGTTTTTAAAAAAAGAGAGCGGCTGAATTAATAACTATGAAAAATTTAAAAAAGAAAAATTGGCGGAAAATCCAACTCAAAAGACAAATAAAAAAATTCAAAAGATTAGATAAAAACCAACGTAAAGAATTTTGTTCCAATTTAAAAATTAAACTGAATAAAAATTTGATATCCAAATTAGATTATGAAAATAAAAACGAAATTTATAATTGTCAGGAATTTGAAAGGCCGATTAAAATAATTTAATAAAATGAAATCGATACAACGAAATTTTAATGAAGTTAAAAGAAAATGTTCACATGGCAGCTCTTATCTTTGTTTTATTGAAGTAATTAAAAGTAAGAGATTCAGCAAACAAACCATATCCCGCTGGTTTAACAAATTGGTCGATCCAGAGGATTATGAAAAAAACGAGAAAAAAGACATTTTAAGATTCCTCGAATCAATTACAAATATGCCCGAGGACAACCAAAAATACGGGGGAAAGGCACTTTTAAGCCACGAAAGTGCTAAAAAAGAAGCCATATATGAATTGCTTAACTTATCTTAAAAATAAAGGGAAATTAGCAATTTTGATTATTTTGACATCTATGGACAATTGGGACAGATATGAATATAATTAAGTAATGAAAAAATTACTAACAAGACAAGAGGTTGCTGAGCTTTTAAGAGTTCATCCCAGAACTATTGAAAGGTGGCTGGTAAGCAGCGAATTAAAAGGATATAAACTTGGCAAAGGACGAACTTCTTTATGGAGAATTTCACAAGAAGAATTAGATAAATTTCTTAAGCAAAATAAAAAAAGAAATGAATCAAATTAATCAGCCAAAAATTAAATATTTTATTTATTGTAGAAAATCAAGCGAAGCGGAAGATCGGCAAGCCTTATCAATTTCTTCTCAAATAGATGAAAATAAAAAAACTGCACAAATTAATAATTTAGAGATTATTGAAATTTTAGAAGAATCAAAAAGCGCCAAACATCCGGGAAGACCTATATTTGATAGAATGCTTGCGGATATTGAAAAAGGCAAGGCTAATGGAATTTTAGTTTGGAATCCCAATAGAATCTCCAGAAATTCAATAGATACAGGTAGAGTTATTTACTTAATGGATTTAGGAAAACTTGTTGAGGTTAGAACTCCATCGCAAATATTTAAGGATAATCCAAATGATAAATTTTTACTTAATTTATTTTGCAGTCAGGCAAAATTAGAAAATGATAATAAAGGAGTTGATGTAAAACGCGGGTTAAGAAAAAAAGCGACAATGGGCTATCCGAGTGGTTTGGCTAAAATCGGATACTTAAATGATAAAACCGAAGAAAAAGGAAATAGGACTTGGTGTGATGATCCGCAACGATGGCCATTAGTTAAGGCCATATTTGATCGTTTTGCAACCAATAAATATTCCGTTCGCCAATTATGGCTATATGCTAAAAATGAATTACATTTGACTACTCCTGAAAGAAAGCGCGAAGGAGGCAAACCTATTTCTTTATCTTATTTATACTCAATGTTAGCCGATCCGCTATATACCGGATTTTTTTATCAAGGAGGCGAAAGATACGAATTAAATCTAAAATTAACTCGCATGCTAACCGAAGATCAATATTGGATAAATCAAAAAAGATTGGGTAAAAATGGAAGGCCTCAGCCTAAAAAGAGAAAAGGCGTATATAATTATTTTATGCAATGTGGTTATTGCGGAGGATTGACCAACCCAGACTTTAAATTCCAACTCATTTGCCCTCAATGTAAATATAAATTTTCCTATATAAATCGGGAAAATTGCCCAAATTGTGGCATCAAGATAAATGAAATGAACAATCCAATTTATTTGGAATATGTTTATTACCGCGGATTGAAATGCCGAAAACACGAACATCAAGAGTGCTTAAATAAATCATTTGAACAAAGAAAAATTGACGAAACCTTAGTAAATTATTATACAGAAAATCTTCAAATTTCAAATGAATTATCGGAGTGGTGCATAAAGCACATTGAGGAATTACCTGATCCCGAGCTTAAAAATTTAGAGGTAATTAATAATGCCAAAGAAAATATAGAAGCTACCATAAAAAAGAAATTAAACAGATTATTAGAAGAACGGCTTAGACGAGATAACTTAAGCCAAGTAGAAATTGAATTATTTGATAATCAGGAGCAAAAACTTATTAATGAATTAGCAACGACAAAAAAAGAAAACTCTGAAAATAATGACCGCTTTGATTTGGAAAAAGTTAAAAAAGATTTTTCTTTAGCTGCTAAAATAGTAGATGTTATTAAAAATGGCACTAATGATGAAAAAAGAGAGGCTTTATATGTCCTCTGTGCGAACCTAATTTTTAAAAACAAAAATATAGATATAATCAGCACAAAATCAATAACAGCCGTTATTAATGGCTTAAAACAAGCTAAGGCGATAAATTCATTGTTCGAACCTAAAAATATAAAGAATTTATCTGACGAAAATGAGGTTTTTGCCTCGGTTCGTCCTACTTTGCTCATCTCCACGCTCCCAGTCGAACGTTTTTTATCGAAAATCCGTGAGTTTTACCCCTGCATAAGGGGGTCGTTTACCCCTTCATTTGGGTAGTCACTAGCTATCTTCGGAGTGACTACCCTCCTGTCTCAAAATCGTCCCAATATCATTGGCTTTCTTGTATCGCCGCAACCCGAAATCCAACGCCGACTTCACTCCGCTCCGGCCTGCTGGCCTCCGCTCCGTTCATTGTCCTCGGCCTTCTCTCCCGTCCGTCTTTTGTGGTGGCTCGTTGGTGGGGGTGAAACAGTGAAATATGGTAGCGGACGGGTCGAGAAGGCCTCGGACGGAGGGGGTCTCAAATTGGTATAATTGAGGCGTAAACCTTCCTTATGCCCAACAATCTGCGCAAAAGATTAGAGAGGAGGGAAGTGACCGACCCCCTCCGGTTACAGCATCGCGACATGGAGCTTCTCCGTGAGCTGGGAGAGTGCCGCTTCCTGAACACCGAGCAAATCCTTGCCCTGCACCCCGGAGGCAGGCGCAACTTCTTGAGGAGGCTCGCCCTGATGTACGACTTGGGGTATCTCGACCGACCCAAGACCCAGAGCCGCTCCAAGCTGCCTTCCCCGCATATCGTCTATTCCCTCGGCAAGCAGGGCGTGGAGGCCGTCTTCGGGGACGCGGGGCAGTATCAAGCGGTTCTGCGCCGTATGCGGGAGATCGAACGCTCCCTGCCGCTCATCGCCCACGCGTTGATGATCTCGCAGTTCAAGACGTGCCTCACGCTTGCCATACGGAAACGGGACGACCTGAAACTGGAACAGTGGCTGCAGGGCTATGACCTGAAATATTCTTTGAGGGACAAGTACGACCAAAACCCCGAACTTGTGCCGGATGCGTTTTTCGTCCTCGGATACAACGGCTACGAATATCCCGTTTTCCTCGAAGTGGATCGGGGCACGATGACGGAAGAACGGTTCGTGAGTAAGCTCAAACTCTATTGGCGGTGGTGGCGGGAGGAGCGGATCAAAGACTCCTTGGGATTCACCCATTTCAGGGTGATCACCGTGACCCCGAACGAGACGCGGAGCGAGAACCTCAGGATCGCCTCCAAAGAAGCCAACACCGACAGGAAGGGCAGCAATATGTTTCTCTTTGCGTGCGATATGAAGTATTCCATTGCGAAGCCAGAGGCGATTTTCGAGCCGATCTGGAAGTCGCCGAAGGACGATCTGCCGAAGACGATTTTGCATTAAAGGTGCTTGTCCGTTATTAGATTAGTTATCCTATGAGGCTTTAGAAGCCTCTTTCTTTGGTGGTATAATATCGGCGGATATGAAGGGTTGGATTAAATATGCCTCAATTTCTGTTGGAATCTACTGGCTGCTTATCGGCCTATCGTGGCTTTATTTTTTGATAGCACCTACCGGGCAATCCCTATCTGTGGATTTTATATATTTACTGGCGTTACCCGGAACACTCATCCTGAACATAATCCCAGTCGCCGTCATACATCTTTATCTCGGCCATGCTTGGGAAGATTATCTCTTCTCATATATCGTCGCCTCGATAATTATTATTCTAATTGTCCTACTTTGTAGATATATAAACGCCAAGCTAGACAGGTCGTCGTCCAAATATACCTAAACTTTAGCGCCGTCGGAGACGGAAGATTAGCGGTTTCTTGCCCTTGCCCCAACCCTCCCGTTGCGCGGGCAAGAGGTGTATAAATTCCTCCCTTAATTAGGACTCATATTGGTATATAATTACAGTATGTCTGGATGGAGAATAACTTACGGCATCTTAGTGCTCATAGCCGTCATAGCGTATTTTATGCCGTGGATAAATACCGTACCTGGATGGGCGACCATTTTGCCTTTCTCCTTCACGTATTTCATCGGCTTGATTCTTGGCATCGTCATTTTCGCTACTGAATATAAGCCGGTTGGACTTTCAATCTTCGCTGGCATCCTTATGATTATCGGCGTGATAGTTACCGGGGTACTTGTGGGCTTAATCTACTCCCTTTCTCCGAATGGACCCCAATTTCAAGGCGGCTTCACTATAGCCTTCTTGATCAGTCTCGTTTATGTCATACTCGGCCCGATTGCTGGGAATAAATTTAAGAAGGCGAATATCGTCATAGAAACGAAATAATTGATAACGATGGACGTGAGAGTAGAAATCTCGACATTTCAGATTGATGGAACTTACAGGTCGAGGATCAATATTGTCGGGCCAAACGGCAATGGCGGAGTGGACACCGAAAATCTTGATGCTCCTGTTGGAACAAGTTTTCCCACTGCTGAAGCGGCCAAAGAATTTGCGCGGAGTCAAGCGACAGCTAGGGTGCATGAAAGATATGGGCAAGAGGCGCACATAGATTTTACCTATCGCGGACAATAGGTGGCCTACTTATTTTGTTTGACTTCTTTCAAGCCCTGTCATATGTTGGGCTGAAATGAACCCGAACTGGCCTAAAGAAGTCCTCAAGAAGAATAGGCGTGAGATTATTTCAGGAGCCATCTTTGTCGTAACCTCCACTCTTGCGTTCCTCGTCTGGCACTTTTTCGTTGGCGGAACGTTCGTGTGGACGAACATCTCTCCGATTTCTACGCCCCTCGAATATGGGCTTTACAGTGCCCTTGTCTTTGGTGGCCCCGGCGCGTACCTCTACTACAAAACAGATTTTTACAAAAATCTTTGGCATCTCCGAAAGATAGATCGTGATCTACACAGAGGCGTGAAAAAGATATTTTGGTTGACGATGTGCCTCATAATGCTGGCCATCGTAATCGCTGTCGTTTGGCTACTCAATCAAATCATTTCGTTTTTCTATAACATCATCCGGCTTATTCTTTTCCTGTCGCCGCCGCTTGGTATAGGTTTAGTCGTCGCCATCGTGAGTTACTTGCTACTCAAAAAGGATTGGATAATTGGGTCGCAATAGTATGGGTGGGGCGGTGGAAAATTTTCCTAAAATGCTGTAAAATAGAAATATTATGGATAGAAAACAGCTCATACAACAGATAGAAACCGCAAGGAAGTCCCGTGTTATCTCATATCTTACAAGCGACCGACAGGGGCCGTTTAACGCCCGCATCGCGCCGGATATTATTCCGCATATCAGCAAGCAGCTCCAAAAAATCGGCAAGACCCAGAATATAGACCTATTCCTTTACAGTGCGGGCGGCGACACGATGGTACCGTGGCGGTTAGTTTCTATGATTCGCGAGCACTGCGATAAGTTTTCGGTGCTTATACCTTACAAGGCGCACAGTGCGGCAACTATGATCTCGCTCGGTGCGGACGAAATCGTCATGAGCGACCTTTCGGAACTTTCGCCGATTGATCCATCCACGGCTAATGTCTTTAATCCTGTCGATCCCGCAAACGCGCAGAATCGCATCCCAATAAGCGTTGAGGACGTGATGGCATATTTCGATCTTGCCAAAAATAAGTTTGGCATCAAGAGTGACGAGGAACTTTCCAAGATTTTCACGAAATTTGTGGAGTCGAATCCGCAAATTCATCCGCTGGCGCTTGGCAACGTGAACCGTATCCACAATCTTATCCGTATGCTAGCAAAGCGCTTACTAAAGAGTCACAAGGTTGCGATGAAGGAGGAGGTAGTTGATAAAATCGTGGACTACTTCACTGAAAAACTTTATTCACATCAGTATTTTATCGGCCGCAGAGAAGCGAAGGACGATCTGGGGCTGACGACGGTTGTTGATGCCGATGCGACGCTGGCGAAGCTGATGACCGATCTCTATGAGGAATATAATAAAGATTTGGAGTTCGGCAAAATTTGGAATCCCGAAACGGAGCTTGGAGCGAACGTGATGCAAAACAAAAAGAACTATAAAATCGCTTATATCGAGAGCCATGATATATCGAACTACTACGATATGGATGTTGAGTATCGCAAGCAACAAGTGAATGTTGTTCAGCAGACACCACAGGGGCCGATTCAGCTTCCGCAGGAACAGGTCGGATTTAAGGTAATAGGACAAGGGTGGAAATAATCCCAATGCAATATATTATTTCATTTTTCGATTCTAATTTCTTTGTAGCCCTAGTTGGTTTTCTTGCCATCTATCTCTATTTCAAACAGAGGATGGACAAGAAGAGAGAAACCGCTAGGCTGATATTGCAAGAAATTAGATATGCAGAACTACAGATTAGAAATTCAGATCGCGGCCACCGTGGATACGCTCTTTCGTCAAAGTTGCTCCCAACAAACAGTTGGAATGACAGCATCCATCTTTTTCTTAATAGATTAGAAGAGAGCGAAATAGATTTAATAAGCCAATTTTATTCAAAGGCAGCATATATAGATATTCTTATCGAAAAAATATCTGATTTTAAAAATCTTCCCGCGCAATCACAGTCAGTACTTATCCCGTCCGGGTCGTCAGTTTCACCTATCAGTCCGATGGTACCAGCCGTACCCGACCAAAACTCCGGGCAGAATTTTCAAACGTTACAGGTTGTGATTGATCCTATGAATACAACGCAGGGAATCTTGCGCCAAATCTCAGAACAGATCGAATTTGTTTACAATACTCCCGCTGGTGAGAAATTGAAAAACATTGCTAACAAGAGATGGTACCAATTTATCTGACGTTAGATTTTTCGCTCCCGGCCATGCGGCCGTGAGCGTTTTGGTTTATTTTTTTCACCCCCACCAACGAGCCACCACAAAAGACGGACGGGAGAGAAGGCCGAGGACAAATGAACGGAGCGGAGGCTAAGAGGCCGGAGCGGAGTGAAGTCGGCGTTGGATTTCGGGTTGCGGCGATACAAGAAAGCCAATGATATTGGGACGATTTTGAGACAGGAGGGTAGTCACTCCGAAGATAGCTAGTGACTACCCAAATGAAGGGGTAAACGACCCCCTTATGCAGGGGTAAAACTCACGGATTTTCGATAAAAAACGTTCGACTGGGAGCGTGGAGATGAGCATCTATAAAACTTAGGTCAGTTTCAGAAAAATTCAGCCGCGCTTCGCGGAGCGAAGCGTAAGGTTTTGTGGGGGTAAATTCGACACGACGGTTTTTGAGAAAGAGGTTCGAGATTTTTGTTATAACACTTGCCCCACGCCACCCATGCGCGTGTTATAGGCAATTTATTTCTTCGCCGCTTGGAGATCGGCGAAGCTCCCTTTTATCTATTTCCTTTTGCTCGGTTGTGAGTCTTGCACAACATCTGGCAATTCTTGGCCGATGTTTTACCGCCCTTGCTCCATGCCGCCACATGGTCAGCATCCATTTCGTCCAGTTTCCATATTCTGTCCTTGTTGGCATCGCGTCCAACGGCGCATAGTGGGCAGTTTGAAATATGTTTCTTTTCTGCCAAAGCTGTCTGTGTTGCGTAGGTCGCTTTCTTGGTCGCATCGTCAAACACTCGCACTTCTAGTAGTTTGGTATCAGTAGAGCCGCCGAGGATATACTCAAAAATACCTTTGCGATTTTTGATATACGAATCGGCATAGAGCTTGTGTACTTCGGCCGATATCTTCTTAGGGTCGTAAGATTTTTTGTGGTATGTCTCATACAGTCGGCCCCACTCCAGTCCGCGCATCTCGTTTTCCACATCGGTAAACACATTGGAAACCCAGTCAATTACGCTGTTGAAATAGGTTTTTAATTCTTTAATATTCTCGTCTTTGCGATGCTTACTCATGTATTCTCGAATATTGCCCCTACTCACCCAATCTAGTGCGGCATGCAAAAAATCTTGGCGATTAGCGCTACCTTTTATATATGCGTTCCATTTCTGAATATTGGAATTTTGATTATTACTGAACTCTTCCTTCGCAAGCGTTACAAACGGGCCATAATACACGGCATTACTTTTCTCTTGGTCATTGAGTGGAATACCTACAATATTGATAGTTTCAAACCAATTCATGATGTCGGTTTCCTCGCCTTCACATTCATAAATGGTTAGCTTCGTATTCTCAATTTTTGCTCGTTTTTCTCGTGCCAATCCGCTAAAATTTTGGGGCATGCCATTTTCGTCTTGGATGGCAAACTTACCGGCGATAAATCGCCCAATGCTAGTGATACGCTGCTGTCCATCCAAAACTTCAAACTTGTCCTTACCAACTTTATTAAAATAGATCAAGCCTATTGGGTATTCTTTTAGTATCGATTCAATCACCGCTGCTTCTTTTCCTGCTTCGGCATAGATAAAATTACGCTGGTACGGTGGCTGAATGATGAGCTTGCCGGACAAGCCGAATAGCCCTTTGCCTTCCAGTTCGTTATAGACGAACCCTTCGCAAATATCTTTTACGGTGATGTCCGTTTTTAAGATTGTTTTCATTTTATTTTTTTCTTATGTCTAATTAGTATTCTTTGGTAAACCTTCTCTAGTAGGCCGTCCTTAATAACCACTCCGCTTGCATTTAAATCATAGGTTCCTTTTTTCCCAAACTTATCTAAATAGGCTTGTTTGCATTCTGCGCTTGTATATATTCTCGTTTTCATTTTATACAGGTCTTCGTTTTCACACATTCCAACGATTTCAAACTGGTCAGGATTATATTTATCCAAAAAACTGATTGGCACGCCCATTACGCCTTCATAATCATTAGGAATATGTTTTACTAGTGGCACGTCGATAGCATCATAGTTATTATATCTCTCGAATGGTTTTTTGGTGCTGAATTTTATAATTTCTGCTTTCGTCATTAGCGGTAACGATTTGTGCCGTCTCCCATGGTCTAGGTTTGTAAACCAACGAACGCCCATAACCCGTGCGTAATGAACGCCATTTTCATCAGTTCGCCAATTACCGATTTCCTTGAAAATATAATGTGGAACTATAAATTCTCGATCGCCGCTATGGATACTTTCGCCGAGCCAAACCTTATTCCCTTTAAGCAATGGGAATACTTCTTTGTAGGTGATCGCGTTTATGTTGCCGATGATTAAAAACTTTTTATCATAATCAACGAGTTGTTTTATATACTGGCGAAATAAACTGAATGGAGGATTTGTTACTACGATGTCGGATTGTTTCAGCAGATTTATAGATTCATCGCTACGGAAGTCGCCGTCGCCTTCTAGCGGTGTCCATTCGTTGTGTTTATTCGTCTTTAACCGCTTGGCAACATCCATCAAGCTGAACTCGCCATCGTCGTCTATGTCGCGCACTTCATTGATAATAAATTTGTTGGCAGTTATCTTGGGACGGCCTTTTGATTTCGTGAGTGTTTTATCATTGCCGAACAATCCCAATTGCGTGTTGGCTACGGGCGAGGGTTTGTAGCTCGTGGTGATAAGCTGTTTCAATCCGAGCTTGTTGAAATTGAGCGCGAAATAGCGAAAGAAATTGCTCTCGAATGGATCGTCGCAATTGCAATACACTACTTTGCCGCGAAATACATCGGGGTCGTATTCCAAATACGCCTCAATTTCTTTTTGAATATCGTCGTACTGAGTATAAAACTCGTCGTTCTTTGTCCTTTTCGCGTTAGTGAGATTGCTGTTCGCCATGATTATTTTAAGAGTTCATCCGTAGGAACACCGAGCGCCTTTGCTAGTTTTGTAATTGTTGTGAGCGTCGGGTTAGCTTTACCGTTCTCGATGTTGCTTATAAATCCTCGCCCCACGCCGAGTTTGCGGACGATATCGCCTTGTGTTATGCCCTTTGCGATTCTGATACGCTTTAAATTCTTGCCGAGTTTTGAGGCTTCAACTCCCATTACTCACAAGTATATCGCTTGTTATATTATATGGTAGTATTACAATATATTATAATACTATGGCCAATTACTTCCTCTACGCCCGAAAATCCACCGATGTCGAGGACAAGCAGGTTCTCTCCATTGAAGGCCAGTTACAGGAACTACGCTCGCTTGCAAAAAGCGAAGGGTTGGAGATTTTGACCGAGTTTACCGAGAGCCGGACGGCAAAAGTGCCCGGACGCCCGATATTCAACGATATGATGAACCGTATCCAACGGGGCGAGGCACAGGGCGTCATCTGCTGGAAGCTGGATCGACTGGCGAGAAATCCGGTGGACGACGGACTTGTGCGCTGGTTGCTCCAACAGGGAACTATTCAGCGTATCGCCACGCCCGAAAAGAGTTACTATCCGCCGGACAACGTGCTTCTCATGTCCGTCGAGTTTGGCATGGCCAACCAGTTCATCCGCGATCTTAGTTCCAATACGAGCCGAGGGCTGCGGCAGAAGGCGCGGATGGGAATATTCCCCGGAACCGCACCCGTGGGATATCTGAACGACGTGCGAGCGAAGACCATCGTGATTGACCGGAAGAAAAGCAAAGCGGTTATCGCCGCCATCGAGCTGTACGCCAAAGGCAACTCTCGTTACGAAGACATTTCCAAATTTCTCTTTGATAACGGCGTGAAAAGTTGGCACGGCAATCCGCTCCATAAAGATCAAATAAAATTCATTCTCACCAACCCCTTTTACTACGGTCATTTCCGCTATGGCGGGGAGATATACGAGGGCAGGCATACGCCGCTCATCAGCAAGGCATTGTTCGACAAAGTGCAGTCCGTGATCGAGAGGCGGGGACACCCGCAGAAGACGGACAAAGAACCGAAGCCGCTATGCGGCTTGCTCCGGTGCGGCGAGTGTGGGTGCATGATCACCGCTGAAGAACAGAAGGGCCATATCTATTACCGCTGTACCAAAAAAGCGGCGACCCGCTGTTCGCAACCATATATCAGGGAAGAAACTCTTGTCGCCGACCTCTCCGAACTGCTCACGCAGTACGTCATGCCGGAGGCGTGGGCTAGAGAGATGTCGCGGCTCGCGGACGAAGACGAAAAAGACGCCTCCCGCACGATGGCAACCCTCGTCAGGGGCTTACAGGAGAAGATCGACGACGTACGCCAGAAGATAGACCGGATCACCGACCTCTTTGTGGATCAGGAAATCGACCACGACACCTACCTTGCCCGCAAGAAAACCCTCATGTCGGAGAAGAAATCGCTGGAGGAGGTTTTGGCGAGATCGCAAAGAGGCCAGTGCCCGTGGCTCGAACCGATGCGAAACTGGATAAAAGACGCGTCATTGCTTGCGAAAGTCGCAATCAATGACGACATAAATGCCAAAAAGACCTCCCTCCGAAAAATTTTCGGCTCGAACCTCTTTCTCAAAAACCGTCGTGTCGAATTTACCCCCACAAAACCTTACGCTTCGCTCCGCGAAGCGCGGCTGAATTTTTCTGAAACTGACCTAAGTTTTATAGATGCTCCCCGGGTAGGATTCGAACCTACGACCATCTCGTTAACAGCGAGCCGCTCTACCAGCTGAGCTACCGGGGAATATTATTCAATTTTGGAACAGTTTTATTATACATGAATTTAGTTTTATGTAAATAGAAAAATTCGGTAATTTTTCATTAAATTCTCGGTTTGTAGTAAAATTAATATATGACCATCTGTATCGCCGCCTTAGCAGAAGACAAGAAAAAAATAATCTTAGCCGCAGATCAGATGATAACCGCCACAATTCCAATCGCTTATGAATTTGAAACGGAAGACGTCCGAAAAATATATTTCCCCACCGAAAATATCGCAATTTTAACGGCGGGCAATACTTTGCATGCCTTTGAAATAGTCGATCAGCTTATCAGAGATATCAGATCCGATGCGAATGTCAAACCGGAACATCGACGCACGGAATACGTTGTCGAGCGCACAAGAAAAATTTATCAGGATTACAGGCGAAATTTGTTCTCCAAAACATTTTTAGAGCCAAGAGGTTTGAATTTGAACTCTTATTATGATATACAGCAAAAATTATTTCCGGGAGTCGTCAATAAAATCGAACATGAATTGGATTCATTCAGTATAGGCGTCGAAATGATAGTTGCGGGAAGCAACCCCGGCGGGAATTGCCACATATACAGCATAACCCATCCAGGAATTTCAACATCGCACGATGAATTAGGATATGTCGCCGTAGGAAGCGGTGCGGCGCATGCCATGTATTATCTAATCGGATCCGGGTATAAAAAAACATTTCCGGCAAAACGCGTCGAACAAGTTGTCCGTGAAGCGAAAAAACGAAGCGAAGCGGCTCCAGGCGTGGGACAAGAAACTACGATAATAACACTGCCGAAGAAAAATAGAAGGAAATTGAATTGATTTATTCCAAAATCGCCTTTATGCGGCGAACACCGGCGCTGACCGCTTCCTCTTTTAATATTTTAAAATGGCCAAGCTCGGAAGTGTTTTGGACATGAGGTCCGCCGCAGATTTCTTTTGAAAATTCACCGACGGAATAAACTTTTACTTTTTCGCTGTATTTAGACTCAAATACGCCTATCGCGCCTTCTTTCTTGGCTGTTTCAACGTCCGTTTCTTTGCAAATAACAAAAATACTTTCGCGAATTTTTTCATTAACTAAATTCTCGATTTTTTCGATCTGTTCCGGAGTCATTTTTTCGTGATGGGAAAAATCAAAACGCAATCTTTCCGCCGTAATATTACTTCCTTTTTGGAAAACATGAGGCCCCAAAACTTCGCGTAAAGCGGCTTGTAATAAATGGGTTGCCGTATGAAGTTTTGTGGTTTGCTTGTCCTGACTTTGTAATCCACCCTTAAAAACTCCGCCTGAAGCTGTGCGGGAAAGCTCCTGATGTTTTTGAAATTCTTCTTGAAAACCTTTTTCGTCGATTTCTATGTTTTGCTTTTGAAGCTCCTCTTTAGTAATTTCGAGCGGAAAACCGTAAGTCTGATACAAATCAAAAACGATTTTTCCTGGAAATTTCTCCTTACTTTTTTTCATTCGCCAGATTGGTATTGAATCCAAAATTGATATTCCATTCACGTCGTGAGCTTTTTCTCCACTCCAAGAAAGTTGCCTGATTTCTTTCTCAAGTATTTTTAATCCCTTTTCTAAAGTTTCACGAAATTTATCTTCCTCTTTTCCTAAAGATTCTAAAATTTTATCTTTATTTTTTTCTAATTCCGAATATGGAGTTTTATACATTTCAATAACGGTTTCGGAAATTTGCTGTGTGAAATTATTATCAATTCCTAGAACCTTTCCGTATCGAATAGCGCGGCGAATTAAACGGCGCAAAACATAGCCGCGCATAACATTACTTGGTTCAACTCCATCGGAAATCATAAACGTTGCGGATTTTATGTGATCGGCAATAATTCTGAAAGAATTTTCATTGCCCTCATATTTTTTATCAGAAATTTCGGAAATTTTTTCAAAAATCGGCTGAAATAATTCGGTATCAAAGACTGATTCTTTATCATTTAAAATTGCCAGCGTTCTTTCTACACCCATTCCGGTATCCACATTTTGCTGTGCCAATTTTTCCACCGATCCGCCCGCTTTCTTTTCAAATTCCATAAAAACATCGTTCCAAACTTCGATCAGACGGAAGCTGTCGACCAGATCGGAAAATTTTTGTCCGTCAATTTTCCCCTTGGACGGACGTGTGTCATAGAACATTTCCGTGTCTCCTCCGCACGGACCAGTTGCGCCGGCGATCCAAAAATTATCATCCAATCCCAAAGGAATAATTCGAATATTATTTTTAATAATTCCATCATCGTCGGCGATTTCCGCATTTATTCCAATTTTAGAATTAGAAAAAGTTTCTTGCCAGATTTTAATCGCCTCTTCATCGCGAGGAATTCCTTGTTCTGAGTTTGTCGATGGATAACCCTTAAAAACAGTCACATAGATTCTTTTCGGATCTAAATTAAGCCATTCTTTACCGGTTAGAAATTCAAAACTCCATTCAATAGCTTCTTTTTTGAAGTAATCGCCAAAGCTCCAATTTCCCATCATCTCAAAAAATGTAAGATGGCGATTATCTCCGACATCATCAATATCCCCCGTCCTAACGCATTTTTGAACGTTTACAACACGTTTACCGCCCGGATGCGGTTCTCCCAATAAAAACGGCACCAAGGGATGCATTCCTGCAGTCGTAAAAAGCACCGAGGCATCGGTTTCAGCCGGAACTAAAGATGCGGACGGGATAATTGTATGACCTTTGGATTTAAAAAAATCCAAATATTTTTTTCGAAGTTCCTGTGCTGTCATTATAGAATAGTTTTTTAGTTATTAGATTTTAGTTTATAGTTTAAAAAATTCAAAAAAATTGCGAACGGACAACTATTTTTAGTATTGTTCCAATTCGCGGGCCTTGCCGTGGGTTTTGATTTTTTCCAATGCCTTTGCCTCAATCTGTCTGATACGTTCGCGGGTAACGCCGAATTTTTTGCCGACTTCTTCAAGTGTATGAGTAATCCCATCACCTAGACCGAATCGCAATTTCAAAATTTCCTGCTCGCGAGGAGTAAGATCGATTAAAATTTCACGAATTTTTTCTTTTAAAAGCGCCAATTCGGAAGATTGAACCGGAGAAAGATTCTTATCATCCGGAATCAAATCGGACAATGTTGCCTCATCATTATCTTCAACCAATGGAGCCTCAAGCGAAATAACTTCCTGGGAAATTTTTTGAAGATTATAAACTTTATCAACAGTCGTTCCCATTTCAATAGCTATTTCCTCGGCCAACGGTTCGCGGCCGAGCTCTTGCATCAATCGCCTTTTAACCTGGGTATATTTCGAGATATTTTCAATCATGTGAACCGGAATTCGAACGGTCCTAGACTGGTCGGCCAGGGCGCGGGTAATGGCCTGACGAATCCACCAGGTTGCGTAAGTTGAAAACTTAAAGCCTTTTCGATAGTCAAATTTATCAACCGCTTTAGATAAACCTATATTTCCCTCTTGAATTAAGTCCAAAATTCCCATCTGGCTTGTGCGATAGGCGTATCGTTTCGCGATGGAAACTACAAGCCTTAAATTAGCCTGAATCAGTCTCTGGCGGGCCGCTTCATCGTTTTTTTCCGCTCTTTTGGCTAAATCTTTTTCTTCATCTCCGGTAAGCAAAGAATATCGCCCAATTTCTTTTAAATAAAGCTGAACGGTGTCGGGATGTTCTTCTATATTTAATAAAGCCGTTTCTTCTAATTCTTTTTTGGAGGCTTCCTCTGATGGAAGTTCGATTAAGGCAGCGGTTTCGATAACTTTAATATTATTTTTTTCAAGATAATCGTAAATCTCTTCGAGCTGAGAAATATCATCCTCAATTTTCGGGAAATAATGAAGAATTTCAGTATCAGTAACAAAACCGCGGGATTTTCCTCTTTGAACCAGTTCATCGACGGTTTCCTTGTCGACTCCGGTCAGTTCTTTTTCAACAGCGGTTTTTTTCGCTTGTTTTTTCGGTTTTGCCGCCTTAACAGCCTTACCGCGCTTAACGGGTTTTTTTGTTTTTTTGGTGGTTTTTTTGCTTGTTTTCGGAGATCTTTTTATTCCTTTTTTACTAGCCGTTTTTATGATTTCCTTCTTTTTATTTTTCGCCATAAGATTTTTGGTATGCTGCTAATTCTGAAGCAATTTTGACAATTCGTCAAATTGTTTCAGAACTTCGCTTAATTTTTGTTCATCTTTTTTCCTTTCCGCCTCTTTTATTGCACGCATTAATTCATTCCTTTTTTCCTTTAATGATTCGCTTCTTAATTGTTTTAGAAGATCGGAGAATTCTTCATCAATTTTCTCCATATCTGTTTTTTCGATTTCCAGACTGGAGCGTAAAACAAGATCATCGGCTAATCGCGCAATTTCGGAATCATCCGACGGCTCTTTTTTACTGCAATAATTAAATATTTTTTGGAATTTTTCAGGCAAATATTGGAAATATTCTTCCATTTTGTTTTTTAAAGAATCCTTAATAATAGTTAAGGCGATCAGCCTTTCGCCGATCAAATCCCGCCTGGTCGGAGCGGTGATTTGCAATTGATTGTTTATTAAATTTTTTTCTGTCCGATTTTCTTTTTTTATTTCGGACAATTGCGTCATTTCCTGGACAAGAACTTGTTCGCCTATATTTACCAATAACGAAAGTTCTTTTATCCAATAATCGCGTTCAATTGGGCTTATTAAGTTTTTAATTTTATAGAGGACAATGCGAAGATTTTTTTTAAACTCGCCAATATCCGGTTTTCCGCTTGAGCCAGCGGGCTGCTTGTTATTTATATAACGATCGAAATAAAATTCCATTACGGGTTTGGACTTTTTTACTAAATCAACCATTAAACCCGGGTGTTTTAAAACAGTTTCAGCCGGATCTTTACTGTCCTGTAAAGTCAGGATTTTAACATTAAAATCCAAATTGTCGGCCAAATCAATACTTCTTTCGGCAGCCTTTAAACCGGCCTCATCGCTGTCAAAAGAAAAAATAAGATTATCGGTTTGGCGGCGAAGAGCGCGAAGATGATCTTCGGTTAAAGCGGTTCCCGAGGTAGCGACCGCATTTTTGACTCCGTCCTGATAACTCATTAGGAAGTCCATCTGACCTTCGACCAAAAGCGCCTGATTTTCCTGACGAATAAAGTTTTTCGCTTTATGGAATCCGTATAGAATTTTCGATTTGTTGTAAATTGCGGTTTCAGGACTGTTGATGTATTTTCCGGTTTCGCCATTGTCATATTCCGGCATGATTCTTCCGCTGAATCCGACAATTTTCCCGAAATGATTGAAAATTGGAAACATTATTCGGCCGCGAAATCTATCGATATAATTTCCTTTTTCACTTTTAAAATTCAATCCAGCTCTTTCGATATCTTTGATGTCATAACCCAAATTAATCAAATCCAGCGTGAGCTCTTCATAAGCTTGCGGTGCGAATCCGATCTCAAATTCATTAATGGCCTTATCTTTAAGACCACGCTCTTCCAAATATTTTTTAACGCGACTATTTGCGAGCAATTTTTTTTTAAAAAAATCTTTGGCGGAATTGTTTATATCGTATAAAATTCCGAATTGCTTTTGATCGACGGGACTGATTTTTTTAAGCTCAATCCCGGCTTTTTCGGCCAGAATTTTTAAAGCTTCGTAAAACTCAATATTTTCGTATTTCATTAAAAATTTGAAAATATCGCCGCCTTCGCCGCATGACCCGAAGCAGTGCCAAGTTTGCCTGTCAGGCGAAACTATAAAAGACGGCGTCTTTTCCTGATGAAACGGGCAATTCGCCTTGAAATACTTTCCGGCCGGCCTTAATTCAATATACCCCTTTATAAAGTCCACTATATCGATTTTTTCCTTTATTTGCTCGGTAGGAGTCATTTTTAAATAGAATTTTAATAGTTAGAATTGGGATTTAGGAGAATTAAATAAATGCAATACAGTTAAAGTATAATTCAGAAAATAGAAAGTTGGAAGGATATGATAAACGGGAAATTAGGCCAATTTATCGCTTATTTCTTGTAGGGATTCCAGACTTAATTTGAGAAAATCATCGAGCGGGACGCCGGTTTTTTCGCATTCTAAAATAACATCACGATTGCAATTCGCAGCAAATTTTTTGTCTTTGAATTTTTTCTTTAAGGATTCTAATTTCAAATTTAAAACACTTCTCTCCGGCTGCATTAATGAAGCGGCAATTATTAATCCTGTAACGGTTTCGGCCGAAGCAAGACAATATTGAAGCGTTGTTTTTCGCTGCTTGTCTTGAGGAGCTCCGCATAAATTATTTCCATAGCCATGAGAAATAACCGCCTCGATTAAGAAACTTGTCGCACCGGCATTTTTTAGAATTTCGATTGATTTCCTGCAATGTTCAATTGTGTTTTCTTTTGTAAGATCCCAGTCAATATCGTGAAGCAAACCGATAATCCCCCATTCTTCTTCATTCTCGCCGAAATGCTTTGCCAATTTCCGCATAATTGCTTCGGTTTCAATCGAATGCAGTCTGGTATTTTTATTTGAAATATATTTTTCAAGCAGTTCTTGAGCTTGCAAATAATCAATCCCTAAATTTTCTTTTACTGTAATCATATTATTTAATAACTTCTTCCAATCTTTTCTCAAGGAATTTTTTATCCAAAACGCTCAAAAACCACCCGGCTTTTGGACCACTTCGCTTATTTAAAAAACTGATATAAATTGCACTGAATAATTCTTGCGGGACAATCCCAG
Source organism: bacterium (assembly GCA_021796335.1). Taxonomy (GTDB): domain Bacteria; phylum Patescibacteriota; class Minisyncoccia; order UBA6257; family UBA9933; genus JAJYHZ01. The sequence continues at coordinate 162,945 of JAJYHZ010000001.1, read as the reverse complement.
TCTCGCTTTTTATTTCATGCAGATGAGTATGTAGTACCTGACCATCCAATTCTTTTTGGGATTTAACGTAATTCAATAAAAGCTTGAGGGCTTGCTTTTGTTTATTATTGAATTGTTTTGCGGCTTCGGGAATTTGCTCTTGTAGCTTAAATTTGAAGTCATCGGGAGCATAAGTTTTAAGCCAATTTTGAGCATATTGTACCCGACAGTCAGTTTCTTTTTTATCCAAACCGGTTAGCGGAGCACCTTTCATTTTTTCAACCGCTTCATATAAATTCACATGCGGCATCTGAACTGCGGACGCGATTTGGGAAAATCTGGGCAAAAAAATTTCTTCTATATTACCGCGATTTTCCGATTTTTGACTTAAGATGAACGCGCGATTGAAATCATCTTTAATATTTTGAAAATATAGTCCGGCCATTTTATCATAAGTATCGTAAAGCACCGGGATAGTGTCTCCGTCTGGAATAAAATCAATAACACGCTTCGGATCTTTCCCGATTAAAAGCAATCGGACCAATTCCGGCGGAAGTAAATCCGCAATTTCCCGGGAAGAAGCACCGGCTCCTTTTGAAGATGACATTTTCTTGCCTTCAACCAAAAAAAATTCATAGGAAATATTAAAGGGCGGTTTTCGGTTGAAAACTTCCCTGGAAATCGCATCTGCGATTTCACGCGATCCGCCTTTGGTCGAATGATCTTTTCCGGCGCCTTCAATATCGACGTTCAAAACGGAAAATTTGGCAGCCCATTCGACTTTCCAAGGCAATTTGGCATTCCCGTCAAACGGAGAAATTTTGCCGCGGCATCCGCAGCCCTCCGCCCATCTCACCATATTTTTCTCACAAATATATTCAACTTTTTCACCATTGAAATTAATGACTTTTGTAGTCCCGATTTTGCCGCAGTTTTCACAAACTACCTGCAAAGGCATCCATTCTTCCGACTTAACCTGTCCGGAAACTTTTTTATAAATTTCACGAATCTTACCGGCATTTTCCAGCGCGATCTTTATTGCACCATTAAATTTTCCGGTTTTGTATAAATCGCTTAAGCGGTAATACTCGGGATGGAAGCCGATTTCTTCAATAACGCCGACAAACTCTTGCGCGAAATATTCGGCATAATTTTTTGCCTTACTATCCGGAGACGGGACATTGCATAGCGGTTTGCCCATATGTGGAAAAAATTTATCTTTATCAAGATAAATAGGTAAACCGTCCATTGGATCAAAATCGTTTATTTCAAAAATAAATTTATTTTTTATGTTTTGTTCAGTCAAGATTTCGGAAATTGTTCCGTGAATGGCAACGCCCCTCAAAGATCCGACATGGACGCGTCCGGAAGCGGTTTTTTCATCACGAATGATAAGCGGCTCGTTTGAGCCGATCTTATTTTTATATTCTTTTTTAATTTCTTCAACGATTTTATCTCCCCAAAACATTGATTAGTGATTGGTATTTAGTTACTAGAAATTAGAAAATTTAAAAAATTCAAATTTGTATTTTAATTTATTACCAATATTTTATATTCCGATTTACCTTTCGGGGTTTCCACCTGAACCTTGTCGCCGACTTTCTTGCCCATGAAAGCGCGCCCCAAAGGCGATTCGTTTGAAATGAGATTTTTTTCCGGACTGGCCTCTTTGGATCCGACAATCGTATAATTTATTTTCTTCCCGCTTTTTTCAACAGTTATAGTTGCGCCAATTTCAATAATTCCTTTATTGCCGCCTTTTTTAATAATATCGCTGTTTCTTAGAATATTTTCCAGTTCGATTATTCTGGCTTCTATTTTGGATTGAGCTTCTTTTGCTTCGGAATATTCCGCATTCTCGGAAAGATCTCCGAATTCTTTGGCTCTTTTTAAACGCTCGGCGATATCGGCACGGCCTTCTTTCTTAAGTGTTTCAAGTTCGTTTTTTAATTCTTCAAATTTTTCTTTTGACAGGTAGTGTTTCATTGTTGCGCCTAACTCTCAAACGAACAGAATTTTAACTCTGCTTCGAATTTCGATTTTTAAGCTTAATTGATTTTATAGGTTTTTAGGAGAATTGCAACCTCATAAAATACTTGATTTTATGAGGAAAATTCGAGTGCTTTTAAATTTAATCGAATTAAACCGGTTTCGCAATTTCTTTTAAATTATAGCTTTTTTTGAAGGTCATTATCCGCCATTTTATTTTGAACACGTCAATTAAAAATTCAAAATAAGTTGAAACATGGATATTGTGAGACGGACTGTTTTTCCAGATAACTGGAACTTCTTTTATTTTGTATCCAAATTTTTTTGCCAACGAGAGGATCTCGACATCAAATGCCCAATGCTTATTTTTAGCCAGCGGGAAAACCTGATTAACCGCTCTTTCAGTAAATGCCTTAAAGCCGCATTGTGTATCCCACATTCCCCAAAGAAGAAGAATTTGAATGACTATGTTTCCCATATCCCCGGCAATTCGCCTATACCACGGCTGAGGAGGAATAAGTTTCGCTCCTTTGATATCGCGAGAACCGATAACCACATTATATCCCTGTTTAAAGTAAGGGATCATTTGAAAAAATTGATCAATGTCGGTTGAATTATCGGCATCCATAAATAATCTAATCTCGCCTTTAGCATTCAGCATTCCGGTTTTTACGGCATTAGCTTTGCCTTGTTCAACACATTCTTCGACGCGCAACTCTTTTATGCCTGCCTGTAAGCGCTGAATAATCTCACGGGTATGGTCAGTTGAATTATTATCGACAACGACAATCTCATAAGTGAAATCTGCTTTACTAAGAGCCTTATTGATATCTAATAAAGTGATCGGCAGAACTTTTGCTTCATTATACGCGGGAATTATTATGGATAAATACGGTTTCATTTTAAATTTTTAATAGTTTGTCCGAGTATCAATATTGTTCCAGTTAAATAAAATTATATATCAAATTATTTTTTAAATCAACAAATTCGACATATTGATTTGAAATAATCTTTTATTTTATTTAAAGTCAAATTTTTCCTGAAGGCGATTTAAAAAACCGTATTTTCCCAGTTCGCAAAATTTGGCAAAATGCGAAGATTGCCGGATCTCAACTTTATCTCCAATTTCCAAGGAGAATACTATTTCTCCGTCAGCGGACAATATTACTTCCGCCGGTATATTAGAATCAGAAATTTTCAGAAGATGTTTTTTTCTGAAGTTTGCAATTTTGACGGTTATTACTTGATCCGGATTTAAAATCATGCTCGGAGTGGGGATATTGTGATCAAGTAGTTCGGTTATGATAAATGCTTTCAATTCCGGCATAACGACAGGCCCGTGAGCGGATAGATTTAGAGCGGTCGAGCCGGTCGGGGTGGCTATAATAACACCAGTTCCTTTGATTTTTTGCAATTGAAAATCATGCGCGAAAACTTCGGTTTCGACCATACCCAGCGGATTAATAATGGCAAGTTCGTTTAAGGCATTTGTTTCAAAGACTGTTTTTTTATTCCGGAAAGTTCTAATATCAAGCATCATCCGTTCGCTGATAAAATACTTTCCCAAAAAAATCTTTTCCAAGGAAGAAAAAAATTTTTCTGAATCGTAGACTGATGCCAAAAATCCGACTGTGCCGAGATTCAAACCGACGAGTAAAACATCAGCGGCAACGCATTTGCGGGCCGCTTCCAAAATCGTTCCGTCACCGCCAAGAGCTATAATTGCATCCGGAGATATTCCGGTTATTTTTATTTCGGGGTGTTTTTCTTCAAGCCATTTTTTTATTTTAATTTCCCATCTTTTTGCAAGTATGTTGCCGGTGCGTTTATAAAATTTTATTTTAGTAATTTTAGATTCCATAATATTTAAAAATTTCTCTGCGGATAACGGATGAATTTCTTTTGCGCCTGCCTGCGATATACGGGATCGAAAAAATTTTATTTAAAGTTTGTTTAAAAAATTTCGATTATTTTGTAAGAATTTCCGAACCTTTTTCGGTAATTGCAATAGTGTGTTCAAAATGGGCCGATAAAGAATTATCACGAGTGGCCCAGCTTTCATCCCTCAACTGAATCGTATCGTTTGTTCCGACGGAAAACATCGGTTCAATAGCTAAAACCATGCCGGCTTTAAGCTCAAGCCCCTCCCCCTTATTGCCATAGTTGTAGATAATGGGATCCTCATGAAGATTTAATCCGACGCCGTGGCCTGTCAATCCTTTTATTACTCTTACCTTATATTTCTTGGCGGTTTTTTCGATTGCCCAGCCAATATCGCCCAAATGACTTCCTGGTTTGGCGATTTTAATAGCTTCTTCCAAGGCTTTTTGTGTTGCTCTGGATAGATTTTTTGCAACAGGCGAGCTTTTTCCGATAATAATCGTAGCGGCGGAATCGGAATAATATCCCTTATATTTGATCCCGAAATCAATTTTTAAAACATCCCCGGATACCAGTTTATAGTCAGTTGGGAAACCATGGACAATAACATTATTCAAGGAAGTGCAGACAGAAGCCATATATGGATACTCCGCTCCATCCGGCTGATAGTTGAAAAAAGCCGGTTCGGCGCCACTTTCTTTAGCCAACCGGAAAGCAAGATTGTCCAAATATTTGAGAGAAATTCCTATTTTCGCCTCGTTTTTGAGGATTTTTAAAATCCGCGCCAATATTCGGCCGGATTGTTTTATTTTTGCAACTTGTTCCTGTGAATAAATTTTTACCATCAGCTGAAATAAGAAATTATTTTTTTATGGATTTCAAAGGGAGGCGGAGTGCCGTCAATTTTAATGATGTTGTATTTGCGCTTTCGGGCTTCGGCGATAATCGGGAATGTCCTGTTGTGATATTCTTTCAGGCGCTCAGTTATAATATTTTTATCATCATCAATTCGATGTTCAACAGGAGCTCCGCAAAACGGGCATTTTTTTACGCTGGAAAATTCTGCCATAAGTGCCGCTTTGCAAACCGTACACGTAGTCCGTTTGGAATTTCTTTTTACGGTTTCCGATTCCGGAATTTCCAAATCGAATATAAAAATATTCCTTTTACCGTATTCTTTCTCAAGAATTTTGAGCAAACCAGCAGTTGGCTTGTACTTGCCGGCCGGATCGACGCCAAAAGCCTCATACTGAGTGCGCGGCGATCCGCTGAAAACGATTGACTGGCCCAATTTGGAAATTGTTTCGGCCTGTTTGGAAATTATCTTCAAAACCCAAGAAGGACTATTTAATTTCCCCGATCTGTTTAACTTTCTTTCTTTAATAATCTCTTTATTTTTTGTCAAAACCGGATTATTGAGAATCTTCCTCAAAAAATCACCTGTGTCGAAATGATAGAGACCAAGTTTGTCGGCTAATAATTTTGCTTGAGTTCCTTTCCCCGAACCGGGGGAACCGTAAAATATAATAGCAAGCTTAGAATTTTTTTTGTTTTTGGACGCCATATTTTAGATTTTTTTGAAGATCTACGGATTTTCAACAAAAAATTTCTAATTCCCAAATAATGACGGATTTAGTATTCGCGAATCAACAGCTGGGAGTTAATCTGATCGATCGTATCAAGTGCAACAGCAACAACGATTAAAACAGCTGTTCCACCGATGGTTAAAATTGAAACGCCGGTTATCAATTGAAGAATATTGGGAAGAATAGCAATCAAACCTAAAGCAATAGCTCCCCAAAGAGTAATTCTGCTTATGATTTTAGAAAGATGGACTGCGGTCGATTCTCCGGGTCTGATTCCGGTAATAAATCCGCCCGACCTCTGTAAATTCTTGGAAATTTCCTGCGGGTCAAAAGTAATGGCTGTGTAAAAATACGTAAAAAGAAATACGAGGAGAAAATAAATAATACCGTAGGTAATTGTTTGCGGATTCATAAAATTATTCACAAAATCAATCATTTTCACGGAAAAAGTTTTGGAAAAAATAGCGCTAATCTGTGCAATAAACTGCGGAAAAAGCAAAACTGAAATTGCAAAAATAATGGGAATAACACCCGCCTGATTGACTTTAATGGGCAGATAACTGGAAACTCCCCCGTACATTTTGCTGCCCCGAATCTGTTTGGCATAGGAAACCGGTATTTTTCTTTCGCCTTCATTAACTAAAACGACTCCGGCGACAACAATAATTGCGATAATCACAAAAGCAATATAGGTCGGAAGCTGACTAGCATCAGAACTAAGCAGTTGGTAGGCATTAATAATGGAACCGGGCAAGCGACTGACAATACCGGCAAAAATAATGAGAGAAATTCCGTTTCCGATTTTTTGTTCGGTAATTAGTTCTCCAAGCCACATAACCACCATAGAACCGGCAGTAATGATAATTACGTTTTTTATCAAATCAAAGAAACCAAGGGGCGCGAGCGCTCCTTTTGATACCAATAAATTTAGAAAGCCATAGCCCTGAAGCATGGCTAATGGCACGGTTATATATCTGGAGATTCTGTTAAATTTAGCCTGACCTGCAGCTCCTTCTTCATAATACATTTCCTTTAATTTGGGAAATATCATGGTTAAAAGCTGCATAATAATCGTTGCAGTGATGTATGGAGCGACGCTCAGCATGATAATCGAGACATTACTGAGAGTACCTCCGGTCATCAGTCCGAGAAATCCGAAAAGTTGACTGGAATTGAAAAATTCCCTCAAACGGACCGCATCAATCCCGGGTATGGGAATGGCGGCTAAAACGCGAAAGGCAACCAAAAGACCGGCAACGATCAGAATTTTATTGCGAACCTCTTTGATTTTAAAAATTTTTAATATTTTATCCACGTTTATTTAAATAAAAACACAAAACAACCCTTAGGCCTCAACCTTACCGCCAGCTGCTTCGATTTTTTCTTTTGCATTTTTAGAAACTTTAAGGCCTTTAAAGGTGCGTGATTTTTTAAGTTCCCCGTTTGAGAGGATTTTAACCCTTTTTTCTGATTTTTTTAAGAGTCCGGCTTTAATTAAAGATTCGCGCGTAATCGTATTTTCCGAAACTTTCGCTTCAATATCTTTTAAACTGACCGCAATCGGAGCGGAAATAAGCGGTTTATTTTTAAATCCTTTTAATTTAGGGATTCTGATAACTAAATCACGAATGGCGGGTCGAATGCGATGACCGGCGCGGGCTTTTTGCCCTTTTGTTCCCTTGCCGGAAAAAGTTCCGCGTTTTCCTCCGCGACCGACTCGCTTTGGGCTTTTTAAATTATTCGGTTTTTCAATTTGATGTAGTTGCATACATTCAGTTTATAAAGTTTTTAAAGCTATAATGTTAAATATTAATGTATTTACTTTATAAACCTTACTAATTTTATAAATCTATGAACTTTTTTTAATTTTTTTTATAGATTTCAAAGCTTCTATCGTTGCAGTCGCATTGGTTAATTTGTTTTTTGTGGTTCCCAGGATTTTTGCGGTAGCATCTTTAATGCCCGCCAAAAATAAAACGCTTCGGGTAGCACCGCCAGCTTTAAGGCCGCGACCCAGTTTGGCAGGTTTAATAATGACAGAAGCTGCACCGTATTTGGCTTCAATTTCATGAGGGATGGTTCTTCCTTTCAAATTAACCGCAAGCATGTTTTTTTTGGCCTTGGCCTTTGCCTTATCAACTGCCTGAGCGACATCGAGTCCTTTTCCGATACCCAAGCCAATTCTGCCCATTTCATCGCCGAGTATAACCGTCGCGCGAAAGCTCATTCTTTTGCCTCCGGCAACGACACGCGTAACTCGCCTTAAGTCTAGAATCTTTTCTTTAAATTCCGATTTAATTTTTTCTCGCTTGAATTTTTGTTCCACGTTAAAAATTTTTAAATTTTATATTTTTAGTCCCGACTTTCTGGCTTCTTCAGCCACTGCTTTTATGCGACCGTGATATTTATAGCTTCCTCTGTCAAAAACAGCCGATTTGATATTTTTTTCCAATGCTTTTTTTGAAATCAAAGAACCTAACGAAATCGCTTCCTGAGTTTTGGTATTTTTTTCTGATTTTTTCTTTAATTCTCTTGTTGAGGCGCTAACCAAAGTCTTTCCGTCCGAGTCGTTAATCAATTGGACATAGGTGAAATTATTGCTGCGAAAAACTGACAACCTCGGCTTTTGAGCGGTGCCAAAAATCCTGGCTCTTGAACGGGCGGATCTTTTTTCTCTTATTTTGTTTAATATTTTTTTATTATTCATCGGTTTTTATTTGGTACCGGTTTTCTTTCCGGCTTTTCTTCTGATGATTTCGCCCTGATATCTAATTCCCTTTCCTTTATACGGTTCCGGCTTTTTGATTTTTCGGATTTCAGCCGCGGTTTGCCCCACTAAGGATTTATCCATACCGGCGACAGTAATGACGTTTTTTTCAACTGAAATTTTGATTCCTTTTCTGGGGTTGTATTTAACGGGATGAGAATACCCGATATTTAAAACAAGGTTTTCGCCGTCCATCATCGCCCTGTATCCGATTCCTTCAATTTCTAAAGCTTTTTTAAATCCTTTTTCCAGGCCTTCGATAATGTTATTTGTCAGAGCTCGAATAGTGCCCCAGTTAGCTCTGGCCTGTTTAATGCCACTATGAGTTGAAAAGTTTACAGTTCTTAAATTTTTACCGTTTTCATCGGTTTCTTCTTTTATTTCAACTTTAACGTAAGGGAGAACGGATATTTTAACTTCCTCGTTTCCTTTTTTGAATATCAAAATTCCCCGGTCGTCTGCAGCAGTGATTCCTTCAGGTATTAAAATTGGTTTTTTTCCGACTTTACTCATTTTAAATAGTTTTTTAGATGTTAGTAATTAGCGGTTAGTTATTGTTTGAATGTTATTTGTTATTTCTAATAACTAAGGTCTAAGAAATAATAAATATTTTACTACCATATTTGGAAAAGCGCTTCGCCGCCGACTTTGGTTTTTCTGGCTTCAGGCCCGGTAATAATTCCATTGGGCGTTGAAATAACCAATGATCCGTAACCGCTTTTCACCGATTTAATTTCTTCATAGCCAATATATATTCTTTGGCCAGGTTTGCTGATAAATTTAAATCCGTTAATCACGCCTTTTCCGTCATCATATTTCAGCTTAATGCTTAGAATCTTTTTCGGACCCCGTCCTTTTTTATCAAATGACTCTATGTATCCCTTTGACGCCAAAATTTCCAGAATTCTCTCTTTATTCTTGGTGAAAGGAACTTTTAGCGATTCCTTTTTTACTAGTTGAGCGTTTTTAATTTTGTTTAATAATTCTATATACATTAAATAGTTTTTAGTTGTTAGTAATTAGCGGTTAGTTATTGTAAAAAATAATAAATATTTTACCATGACGACTTCTTTACTCCCGGAATTTCACCTTTTGAGGCCATCTCCCTAAAACAAATTCTACAGAGGCCGAAATCCCTTATGTATCCCCGTTTTCGCCCGCATTTAAAGCAGCGCATAACTGCACGCGTTGAAAATTTTGGTTTCTTTTGTGATCTTGCCACGACTGATCTTTTTGCCATTTTAAATATTTTTTAATTATTAGTAATTAGCAGTATTATTTATAATAACTACTTTTTCAGTGGAATGCCGATTAATCGATATAGCTTGATTGCTTCATCCTTGTTTCGAGCCTTTGCGACGACTGTTATTTCCAATCCAAAATCAACTTTGGACGTTTCAGGACTAATCTCAGGGAAAACCACGTGTTCTTTGAGGCCGATTGAAAGATTACCGTTTTTGTCGATATTTTTCAAATCGATACCTTTAAAATCGCGAACTCGGGGAAAAACCGTTTTAATGATCTTATCCATAAAATCATACATTCGTGACCTTCTTAAAGTAACTTTCAATCCGATAATCTGGCCTTGTCTCAATTTGAATCCGGAAATCGATTTTTTGGCGGTAGTCGGCTTCGGCTTTTGTCCGGTAACGATTGTCAAATCTTTGATAATTTCCGGCAAAATCCTGTCTTGGAAGTTCGCCTGCTGACTCATTCGGCCAATGCCGATATTAACGACAACCTTATTGATTTTAGGCGCCATTAAATTATTTTTCAGCTTCAATTCTTCTTTAAGCTTCGGAACAATTTCTTTATAATATTTTTCTTTTAATAATAATTCCCTCATTTTATATTCTCGCTTTACATTTTTTGCAAATCCGTTGTTTTTTGCCGTTTTCGATCGCATAGCCGATTCTGGTTGGTTTATCACAGTTTGAACACACAACCATGGCGTTTGCTGCGTTAAACGGCCTGGGAATAATAACCGTTTCCCCTTTTTCACCCTGTTTTTTCGGCCGAACATGCTTTTTGTACATATTCAAACCCTCCGCCAGAATCCTGTCATCTGACGGTATTACTTTTAAAACCTTTCCGGTTTTTCCTCTGTCTTTTCCTTTAATTAATTTAATTGTATCGCCTTTTACTATTTTCATTATTGTAATCCCAACTTACGAATTGCATCTAAATTTACAAATATTTATTCGGATAACATTGGTTAATTTGGATTATATTACACTATTTCCTCCGCCATTGTTACGATTTTTTCAAAACCTTTTTCTTTTAATTCTCTCGGAATAGGGCCGAAAATTCTTGTCGCAACCGGTTCATTTTTGGCATTGACGACAACGGCGGCGTTTTCGTCAAATCGGAAATACGTGCCATCCGGTCTTTTGGTTACCTTGCTTTGCCTGACTAAAACCGCTCTGATTTTGTCTTTTTTCTTAACGGCTTTGCGCGGTTCCGCGATCTGGACTGACGCTATAAAAACATCGCCGAGCCTTGCGTATCGTCTTTTTGTGCCGCCCAAAATCCGAAAGCATCGGATTATTTTGGCACCGCTGTTATCTGCAACTTTTAATAATGATCTTTCTTGAATCATCGCCTTTAGTTGATGGTTTATAATTTGCTAATAATTTTCCATCTTTTATCTTTTGATAGTGGCCTGGTTTCTTCAATAATCACGACATCGCCCGATTTGAATTCGTTTTTTTCATCATGCGCTTTAAATCTTTCGGTGGTTTTGAAATATTTTTTATATCTTAAATGCTCTTTTAGCCTGGTAATCGCAACAATTCTAGTCTTATTCATTTTGTCGGAAACTACGGTTCCCTGTAATCTTCTTTTCATAATTATTGTTTCTGGCTATTTAACAATGTTAAAATCATCGCAATCAGTTTTTTTATTTTTCTTATTTCTTGAACGTTTTTCACCTTACCAGCTGCCAAATCAAATTTCAAGCTTCTAAGTTTAATTTTATTCTCAGATAAATCTTTTTGAAGTTCGGCAATTGATTTGTTTTTTAATTGTTGTAATTCGCTATTTTTCATAATACAAGTTTATTTAATCGTCGCAGTAATGATATACAATTATATTTACCCGCCTCTTCGATATTCAGGCAGGCATTATCGTCATTATTTCTTAATTATCCTGGTTTTAACCGGAAGTTTATGGCCGGCTCTGGTCAACGCTTTGACAATATCTTCTTCTCTCAATCCATCAAGTTCAAACAATATTCTTCCGGGCTTAACAGGGAAAACATAATGATCGACGGATCCTTTACCGCCTCCCAATGTAACTTCCGGCGGTTTTTTGGTAATCGGCTTATCGGGAAAAATTCTAATCCAAGTCTTTCCTCCTTTTTTCGTAAAAAACGCGATTGCTTTTCTGGCCGCTTCTATCTGGCGGGAGTTCATCCAGGCACTCTCCATTGCTTGCAATCCATAGCCGCCAAACTCCAATTGAGTTCCTCTGGTTTCAACGGTTCTGCTTTTTGAGCGTCCCTTCTGCCATTTTCTATGTTTTACTTTTTTTGGTATTAACACGTTAGTTATCAGCTATTAGCTATTTTTATTTCTTCCTTTTTGTTCAGCTTCGCCTTTTTCGTTAAATATTTCCCCTTTATTAATCCAAACTTTTATTCCAATAGTTCCGTACGTCGTATATGCAGTTCCTTCTGCATAATCAATATCGGCTCTGAGTGTCTGAAGAGGGATTGTTCCTTTTGACAGCACTTCGGCTCGAGCGATGTCAGCTCCATTTAAGCGTCCGGAAACCCTGATTTTAGCACCTTTGACGCCACGGAACTGCAAAATCTGATCCAACTGCCTTTTAATAACTCTGCGAAACGGCATTCTTCTTTCTAAATCTTTCGCGATATTTTGGGCAATGACACCGGCAGAAATTTCAGTTCTTTTCAATTCTTCGATATTTAAATTTAATCCGCCCAATTTTTTTATTTTTTTCAAAGCACGGATATTATTGATTTTCTTTTCCAGCAATCTAGTCAAGTCCTCAATTCCTTTTCCGCCACGGCCGATAATCAAGCCCGGTTTGGCGGTTTTGATGAATATTTTTACGGAATCGCCAACTCTTTCAATAGAGATTCTGTCAATTTCAGCCTGAGAAATTTTATCGTCAATAATTTTGCGAATCAAAACATCTTCTTCTAAAAGAGTTTTGAAATTCCGTTTCTTCGGGAACCATCGCGCATTCCAATCTTTGATAACTCCGATCCTTAATGAAGTTGGTTTAATCTTATGACCCATTTGAAATAATTTTTAGTTATTATTAGTTAGATTTTAAATACTAAAGACTAAAATCTGATAATTTAATTATTATACTGCCTTTCTTCTGAATATTTTTTTGGAAAATCCTTTGCCGTCTTGGGTTAATTTTTCTTTTTTCTCAATATGCTCATATTCATGGTCATGGACATGCTCGTGTTCATGCTCATGTTCATGCTCGTCGGCTTTTTGGGATTTTTTCGGTTTTTCTACTTCCGCAATTTTAAATCTGGAGGGTTTAATTTTTTCAGACTCCGCCAAAATAATTGTGATATGGCTTCCTTTTTTTTGAATAGGAGTAGCTCGTCCCTGCGCTCGAGGCAACCATCTTTTTAACATTGGCGCGCCGTCAACCCTGATTTCCTTTATAAAAAGCTTCTCAACGTCCATTTGCTGATTTTTAGCGTTAGAAATTGCTGATTTTAACAACTTCAACAGCGGCTCTGTCGCTCTTTTCGGATTTACCAATAACTGCGCTTCGGCATTATTAACAGACATACCCTTGAGTAAACCAGCAACCAGACGCACTTTGCGCGGAGCCATTCTCAGGTGCTTTAATTGAGCTGTTTGCAATTGTTTTTCTTTACTGTTGGTCATTTTGATCTTTTGATTTTAACGATTTATTTACCTCCGGGAGCGGCTGCTTTTCTTTCCAGCTCTTTTTGCATTTTACCTCCATGGCGAACGAATTTTCTGGTCAATGAAAATTCTCCTAATCTGTGGCCAACCATATCCTCGGTGATTCTTACGTTTACAAAGTCTTTCCCGTTATGAACGCCAAAAGTAAATCCGATCATTTCCGGTGAAACCTCAGAATCGCGAGACCAGGTTTTAATTATTTCTTTTCCGCCCGGCCTTAAATTGGCGATTTTTTTCAGCAGTTTCGAATCGACATATGGACCTTTTTTACTTGATCTGCTCATTGTTTTTTATTTCCTTCTTTTTACGATTAATTTATTTGACCATTTCTTTTTCTTCCTTGTTTTTCTGCCTCCGGTAACTTTGCCCCACAAGGTTTTTGGTCTCTTTGTGCCTCTTCTTTGTCTGCCTTCGCCGCCGCCATAAGGATGATCAACGGGGTTCATGGCAGTGCCACGGACGGTCGGCCTGATTCCAAGATGTCGTGTATGACCGGCTTTTCCAATATTAACCAAATTATGTTCAATATTTGAAGCCTGACCGATTGAAGCAAAACAATTTCCCAGAACTTTTCGGATTTCACCGGAAGAAAGTTTTAAATGGGTTGTATTTCCTTCTTGAGCCAATATTTGGGCATACGCGCCAGCCGATCTGGCTATTTGCCCTCCTCTCCCAAGTTTCAGCTCAATATTGTAAACAAAGTAACCGACTGGAATATTTTTTAAAACCAATCGATTTCCGGTTTTAAGCGGCGCGCTTTCCAATGTAACAATTTCATCACCAATTTTCAAATCTTTGGGCGCCAAGATATAATTTCTTTCGCCGTCTTTATAAATAATTCTGGCGATAAAGGCGGTCCTGTACGGATCGTATTCAATAGCCTCCACCCTTGCCGGAATATTCACTTTGTTCTGTTTAAAATCAATTATCCTGTAAAGATTTTTATTCCCGCCGCCCTGATGCCGAGTCGTGATCCTGCCTTGATTATTTCTCCCGGCTCTTTTCGCCAAGCGAACAGTCAGCCTCTTTATTGGCCTGGTTTTACTGATCTGATCGTAATCGACATTAGTCATTTGCCTTCTTGATGCGGTTGTCGGTGTATATTTTTTCATAATTTTTACGCGGGCATGATATCGATCTTTTGGCCTTCTTTTAGTTTTACAATTGCTTTCTTATATCCGGATTTCTTGCCTTTAATCTGCCCGAATTTTTTCGATTTCCCGGGAAGATTTACGATATTGACGGAAATCGGATCCACTTTATAAATCACCTTAACCGCTTTTTTAACTTCGTTTTTATTCGTTTGCGGATTAACCAAAAAAACATACTGCCCAAGCTGCGACAGCGAATACGCTTTCTCGCTTACCCACGGATTTTTTACGGCAAAGACATTGGAAAAATCATTCGCGGCAACAAGATTCTTTTCATTTTTTACGTCTTCAATTTTTTGCTTTTTGGTAGCCATTTTAGAAATTAGGATAATTAGGAATTAGAAATATTTTTGTAGTGATTTTGGATTTCTTCGACTGCTTTTGATTCTAAAATAATATATTTACTCCTGAATAAGTCATAAGCATTTAAGGATTTCGGACACAATGTATCGATATTTTTAATATTGGAAATGGCCTTGGCGCTGTTTTTATTCGCCGCTTCCAGGATTAATGCGGTTTTTGTTCTTAAATCAATAAAATTTTTCAAAATGTTTGTCCAATCTTTTGTTTTCTTAGAATTACCCAGTTCGTCGACAATTATCAATTCCTTATCCCTCAATTTTTGGGATAAGGCCATAAAAGTCGCCAATTGCTTCATTTTTTTATTAAGTTTCTTGGAGAAATCTCTTTCGTTTCTGGGTCCATGGGTCACTCCTCCGCCGATCCATAACGGAGAGCGGATTGATCCGTGTCGCGCGCGGCCGGTTCCTTTTTGTTTCCATGGTTTTTTGCCTCCTCCGGAAACTTCTCCCCTGTCTTTGACGTGCGCCCAGGGCTTTCTGGAATTGGCCATGTGAGTCGTAATCGCCTGGTGAATCAGATTTTTATTCAACTCAACATCAAAAACCTTGTCTGATAAGGCAATTTCTCCGCTTTTTTTATTCTGTTTGTCGAAAATTTCTACTTTCATTGAAATAGCTCTTAGTCGTTAGTTGGCGGTAATTTCTAATAATGTTCCCTTCATGCCAGGAACAGGCCCTTTGATCATCAAAATATTTTTTTCTTTATCAGTATCAATAACTCTGGCGTTTTTAATCGTAGTTCTTTCAACTCCCATGTGACCGGCCATTTTTAGTCCCGGCAGAACTCTTTGCGGAGCGGTTGATCCAATTGAACCAGGGGCTCGAAATCTGTTTTTTTGGCCGTGGGTTTTTGGCCCGCCGGCAAAATTATGCCTTTTGACTCCGCCCTGGAAACCGCGACCCTTATTAAATCCGCTTATTCTAATCTTGTCTCCTTCAACGAATTGGGCAACATTCAGAACATCGCCCACTTTGTATTCTTTGTTTGCTTTGAATTCTTTCAAATGTCGGAAATTTCCCAGATCTTTTAAATGACCTTTTTCCGGTTTATTCAATTTCTTCTTGGTTGCATCAAAGCCAACCTGAACAGCTTCATAGCCGTCTTTATCTTTTGACCTGATTTGAGTAACAGTTACCGGACCGGCTTGAACTAAGGTTACGGGAACAACCTTGTCATTTTTCCAAATTTGAGTCATTTTTATTTTTTTGCCGAGAATAAATTTCATGATGCAAATAAAATGAGGGATTTAGCCCCTCATTTATTTCTTCAGCTAAATCTTTAGAATTATTTTGGCGTGATAAAAATTGTAGTATATGCGCAACAGAAATGCAACATCTATAATAAATTTTTATACTTAAAAATATTAACAGATAGTAATTTGGCTGTCAATGACGCCGCGATACGGGATTAACCGAATAAACCGAAACCAGCCCCAATCAAATTTTGAGCGATCGCTCAAAATTTGATTGGTTATCCACAATTTAACACATTAACACAAACCTAAATTATGCCCGTGCTACCAAAGCCGGCCTCGCCCCTTTTGGTTTTGCTGAGGCTATTAGCCTCCTCTATTATTTCCGGGTATTCAACTTTTTGAATTAACATCTGAGCTATTTTCATTTTTGCTTTTATTTCAAAACCTTCATTTCCTATATTCAATAACCCGATTTTAATTTCGCCCCGATAACCGGAATCGATTACTCCGCCGATTACTTTTAAACCACTATTTATAGATAAGCCGCTTTTGTCCCAAATTAAGCCAACATAGCCATCAGGAATTTCCATTTTAATTCCGGTTCTTATTGCTTGTCGCTGGTCAGGTTTTAAAGTAATATTTTCTGCCGAATAAAAATCTAATCCAGCATCACCGGGTTTGGCAAAGTTCGGCAAAACAGCTTCCGAATTAATTTTTTGAATTTTGAGTTTCATTAAAATAGTTTTTAATAATCTTATTTATTTTATTTATTAACTCACTTTTTGTTCCTTCATTAATTATGGTAAAATCTGCCAAGGCAATAGGACTTCCTTGTTTAAGATTTTCCAATTGGGAATAATCCCGACCCTGGGTTTCTTGAGGGGTCAATGGCCGAATTGGCCTGTTTTTTAATCTGTTATAACGGGTTTGGGGTGACGAGTATATAGCAATCGCAATAAAGCAATTATTAAATTCTTTCTTAAATCGCAAATATTCATCCCAGGAATATAAGCTTTCAACAAGAATGGTTTTTGAATTTATTTTTTTGATTTTTTTAATGACCTGTTTAGCGTAATATAATTGCCCGTATTTTTTTCTAAGGTCTTCCCGAACAAATCGTTCGTTTTTTTCATTAATTTCTAATTTCCTTTTTTTTATTTCGTCAAATGTAACATCGCCAAAATAGACCTTTGGCCAATTATATTTTTTGATAAGATAATCTATGACTTCTGTTTTGCCCGATCCCGGAAGGCCGAGGAGCGCAATTATTTTGGAGTTATTACATGTCGGCATAGGTTTGGACTTCATTATTTACTAAATTATATTCTATGCCAGCTTCTCGAAAAATTTCCTTACTGCGTTGGCCGGCATGATAATCCTTCTCACAAACAACGCGTTTAATTCCCGCATTAATAATCATTTTGGCGCAAGCATAACAAGGCGTCATTTTGCAATATAAAGTTGAGCCATCAAGGGCTACGCCAAAGCGCGCGGCATTAGCAATAGCATTTTGCTCCGCATGAGCCGTCCTTATGCAATGGCGAGTTTGAGTTCCATCTTCGTGAATAACAGAGTGCATTTCATGGCCAACGTCATCACAATGTTTTGTGCCAATCGGGGATCCGACATATCCGCTCGTCAAGATTCTCTTATCTCGAACAACGACGCAGCCCGATCTTCCCCGATCACAAGTTGCCCGAGTGCCGATTGTCTGAATGAGGTTTATAAAATATTCATCCCAGGTGGGACGAGATGAATTTTGTTCCATTAAGTTAATAATAGATTCAAAAATTTTTTTGTCAAAGCGAATTTAAAAGGGGGCGATTGCCCCCTTTTATTTTATAGTTAACACAATTTTACATATTTACATAGCGGTAGCGTTCTTGGCAACTACGGCTTTATATTCATTGCTTGCCAAAAACTCTTGCTGATCTTTTAACACTTCGGGATCTATGCGGATTTTGTCCACAGTGAGGCCGTCTACCAACTCAAAATACTGCTCATAAATATGAAGACCATCACTATAGCCAATCATCTCGCCATCCTGGAGATTAAGTTCGTTTTCCTTCAGTTTAGAGAGAACGAACTCTTTCATAAGCTGAAACCCTCCGATGTTCTGCGGAAGACCGGTAACAAGGTCCCATGACCTGAAGAAAACCGAGCAGTTCAACTTACCCTTCACAACCTTGAAACTCATCACCCTCAGGCAAGGAGGGTCAGGTAAGTTTACCGATCCAACGTCTCCGACCGAGATGCAGGCCTGATTGGTTCCGCCTATGGATTTGAGGATGAGTTCGACTATCCTGTCCACTTGCGGACTGATGTAGGTCGAATATTTGTACTGCTCGTTTTCAGCCAACGTTGTATCTATTAGATAGTTGGCGAAGTACATATCGATCGCCTCATCCGATGTCGGTGCCTTACGGCCGCCGGTCATTATGGGTGCAAGCGGACGTTCTCCGGGATTTGTGATACGAAAAGAAACTAGATCAAGCTGCTTTCTTATCTGCCCGACATAGCTCCCTCCCTTTACCACAAAATCGTAACCTTTCATGACGGTGAGCCACAGCAAGTCTCTCCATACGTCTTCGATGCGGCGACCTTCGACATAATTCCCTTCTTTGACAATCATTGACTTGTTCCTCCTTCAGATTTTTCGGTTATTTTTAGATAAAATTTCTGATTATAAGTTATCACACAGATTAATACTTGTCCAAAAACCCGTCCGCTTAGCGGGACGGGTTTTAATAAATTATTGTGTATTTATGTGATCGCATAAACATACGAATAAAGCAAAAATTTTCCCAAGCCCATGTTTGGGAGTGGCATTTGTAGGTCAGAATTCGTCCATGTGGTTGTGGGGATGCGATTCTTTTTCTTTTTTCTCCGGCAAATCAGCCACAACAGCTTCGGTAATCAGAATCATGGAGGCGATAGAAACGGCATTTTCCAGAGCCGAACGGGCAACTTTTGTCGGGTCAACAATACCGATTTTAATAAGATTATCGTAAGTTCCATCGGAGGCATTAAAGCCAAAATCATCTTTTTCGTTTGCGATCTTATCCAAAACAACCGCTCCATCAAATCCGGCGTTTTGAGCGATTTGCTTAACCGGAGCGCCTAAAGTTTCTAAAATTATTTTCGCCCCAACCATTTCCGCCATTTGTTCTTTCGTCATTCCATCAATCAATTTTTGAACAGTTTCTTTTGCGCGAACCAAAGCGACTCCGCCTCCGGGAACGATTCCCTCGTCAATAGCGGCTTTAGTGGCGTTTACCGCGTCTTCAACGCGGTATTTGGCTTCTTTTTGTTCGGTTTCGGTAGCGGCGCCAACTTTGATAACGGCAACTCCGCCGGATAATTTACCCAGTCTTTCCTGAAGCTTTTCCTTATCGAATTCCGATTCGGTTTCTTGCAGCTGATTTTTAATCTGGGCGATTCGAGAATCAATTTTTTCTTTTTCTCCTTTTCCACCAACAATCGTGGTATCTTCTTTTCTGGAAATAACGCGATTAGCCTTACCTAATGATGTGATTTCCGTATTATCTATCTTTCTTCCCAAATCTTCGGAAATAAGCTCGGCTCCGGTGACGATAGCAATGTCTTCAAGCATTTCTTTTTTCCTGTCTCCAAAACCCGGGGCTTTAATAGCCAAAACATTCAAAATGCCACGAAGTTTATTTACAATTAAAGTAGCCAGTGCCTCGCCATCAATATCATCGGCAATAATTACCAATTCCTTTTTGCCGGTCTGGACAATTTTTTCCAAAACCGGAAGAAGCTCGTTAATCGAAGAAATTTTCTTGTCTGTTATCAAAATATACGGATCTTCCAAAACAGCTTCCATCCTCTCGGCGTTAGTGACCATATATTGTGAAATATACCCGCGGTCAAATTGCATACCCTCGACAATTTCTTTAGAAAGGCCTATAGTTTGAGATTCCTCAACAGTAACAACACCGTCTTTGCCGACTTGATCGATAACGTCAGCAATCAGTTTTCCGATTTCTTCATCGCGAGCGGAAATGGTCGCCACTTGAACAATTTCTTCTTTGGTGGAAATTTTCTTTGAGGAATTTTTAAGAAATTTCAGAACTTCCTCATAAGCTTTCTGCATTCCCTTGTGCATACCGACAACATCGACTCCGGAAGCGGCGTTTTTCAGTCCTTCGTCGATTAGAATCTGTGCCAGCAGAGTTGCGGTAGTAGTGCCGTCGCCGGCAATGTCGTTTGTTTTGGAAGCAACTTCTTTAATAAGCTGCGCTCCGATATTTTCGATTTTATCTTCGAGTTCTATTTCTTTTGCGATTGTTACGCCGTCATGGGTAATAACAGGAGCGCCGTATCCTTTATCCAAAACAACCGCCCGACCGCGGGGACCAAGAGTTATTTTTACGGCATCAGCCAGTTTATCTACCCCTTTTTTTAGCGCAAGCCGCGCTTTCTCATTAAATATTAATTGTTTAGCCATATATTTATTGTCTACGGTCTACAGACTATGGACTATAGCAAAATTTAAATAATTTTTTGCCATGGTCAGTAATCAGTAAATTATAGTCAGTAATTATAATTTAGAATAATTAGGATTTAGAAATTAGAAATTTCCATTCTTGATTTATTCAAGAATGGCAAGTATATCTTCTTCATCGCCGACAAGATATTTTTTACCTTCGATTTCAATTTCATCCGGTCCGTATTTTTTAAATAAAACAATATCGCCAACTTTCACGGACATGGGGATTCGTTCGCTTTTTTCGTTCAGCTTGCCGTTTCCGATTGCGAACACTTTTCCTTTTACCGGCTTGTTTTCGGCTGTTTCAGGAATTAAAATTCCCGATTTAGTGGTTTTTTCTTCTTCCACCGGTTCAATAAAAACCCGATTTGATAATGGTTTTATTTGCATAATAAATAATAATAATCTACTAATTTTATTAATGATACGAATGGCAACGAATTCATATTATTTGTTTCATTAATATGCATTTGTATATTAGTATTAACGGTTCAAGTGTGCTGACCTTGAGAATAATAATTTAAAATTAGCAAGAATGGATATTTTCGTCAATAAAAAGAAAAGGCCGCTCGTACGAGCGGCCCATTAAGAGGAAATTATCAGAGCGTTTTAAGAATGCGGTACTGCCTGCGGCTGACCGTTGCATTGAGTTCAAAACTCCGCATTAATTCCTGGCGCATCGATTTTAACTCGGGAAGCACCGCAGCCATAAAATCGGCCATGATATGATAATTCACAAGGGCGTTTATCAACAGTTCAAAAAGGATTCGGACAACAATGTTAAAACTGTTTTTGTCGACCATCCCCTTTTCACCATTGCTTTTTATGGCCGCCCCCTTCTTGTCTTCATGGCAAATTAAGAATGCCGGACAAGTCAAGCACGCTGACGTTATTTCGAACGTTACGTCACCGCCGTTATCAAAATTTCCTGCCACTGTAATTTGTTTACTCACTCCTCTAAATTCCTCCATTTCTTAAATAGTTAAAAGCTGTATGAAATGTTAAGTACTTTTGTTTATTTTGTCAATAATAAAAAGGGGCGGTTTTACCCACCCCTGTGCCGCAGCGCTAGCGGCCGGCCTTGCTGTCGGAAGCCTCGTTTTTTAGGCTCGCCCATTTTATTTTAGCCATTACTTTATTTCAAAAATATGATAAAAGAATGGGCCGTTAAACCTGCCGCCCTCTGACAGAAAAGTGCCAACGTATTTTAGCTCCTCGGCCATTTCATTTATGAAACTCCCCGTTGGGACCAGAATAAAATTCCTTTCTTCAATCGATACGGTCCCTTCAGACCGAAGAATAAATAACCTCGGTTCATTCTTTTTATTCTTCTGCAGAGTCAAAATCTTTGAACCTTTTGGAAGTCTGAGAGTAAAGCGATCTGTGTCAGGAACAGCAACCTGGATTATTCGACACCCCATTTTTAATTTCCCCCTTTATATAGAATTATAATTATTCTGCCTAAAATATACCAATTATAAGAGATTTAGTCAAATAAATCTTCTTGCGGTTTATCGATTGATATTGGTTCTATCCCAGCGGCATCTCCGCTGATTTTTAAGACATCTTTATCGATTTTTCCAAGCTCTTTGGAGGCGCTATTGTACATATTTACGGTGGTGCCTAAATGGGTTCCCAATTTTTTCATATAAGCATCAAAGTTCAAAAGGTGCTTTCCTAAATCTTCCACCCGCTTTCTGATTTCTTTAGCGGATTCTTCAATCTGCATCGCTTTTAATCCTTGCAGAACTGTTTGAAGATAGGCCAAGAAAGATGTCGGAGAAACAATGATAACCTTTTTGTCGCGAGTGGCGTATTCAATCAAATCGCGACTGGAAATTGAACCGACTTTATTGATCAATAAATCATAATAAAGCGCTTCGGATGGAATAAACATGAAAGCAAACTCAACCGTGTCTTCATCCGGACGGATATATTTAGAGGTTTCATCAATACGGTTCTTTAAATCATTGCGAAGCGAATCTTCAATTTTTTTTCTTTCTTGATCGTCGCGGATTTCCAGTAAGCGATTATAATTTTCCAGACTGAATTTGGAATCAACCGGAATGACTTTGCCGCCGACAAAAACAGCAGCGTCTACAATCTCACCATTTTTAAACGGATACTGCATCTGAAAACTTTTAGGAGGTAAAACATTTTTTAAAACGGTTTCCAGATAATATTCACCCAAAATTCCGCGTTGTTTCGGATTTTTTAAAATATCCTGAAGATTTTTAAGCTGATCGGCGAAGTTAACCACTTGTTTATTGGTTTCATCCAGCCGAACCAGTTTTTCCGTGACCTCCTGGATGATTTTCCGGCTTTCAGCAGATTGATGCATTAAAAATTCCGTAGACTCCCCCATTTTCGTATCTAAAACCCGCGACAACTCATTAATTTGGTTTTGAAGCAAAAACATTGATTGCGAATCTTCTTTCGATTTCACGGAATTGCGAATCCAGATTATTCCGGCAATTAAAACAATTAAAATTATTGCAAGTATAGCAAGTAATGAATATTCCATAGTGTTTATTATATATCAGTTGAAAATAAATTTAAAACTTACTTATTTTATTTGTTTTTAAAAATAATTTATAATTCTTCCAAATGAACGTTCTTGAGGTAAAAAACTTAAATGTAAAAATCGACAATGATTCCATCATTCAGGATGTCAGTTTCAATGTCGAACAAGGGGAGGTTTTAGCCATAATCGGCCCAAACGGCGCCGGCAAAACGACATTATTTAAGGCGCTTTTAGGGCTATTGCCTTATAATGGCGAAATCCATTGGGCTCCCAATATGCGAATCGGATATGCGCCGCAAAGACTCGAGGTGGAAAAGCACATTCCTCTGACTGTTGAAGAATTTTTAAAGCTGCAGCCAAAAACGATAACGAATCAAAAAATCGATGAAATTCTGAAATTCATCCAACTCGATAAAAAAATATTGAAAATGGGCCTGGGAGAAGTTTCTCTCGGCCAGAGGCAAAGGCTTTTGATCGGCTGGACGCTTTTGGGCGATCCGGATATTTTATTATTCGACGAACCGACAGCGAACGTCGACATTTACGGACAGGAATCAATTTATAAAGTTCTCGCCCATTTGCAGGAAAAATTAAAAATAACCGTCATTTTAATTTCCCACGAATTGAACGTTATTTACCAATATGCGAGCAAAGTCATGTGCCTGAACCATCAGAATATCTGTATGGGAAAACCGGAAGAAATTTTAAACGACGAAACGCTGCACAATCTTTACGGAGAGCCAAAGAAATTTTATCGTCATGAACACCAGTAGAATATAAGATATAAAATTAGAGTAAGTTCCCTAAATCTTAAATATTAAATTCAAATTCGAAATGGAAACACATTTTTTGCTAGTACTAATAACCGCAATATTTGTTTCAATCAGCGCGAGCCTGCTAGGTAGCTTTGTCGTGCTAAAAAGAATGTCTTTGGTCGGCGACGCCCTTTCACATGTGGCATTGCCCGGTTTGGCGATCGGAATTTTATTGCACTTTGATCCTTTTATCGGAGCTTTTATTTTTCTCTTTATGGCGATAACGGGAATTTGGTTTTTGAAATACAGAACCAGGGTTCC
Organism: bacterium; assembly: GCA_021796335.1. GTDB lineage: Bacteria > Patescibacteriota > Minisyncoccia > UBA6257 > UBA9933 > JAJYHZ01. The sequence continues at coordinate 138,999 of JAJYHZ010000001.1, read as the reverse complement.
GATTGACGCCTTGGTTGGGATTTTTTTCACGTCGAGCCTGGCACTGGGAGTGCTTTTGATTCCTCAGCAGGATTTATTAGAAGCAATGTTCGGAGATATTTCGACTATTACAATTTCACAGTCGATTATTTCGATTATTTTTTCATTAATTCTACTTGTTGCGATTTTGATTATTTATAAAAAACTTGCCTTGAATATGGTTTCGGACGAGCTTTCGCATTCCGTCGGCATTGACAACAAAAAATTGGATTTCGTTTATTTATTTATTTTTGCGGTTGCTGTCGCCATAGGAATCAGGTTTGTGGGAGCATTGCTCATGGGAGCGCTTGTGATAATCCCGGCTGCTTCGGCGAAAAACGTATCAAAAAGCTTGTCCGAATTTATGGTTTGGAGCGTTGTTTTCGGAGTTATTTCCGCAATTTCCGGGACTTATCTTTCTTATACGCTTAATCTAACTCCCGGACCGCTGTTTATTTTATCCGGAGCTTTGATATTCGTCCTTTCTTCGGTTTTCCGCTGGCTTAAGTTCGTTTAATCGCCAATCTCAATTATTTTATTACCGGAAGTATGACCGATTATTATTGAAACCCTTGATTGCGGCACGCCGAAATATTCAGCGATTAATTTTATAATCGCCCTATTGGCTTTTCCCTCAAACGGCGGCTCTTTGACGCGAACAGTAAAAGTTGAATCATCAATTTTTTCAATTGTTTCCTTTTTTGAATTTGTTTTGACTTTTACGTAAATGCGCATTGTTTATTTTAGTCTTGATTCTCATCTCCTTTTTGGGTTAAAAATTTGGTTAAAAGATAGAGCACGATTACAATAATAAAGGTAACTCCTATGGCATAGACAAATTGCGCCAAAACGCCATGTTTATCCATCGGAAAATATTTCTGAATAAAAGATTGGACGGCTTGATTCCAGGCCAAACCCGCGACTAGACCAAGGGCCGTTCCGATATATCCCAGGGTTTTGCTTCTAAGCTCTTTTCTTATTTCCGATCCGTCCTGTTTGATTTTATCTTTCAAGGCTGTCATTTACATTAATTTTACCAAATTAAATATGACTGGCAAATTTTAAAAAACCTGATATAATTTATGTTAGCAGGATTTAATCTCAAATATGTAAAAGAAAGGGGGTAGATTATATGATAAAGGAATCGGCTTTATCGGATTTCCTTTATGCACTGTGGAAAAAAGAAGCTTCTCCTCCTTCCTCCGACTCTGAAAAGCAGCTTTTAGAAATTCTGGACCTAAAACGACTGTCCCTGTCCGCAACGGATCGCGCCGAAATACGGGGACTTCTGGAAGAAGTCTATGAAAGAATGACGGCACGGAACGTTGCAAAAGATCGAATTGCGGAAATTATCAGAAAACACCAGAAAAAGGCTGCCGCGTAAGGAGGGATAAATGAGAAGGGGGAAAATCGCTTATGCCCCGTCGCCGGATGTGATGGGGCTATTTTTTTTGGTTTCAGGTAAAATGCGTTTAATAAACAAAGAACTTAAATATCCGATTGCGGCACCGGCCAAAATATCGGTCGGCCAATGCACTCCTACCGCAATTCTGGCAATGCTTATAAAAATTGCGGAAATTAAAAATATCCATCCCCATTTTTTACTGATATAGAATGCCGGCAAAACCAGAGCGAAATAAAACGTGGCATGACCCGAAGGGAAAGACGGCTCGGTAGGCGGCACATTTATCAATGGAGTAAGGTGCAGAACCACAAATGGCCGCAACCTATCATAAAAGGTTCTGATTGTTTCGGCGATAATTCCCCTTCCCAGAAGAGCCGAAAGCGCCGTAAATGAAAAAAAATAAAACCTCTGACGCCAATCTTTCGTTTTAATTATAAGAATTATTAAAATAAAGCCGATTATAAACGGAAAATACTCGGCAAAAAAAATACTTAGATAACCAATGATTTTTGTACTTGTAAACTGATAAAAAAAATTAAAAACGGAGATGTCGAATGAATTCATAGAAAAAAGTTATTAGTAATTAGTAATTAGATTTGAGATATTATTTTTTTAACTTCTTTTTTATCCACGCTGGCGTGGCCGATCAAAGCGCCGTCAATCTCCGGATGATTTATAAATTTTATAATATTTTTACCATCGACGGAACCGCCATATAAAACCATAGTTTTTAGTTTATAGTTTTTGGTTATTAGCTGTTTAATAAATCTCGAAATTTTAACTGCATCAGCTGGCGTATCATTATGCCCTGTTCCGATTGCCCAGATTGGCTCATAGGCCGCGATTAGCGCGGAGTTACGAGGAACATTCTTTAAATCATCTTTTAATTGATTACCAATAAATTGTTCAACTGCCTTCTGGCCTTTTTTACGGATTGATAAATCCTCACCCACACATAAAATAACTTTTAATTTATTTTTTAGCGCGGCTCTTATTTTTTTATTTATTATTTCGTCCGTTTCACCGAAGTATCTCCGCCTTTCTGAATGGCCGATAATTACATAATCGACTCCTAGATTCTTCAGTATTTTAGGAGAAATTTCCCCCGTATAGGCGCCTTTATTTTTATAAAAGACATCCTGTGCGCCTAATTTAATTTTGGTCTTATCTTTAAGGCCGGCAATTTCTGATAAATAAACAAAAGGCGGGAATATTATAACACTGTTATCAGTACTGATAACAGATAATAAATCATTCGCCTCTTTCTGCGTCAAGGGCATCATTTTCCAGTTAAATGAAATAATTTTTTTCATAGCTTTTTCATTCAGAATTCATTTCGGAATCTTTAAATCCTAAAACTCAGCAATAGTCACGCTTGGCGTGTCATTATAGAGTGCACAAATTCAGGATGACACAATATAACCCAATAGTAAAATTATAATTGTTTAATAATTTTTTCGCAAAAAATCAGTTTCTGAATTTGCCTATAATTTTATCAGCCCTTTTTAGATCTTCCGGATAGCCAATGGGAAACCATTTTTCGGCTTTTACTATTTTTATTGGAAAATCTTTTGACATTTCAAAAATGGTTTGCGGAAGAAGAAATTCTTCTCTCACTTTTATTAAATCATAATTAAAAATTCTTTTGTCCATCATATACACACCCGTATTTACTAGTTTATTTTTAACCCCCTGAGGCTTTTCCTCAAAACTCCTTAAGTTTCTATTTTTATCAACTTTTAAGACTCCGAACCGACTGGCATTTTTCGCTCTGTGGGCCAGGATCGCCAGATTATATTTAATTAATTTTCGTAAATCGTTTTTATAATACAAATCATCCGCTGCTAAAATCAGAAATTTTCCCTTTAAATATTTTTTGGCGCACCAGAGCGCCTCACCGCTGCCATTCAAATCTTTTTGGACAACATATTTAATTCTCCTGTTTTTATATTTTTTACCAAAATAATTTTTAATTTTATTGCCCAGATATCCTATAACAATGATAATTTCATTGATTTCTTCGGGAAGGGCGTTAATCGTATGTTCTAAAATAGGCCGATTATCAATTTTTAGCATCGGTTTCGGAACATTTTTAGTTAAAGGCCGCATTCTTATTCCTTTGCCCGCGGCTAAAATTATGGCCTGCATATTATAAAATATAATATATTGTTTCGTTTAAAAAGAAATCCCCGTAAATACGGGGTTGGAGATAAATTAAGATTTAATGAAAAACATTATAATTGTTATCAGTACTGCAACCGCAATAATTGCAGCGCTCATAAGCGCTAAATGATTCCAGCTCCATAATTCCCAATTATATAAATTTAAAATAACTGCGAAAAAAGAATAATCAATCAACACCTCATCCTCCTTTAAAAAGTAAGATATTTATATAATTATAACCTGCAATTTATATCTTGGCAATTTCCAAAAATAAATCAATTTTTATTACCATTTGTTAACCATCAGAAATTCCATTCCTTTAGTCGGCAGATTCTGATAAATTTCTTCTGTAATAAAAGGCATAAATGGATGAAGTAATTTAATTGATTCAGTTAAAATTTGTAAAAGCAAATATTGAGCAGCTGTGCGATCTTCTGCACTCTTCATTGTTTCTTCTTTTAAGCGATTTTTATTTTCTTCAATTATTTTATCCGCAAAAGTGTGCCAAAAATAATGGTAAAGTTCTTCGGCAGCCAAATGGAATTTAAATGTATCCATTTGTTTTGTAACTTTTTTCTTTAGAGATTCTAGCTCCTTTAATCTCTTTCTATCGGAAGCAGTCATTTTTATTTTCTTCGACAAACTCGTGGAATATTTAAAAGTCTCTGCGTTCATTAAAACAAAGCGGCTGGCCTGCCAGATTTTATTGGCGAAGTTTCTGTATCCCCTGACTTTATCTTCGAAAAAATTCAAATCGTTGCCGGGAGTATTGCCTATTATCACACTCATTCGCAAAGCGTCTGTTCCATATAATTCGATAATATCTAAAGGATTTACAACATTTCCTTTTGATTTAGACATTTTTTGCCCCTTCTTATCACGAATTAAGCCATTGAAATAAACATGTCTAAATGGGATTTTTTTTGTGCGGTATAATCCGATAACTATCATTCTCATAACCCAAAATGGCAAAATATCCGCCGCAGTTTCCATTACGCTGGTTGGATAAAAATTTTTGTAATCCTTTTCATTCGGATATCCAAGAGTTAAAAATGGCCATTGACCAGAAGAAAACCATGTATCGAATACTTCGGGATCTCTTTCGATTTTAGACGTTTTACATTTTGAGCATTTTAAAGGTTTTTCTTTCAAAATTATCCATTCGCCGCATTCCTGGCATTGCCAGGCGGGAATTTGAATGCCCCAAACAATTTGACGGGAAATATTCCAGTCTCGAATATTTTTAAGCCAGTGAAAATAGATTTTTTTTAATCTGACCGGAATAAATTTGATTTTGTTTTTTTTGACAATGTCTATAGCCGGTCTTGCCAATGGTTTCATTTTCACAAACCATTGCGCCATTAATCGCGGTTCTATTATGGTCCCGCATTTATAACAAACACCAACTTCATGCTCATAAGTATTATCAATTTTTTCGATTAAACCTCTTTTTTGCATGTCTTCCACAATCAATTTCCTTGCCTCATTAATTTTCAGACCTTCATATTTTTTCGCTTCGTCGCTGTCGGGAAAGTGCCTTATTAAATCCATTTTACCAAACTTATTTATGATTTCCCTCGGACCGGGAATTTCATCCTTATGTCTTTGCCAAATTTCGAAATCTGTTTGATCATGAGCAGGAGTAACCTTAACTACACCAGTTCCAAATTTAGGGTCGATAGCATCATCTCCAATAACTTTTATTTTTGTCTTTCCAATAATGCTTTCTACCTCAAATTCTTTCCCAATATATTTTTTATATCTTTTATCTTTCGAGTTAACAGCTAATGCGGTATCGCCGAACTTTGTTTCCGGTCTTACCGTAGCTAATGTAAATGGCCCATATTTTATATAATACAACGGATCCTTTCTTGTTTCATAATTAACTTCTAAATCTGAAAGTCCGGTTTGATGCTTTGTGCACCAATTTACCAAGCGCTCGCCGCGATAAATCAAGCCGTCTTTGTGCATTTGAATAAAAGTATCTTGCGTTTTGGAAATAATATCGGGATCAAGCGTAAATTTTTCCCTTGACCAATCACAGGAAGCGCCAAGCCGGCGTACTTGATTTTCCATTGTTTTCTTATTGTGTTGAGTGAAATCCCAAATTTCCTGCCAAAGCTGCTCAGGGTGAATTTTAAATCTGCTTCGTCCTTCTTTTTCCAATTTTTTTTCGTAGACAACCTGAGTTTCAAAACCCGCGTGGTCAGCACCTGGAAGCCACAAAGTTTTAAACCCTTTCATTCTTTTATAGCGAATCATTATATCTTCCAAGGTAATCGGAATAACGTGGCCAAGATGAAGAGAGCCATTAGCATTCGGCGGAGGCATAATTATTGTGAACGGCTTAGCAGATTTTTTAGTCGGTAAATTATCCGGATTAAAATAGCCGGATTCTTCCCATTGCTTATAAATTTTTTCTTCAACGGACTTGGGGTCATAGGGTCCGTTAAAAATATCATTCATAAAAATAGTTATTGGTGATTAGGAAATTAGAGTTTGTAATCCAGAAAATTATTAAGAATAAATACAATATAACAGAAAAATCTTTTAGGGCAAATAAAAGGGGCCTGAATGGCCCCGGAAATACTTCAGAAAAACTATTTTATTCTTTCGGGTTTCCCCATTGTTGATTGAATAAGACCATTAAAAACCTCTTCCACTGCGATGGATAGGGGCGTATTTTTTATTTTATAAAAATTTATGCGCCCTTTTATCACAGTTATGCGAATCGAGTAGTCTATGGTTTTAAGATCCTCGATTTCACATATCCTTATTTCGGGCATATTTATTCCAATGCCCGACAAAAGTAAAATTCCCTTTGCCCCATCTGTTTTACCAGGATCGATATAATCCATATTTCCAGCCGGAGTTTCTATCCCCAATCCCTTCTTCAGAAGATCATACATCCTTTGAGGAATTTCAAACGGATCGAACAGCATTAATTTCTCCTCCTTGCAAAATAGAAATTTGTGCTTTTAAGAGAATAATTATTTGTCGAATAAAAGTCAATCAGCGGATTGAATCTATGTAAACTTTGGTAAGATTTTGATTAACTGCCTGAATATTAATCGTATTCGGAAAAACTAATTTAAATGAAATTTCTTCTGCGGGATTAATATTATCCAGTTCGGTTTGGGAAGCGCCAATCAAGGTTCCGGAATCGCTGAAAATCAAGCCGCTAACAATTGATTTTGAAGCTGAAACGACATCGTTATTTTTTGCAACGCCGCTAATTGTAATTGGATAGATATCGGCAGTACTGGAAATAGAGTTTCGCACTGAATCAATTTGTGTATTCATATAATTTCTGGTGACTCCCCCAAAATAACCATTGGCAGGCTTAAGCGATTTAGCTTTTTGGTATTTAATTAATGCGGATTTTAAGGCGTAAGTGAATGAAGTTGATGTACTGCCATTGTAAAATCCCTGTTTTTTTAAATAGGCCTGAAGATCAGTAACATCGCTTCCTTTTATGCCAATAAACAAATCACGGGTAAAGTCGGCGGATGGAATTGTATTTTCCTGAGAATTGTAAATATCGGTCTGGAAATTTTTAGAAACAACATCTGGTTCTTTAAAATCGCCCGCAAGCTGCCAATTCAAGTTTTCAAAATTAATATTAACTTTTCCGATCTTGCTTGAATCGATATCAACAACTTTAATCAGATACTTTACTTCACTCGGATAGATAAAAGAATGATCGAAGGTTGAGTTTATTTTACTATTATTTGATTTGTCATAAATATCCAAAGTATAAGTAAAATCGCCGACACCAACCAAATTATTTGGGTTTGTTATCTGGAAAACCAAAACAGTTTTATCTGGTCCGCCCGACAACTGGCCGATTTGAGTTGCCTCCAGAGATTGTGCATTTTTAATTTCGCACGGAGCGCAGGGACCGCCGCAATCTATGCCGGTTTCGCCCTGATCCTGATAATTATTAAAGCAGCTTGGACCGGAACGGAACAGTAAAAAGTATATTCCGGCAATAATCAAAATAATAGTAATTATAAAGACGATTCCAAAAATAATTTGCTTTATTTTTCTTTTTTCCATGATTTTTAATTGCAAGATTGCAGATTGAAAATTGCAAATTTATATAAGTATAAAAAATATTTCTAAATTAAAAAAGTCCCGTTAACAACAGGATTTATATTTCTCTTGGTTTTTTCCTTGTTAAAGTAAACGGCCATCAGACTGACCGTCCGATGGCATTGTTTTTGCCGGCTTTATCGCCGGCTATTCTGTGATAATTAATGAATTATTTTATCTAAATTATATAAATTTGTTCGCAGCATAAAGTATTATTATGGAGATTGAAATCAATTATATGGCACGCCCCGGTTACACCTGGGGTTTATAGATTAATTAAATAATCGTATATCTTGACGATCGTCAAGATATACGATTAAAAACAAAAATACAAAATTCCCGTTTGAGGATTTTTGCATCAGATTAAAACTTTCGCATACCGGCGTACCCTACTTTCCCAACCGCCGAAGCAGTTAGTATCATGAGGCTCAAGCGCTTTCACTATTCTGTTCGAAATGGGAAGCAGTGGGCCACACCCGAGTTAAACACCGGTAAACGAAAATTTTAATCCAACAGCATAATAAATTATGTATTGGATAAACCTAAACAAATAAGAATTTTGCTTTCCGGGTAAAAGACCCAAAAGAAAATTTTTCAAATTGGATTATTAGTACTTCTCGGCTGATCTTATCGCATCCGAATTCAAACTTCCGAATCGCTTCAAAATTGCTTGCGCAACTCATCCGCTTTCCAGTCATCATCAATCTTCGGCAATAAGATTATCACACTTTACAGTGCTTACACCTAAAGCCTATCAACCTAGTAGTCTTCTAGGATCCTAAACGACGCCTGATCTTGGGAGGGGCTTCGCGCTTAGATGCTTTCAGCGCTTATCCCTGCCGTACATAGCTACCCGGCGCTTCAGTTGGTACCAAAGCCGGTAGACCAGAGGTCCGTTCACCCTGATCCTCTCGTACAAAGGGCAACTTCCCTCAAGCGTCAACGCCTCTAACAGATAGAGACCAACCTGTCTCACGACGGTTTGAACCCAGCTCGCGTATCCTTTTAATTGGCGAACAGCCAAACGCTTGGGACCTTCTCCAGCCCCGCGCTAGGATGAGCCGACATCGAGGTGCCGAGCGAGATCGTCGATAGGAACTCTCGGATCTCACTAGCCTGTTATCCCCAGGGTAGCTTTTAGCCGATGTCTCCGGCCTTTCTATAAAGGACCGTCGGGTCACTAAGCTCTGCTTTCGCACCTGCTCGGCCTGTCAGCCTTGCAGTCAAGCCAGCTTTTGCCTTTACACGACGAGGTCGATTTCCATCCGACCGTAGCTGACCTTAATAGACTCCTCCGTTACTCTTTTGGAGGATAACGCCCCATTAAAACTACCCACCAGGCACTGTTCCTCAGCGTTTTTGCCGCTGGGGTTAGACTTTAAAATTTTAAAGATGGCTGTTTCATCGTCGCCTCCGTTATGCCCGAAAGCATAACTTCAAAGGCTCACCACTACACTACGCATTAAAACTCTAAAGCCAATACCAAGCTATAGTAAAGCTCCTGGGGTCTTTTCGTCCCGTTAGAGGTACACCGCGTCTTCACGGCACTCGCATTTTCACCAAGCTTCTCCTTGAGACAGTTCCCTGATCGTTACGCCATTCGTGCGCTCCGGAACTTACCCGGAAAGGAATTGCGCTACCTTAGAACGGTTATAGTTACCGCTGACATTGACGAGGACTTGAATCGCGCAGCATGCACTTGCGCACACACCGGCAATCTTAATCTTCTCGCATCGGTCAGGCGTCACCTCCTATACATCCTCTTACGAGTTCGCAGGAAGCTGTGTTTTTGTTAAACAGTCGCCAGGGATTCATTAACTGCGGCCCACTTGCGTGGGCAGGCCTTATTGCGAACTTACGGCCGCTATTTTGCCGAGTTCCTTAAGGAGAAATCACTTGTTCCCCTGAGGCTACTCGCCTCATCCACCAGTGTCGGTTTACGGTACGAAATCTGCTTAATTAACCTTAGAAGTTTTTCTCGGAAGACTCTTCAGTCAAGTTGACCTGGCCAAAACCAGATCTTCTGCCAATCTCCGAACCTGCCTTGCGGCCACACCGCGGATTTGCCAGCGATGCAATTCTTGAAATCAGCAATGCCAAACCATTAAGGCACTCAACTTTATTTTCTTCGTCCCTCCCTCGAATTAAGTAGATGGCGCGGAATATTAACCGCTTACCCTTCAGCTGCGGCTTTCGCCATTGCCTTAGGATCGCCTAACCCTCCGATGATTGCCATTGCGGAGGAAACCTTAGATTTACGGGGGCCCGGTTTCTCACCGAGCTACTAGTTACTCATTCCAACATTCTCTCTTCCAAACGCTCCAGTTGTCTTCACAAATCAACCTTCAATGCATTTGGAATGCTCTCCTACCACTCTGTCTTACGACAGAATCCGCGTCTTCGGTAATTTGCTTAGCCCCGGTATATTTTCGGCGCAACTCGCCATCGAATAGTGAGTTGTTACACACTCTTTAAAGGATGGCTACCTCTAAGCCAACCTCCTATCTGTCAATGGCGAATTACTACCTTTAACACTTAGCAAATATTTTGGGACCTTAGACGGCGGTCAGGGTTATTTCCCTTTTGACCATGGAGCTTAGCCCCCACAGTCTGACTAGTTACGCATATTTTCCAGTATTCGGAGTTTGACTCGAGAGCCGAGATTGCTCCCTTTACTCTCGGACCAGTAGCTCTACCCCTGGAAAATTTATCATAACCGCTAGTCCTAAAACTATTTCGGAGAGAACCAGCTATTACCAGATTCGATTAGCTTTTCACTCCTTGCCCCAAGTCATCCGAAGGTTTTGCACAACCAACCGGTTCGGTCCTCCTCTCACTTTTACATGAGATTCAACCTGCTCAGGGCAAGCTCATCTGGCTTCGGGTCTTAGGTAAACCGCTTTTGTCGCTTTTTAAAACTCGGTTTCCCTCTGCCTCCGTTCCGTAGAACTTAGACAGCGATTTACCTAAACTCGTTGGATCATTCTTCAATAGGCACCACGTCATCCCCACACCAATTGTGAATATGAAATTTTAACGAAGCCGCAATTTAAAATTGAAACGTAAATTGATTTTTAAATCTACGTTGCGTTTTTTTATCACGAATTTCTTTTGCTTCGCTATCCACGATTGGTGTGGGGACTCCGAGTCCTTGTAGGCATATGATTTCAGGTTCTATTTCAACGGCCTAGTCGGCCTGCTTTTCACCTTTCCCTCACGGTACTTGTTCACTATCGATCTGAAGATATATTTAGCCTTACCGGATAGTGCCGGTAGATTCCCTCGAAGCAATCCGACCTCGAGGTACTCAAGAACAAATGCTAAAGAGTTCTTTAGTTTTCGCCTACAGGACTTTCACCTGCTATGGTTTGACTTTCCAGCCAATTCGACTAACCAAAGAGTTTGTAACTCTTCCACACTTTGAAAATCGCTCAGCCTCTCGTTTACTCGAGACTGGGCGATAGACAAAGTAGAACATCTGCCTTACAACCCCAAATATGTAAACATATCTGGTTTGGGCTGCTCCCGTTTCGCTCGCCGCTACTCGGGGAATGACTTTGTTTTTTCTTCCTCCGCTTACTGAGATGTTTCACTTCAGCGGGTTAGCTTCCGCTCTTACGAACGGATAATTGTGGTTTGCACAATTGGGTTTTCCCATTCGGAAATCTCCGGATCAAAGGTTGCTACGCACCTCCCCGAAGCTTATCGCAGCTACGCCACGTCCTTCTTCGCTATCTTCAGTCTAGGCATCCTCCATACGCCCTTATATTGAAATCCTCTTTTGGGATTATTTTACCCAGAAAACAAAATTCTTATTTGTATTTTGTTATGATTGTTGACTTCCACACATACATTTTATGTTATGCATGGAATAAATATTAAATTTTCAATGATTCTGTCAATACTATCGTTTCAGTTTTTGATTTTGGATTAACCCTTTGATTTTACTCGGGGTTGTTTCTTTTAGAAACAAAAATCCGCCTCGTGGCGGACAACCGGCCAACACGAAATTTGCCGATTTATCCGCGCTTCCGTTTTACAACAGTTATCATAGGATTAAGTATAATTATATGAATATATTTGTCAAGCCTAAAAACTCCTGGAAATAAGCTATTTTATCAACATGTTATCCCAAAATCTTCTTTGACAGCTGTACGCGATTACTTTATTAATAAAGTAGCAGTTTACCTATTAAACAAAAAGCAGAAAGGAGGTGGCACGAATTGTTTATAGTAGAACGAAGAATAAATTTAAGAGACGATAATCAACAATATCTACTCCCATCACAAGGAAGCGGATTAATTCAGGTCAGTCAACAGCTTTACCAAGACATCCGAAAAAGAGTAGTCAGCCAGATAAATCCTATTTTAAAGAGAGTGGATACAGAAAGATTTATAAGATCATCTCGATTTTCTCCCGCGGCATTAGTCCATAAGAATCAAAAAATAGTCCTCTCAATTCTACTTAATTCGATCCATCAAAATGATGTCCTGCTTGCCCTGCATTTTCCGTTTTGGGGAGAAGCGGAAAAAATCGAGAGATTTCTTGATGATTATTTTTCTGATTTACTTACCGATCAGAAAATTCGCGGCAAAGCAATTTTCATGAGTGTTAAACTCCCGTATGAACCGCATCTAATAAAAGTTGGTTCAAACGGCGATGCTCAAAATTCCTATATCACTCCAAAGGAGGCGGAGGAAATTCGTGCGAGGTACGAAATTTTTTAACCGGCACTTTGTCTGTTTCAGATGGAGTGCCGGATTTTTATTTTACAAAAATATCCTCAATCTCATTAAAGTTATAAGGGGTTTTTATAGTCGCTTCTTCAAATACGCCTCCGGCGGATTGTTTTATATTTTGAATTTCCCCTATTTTCAAATCAAGCGGAAAATCGCTGGAAGCCGTAAAAACAGGATCTCCGGAATTAATCGGTTTTTCAATTAAAGTAATTTTAGGCGTATTGCCTCCTTTGAATAATCCATTAATCTTATCATTGCCGATTTTTACGGGCAGTTGCCAATTTGGATCGAAAACGGTTTTAATGACTGAATAATCATCATAAACATCCGTAACCTGACCTATTAAAATATTGTCGCCCCAGTATGCAATCATTCCTTTATTTATTCCCTGTTTGCTTCCTTTATTAATCGTTACAGTATTTTTAAAATTAAACGGATAAGTAGAATATACCCGTGCAATTATAGCGCTAGAATTTTGGTTATTTTCCGAAGCGCAAAAAACTTGATTTTTTTGAATTTGCGCTTTTAAGTTTTCATTTTCCATTTTAAGGTCGGCGTTTTCCTGAAGAAGATCTGACTGCGAATAATTTCGAATAATGTTAAGCGGAGCGGCAAAAATATTCTTATCAAAGAAAAAGGTGGTTCCAAAAATAATAATTACGGAGACAATGACTAATAAGATTGCCAACCAGGATTTTTTCATAATTTAACTAACCGCAAATAGCCAATAAAAAAGCGAATTTGCCATAAGTCATAAGCCATTCGATATTAGCTGATTCAAATGCTAATATCAAGCGGCTTAAGAGATGTGGCAAAAAGCTGAGAATAATTTTCAATATCTTCGGCAATAACCCCGGTGCCGCGAACAACGGCAGTCAGCGGCTCTTCAATAACATTAACCGGGACTAGAACTTCTTTTTCAACTAATTGGTCAATTCCTCGCAACAAGCTCCCTCCTCCGCAAATATAAATTCCGCGCCTGTAAATATCTCCGACCAGTTCAGGCGGAGTTTTTTCGATAACTTCTTTAATTGCATCCACGATCAAGCGCAATGATCTGCTAATAGCTGCGCGAATCTGGGTGTTTTTTACAATAATTTCCCTAGGCAAACCGGTTCCCATGTCGCGGCCGCGAATAGGCAATTCTAATCTTTCTTCCAAAGGAATAGCCGACCCGACCGCTTTTTTCAATTCTTCGGCAGTGGGCTCGCCGATTAATAATTTGAATTCGTCGCGAATGAAACGGACAATGTCATCGTTAAATTTATCGCCGGCAACCTTCAAGCTTTTGCTGATAACCGATCCGTTCATGGAAATAATGGCTATATCTGTTGTACCTCCTCCGATATCGACAACCATGGTGGCAATCGCCTCACTAATGGGGAGACGGGCGCCCAATGCGGCGGCAACGGGCTCTTCCACTAAAAACGCCTTAGCAGCTCCGGCATTAATAACGGCATCTTCGACAGATTTTCTTTCAACTTCGGTAAGGTTCGGAGGAACGCCGACAACCGCGCGATAATAGTTAAAAAATTTATTGTCGTTAATTTTTTTCAAAAAATGACGCAGCATTTCTTGAGTCATTTCAAAATCGGAAATAACTCCGTTTACCAGCGGCTTGATTACGGAAATGTGTGCGGGAGTGCGGCCAAGCATTTTTTTGGCATCTTCGCCGATGGCAACGATCTGGCCGGTTTTATTATTAATAGCCGCAATGGAAGGTTCGCTGATGACAATCCCCCTTTCCTTTATATATAGAAGAGAGTTGGCAGTGCCTAAATCAATTCCAATATCTTTTTTGAAATAATTTAACATTTTAGCAACTTAAATTTTAGTTGAGTTAATAAGCTCAACTTAACTTTATTTTAAGAATTTAATCAAGTCTTTTCCAGTTATTAACTTCGTTTTGCTTTCGCTACGTTTTTTAAGTTCAATTTTAGTTCCTGTTTTATCGCTTATAACCGCTCTATATGGAATTCCAATCAAATCGCTATCTGCAAATTTCTCGCCAATAGTGACTTCATCTCGATCATCAAATAGTACCTCAATTCCTTCTTTCTGTAAATCTTTGTAAATTTTTTCAGCAAATACCTTAACTTTCGAATTTTGCGATTTCAAGCTAAGCAAATGAACTTTAAATGGAGCAACTGATCCAGGCCAAATAATTCCTCTTTCGTCATGAAGAGCTTCAACGATCGCTCCCATTAAACGACTTAACCCAATTCCATAACAACCCATAATCACATCTTGTTCGGTTCCTTTTTCGTCTTTATAAACCAAATTAAATGGTTTGGAATATTTAGTGTTGAGCTTAAAAATGTTTCCGACTTCAACTGCTTTTTCTTCTTTTAAATCTTTTGCACCGCATTGAGGACAGGAGTTTTGTTCGTTAATAATTTCTTTATTAATTGCAACATTGCATTTTTCGCAAATGTAAATAATATCTTCTCCGGCTAGAGTTAATGTCTGAAATTCATGGGAATATTTTGAAAATGTTCCGCCAGAAGCAAATGTTAAAAAAGTAATTTTGCCCAATCCCACTTTTTTAAAAATATTTGCATAAACTTTTTTTGATTTTTCGTAATATCTATCTAAATCTTCAGAATTTTTATGGAAAGAATACAAATCTTTCATAATAAATTCGCGGCCACGCAAAAGTCCGGATTTAGCTCGCTTTTCGTCTCTAAATTTGTCCTGTATTTGGAAAACTGCGGTCGGCAAATCTTTATAAGAAAGAATAAATTTTTTCATTAAGGGAGAAACTATTTCTTCATGAGTTGGACCAAGAGCATATTCATTTTTAGTGTAAAAGGTTGTGAATTTAATTAAAGAATCTAAAGCATCCCATCGGCCGGTTGTTTCCCAGTTTGACTTTGATTGAAGGGCTGGCATTAAAATTTCTTGACCACCCAAATTTTCCATTTCTTCGCGAATTATTTTTTCAATTTTTTTTAAAACGCGGAAACCAAGAGGCAAAAAAGTGTAAACACCTGCCATTAACTTATCAACATAACCAGCGCGAATAAGAAGTTGCGCATTAATTGATTCTTCGTCTTTTGGAGCTTCTCTTTTTGTTTTTGTAAATAATTGTGATTGGCGCATGATTACTGAATAGTTTAGGTTATTTTTTCTGAATTTTCAATCCATTGACTAATTCAAAAATTGATATTTAAATAGACTCAGAGCATTATATTTAAAATATACCTTGGAGGTGAGAATTGAAAAGAAAACCTTATGAACCGGGAGAAGTTTTATTTATGCTTTATTCAAATTGGCCGGTAATCGGAGTTATGATAGATAATATTTTTTTCCGCGAAGCTGTCAAGGCGGAAAATGATAAAATACTTAATTCGTTTAATTCCGAGCGTGATTACCCAATCAGAGTTCTAGGCGATACTCTTGCTACTGTTATTGAAGAGGAAGAAACGCCGGAACCCAATAAGACTAAGGTTATACACTATGCCTTAATGTCTCTGGCTGGCCCTGTTTGGCGTTTGGAAGACTACGGGCTAACCCTGCATACCCTTTGCCTTCTTTCCGAAGGGAATTTCCACCCCCTTGCATCAAAGTATCTTAAGAGCGCGGCTTTTGATCTCAAAATCCTAGATCGTTATCTCAAGGGAGATTACGATCTGAATTCAGATAATCTCTCGAAATATGCGAGAGACTTATTCAAACTGTTTGAAAAGGCAATTCCCGTTTGGGACCACTAATCTCAAATATTTCTTCTGCCCTGCCATTTCGGTGGGGCAGTTTTTATAACAAGTGTGTCGGCGGGAGGAATCGGACCTCCGGCCTAGGGTTTATGAGTCCCTCGCTCTACCACTGAGCTACGCCGACGCGTTTGAAAAAGTATAGCTTAAAAATTAAATAATTTTCAAGAAAATAAAATCCGCATGCGCGCGGATTTTATTTAAAAAAATGTTGCGGGAGTTGGATTTGAACCAACGGCCTCCGGGTTATGAGCCCGACGAGCTACCAGACTGCTCTATCCCGCATACTTATAGTAAACAAATATCTGCTTTTTGTAAACCCTTAACTTTCTAATTCGGTTTGATTTTAAATAAAGAAATGAAATACAATCACATTAATGAATAAAAGCGATGAAATTAAAAAGAAATTTCTGGAAGGCACTCTAATTTCCCTTTCAAACGAAGAAGATAAAAATCTTTTGAAGGATTTGCTTTTTACTTCGAACAAAAAAGCTAAGGAGCAGGATTTTAATTCAATAAAGAGTGATGTTGAAAATGAAAAAAATTGGTGGGTTAATTCGCCTGCTTATGAAAATTTAAATCAAATTATTTCGGATATAAATAACGGTAATTTAGTTGAAATCAATTCCGATGAAAATTTAAAATTAATAATGAGGCTGGAAAGCGACGAGTTTACGGAGTGGCAGCCGTATTTGCCGAAAGAAACAGCCTTATTATTAAAGAAAGTCGGCCAAAGATGGAGAGAAAAAATGCGCGCTGAAAATCTGCCTGAAGAAATCAAATTGGCGATTACCAACCTTTTAATAAGCAGGGAATATCAGAAGGATCTAATCAGCCGGGGCAAGCTTGCTTTGGAAGGAAGTTCGCATTCAAAGGGGCAAAGTTTTGACATTGACGGTTGCGGTTATTATTTAAATAATAAATCAGTTAATCCGCGCCAAACCGGAAATTATGATAAAATTTACATAAAACGGGTCCACAAAATTCTAAAAGAGGTTTTAGAAGAATTAAAAAATGAAAATGCTCTAAATTTTATCCAGGAATTTCCAAATTCTAATAATCAAAGTTTCCATGCTACAAGGAACCCAAATTACAAATAAAGAAGAAAAAGTTAAAAGATTAGTTGAAATTGCACGAAGTTTTATTGGCACCCCATATAAATATGGAGCCTACAACCAAGCAGACAACGGCGAAAAACCGGATGGTTTTGACTGCTCTTCTTTCTCGCAATATTTATTTAAACAAATCGGAATCGAAATTCCCCGCTCTTCTATCTTGCAAGCAGCTTCGGAATTAGGAGAAGAAATTCCTGCTGATCAAATTCAGCCCGGAGATATTTTATTTTTTGAAGGAACAAAAGGACATTATCATCATAAATTATTTCCGGGAAGAAAAATCTATATCGGCCATTTGGCGATTTACACGGGGAACGGAAATATAATTCATGCGGCTGACAATCCGGAATTAAATTCTATTTTAAAGGGAGTTGTTGAACATAAATTAGAACTGCTTTCAAGACCTGATTACGATATTGTAATGGCGAAGAGGTTTATAAAACAATTAGCAGTAATTGGTAATTAGAATTTGGGAGAAAAGAATGGGAGCCTATAAGGCTCCCATTAAATTAATTTCTTAAATAAAAACACAGCCAGGCGGCGGAATTATTGGCGTTGTTAAAGGTTTTTTCAGGAGAAAATCATTATCCTGAAATTCGTCACCCGATATTTCTTCTCCTTCAATGACAATACCATCCTCTTCTCCGCTTTCCATAATCTCCCTCCTTTGCGTCTTAATTACCACATATATTCCATGCTGATATACGGAGGCGCTGCGGTCACTGTTATTTGGCCGCAACATACTTCAACCTCCGGATATTCTTTTCCGCATATCTTACAAAACCACGGATATGTGGGATTTTTTACATCAAACCCGTCGCTTAAACGAATTTTCCCTTTCGTCCCGTCAGTATAAATTATATTTTCGTATTTCTTTTTCAACTTTCCTCCTTTACAAAAAATGATTGATTATTTTTAATTTCTTTGCTAAGTTTATAATATCGAAGTCCAAAGTACAACTTTGGGCATTTAATTTACTTATCTTATGGCAGAAACACAAGAAAAAAAA
Organism: bacterium; assembly: GCA_021796335.1. Classification (GTDB taxonomy): domain Bacteria; phylum Patescibacteriota; class Minisyncoccia; order UBA6257; family UBA9933; genus JAJYHZ01. The sequence continues at coordinate 120,742 of JAJYHZ010000001.1, read as the reverse complement.
TTGTTACCGCGTTCGCCTGTTGTAGTTGTGATGGGCCATGTTGACCATGGAAAGACCACTCTTTTGGATTACATTAAAAAAACAAATGTGGCGGCTCGCGAAGCAGGAGGAATCACCCAGTCAATCGGAGCTTATGAAATTTTTCACAACGGGAAAATAATTACCTTTATAGATACTCCCGGACATGAAGCGTTTTCAAAAATGCGCGCGCGCGGAGCTCAGGTTGCAGATTTAGCGATTTTAATCGTTGCAGCAGATGACGGCGTACAGCCGCAGACAAAAGAATCAATCCAGATTTTAAAGGAAACAAAAACTCCTTTTATTGTTGCAATCAACAAAGTCGACAAACCCAATGCGGATGTTGAAAAAACAAAAAACGATTTAATGCAAAATGAAGTTTATCTTGAGGGGTTCGGAGGCAATATAAGCTGGCAGCAAATTTCCGCCAAGCAAGGAAACGGCGTAAACGAGCTGCTGGATTTAATAATTTTGGCGGCTGATTTGGAAAATCTAACTTACGATACGCAAGCGGACGCGAAAGGAATAATAATAGAGGCGAAATTGGACAGCAGAAGAGGAATAACCGCAATCGGGATATTAAAGGACGGGATTTTGAAATCCGGAAAATATATTTCAACCCCGCATGCCTGCGGAAAAGTAAAAGTGCTAGAAAATTTCGCGGGAGAACGGGTAAATCAACTTATTCCTTCATCCCCTGCTTTGATTTTAGGTTTTGACACTTTACCGGAGATTGGCGAAGAATTCACTTCCGGAGATATCGAACCGATTATTGCGCAAACCAAAGAACAAACCCGGATCAGAAAAATGACTGGAATCGAGCCGGCAGACAAAAGACCGTCTTTAAATCTTATTATGAAGGCTGATGTCAGCGGGTCATTGGAAGCTATGGTCAGCATCATTAAAAACCTCCCGCAAGAAGCAGTCAGAATAAATATCTTATCAGAATCAGTCGGAGAAATAACTGACGGAGACGTAAAAGGGGCAGCAACAAATGGAGCAATTATAATCGGATTTAATAACAAGCCTAATAAAGCAGCGGAAAATTTGGCAAAATCCCAGGACATTAAAATCATCACAAGTAAAATAATTTACGAATTAGTTAAATCCATTGAAGATGAAATGAAAGCCATTGAAAAACCGGCGCCGTTGGGCGAAGTGGAAATTTTGGCGAAATTCAGTCATAAAGGCAAAACCCAACTAATAGGCGGAAAAGTTTTAAACGGCTTTATAAAAGTAAATATTCCCATAAAAATAATCAGGGACGGAGAAGGAATCGGATCAGCGAGAATAGCGAATCTCAGACAAGGCAAACAAGAAGTTTTGCAGGTAAATTCTCCGAATGAATGCGGAATATTAGTTGAATCCGGAAATGTAATCGAAATCGGCGATCATCTTTTGTACTACAGATAAATTCAAAAAACCCAAATTTAAATTTAGCGTACTATCATGCGTGATAGTAAACAAATATGGCATACAAAAAAGAACGTTTAGAAAGTTTGATACGAGAAGAACTTTCAAAAATACTACTAAAAGAATTTGAGTTTGACGCGTTGGTGACAATTACCGGAGTTGAGTCCGACAAAGAATATAAAACCGCAAAAGTGAAATTCAGCCTGATTCCTTCGGAAAAAGCTCCAGACATTTTAAAATACTTGGGTAAAAATCGAAATCAAATTCAGTATTTATTAATGAAAAAAATTCGCATAAATACTTTGCCCCAAATAAGATTTGAAATTGATTACGGTCCAGAAGAAGCCGGGAAAATTGAAAAATTACTCATTGAAAGCAAGAAGAAAAATAAAAAAAGAGCTAGGTAGCTCTTTTTTTATTTTATGGTTTTAATAAATTCATTCCATTTCATTACCTTTGCCCACCAATTTATTGCGGTTTTATTTAAGACTGCATTTTTATCCTTTTCTTTACCACTCGCATGATCAATAGCTTCTTTTATTATTATTGACTTAAAACCTCTCCATTTAAATTCTTGAATAACTGATAAAACACAACAATCAATGGTTAATCCAAAAATAACCGGGATTATTTCATTTGGTTTTCCGATGTTCTTTTCTATCCACTTCCCAAATGCATTTGAATCAGGATATGGCAGACCCGGTTTTTTACTTTTGATTCCGATATATTTTCTGATCCAAATCGGCGAGTTCATACATTTAATCCAAAGCGATTTCCTTAAATTATCGGGAATTAAGGACTGATAACCCCATTCACCCGGATAACAACCATCACCGCCATCGCCAGGCCTTGGTTGACGATAATCAGAAATTATCTCGTTTATTTTAATAGTGTGCTTTTTGAAAAATGGGAATAAAGTTTTATTAAGAAATACAATTGAGGGTTTAGGAGAATAAAACTTTCCGCCCTTAGCAGCAAATTCATTTTGAATATCTACGGCTATAAATTCATATTTCATAACAGTGAACAGTATGTTTGTTTGATAAAATCCGAACCTTTTTCGAGCGGGACTGACGGCGCGCTTCGCGCGGCCGAATCGGTCGGGAAAATTCCTGAAAGTTTGATTGTGGTGCCCGGGGTGGGACTCGAACCCACACGCCCTTTCGAGCAAAGGATTTTAAGTCCTTCGTGTATACCATTTCACCACCCGGGCATAGTATTCAAATAACCGATTAGTTAATCATTAGTCAGTTAGTTTTGAGGCCGCGGTGAGAATTGAACTCACGCATAAGAGTTTTGCAGACTCTCGCCTTACCACTTGGCTACGCGGCCCTTAAATTATTTAAAATATTAGCATTTTTTGTTAAGATTTTTCAATGGGGAAAAATGATTTGTCAATCGTTTTGTCGTGCATTGATTACCGATTTTGGCCGCAAGCGCTTCCTCTTTTACGCGATAAATACGGCGATTTTGATTTGATTGAAATTGCCGGATCAAGTAAAAATTTAACCTCTCCGCTGGAAGAAGAAGACCGAACCGCACTTTTGGAAAATATCAGAATTTCAATGAAATTACACAATTCACAAAAAATTATTCTAACAAATCATATTGATTGCGGAGCTTATGGCGGCAGTAAGGAATTCGGTTCATCCAAAGAAGAAATTAAGTTTCATGGAAACGAACTTGCAAAAGCTAAAGAAATTATTCAAAAAAGTTTTCCACAACTTTCAATTGAAACCGAATTATTAATATTGGATAATGAGGGAAAAGTAAAATTATATTAAGCCAACCAGAATTACAGCAATGGATAAATTATTTTCCGGATTTTTGATTTTTATTCCAGCGGCATTAATCGCAAATTATTTGCACCTTTCCCCTCTTTTAATATTTTTTATATCGGCTCTCTCTATCGTTCCTCTGGCTAAATATATCGGCGAAGCAACCGATGAACTAGCCACATATAGCGGTCCGGCTTTTGGCGGACTTTTGAGCGCGACATTCGGAAATGCCACGGAATTGATTATCAGTATTTTTGCTATAAGAGCAGGACTGATTCAGGTTGTAAAAGCATCCATCACCGGATCCATTATTGGGAACCTTCTTTTGGTTTTGGGAACGGCAATGTTTGTGGGCGGCATAAAGTTTAAAAAGCAGGAATTTAATAGAACAGCCGCGATGGCAAGCGCATCCACATTGCTTTTAACTGTCATCGCATTAGTAATTCCAGCGATTTTTCTGCAAACTGCGCCGACTGCGGGAAGCAGAATTATTGAAGAATTAAGTATCGTGGTCTCGATTTTATTGATAATAATTTATATCGGAAATATTTTGTTTTCACTGAAGACTCACAAACATTTATATGTTGAAGAAGTTGGCAAAACGGAAGTTAAGTGGAGTAAAACTAAAAGCATTATTATTCTCTTGGCTTCAACTATAGCTGTCGCCTGGATGAGCGAAATCCTAGTGGGATCAATCGAACCGGTAGTTAAAAATCTGGGATGGACCGAGCTTTTTATCGGTGTTATTTTTGTGGCGATAATCGGAAATGCCGCAGAGCATGTCTCAGCGATAACAATGGCAGTTAAAAACAGGATGGACTTGGCCCTGCAAATTTCAATAGGGTCGGCGACCCAAATCGCGATTTTAATCGCTCCGATATTGGTTTTGGTAAGTTTGTTTTTTAGAAATCAGATGAGCCTTATATTCAACCCGTTTGAGCTTATAGCGATTGTCCTTTCGGTTATGATCGCCAATTTGATTGTAGAAGACGGCGAAAGCAATTGGCTGGAAGGAGCCCAACTTTTGACGGCTTATATAATAATTGCCGTGGCATTTTTCTTTCATCCTTAATGTTCGATTAAAAGCAATATAAATACAGCAGAGAAAATCACCTGACTCATTACCAAAATATTTCCTGAAATCTTTTTCCCCAAAAACCAGTGAATTTTGTAATGGAATTCGGCGATAGTTTTCAATAATTTCAGCGGGAAAATATAGGTGATAAAAAGCAAAAAATCGGGAAAAATTCCGAATAAAGCGCCCTCAATAATATAATTGAAATAAGGAGATTTGTACGCAAACAACACTATTAAAGTCAACCCGAAAAATAAATCAAGTAAAATTTTGACAAAATCTTTTATAAACCGCTTGTCTATTTTACCGTCTTTAACTCCATCTATGTTATATTCGGCATGAGGAACTGAATCTAAAATAAAATGAGAAATTATGGCTGCAATTGCGACAATCCAGGGATTATGAATTTCGGAGCCAATAGCGGCTCCGGCCAAAAGATGCGGAGTGTTTATCATCGCGCTTGTCCGGATTTATACTGATCGAGAAGATTAACCATCTCTCCATTAAGCTTTTTCAATTCTTCTACAGATACCTCCAGTTTCGATTTTACGGTTTCCATATCGCTTATAATTTTTTCCGTTCTTTCGATATTTTTTTCAATATTTTCAATGGCTTCCCCGTAATTTTCGTAATAAGTGGCTTCCGAAGCGAAAAGGTTCGATTCCAAAAGATTGAGCAGAATGGCTTTCAAATCGACAAGCTTTGTTTTTGCCTGCGCTAGACCGGTATTCACGCCTTTCAAAACTTCTTCAAGCGCATCTTCTTTTTCCTGATTGGAATTTGTATCCGAAATTGGGCCTAATGATTCTTCAGACATCCTGATAATAGAACAACAGTTTTTACATTTAAATTTGAATTCTTTAAATTTAAATGTAAATTGCCGCGTTCCGAATTATTTTTTCCCTGATAATCAACTTGGGACGATTATTTACCTGATTTGCGCGTTGTAAACTTTCCCCGTTTGCTTATATAAATTTTCCTGCAGCGGATCCACTTCTTCCGACTTAAGGGTTCGTTCTGGACTTCTGTAGACAATTCTGTAGGTATAACTTATTTTTCCAGGGCCAAACTTTTCCTTATTTTCATATTTATCTAAAAGCTCTACCTGCTCAACCAAATTTCCTCCGATTTCGCGGATTAAATCAAAATAATCGTTCGGTATGAAATCACTATCAACGACAAAAGAAATATCGCGAGTAATCGGCGGATATTTGCTGACTTCAACAAATTTCTTTCCGAGTTTAAGCTGTTTGGTAACGCGCGGATCTTCTGACCACAGTAATCTGATATCGGGCAAATCCATACTGCTAATAGCCAATCTTTCCAGCCCGAAACCGAACGCCCAGCCGGTGTAATTTTTGGAATCCACGCCGAGTTTTTCCAAAACGCTGCCTTTAACAACTCCACAACCGACAACTTCGACCCATCTTCCGCCGATTTCGACTTCCATTTCAAGAGAAGGATCTGTGTACGGAAACGTATCATTATTGAGGCGATATTTAACGTTCGGACCGAATACCGCAGACGCAATATTTCCAAGCGCATCTTCCAAATCTTTCTGGGTTATGGTTTTCAGCGGCTTCGGAGAAAGATACCATCCGTCAATTTGATGAAAAACGTTCATGTGGCGCCGATCAATTTCATCTTTGCGGTAGACCTTGCCGAAACTGAAACAGCCGACAGGCTGATTGTTCGCGACGCGATTCTTGATGTCATTTTCCCGCAAGTAATAATACCACATTACGGTTGTGTGGGTGCGCAAGATATTTTTATCATCAATGTAATAGGTGTCGGATTTGCTGCGAGCCGGATGATCAGCGGGAAAATCAAATAAATCGAAACTAATATTGGCCGGAACGATTTCCGGAGTCTGAATAATATCCAGGCCATTGAAATAGGGATGAGCGATTATTCGTTGAACGATCTCATGGATGGGACTATCTTCAGTTCGCGACAAATCGGGCATATTTAAATACCTTTTAATCCTTAAGGCTTCGAAATCATTCCGTTTTTCAAGTTCTTTTTTCAGGCGGATTTCTTCGTCTTTATTTACAATAATATTCTGAGGCATATTAGTGAATAATTTATCATAATTTCCGAATAATCGCAAAATTTTTCAGTTCTTGATAATTTAATTGCGCTTGATAAAATTACAGTAACAGCACCTTGAATTTTTATGTTTGGAGAGATTCCCTACGGGGTACAGGAATCTTTCCGGTTAGAGTGGAAGTAATCCCCGGCTCTCTCCGATGGAGAGAGCTAAGACTTCCATTTATAAAGCCGCTATGCGGCTTTTTATTTTAAATCATCTCCAGTTAAATTTAATTAGAGTATTATCTAATACAATTAATAAAATTAAGGATTTTACTGATACCGATTTTCCCTAAACTAAATTTCCGGTTTCACGAATTCTTTCTTTGAATCGATTTCAAATTCTTTTAATTTTGATTTAGGGATTGCTCCGGAAACCGGATCAAGCAAATTTTCGGCTTTCTCTAGGGGAATAATAAAAAATCTGTTCGGACTTTTGGGACTATTCCCGATTCCAACAGCAATAAGCACGGGAATGTTTTCTTTTTGTGAAAAATTTTTATAATTTTCCAATTGATTTTTTAAAATTTCAATTCCGTTTTTATAAAAATAAGAACGAAACTTGCATTCAACCGCGATTTTTTTGTCCGCCGTATTGTGCCGGAATATAAAATCGGGATTCTGGTCTGACTCAACCCTGCGGCCGAGTTTTTTGGTAGAATCTTTTGTCCTGTCAACTATAGTCCAGATGCCGTCCGGAAAACGTTCGGCGACGAACTCCTCAAATAAAACTCCCTTGTGATAAGAGTTGTAATAGCCTATTATAAATCCCGCGGAAATTAAGGCAATCAGGATGTACGCAATTTTTAAGGCAAGCGGATTAAAGACCATTATAGAATAAAACGGATTAAAAATAATGAGAATCAAGGCAAAAATTGCAATCCAAATATTTTTTCTGCCGATATAAGATATCAAAAGATAAAATCCCGAGGTAACGAATATCAGAATTCTCGCAAGAAGGGATACGAATGATTGAGAAATGAATTTATATTGGAATAATCCCAAAGCGGCCATAATAAGCCATAAAACAAATAAAAAAGTAATGCTTTTTATCTGGGTTTTGGATGACATTTGAAAAGGATACCAAATGGGTATCCTTTTTACAATTTATGATTTTTCCAGAAAAATTTCACTTGGGTTTAATTTTATTTATGTATTTTTTGGCAATATCGCCGACGCTGGTATCGGAAATAAATTCATTTAACCTGGCAAGGATTTCATTGTCAATCGCTTTTATTCTCTTATCGGGATATCGTGATGCCAGAGCGCAGGCAGCCCTGAAGCTAGGATAGGGATTTTCGTCGTCTTCGTTCATTAATACTTCAAGATTTTTAATATTCTCGTCAACCAGGTTGCAATTTGATTTTTCCAAAACGGTGGCGGATAGATCACGTAATCCGGAATTTTCATTATTTAAATTTAATCTTGCCCAATTTAAAAATGATTCATCATTGGCGCATTGCGGCAATTCTTCATCAATAGCATCCCAACTTTCACCGGTATTTAATACGGCTAATTCAATTAATTTTTTAAGTTTTTTATATGATTCATTTTCAATGTTGTTTTCCATGTTTTCTATTTAATTTAATGGGAATAACAAATTTCATTTTTCGTTCCAATCTATTCTTGTCCCCTTCCGACGGGCAGTTTTGATGGTAAATCCTCTGGGATGTCTTTGTCTAAGTTTTTGAATATTTTCTTTCAAAATATCATCGAAATCCCAGTTATAATAATTACATATCATTGCCGCATACCAAAGAGTGTCACCGACATTTTCCCTTATACCGGCTGTCTGATCATTGTTGTGGGCAATAGTTTTTTTAATACACCCGGCAATATCCCCAGCTTCTCCCGTAATTCCCAATCCCCATGTCATAATTTCAAGATCTCTATTTTTAAACTTTTTAGCAGTCGTTTTCGCCAGTTTTTGATATTCGTTCAGGTTTTTAATTTTTTTCATTTTTTAATGATTTAACCACGAATATGATTATTCAGAAAATTCCAGATGATCTGCGAGATATCGGCCGGATCGGACCAAATGGAATCGTGTGTAGCATTTTTCAATGAATAGAGAGTGACGTTTGTCCCGTTTTTGCATTTATCGTAAAAATCTTTTGTATAATCCGAAGTTTTTGTCACAATCGGAGCGGCAGATGCGCATCCGTCGGCATCGGTCCAAAACTTGATTGTGTCGGCTACCGAAAGATCAATCCGGTTTGACTGGTTGAAAAATATGCTGGGCGAAGTCTGCCCGCCGTAATAATTGACTGTTTTATCCTGCATGCCGTGAATTTCCATAAATGAGAACGGGTCTGCCGGTTTTTGGATAGTTTTTAGTGGCGCATTGACGTTTGCTCTACCTCCGATTGTTCCGGCCACGGAAACGGCTGCGGCAAAAATATCCGGATACGTGGAAGCTATCCTCTGAGTCATCATGGCGCCATTGGAATATCCCACGATGTAGATCCTATTAGTATTTATTTTTTGGCCTTTTTCCAACTGTTGAACCAATGTTTTAATAAAACCGACATCGTCAATGTTATGTTCGGACGCATAAACCTGAATATGGGTTTCCGGATTCCATGTCAGTAATTTTGTTCTGCCAGTTCCAGCCGGATAAACTACAATATAGCCGCTCTGATCAGCTAAAGCGTCGAAGCCCATTTTTGTTTCAAATTCCGCCGGATTACCGCCGCCGCCATGAAGGGATAAAACCAAGGGATAAGTTTTGTTTGGATCAAATCCGGAAGGAAAATGGATAAGGTAATATCTTTCCAATCCCTGGAAGTTTAGAGTTTTTTCTTCGGTTTTACCCACAGAAGATGAAGGAATGTTATTTGTCGACGAAGAAACATTGTTCGCTGCAGTGGATGCGGAGTTGGAAATTTGTGAATTAATTCTGGAATTCTGTTTAACTATAATAAATATTAGAGCAACAACTATCACAATTATAATAATAATAATTGCTTTTCTCATATTAATTAATTTTTGCTATACATTTGTTTTTATTATACAGCCATTTACGTTTCAAAACAAAATATTCAGTGCTTGCTTGAAAAGTTAATTTTAGTGATGGGAAAAATATCAAAAGAAATAAATCATATTCACAGGAGGTTAGAACTTGTGGAAAACGTGATAGATAAAAAAGAAATTAAGCGTGTGTACGCTCAAAATCTCATTCTGCGGTGTTTTTCAAACTTCCGCATTACCAACCGCACTTTGGTTTTGGATTTCAAAAATGCCTTCAAAATTGCGGAAAAATATCATGCCGAGGCGCTTTGCGCCGAGGCAATTCCTTACGATTTCACAAAAAGTAAAAATTGGCGGAGGCGATGTCCCGAAGTTAGAACCAGTACGGGCGTTTTCATTCTATCGTGTTGATAAAATTATACGGAACTTGCGAAGAATCTACAAAGAAAATCCTGCTTATTTTGATATTCCAAAATTTGCTCAAAAGATTTGCTAATTACCGCTATAATCCGTTGTAATCCGCTATATCAAACTAACCGATTTCTTTAAAACCGAGTCCCATCAAGACCGACTTTGCTTTTTCCAACTTATCATCCTTAACCATAATATAATCCTTCGAATAGGTAGATACGATGAGAATATTCATGCCTTGTTCAGCTATTGCTTGGCTGATGGTTGCTAGGAATCCAACAGAGTAGAACGGTATTGATACATTTAGCGCAATCAAGCGATAAAAATCTTTATTGCGTTCTTTGATATCTAATTCTGGCAGATTCTCTTCTTTTGTAACTACGGTGACTTCATCGGCATCTTTACTTACCATGAAGTGTTTGTCTACGCTCGGAGCATTTAAAACTTGAGCATACACAAATCTGCCTTCTTCAACTCTAAAAGTGCTCTTCTTTATTATCTTTTGAATTTCGTCGTTCATAGTCTCAGTTCGAATCCCTTCGGGGTTCAGTGGTTTTTGTAAATTTCGTTTTTAAAATGTGCCGTAAAATAAGGACTTTTACTTGCTCATTTTCCAAAACTATTGGCGGTGTTTTTTGGACGAAGTTCGAACATTTTTTGAGCAAAACTCCGAATGATTGCGCGCTTCGCGCGCAAAACCGAAACGCTCGGGCGGGTAAAAAGGAAGGGGGTTGGGGGGAAGGAATTTTTGCCCGCCCTCGCTTTCCGCCGCCGCCGAATTTCGTGCCAGTTGAAAACTGGCACGCCGCCTTTAATTCTTTCTTTTAAAATCAATCCGAATACTATCTAATTCTAAATCATTTTTCTTAACCCATAAATCCTGCCTCATGTTCAAAACAGTCTTCAAAAAATTTTCTCTGGTCGGATCATTGATAAATGCCTTTACTGATAAAATTACATCCTTTGAAGCATAAAGCAACATTTCGTGATATTCAGCTTTTAAATATTCTATGACATCTTGGGCGTTATCAATATCTGGTTGGCGACTTGAAAGATATTTGATATTTTTCGGCTCAAAATAAACATCCATGTATAAAAGGCAGGATTTATATCTTTTTTCTTTCTGCTCTAATTGCTTAAATTCCAACTCTTTCTTTTTATCAAGCAAAAACGTTATATACCCGCCGACAATGCCGCCGACACCGAGTAAAGTTAGAGCAGAAAAAATGATTTGAAAATAATCATTCATAGAGAATTTATAAAATCTTCCGCCGCTTTATGTCTAGCGTCGCTCATTTCTGCAATTACATTTTTGATATTTTTTGTTTCTTCCTCTGTTAGTGTCTTATTATCGCTCATACTGAAAACTTTTTGATCTTCTTGAATTGTTGTCATGACCAACTCAATAACAAAATCGTGTAATTCTCCGCCCAATCGCCCCTCTGTGCAATCAAACGCAATATGCGGGATTTTATCTGTCAGTTTGTCTGAAAAATTTTTTCTAAAATTTTTCAGACTATTAAAGTTTAATTCACCGTCAGCAAATTCAGGCAGACCATTTTTAAGCCAAGGTAAATAATCTAATTTATTCTTTTCTTTCAAAACACTTTTAAGCGCGCTATTGATAACCAAAAGTTCATCGGATAATTCTGTTTTATTTTTTGGTGGTTTGAGATCGAAAAACCATATATGCAAACAAACATAGCGTAAAATCCATAACTCCTTGAATAACTGGTCTTCTTTTAGATTTTGCTGTGTTTTGGACTGAATTTCTTTTACCGCCTGCTCAATTTCATTTTCACTATCCAATATAGATTTAAAGAAATGCACAAAGAGAGCAAAATATGGTTTTAATTCCTCGTAAGTTTTAGAAAAATCTAAAACTTGCTTGGCGGTAATTTTGTCCTTATTAGTGGATTGTGTTTTATTGCTAGACAACCAATTAAAAATTCCCATATTTTTTAAAATTATTTTTGTGGTAATAAATGTTTGCTGTTATCAGAAACATTTTTAGCTTTTGCCGAAATAATTAGCATTATGATAACTGTTAGAGGAATAACCGCCAATTCCCAATCATTTACTCTTCCAAGAATGGCAAGAGCTATAAAAACTATTAAACTCAAATTTTTGTTGAATCCTGAAACTATTGCACGCCTATAACCCATAATAAAAATAGAAAAATACAGGGCAAATTGAATAATGATCAAAACCCAAACAAACCACAAAGATGCATCGGCACGAATTGCATTAAGCCAATAGCTTATACCCGCATAAGCTAAAGCGGCAGCAATCATGCGCACGAAAAATGAATTGCGCTCCATTTTCAAAACTTCTCCTTTAATAAAATCGTGTGCCTTATTGTTTGTTTCGTTTTCCATAGTTTTATTTTATTAAATCCTCAATCGAAACGCCCAACGCTTTGGCGATATTCGCCATAGTTTGAACGCTCGGCTTATTAACTGTTCCACTTTCGACCTTCATAAGCGTAGTGTATTTAATATCCGCTTTCTTGGCTAAATCGTCTTGCGTTAGACCAAGTTTATTGCGTAATCTTTTTATATTTTCACTTATTGTTTTTCCACTTGTCATATAAATAAAGTTTTGGTAGTATTGTAGTATACAAGGTTATTATCTGTATTTTTATACTACCAAATAAAATGATGTTTAGCAAGCAAAACAAAGGGAGAAAAAATGTTGTGTGCGCACGGGCGGGCGGGGCAAACACAACTCCAATTTTGGCGGCGCATTTTGCAAAGCAAAATACGAAATTCGGCGGCGGCGGAAAGCGAGGGCGGGCAAAAATTCCTTCCCCCCAACCCCCTTCCTTTTTACCCGCCCGAGCGTTTCGGTTTTGCGCGCGAAGCGCGCAATCATTCGGAGTTTTGCTCAAAAAATGTTCGAACTTCGTCCAAAAAACACCGCCAAGTTTTACATTCAGCGAAATTGAAAGATGTTGCCTCGGCGCAAAGCGCCTCGGCATGGTATTTTTCCGCAATTTTGAAGGCATTTTTGAAATCCAAAACCAAAGTGCGGTCGGCAATGCGGAAGTTCCTGCACGACAGTGCAGAGAAAACGAAGTTTTCAGAACCAATCTTTTTTCTTTCGCCCTTGGCGAAAGGTTGAGCGTATTTTTCTTTGATTGCCCAAAAACTAATTTCAAAACAATATGGATAATATAAATTTACAAACCAAAAAGATTTTTCTCTATGCCCGCAAATCCACGGACGAACCCGAAAGGCAGGTTTTGAGTATTGAGGCACAAATGTTTGAGTTGCGGGAATATGCCAAAAAAGAGGGACTAAATATCGTCCGTGAATTTGTGGAAAGTAAAACCGCCAAAGAGCCGGGGCGAGAGATTTTTAACGAAATGGTGGCAAGCATAGAGAAAAATGAAGCCGAGGGAATTTTAGCGTGGCACCCCGATAGATTGGCTCGCAATTCCATAGACGGCGGGAGAATAATTTACTTGGTGGATACTGGAAAAATAACCACGCTAAAATTTCCTACTTTTTGGTTTGATCCGACACCGCAAGGAAAATTTATGTTGTCTATCGCTTTTGGGCAATCAAAATATTATGTGGATAATCTTTCGGAAAATATAAAGAGGGGTATTCGCCAGAAATTGCGAAATGGAATATGGCCCGCTTGGGCGCCACTGGGTTATGTGAACGATAAAAACCAAAGAAAAATTATTGTTGATAAGGAAAAAGCAAAGTATATCAAGCGGGCTTTTGAAATGTATGCGACTGGCGAATACCCCCTCGCTCAAATCCGAAAGATTATCAATTCCTTGGGCTTGGTTGGCAAGAAAGGCAAAATGCTTTCCGTCTCAAATTATCAGTATATGCTCAAGAATAAAATCTATTACGGAATGATTGAATATAACGGCGAATTGTATGACGGAAAGCATGAACCGATTATCACAAAGAAACTTTTTGATTCCGTTCAAGAAGTAATGGCGAACAAGAGCAAACCGAAATCGCCAAAACTCAAACCATACATTTTTAGAGGATTTTTCCGTTGTGGAGAATGTGGTTGTTTCATTACCACCGAAACGCAAAAAGGTCATAACTACTTGCGGTGTACCAAACGGAAGAATCCTTGTTCGCAGAGATATGTGAGAGAGGACGCCATCACTTCTCAAATAAAAGAGGAAATCAAAAAAGTTTCTTTGTCTTCCGCTTGGGCAAACGCTTCAATCAACTATTTTGAAAACGAAAAAATGAAAATTGCCCAAGCGGAAAGCTCTTTCGCCCAAAAAGCGAGAAATGAGCTTGTAGAAATAGAAACAAAACTTGATCGCTTGCTTGATTTACAACTGGACGGCAACTTGTCGCAAGCGGAATATACCGCTAAAAAGCACAAGCTCATTCTCGCCAAAAAAAATTTGGAAGAAAAAATTACCGCTTTTGGGCGCAAGAGCAATAATCGGTTCGAACTTGCCATTGCCTTTCTAAAAGATGCCAACCAAGCCGAAAAATACGCTCAACAAGAAAATCCCGAAAGGATTCGGGATTTTCTCAAAAAGATTGGTTCGAACTTCCGCATTGCCGACCGCACTTTGGTTTTGGATTTCAAAAATGCCTTCAAAATTGCGGAAAAATACCATGCCGAGGCGCTTTGCGCCGAGGCAACATCTTTCAATTTCGCTGAATGTAAAACTTGGCGGAGGCGGTGAGATTCGAACTCACGAAGGGTTTTACCCCTTACCCGCTTTCCAAGCGAGCGCACTCGGCCACTATGCGACGCCTCCAAATGCAATTTTATTCTAATTTAGAAGGGGCTTATTTGCAATGAAAAGGAGGGGTGAAGCCCCCCGGGGAGCTATTATTCTTTAATGGGTTTAATTATCCTTTGTCTTCTTCCGGAGTTCTTTTATTTTTGCCAATTCACCTTGAATCAATTGTTCTTTTTGCTCTTGCGTCAAATCATCGTAAAGCGGATCATTCATGACTTTTTCTTTAGCGATTTCTTCAAATTCTTTTTCTATTCCATCTGGTTTTTCTTTAAATATTTGTTCCATATTTTATTTATTGATTAAAGGAAGTAACGCAATTCTTTTTATTTTCTTTTTTGGCAACATACATGGCCATGTCGGCTTTTTCAATTAATTCATAGAGGTTGTAAATATCTTTCCTATATTTGCTTTTAACCGAAATAATTCCGAAACTAGCGGTAATTTTTTGTTTGATTGATTTGATGCGTATTTCAGATAATTTTGACTGGATTTTTCTGGCGATTTTAACGGCGTCTTCTTCTTCGGCGTCAATCAAAGCGATTATAAATTCGTCGCCGCCCCAACGGCCGATTACGTCCAGGTCTCTTAAGTTGCTTTTAAAAACTTCGGCGGACATTTTAATCATCTGGTCGCCGTATTTATGGCCGTACAAATCATTGACAGTTTTCAAATCATCCAAGTCTATGAAAATAAAAGAAATATTATTGAAAACGCCGTGTTTGCGCCTGATCCTATGCGCAGTTTTAAGAGAATTTAAGAATTTTTCAGCTTCTCTCACAAATCCCTGACGATTATAAAGACCGGTTAAAAAATCATAATCGGCGATAAGACGCAAAGCGACGATTTCTTTTTCTTGTTCGGATAATAATTTCCGCAATCTTATGATTTCCATTTTCAAATTATGTGATTCCGATTGGCTTTTCATAAAAATTTATTGGAACAATCATACATAAAATTGACAAACCTTGCAACTATATGCAAGGTTTTTATTAGTGGAAATTTTTACACTTTTAATCCTTCCAGAGCTTTTATGCGATCCTCTATAGGCGGATGAGTCATGAATAATTTAGAAATCCAGGAAGCTTTTTTCTGCCCCTTAAAAGGATTATCAAGCCACAGATGACTGGTGCTGTTGTTAGCAACGGACATCGGAATATCGGCTGCAGAAATTTTTTCTAAAGCGCTTATAAGACCTTCTGGATAACGCGTTAAAAGAGCTCCGGAAGCGTCCGCTAAGAACTCCCTTTTTCTAGAAATCGCCAGTTGGATTAGAGTTGCCGCAATTGGAGCTAAAATCGCTAAAACTAGACCGATTAAAATAAAAAGTCCGCCGGTATTGTTGCGATCATCCCGCCTCCCGAGTCCGCCCCAGAAAGTCGAGCGCAGAAATATATCGGAAAGGATGGCGATAAAGCCTACTAAAACCACGATAACGCTGGACAATAAAATATCGCGATTACCTATATGAGAAAGTTCATGGCTGAGTACGCCCTCAAGTTCGGTTTTATTTAATCTTTGCAATAAACCGGATGTAACGGCTACAACCGCATGTTTCGGGTCACGACCGGTGGCAAACGCGTTCGGCTGAGCTTCTTGGACTAAATAAATTTTCGGCGTCGGCAAACCGGCGGTTATGGATAAGTTTTCAACGATATTATATAAGTCGGGATTGTCTTTTTTCTCAAGCGGAATTGCGCGATTCAATTTCAAAACAATCTTGTCGGAATACCAATATGAAATAAAATTCATTATTATGCTGAAAATAACGGCAAAATATAAAATGCCCGGGCTATTATAGATTTGAGCAAATAGCCAGCCGATTCCGATTACGACAATCAAAAAAATTGAAACCAAGAACCAGGTTTTTCGGATATTAGAATCTTTTTGGGTATATAAAGTCAACTTAAATAATCCCAATCTACTAATTTATCCGAATGTTCCGAATATAAAATCGTAGATTTGGATTGCGTTTTTATTTTCTGACAAATGGAAGGAGGCCCATAATGCGGGACCGTTTAACGGCGGTTGCGAGCATTCTTTGATGCTTTGAACAGGTGCTTGTATGTCTGGGATCAATAATTTTGCCCTGAGAGGATACGAAGCGCTTCAATAAGTCAACATCTTTATAGTCGATATATTTTAAATTTTGGGAACAGAAAAAACATTGCTGCATTTGTTTAGGATTTAGGATTTAGGATTTAGGATTTAGGAGAAATAAATTAATATAATTAATCCCTATATTCTAAATTCTATATTCTAAATTCTGATTTTTAAAAAGGCAAATCTTCCGGTTTAATTTCTTCGTCATCAATATTTATTTCCGGAAGAGCTTCTTCTTTTGGGGAAATGCCGGTCTGATCGATCGGCTGTTTGTCTTTCGCAAATCCCGCGGAAGCGGAGCGCGGTCCCAGCTGCAGTCTCTCGCAAATTATTTCGGTGGTTTTTTGCTTTTGCCCCTGCTGATTTTCCCATGATCTTGTTTTTAATCTTCCTTCAACTAGAATAAGACTACCTTTTGACAAAAATTGAGATGCAATTTCAGCCTGTCTCCCCCAAACAACGACGTTGTGATATTCGGTTTCTTCCTGACGGGATCCGCTGCGATCATTCCAAACACGATTAGTCGCAATACTGAAATTGGCCACTTGCTGCCCCGTCGGCGTGCTTCTCACCTGGGGATCCGCCGTAACTCTTCCTAAAATAAACACTTTGTTTAGATTCATATTATATAATCCAAATCAATGAATAGTATCCGAAGCTACAAATCAGAATTCGTATCATTCGGATAAAATTAGCAGATTGGGATTATTTTAGGATTTCTTCCAATTTTTTCTCCAATAATTCGTTATTAATCAATTCGAAATTGCCCTGTTTTTTAGGCGATTCCGCGGATTTTATTTTCGGCTTGCCCGTGATCGGCCTTCCATTTTTCTTTTCCGTAGACCTATCAATCTGCATTTCTTTGGTCAAATTAATGACGATAAACCGCAAAATCTTGGAATTCAGTTTTAATTGCTTGCTGAATTCGTTGACCATCGCAGCATCCATCGAAAACCAAATAAAACCGAAATGGGCGTATAATTCTTTTTTAATGGGATAGGCCAATTTTATTTTCTTGGCAGGCTCATCTTGAAGAATAACAGCCTTATAACCGCTTAAAAGATTTTTAATTTCGGCGGCGTCGTGTTCGTTTCTAGCTAAATATCCTATTTCGTAATTTTTTTCGTTTTTTTCCTTATCCATCGTGTTTTATTTTTACTAAAAATTTAATACTGAGTCAACCCTGCGATAGATTTTCGAATCATCCGGTAATTAAGTCTTCTGTTCAAAAATCCGCCAAAGAACCGATTTAATATCATTTACTCGCCGGATTCATCAGTATCTTCTCCCTTAATATCGACATATCTTGATTCGCCATAGCCGGTTCCGGCAGGAATCAATTTGCCGATAATAACGTTTTCTTTGAGTCCGCGAAGTTGATCTTCTTTCCCTTCGGTAGCCGCACTGACCAAAACACGATTGGTTTCCTGGAAAGACGCCGACGACAAGAAGCTTTCCGTCGAAAGAGAAGCACGGGTAATTCCTACCAAAAGCTGTTTCGCTTTTGCCGGTCTCTTGCCTTGAGATTTAATCCGGCGGTTTACTTCAAGGAATTTTGATTTTTCAAGAACTTCTCCGACGACAAATTCGGTATCCCCCGCATCTTTAACGATAACCCTGGAAAACATCTGCCTTACTATAATTTCAATATGTTTGTCGTTAATTGTATTTCCTTCCGGAACGTAAATTTTTTGAATTTCATTAATCGCATATCTTTCAACAGCTTCTTTGCCGCGGTATTCGAATAATTCGTAAAGGTCGAGACTTCCCTCGCAAAGCTGATCTCCCTTGGAAACTTTATCGTTAATTTTTACGAAAATCCTGATGCTGCGCGAAATAATATACTCAATTATTTTAGCTTTCTTGTTTTTTTGGACTTTGAGCTTAATGATTTTCAAGTTATCTTTTTCTTCGATGTCTTCAATAACTCCGTCATCTTCGGCTAAAATCGCCTTACCCTTCGGGGTCCGGGTTTCGAATATTTCTTCAACACGCGGCAAACCGTGCGTGATATCGACGCCAGCAATACCGCCCTGATGGAAGGTTCTCAGAGTGAGCTGAGTTCCCGGTTCGCCTATAGACTGGGCAGCGACAACGCCAACAGCTTCGCCAGTTTTGATTAAATTGCCCCGTCCCAAATCAAGGCCATAACATTTCGAGCAGACTCCGTATAAGGTTTTGCAACGCAACGGCGAACGGACTTTAATCATGTCAATTTTTGGTTCTTTACCGATTGCTTCAGCGCTTTCTTTGTCAATCAATTCTCCGGCTCTCGCCAAAATTTTATTGCCAGCTTTAACATCTTCGGCAGCGGTACGACTGTAAATTCTAGTGGCGAATTGATAGCCGTATTCGTCGCCGTCAGCACGGTAAACTTCAATCCCTTCGGTTGTATGGCAGTCGTCTTCGCGGATAATAATGTCTTGAGCGACATCAACCAATCTTCTAGTTAAATAGCCGGCGGACGCGGTTTTTAGAGCGGTATCGGTCAGACCTTTTCTAGCGCTATGAGTATCGATAAAGAATTCCAAAACACTCATGCCTTCTTTATAAGAAGACTTGACCGGAATTTCGATGGTCTCGCCGCGAGGGTTCTGCACCAAACCCTTCATGCCCAAAATCTGAACGGCCTGAGTCCAGGAACCGCGTGCTCCCGATTCGATGATATCCAAAGCAGAATTAAACTTGCCCGTTGTTTTCAAGGCGCCTGGGACGAATTTTGCGATGTTTTCTTTTGTTTTTTCCCAAACAAGAATTACCTTTTGTCTTCGCTCCGCATCAGTCAATAAACCCTCTTCAAACTGCTGTTCGATTGTCGCAATTTCTTTTTCGGCTTCGGCAACGATTTCTTTCTTCTCTTTCGGCAAGACCAAATCGCCCATGCTGAAACTGATACCTGAGATGGTAGAATATCTGAATCCCAATGTTTTAATGGCGTCGAGAATTTTCCAGGTATTATTCGTTCCGAATTCGGAAATTATCCTGGCAACCAGTTTCTGCAGATTTTTTTTGTTCATGACATCATTCACAAAACCGATTTCATCTGGAAGAACTTGATTAAAAATCAATCTGCCGATACTGGTTTCAACTAATTCTTTCTGATTTTCCAACTTTATTTTAATCGGAGCATTGACATCGACAAATTCCCAGGCATGAGCAAGCATCGCTTCATCGATTGAAGAATATGCTTTGCCGGCCCCTTTAGCATCGTCGATAATCTTAGTCAGGAAATAAGCGCCTAAAACGATGTCCTGCGTCGGAACCGCAATAGGATTGCCGTCTGCCGGTTTTAAGATATTGCGACTGGAAAGCATAAGTTCTTCCGCTTCGTTTTGAGCTTCTTCGGAAAGCGGAACGTGAACCGCCATTTGATCGCCATCAAAGTCCGCATTGAAAGCGGAACAGACCATCGGCGGAATCTTAATCGCCAACTCTTCTATTAGAATCGGCCTAAATGCTTGAATACCGAGCCGATGCAAAGTCGGAGCGCGATTCAAAAGAACTTTCTTGTCCTGAATAACTTCTTCCAGAATAGCCCACACTTCGGCAGGAGCTTGTTCTATCAAACGGGTCGCATTTTTTATAGTATGAGCAAGTCCATCCTGAATTATCCGACTAATAACAAACGGCTTAAATAATTCCAAGGCCATTTTTTTCGGCAAACCGCATTGATTGAGCTGAAGTTCGGGACCAACAACGATAACGGATCGGCCGGAATAATCGACGCGCTTACCTAAAAGATTTTGTCGAAATCGTCCTTGTTTTCCTTTTAATACATCGGCCAATGAACGAAGCGGCCTCTTTTGTGAAGAAAGCTGAACCGCTCCCGCTCCGCGGGATGAATTGTCAATCAAAGCGTCAACCGCTTCCTGAAGCATTCTTTTTTCGTTTTTGACGATGATTTCAGGAGCTCTTAATTCAATTAATTTTTTCAACCGATTATTTCTGTTGATTACTCTTCTGTATAAGTCATTTAAATCGGATGTGGCATATCGCCCACCATCTAACGGAACCATCGGGCGAAGTTCGGGCGGCAAAACCGGAAGAACATCTAATACCATCCATTCCGGACGCATTTTATTTTTAATAAACGAACTGCAAAGCCTTAAGCGATGCAATAATTTTCGCTTTTTAGTTTCATCAGCTACTTCTTCCAGCTCTTTTTGAGTTAATTCATAAAGTTTCTTAAGATCGATTTTTTCCAAAAGCTTTTTGACGGATTCGGCACCGCTTGAAGCCTCAAAAACGTCGCCGAATCGGCGGGAGAGGCTGAAATATTCACTTTCGCCCAAAATTTGATTTTCCTTTAAGGAAGTTAAAAGAGTTTTAATTTCATGCATCCGGGAATCAAGCTCTTTTATCTTAGCTTTTTCATCGCCGATTTCTTTTTTCTTGGTTTTATATTCTTCGTCCAGCTCTTTTAAAACTCTTTTCCTGGCTTCTTCATTTACATTAGTAACAACGTAAGCGGCGTAATAAACCACTTTTTCAAGCTTCTGAACCGGAATATCTAAAAATAGGGAAATTCTCGAGGGGACAACTTTTAAATACCAAATGTGAGTAACCGGGGCGGCCAGTTTGATATGGCCCATTCTTTCACGGCGAACACTGGAGTGAGTGACTTCGACTCCACAACGATCGCAAACCAAACCCTTGTATCGAACCCTTCTGTATTTTCCGCAGTAGCATTCAAAGTCTTTGGTCGGCCCGAAAATTCGTTCGGAAAATAATCCGTCTTTTTCTGGCCTTTGAGTCCTGTAATTGATTGTTTCTGGCTTGATAACCTCTCCATGAGACCAGGACAGAATTTCTTCCGGCGATGCAACTTTTAATTTTATTGATTTAAGATCCATACAATAATTTAGCAATTAGCGATTAGCGATTAGTTTTTATTTCTTCTACTTCGTCCCTTTTAATTTTTTCTGCCGGTTTTTCTCTGGGCTCTTCCTTTTGGTTGACCTCAACATCAAGCGCCATGGCTTTAATTTCATTAACTAAAACATTGAAGGCAGACGGGATATTCGGATTTTTTATTTTTTCGCCGCGGATAATATCTTCAAATGTCGCAGCGCGGCCGAAAACGTCATCGGATTTGATAGTCAGCATTTCCTGCAAAGTATAAGCCGCGCCATAACCTTCAAGAGCCCATACTTCCATTTCTCCGAATCTCTGCCCTCCGAATTGCGCCTTACCGCCCAGCGGCTGCTGGGTAATCAAGGAGTATGGTCCGGTTGCGCGCATATGGATTTTATCTTCAACCAAGTGAACAAGTTTCATCATGTAAATGATTCCAACCGTAATTGGTTGAGGAAATTTCATGCCGGTTCGGCCGTCGTAAAGATCAAGTTTTCCGTTTTCCGGATAACCGGCTTTTTTTAATTCTTCTTTAATTGTTTCTTCGGTGGCCCCGACGAAAACCGGAGTAACCGCACGATAACCGAGTTTGCGGGCGGCCAGTCCTAAGTGAGTTTCCAAAATCTGTCCCAGATTAATACGGGATGTTACACCCAGCGGATTAAGAATTATATCAACCGGAGTTCCGTCTTCAAGAAACGGCATATCCTCAACCGGCCTAATCTGGGAAATAACACCTTTATTTCCGTGCCGTCCGGCTAATTTGTCGCCGGCCTGAACTTTTTTAATCTGGGCGACTTCGATCTGAATTCTTTTAATAACGCCAGGTTCAAGTTTATCGCCGTGGTCGCGCGAGAATATTTTTACTCCGATGATTCTGCCCTCTTCACCGTGCGGCAAAACAAGCGAAGTATCTTTAACGTCGCGGGCTTTTTCTTCGAAAATCGCGCGAAGCAATTTTTCTTCGGCAGTCAGTTCAGTCTCGCCCTTTGGAGAAACTTTACCAACCAGAATATCGCCCGCTTTTACCTCGGCGCCGACGCGAATAATGCCTTCTTCATCAAGATTTCTTAATTTTTCTTCGGAAACATTGGGAATATCATTAGTGGTCATTTCGGGTCCAAGTTTGGTATCGCGAACATCCGCATAAAAATCCTTTATATGAATGGACGAGAAAATGTCGTTTCTAACGACTCTTTCGGAAAGGATAATGGCATCTTCGAAATTTCCTCCTTCCCAGGACATAAAAGCGACAAGCAAGTTTTGACCAAGAGCCAAAGCGCCGTTATCGGTGGAAGGGCCATCGACTAAAATGTCTCCTTTTTTAATCTTATCTCCCTTTTTAACCAGAATTTTTTGTGAAATACAGGAGTATTGATTCGATCTTTGGAATTTATAAAGATTGTGCTCTTTTGTTTCGCCGCTCTTCGATTTAAATACAATATGATTGGCATCGGCTTCGGCAATTTCGCCGTCGCCGGCTGCGATTACGACACGCAAGGAATCTTGAGCGATTTTTTCTTCAATGCCGGTTCCAACCAAAGGAACTTGCGGTTTAAGAGTTGGAACGGCCTGCCTTTGCATGTTTGATCCCATAAGAGCGCGGTTAACGGCATCGTGCTCCAAGAACGGAATAAGCGAAGTGGCGGTGCTAACCAACTGATTATGGGCAATATCGATAAATTCAACTTCGTCTTTCGAAATCGTCCTTGGTTCTCCTTTGACGCGCGCTTCGACAATTTTATCAACAATATGCAGTTGGTCATCAAGTCTTAACCCGCCGTGCGCGATTTTATATTTTTCTTCTTCAATGGCGTTCATCCAAATGACATCTTTGGAATCGACTTTTCCTTTATTAACCCGGGCATACGGAGTTTCCATGAACCCAAGCTCGTTAATCCGCGCGTAATTCGACAAGTGATTAACCAAGCCAATTCCCTGCCCCTCCGGAGTTTCTACGGGACAAATTCTTCCGTAATGGGAAGGATGAACATCGCGAACTTCAAAACCAGCATGTTCACGGGTAAGTCCGCCCGGCCCAAGAAGCGATAACCTTCTTTTATGTTCGGTTTCAGCCAATGGGTTGGTTTGATCCATAAATTGGGAAAGTTGAGACGAGCTTAAAAATTCCCTCATAATCGCAACCAGCGGGCGTCCGTTGATTAGCTGCATCGGAGACAAAATTTCCGATTCTGTTGTCGAGATTTTATCTTGAATATTCCTTCTCATTCGGGCGAAGCCAACGTAAAGCCTACTTTGCAGCAGTTCTCCGACCGCGCGAATGCGGCGATTTCCCAAATGATCAATGTCATCCGGCATGGCGTTTGGCGTATTGTTCAAACGGATAATTTCTCTGACTATCGCGATTAGATCTTCCAAATCCAACAGAGTCGGCTCCTTCTTTTTTTCCAAATCAAGCCTTTGATTTATTTTAAACCGTCCGACGCGAGATAAGCTGTAGCGATCGGCTCTTTTGAACATGGAGTCAATCAAACTCTGGGCGTTTTCAGGCGTTGCTAAATCGCCGGGCCGTAATCTTTTATAAATTTCCAAATACGACTCCAAAGGAGTCTTGGCGGAGTCTTTCTTTAAGGTGGCTTCGATAAATTTTATTTGTCCATTATCAATAGAAGTGAATTCTTTTAAAATTTTTTCATTCGTATCAAGCGCATGACCGTCTTTTTTAAAAATTCTTAAAAGATCGGTGACCGGGGTTTTCCTGTGGCGGTCGATTTTTACGATGATATTGCCATCTTGTTCGGTTTCGAATTCAAGCCAGCTTCCGCGATTCGGAATAATTTTAGCACCGAAATATTGCCGGCCACGGGAAATATTGGACGTGAAGTAAACGCCGCTTGATCGGATAAGCTGGGAAACCATTACCCTTTCCACGCCGTTTAAAATAAACGTGTAACGGCTGGTCATAATCGGGAAATCGCCCAAGTAGACTTCCTGTTCTTTTGTTTCGCCGCTTTTATGGTTAACCAGTTTTACCTTTACGCGTAAAGGCGCTTCATACGTCAAACCCTTTAACCTTGAAGTTTCTTCGTCATAGCGAGGCTCATCAAAATAATAATCCGAAAAGTAAAGTTCAATTTCATTACCGGTATAATCCTTGATAGGAGAAATCTCATCAAACAGTTCCCGAAGGCCTTTTTTAACAAACCAATCCCATGAGTCTTGCTGAATTTTTGCCAAAAACGGCTGCTGAATAAAAGCTCCGGGATGAGATGAAAACACTTTGACTGGCAATTTTTTATTCATGACGAAATAGTTAATTAGTCGTTAGTCTTTAGTCGTCAGAGGACTAAGAGTAGCGTATGCTAACCAACACCAATAAAGTTTATTAATTTAGTTTTAAAATCGACTTAAAGTTTGCGGCCGCGTAACTTAATAATTATTTAAAATGGAATGAAAAATTATTTGCGAGTGGATTTAGACGAGAAAAAAACAACTCTTCCGAGTTTTTTACGGCTTTTTATTGGCTGGATTATTCCATTTGTTATTTTTTAATAATAGCGCCCCTAAAATTATTGTCAAGAGGTTTTGTGGATAACCTTCGGAAATTTGATTGAATTTATATAAAATTTCGAGTGATTCGGGCGATTGAATTTATAATCTATCAAACTCATCTAGTTTATCGTCAAGGGGCCGGGATTTGTCGGCCAAAATAGTTCTCAGCTGTTCCTTCAGTTTTTGTTCCCGAAGCATAACCGCTTTATCCAATTCTTCATGATGAACGGCGTTATAGAGAGGAATACTTGCCTGAATCCCCAGCTGTTCGAGCAATTCCATATCTTTCATGGTATATGGATTCAAATTAGATTTTTTGCCCAAAGCCAAAAGGCCGATGACTTTTCCTTTCAGGACAAAGGGAATAAAAAGAACTATGTTATTATTTTTTGCAAGGGTCAGAATTTCTTGTTTCAAATTTGGATTAGAGAGACTTTCTAGCTCGTTTATATCGACAGCTTTTTTGCTTTCGTCGAAAAAATTATACAAGGAAGTACCATATGGAATAATTACGTTTTCAAGATTGCCAGAATGCGAAACGAAACCGTTTTCCGTATTAAGATAAATATTGGAATACTGGGGATAAAAAGCCTTAAAAATACTATCTGACAGATTATAGAGAACTTCTTCCAAATCCAAACTTGTGGAGATTTCTTCTATCACACTGACAAGATTTTCATAATAATCATATGATCTTCTTCTGAAGAAATGGTTAATGCGGGGCTGAAGAGTGTCGTTATACCATCTAAAAACATAAAACAATACCAAGCTTATTAACGCAACGATTCCGGCAGTAAGATTTTTCAAGTAACCGAAAGAAAAGTATATTATAAAAAATAAAGGGATGACTATGACAACGGAACTTATTATCCATAAAATGGTTTTATGGATTACTGTTTCTATCTCCATAACCCGATAGTGGATAATGGTGTACCCCCACATAAATACCAAAATAATAATTGTTGTATAACCGACTCCCGTATATATCTCTTGATGTATAATAGCGGGAAGATAATCAACTACTCCAAGATAGGCTATTAAAAGGCCTATGTTTAACAATTTGATTTGATTTTTGACAAGAGAAGATTCGGCTTCTTTGAATGACTCGTATAAATTATAAAAAGCCCAAATTAAAGGAATAAACCATAACCCCAAAAATACAATACCCAAAGGCGTAAATACGACATAATATCCGTAAAAATGCCATCTTACTCCGGAGAAGACCGAATGTTCGTCAAAAATATTAATAAGCGCAAGCACTGTTAAAAAGCCATAAAAAAAATAGACTATTTTTTTTGATTTTCGATATATTTTTTCCGACCAAACCGTGCTGAAAAAGAAAACCGCCGCAGAAATGTAAAATACGCCGGTATAAGCAAAATTTTTATACCAAAAAAAGGCAATGTCGGGATTCCTGGATGAATAAGTTATAGCTTCAAAAATCTGCCAAATAAAAGGAAAAAAAGTCACCCCAAAAAATGCTCTATTTTTTTCCCCTTTAGGGTTATGATAAAGAATCCAGAATCCAAAAGAAATAACTACCAATGCAGTTACAAAACTGAAAACCGCATAAATATTAAAAAAGTAATTAGACGGATCGAAAAGGTTTTGGATCGTGATCATTGTGATGAATTATAAATCATTTTTTTATTTTCAACAAAACATTACACTATTCGGAATAATCGTATATCTTGACGATCGTCAAGATATACGATTAAAAAAGGGTCGGGAAATCGGCTCCTTAAAGAGTCAAAGAAACTCTTTATCCGGCATTGCTCATCCAAAATGAAAA
Organism: bacterium; assembly: GCA_021796335.1. Lineage (GTDB taxonomy): Bacteria > Patescibacteriota > Minisyncoccia > UBA6257 > UBA9933 > JAJYHZ01. The sequence continues at coordinate 93,989 of JAJYHZ010000001.1, read as the reverse complement.
AATAAAATTTTTTTGCATTTTACTCCTCGCTTAGTCGCATTAAAAATTCTCAATAGGATCAAAGTGATATGATTCCAATTCTCCCTTTCCTTTAAAATGCACCCAACCTTTAACCTTTTAACCTTTGAGCACCATGGGAATCCAGTGACGATCCGCCGGCCACATTCTATCCCAAGGGATTTCGGAAAATTTAAATTTTTCCGATGTCATTTCTTCTGTTTCCTCCGGTTCACCTTCGTGGCAAAGAACTTTATAAACGTGCACGCACTGATCCCAGTCGGGATTGTCAATGAAAGTAAATTTTATTTCCGCAATTTTTTCCAAAGCATCTGGCCAAGTTAAAGACCCACTTTCCTGATTAAATTCACGAATTGCGGTCTGAATTATGGTTTCGCCCGGCTCAGGTTTTCCACCATAACCATTATACCAACCGGCACCAAAACCGCGTTTTTTCATGGCAAGAATTAATTTCTTCTTTATCTAAATCATATATTAAACAAAGTGTTACATCTCTCATTTCATATTTTACCTCCTCTTAATTATTTTAATAATAATATCACGAGCCACAACAGCCTACAACCAATATAACGATCGTTTTATTTTATGGACGAATAGAAAACCAATTTATATCCATCAGGGTCTTTGATTACAAATTCTCGTTTTCCCCAAGGCCAAGTTTTCGGTTCAGTGGAATGAATATTCTTATTTTTAGTAAATTCATAGTATTTATCCGCATCATCAACTTCAATATATGTATAAATTCCCAAGCCTTTTAAACTCGCACCTGATTCGTTTGTGATTGTGGCTTGTTTTTCATCCATAAAAGCCAAGGTAAAATCGCCTATTTTAATACGGACAGCATCTGATGTTTTTTGAATAGAAAATCCCAATTTCTCATAGAATTCAGCCGTGTTTTTCAAATTACTTACCAAAAATAGATTTGAATGAAGTCGTTTGATCATTTTTATATTTTATTAAAGTGGCAAAAAATTTACAAATTTAAGTAATTCACGCGGTTTTTGTTTTGTTCTTCAAGGGTGCGGCTGAAAATTGTTTTTTTAGTTTTGGGATCGGAAAGATAATACAGATAATCGGATTTTTGCGGATTGGCGGCGGCGATTATGGCCTGAAGGCCAGGATTGGAAATCGGCGCCGGCGGCAATCCTTTAAATTTATAAGTGTTAAAAGGCGAATTAGTTTGATAGTCGGACGAGGAAAGAGGCGGACAATTCGAATATTTCCCCCGACAAACGGCGTAAATAACGGACGAATCAACCTGAAGTGGCATATTTATTTTCAGTCTTTTTTCAAGAATTCCGGCAGCTATTTTTTGTTCATTCGGGTCAATAATTTCCTTTTCCAAAATTGAAGCCAAAATCAAAGTTTGATAAGGATTTTTTGATTGCGATAAATCCGGATAAGCTTTTTGCTGAAAATTTTTGAGAAGCTTTTTTAAAATATCGCCCGGATCGGAAGCCGGAAAAAATTTATATGTATCCGGAAACAAAAATCCTTCTAAATTATTATTTTCCAGGAACGAAAACTCGGTTTTCAGATTTGTTAGATTATAATTTTCCAGTCCGTTTTCAGGAATAATTCCGTCAGAATAGAGTAAATTATCGATTTCCTTTAAGGTCATTCCCGGTCTAATGATTACAGAGATTTCTTCGGGACCGCCGGAAAAAATTTTAATCAAATCGGAAGCCGATATCGACCCGTTTAGAATATATTCGCCTGGTTTGAGAGACCGGCTTTTGGCCGTTAAGATGCCGTAAATTTCAAACGCCGTTTTTGAGTGAATCAAATTCTGTGAATAAAGATTGGCAGCAATTTCCCGGATGCCCATGCCTTGGGCTATTTTAAATTCCGTTTTTGAAATCCCGTAAACCGGCCTTAATTCGTAGATAAAATAAATTAGGCCGGCCAAAACTATCCCCGATAGTATAACGACAACCGCCTTTTTCTTTGAAAGATCAAACATATGTTTTTCGATATTTAACGGATTGAACCATCCCAACCAGCATCATCTCTATAAATAAGTGCGATCCGCCATAGCTTAAAAACGGAAACGGCACTCCGATAACCGGCATCAGACCGGTGTTCGATCCAGTATTAAAAATAAAACTGGCACAAAAGAAAATGGCGGTTCCCAGGCAAATGAACCGATTAAAATTATTTCTTTCTTCCATACCTATATAAACGATTCGTACGATAATAGAGGTGAGGGCGACTATCATAAGGAAACCGGCCAACAGACCCCACTCTTCTATAATTGCGGAAAAAATAAAATCCGTCTGAGCTTCGGGCAAAAATCCCAATTGGACCTGAGTTCCTTGCCTGAATCCCTTCCCGAAAACTCCGGCAGACCCTATCGCGATTTTGGCTTGAGCAACATTATAATTAATCCCCAAAACGTCCTTATTCGGGGAAAATAAGCCAATAACTCTTTGTTTTTGATAATCTTTAAGGAAATAAAACCACATTCCCGTTCCCACGACCGCGAATATTAAAAACAAAATAAGCAATTTTTTCCATGGAATTCCGGATACCAGAACGAATCCAAACCAAATCAAAAATAGCAGCAAAGTCGATCCCATATCTTTCTCCAATAGAATCAATCCGGCGGGTATTAGAAAATAAACAAAAGATTGGGCTAAGCTGGAAATTCGTGCGATACTGGCGTGTTTTTTTTTGAAAAAATTCGCCAGTACGATTATCAGGGCAAGTGCGGCAAAAACCGACGCCTGAAATTGAAAAGGGCCGATCGGAATCCAGCTGCGATGCCCGTTAATGTTAGGCGCGACAACCAAAGTAACAATCAAAAGAAAATTAGATAATCCGTAAATACCCAGAATGACGCCCTTATAATTAATAAAAGACCGCCAATCGAAAGCGATTATCGAATATGCCAGAGCGTAACCTAAAATAATCCAGATGATTTGCTTCCAAAAAAGCTGCGGCTGCGCGCTTAGCAGACTAATTAAACTCGCTGCGAATAAAAATAAAATGGATAGATTCAACCACCAATCAAATTTTTGGAAAAACCGAGAAAACATTTTTATTAAGCGTATTTCGAATTGTTAAATAAAGCAAATCTAAGATAACCCAGGATGGATGGGATAAAAATGATCGAAAAAATGCGGATAATAATGCTTCTTTATGGAGAAGCGCAAAAATTAGATAATTTTTAAAATATTAAGGCGTGGGTTTAGATTTATATTTATAATTTTAAATTCTTCAATTGGCAAACGAAAAATACACATATCTTAAATATTAAGATTTCCGTTGGCTTTTAGCGGATATTTCTTTTTGCGCAGGTAATTGATATAAGCGGCGGCGGCGATCATGGCTGCATTGTCGGTCGGGTATTTAGTAATAAGCAATATGGGAATTATGGGCCACGAGATATGAGATTTATTTTTTACATGATTCTTATTGCGCGCTACTTGTCGCATATCACGAATTTCTTTTTTAAATTCTTTTGCCAAGGCTTTATTAGCCGCCACTCCTCCGGAAATGAAAATAGATTTTGCTTTATATTCCCGGGCGGCACGCAAAGTCTTTTTAATCAAAACATCAAAAGCGGCTCGCTGAAATGATGCTGCGACATCAGTTTTCAGCTCATAATTGTTATTTTTCAGTTCACTTTGATGACCACGCAAATAATACAAAACCGCCGTCTTTAGGCCGGAAAAGCTAAAATTGTAATTTTTCTGATTCAACATCGGACGGGGGAAGTTAACCGCGTTAGGATTCCCCTCTTTGGCCAGTTTTTCAATTTCCGGGCCACCCGGATAAGGCAGATCCAGTAAACGCGCAACTTTGTCGAAGGCTTCACCGGCCGCATCATCAACAGTTTCGCCCAATAATTTAATTTTTGTGAGCGAATCCATTTTGATAAGTGTTGTGTGTCCGCCGGAAACAATTAATGCAATGGCCGGGAAATAATTGGAAATTGCAGCTTTTTGTTGCAACAAAAAGCTGTAGAGGTGACCGTCAAGATGACTGACCCCGAGAATGGCTGACGGCTTGCGGCTTATGGCTTTAAACTGTTTATGCAAATCTTCGGCGAAATTAATTCCGGTCCACAGAGCAGGTTCAAGACCGGGACCAACCGTAACTGCTAATAAATCAATTTTTGGCTGTTGGCTTTTAGTTGTCAGCTTCTTCAATAAAATCGGCAAATTTTTAAGATGTTCGCGCTTTGCAATAGTGGGAACAACGCCGCCAAACGGCCGGTGGATTTTTATCTGGGAAGCGACCAAGTTTTTCAAAATTTTAAATTGCGGTCTGCCGGTTGGCGGATTAATGCCGCCTTTTGCTTCAACCAACGCAATTGCTGTTTCATCGCAGCTTGTTTCGATTGCTAATATTCTCATAATTTTAGAGTATCGTATTTTTATAAATAAAAGAAGTTTTATACTAATTCAGTTAATATAAAGAAGAAAATACAATTAAATATTTTGCGATCGCTCAAAATTTGATTGGTTATCCACTTTAAATTACGGAACTCCTTATTTATATCATTTTCATATCATTCTGAATAATGAAATAAAACGTTGACGCTTTCAGCGTCTACCTATCAGTAAGCAGGTTAAAATCCCGCACAAAATAAATTTTAATATGGAACAAGCAAGCCTGCCTGTCGATAGGCAAATCAGGCAGATTCGGAATGATATAAAGTATAGTTTCGTAATTCAAGATTTTCTACAACAAAAAAGCTAATAAATTAAAAAAAGGTAAATTAGAACATGCAAGCCCGGACTAGGGTCTAATCCGGGCTTGCATATTAGCGATATGGCGATTAATAGAAATTAATCGCCGGCATCCCTGAAATGATTCATTGGAACTGTATGTGCCGATTTTGTTCTGTTATAATTGCCACCATTCTCATTATCGCCGTTCTTACTGCTGTTGCCATTATTTTCTTTTTTATTATTTATTTTATTTTTAATATTTTGGCAATGTTTCTGAAAACCGACCCACTGGGCGCTTGGATGGCTTCCGTCTATTTCCTTGCTCATCTCGCAAAGGTCCAGAATTTTATTCTGGCTGTTTTTTGTTATTTTTTCCTCATTTTCTACTTCATTTACAAAATCATTTTTTAATTTCATGATTTCATTTTCATTTTTCTGATTCTGGCCGGAATTTTCTTTTAACTCTTTGACTTCTTCCAATCTGCGCTTGGCAAAAATGTCGTTCAACTGCGCCTTATTTTTACTTGAAGCCAACTCCAGTTGAATTCCTTCGGAGAGACGCTTGAGCGGATATAGGGGATGGTTCGGTCCGACATTCTTAACATCCGCATAAACAAAAGAAGTCACGGCCAGCAATAGCAATACCAAAACGGAAACAAATGCAATTTTAAATTTATAATAATTACGAGCGACAGGCGAATTTGTTACATAGGCCGGTTTTTCTTTAAAAGCTTTCAGGAAGATCGCCCGGCTTTTTTCGATGAATTTCTTATCCGGATTAAAAATTCCCCTCAAAAGGCGTTTTATTTTAAAGATATGGAATTTTTCGGAGAATTTATTCATTCCGAATATAACTTCTCTGAAGACTTAAAATTATTTATGGATTTTAAATTTCCAGACACGCTTTGATTTATTTCGTCGATATTTCCGCATGATTCTTCTTAAAAAAGTCGTGCACGCGATTAATTTATTTCTTTTTTTATTTTTTTAATCATCCGATGAATCAAGATTCGCAATGATCCTTCGGTCTTTCCTGTAATCTTACCTATGTCTCTATAGGATAGATCGGAAACATAGTATAAGGAAAAAATTTCCCGGTCATCATCATTAAAATTTTCAGTTAAAGCCATAATATCTTTGATTTTCATGTTCTTTTCCGTGGAATCTTTATGGCTAAAAATATTTTCAAGATCGGGCAAATCGGAAAAAGCCGTTTCTTTTTTGCTGCGGAAATAATCAGTCAAGGAATTTCGGGCTATTTGCCATAACCAGCCGGAAAAATTACCTAGGCCTTCATCGTATAAGTCTATTTTTGAGACAAGTTTTAAAAAAACTTCCTGAGTTAGATCTTCTGATACCTGCTTATTTAAAGTTCTGGATAAGAAAAACCGATACAATATGGGGCTGAAATAATTGAAAATTTCCCCAGCCGCTTTGTCGTCCCCGGATTTCATTTGCCGGGCAAGATTATTAAATTTGTCCTTATCTGCCGGATTGTTCATGAATAAATACGATTCAAGTGGTGAAATGTTACCCAAGCGGCTTTAAATAAATTCGTTTTGGGTCAGAATTTTTTGGACGATTTCCGTTATTTTTTTATGGCCCAAACTATTCGGGTGAAGGCCATCTTCGTCCAATAAGGATTTATAATCAGATTTTTGGAATTCTTTCAAGATGTCGATGAAAATCAAATTATCTTTTTCGCATACGGATCTAACAGTATTATTATATTTCCCAATAAATTTATTCTTATAATTAATACTATCATCGGCATAGGACTTAGAAACTTTTTCTTCGATTACAGGAGTAAGGCCAATGAATATAATATTTTCTGAATATTTTTTGGCAAGCGCAGTCAGATATTGGATATTTTCTTGAAACTGATCCAGAGAGATGCGATTTGAATCATTTTCTTTGAAGTAAGCGGAATCATTTATGCCGATGGCAAAAATAAAAATATTTTTGATTTCTTCGATCGAATCGGTTGCGCGCTGATAAACTTCAAATTCAAACCTGTCCAAGAGATCTTCGGCTGTATTATTATCGACTCCTAAATTATAGACTTCATATTCATTGGTTTCGGACCATTTATTGTTTAAGAAAACTTTCAGACGATCGGCCCACCCGCCCATTTCCTCATCCCACGCGCCGTGAGTAATGCTGTCGCCGAAAATATAAATCCTCGTAATCATTTTAATTTCCTCTCTTGTTCAACAACCGCCAAGGTGGTTTTTATGACGGTATCGGGATTTAAAGATATGCTTTCTATCCCTTGCTCAACTAAAAATTGGGCAAAATCCGGATAATCGCTCGGAGCCTGGCCGCAGATACCGATATATTTGCCGCGAGCTTTGCATTTTTTGATTACTTCGGAAATCAAGGTTTTAACGGATTCGTCTTTTTCATTGGTGATTTTTTTGATTTTATCATTGCCATCGCGGTCAATGCCGACTGTCAATTGGGTCAAATCATTCGAGCCGATGCTCATACCGTCGAAAATATCAAGGAATTTATCCGCCAGAATGACATTAGCCGGAATTTCGCACATAACATTGATTTTAATTCCGGATTTTCTATCCAAGCCGTTCTTTTTCATTATTTCAATCACTTTCTTTCCTTCTTCAACCGTGCGACAGAACGGAATCATAACTTCGACATTGTTCAAACCGATTTCTTCGCGGACTTTTCTGATAGCTTTCAGTTCCAAAACAAATGCATCGGCAAAATCTGGATGATAATATCTGGACGCCCCGCGCCAGCCGATCATTGGATTTTCTTCATGCGGCTCGTATAAATCACCTCCGATTAAGGTGCGGTATTCGTTTGTCTTAAAATCAGAAAATCTGACGATAATCGGATTCGGATAAAAAGCGGCGCCGATTTTGGCAATCCCGTAAGAAAGCTTGTCGACATAAAACTGGATTTTGTCCTGATAGCCGGCTGATCGCTTGTTTATTTCGCCGATTAACTTACCGCCGGGATTTTCTTTTCTTAATTTTTTGTAATCAATCAAAGCTTTCGGATGAATGCCGATGTTTGAAGCTATAATAAATTCCTCGCGTGCCAAGCCGACTCCGCTGTTGGGTAAAAACGATTTTTCGAAAGCGGTATCCGGTGTGGCTATATTCATCATTATTTTTGTTTTCGGCTTGGGAAGTTTTTTAATGTCGTGTTCGATAATTTTAAATTTAAGAGTCCCTTCATAAACAGTTCCTTCGGTGCCACTGGCATCAACCGTAATCGTTTGTCCGGTTTTAATTTTTTTAGTGGCATTTTCAGTTCCTACGATACAAGGAATTCCCAGTTCGCGGGAAACAATGGCGGCATGAGACGTTCTTCCACCTTTATCCGTAACAATGGCTGAAGCGATTTTCATAACCGGTTCAAAATTAGGATCGGTCATTGTACTAACCAAAATCTCGCCCGGCTTAAAATCTTTTAGATGCTTGATATCAAATATAATATGCGCTTTTCCGGAAGCAATTTTGTTACCAACGGAAGTTCCCTTGGTAATTTCTTTTCCTTTTTCCTGCAAATTATATTCTTTAATTTTCGAAAAATCCCTTTGGGCCTGGACGGTTTCCGGTCTGGCCTGAACTATGAAAAGTTGACCGGTTTTGCCGTCTTTAGCCCATTCGGTATCCATAGGAGTCCATTTACCATTTTTCTTGGAGTAATGCTCTTCGATAATTTTCCCCCACTCTGCCAGTTTCAAAATTTCCTGATCGGTCAGAACCCAAGACTCTTTTTCTTTAGGAGTGGTATTTATGATTTTAGTTGTTTTTATTCCGAGAGTGGTATGGTCGGAATAGATCATTTTGCGGTTTTTATTTCCAAGTTTCTTATCGATAATCGGTCGAAATTTTGAATTATTCAGATTGGGTTTAAAGATCAAAAATTCATCGGGAGTAACTTCTCCCTGAACAATCATTTCACCCAATCCCCAGGCGCCGTTTATAAGGACAACATCTTTAAATCCTGACTCCGTATCGACGGTAAACATAACACCCGAACATCCCAAATCAGAACGGACCATTTTCTGGATGCCGACGGAAAGCGCAACTTTCAAATGATCGAATTTTTTGTCAACGCGATAGGAAATGGCGCGATCCGTGAAAAGAGAAGCCATATCGGCGCGTACGGCCTCGATCAACTGGTCGGTTCCCCTGATATTTAGATAAGTTTCATGTTCACCGGCAAAAGACGCACCCGGCAAATCTTCGGCCGTCGCGGACGAGCGGACGGCAACATCCGCGTTTTTACCGTATCGTTTCTCAAGTTCTCTATACCCTTTGATAATTTCTTTTTTTAGATCTTCAGGAAATTCGGCATTTTTTATTTTTTCGCGTACCAGCCTGGCGCGACTTGCCAGATCTGCCAAATTTCTCGTATTCAAACCGGTCAATGTTTTCTTTATGAATTCATCCAGGCCGGTTTTTTTCAGAAAATAACGATATGCAGTGGCAGTGACGATAAATCCGTCCGGAACATTGACTCCTTTCGGAATCAAATCCTGAATCATTTCGCCGAGCGAAGCATTTTTCCCGCCGACTTCGGCAACATCCTCGATTCCGACCTCTTTAAAAATTTTTGTAAATTGTTTTTCCATATTGATCACAGAGCTGCTCTTATTTTATTAATTATTCCCATTAATAAACATCAATCAGTTCCTGGTTATTAATTTTTTATTCGGATTATTGATAAAATCCTTATATTATAATCCGCCACAAGCACAAATCTTGGTATGACTTTTTTATTATATAAAATTTTATTCTGAAAACAAAACGAAGGCTTATTTATTATTTCAACAGCCGATTCGTCTATAGTATTTTCCAATTTATAAATTTTAATATACAGATAATCCAAAATGAAATGAATAATCAGGCCGATTCCGAAAAACAAAAAGATCCGGGTAAATAAACATATAACCGCCAACAGCGACATAAGTTTCCAGTGCTTGTGAAAAAAGTGGGTTTTAAACGGATTTCTTTTGGCATTAAGCGTCATGGAGAAGAACAGGTGATCGATATCAATCAGTTGAGTGGATAAAAGCATGATCAGATCGGTAAAATTAAAATTAATGTGTCCGGCTTTTGCCACACCATAAGAAACCGCCAGATTGACCAGCGTATGAGTAGAAATATTCATGCTCTTAGATCAGTACATTGCTATGATTTGAACCATTAATGCGGCGGTGAAGAACAAGGCGCCCCAAAAACATTTGGATAAAAACGGATTTTCATGCACTTCAATGGAACAGGTGGTGCATTTTTTCTGTAAAACCAGAATCCAGTTATACCAAGCGAAAAGAGTGCCGCAAATCAGGATCACAAGTTCGATTACAGATAAAGTCATTGGAATAGTTATTAACGACTAATGATTAGCGAAAGATTACATAAACGATTCGGCCTTTAATCGTCATCAACAGCCGGTTTATTTTTTTGAATTCGGTCAGCCGGATGATTTGCGGGAGAATATATTGTATAAAGTTTTAACGGATTTGAACCGGTGTTTGTAAAATTATGCCAAGTGCCGGCATCCACAAAAACCAAGTCCCCCGCCTTAAAATCAACCCGTTCTACAGGTTCGGGAGCGGTGTCCGATAAATCGGATTCGGATCTGTTAAACTCCGCAGTCCCGTTCCCTTCGACGAAAATCAAAATCTGGTCAACGGTTTCATGAACTTCATTGCCAATATCCTCTCCGGGCAGCAAACTCATTAAAACAACCTGCGAATGCCGGCCGGTTTTTAGAACCTGCCTGAAGTTTTCATTTTGTCCGGCAAGTTCAATTATATTTTGATGAAAAATCATTTTTATCGCTCTCCTGATTGGGAGAAATTTTTTTGACCTTTTCCTCTAAAAACCAGAGGCCCACTAAAATAAATATAGCGAGAATCGTGGAAAAAATCGCAAGCTCGTAAAATCCCAATCCGATAGCCATACCGATTCCCGCGCAAACCCAAAGTCCGGCGGCAGTCGTAAGCCCTTTTAATTTTGATTCGCTTAAAATTATCAAGCCGGCACCAAGAAAACCGATTCCGACAACGATTTGAGAAGGAATTCTCAAATGATCCGGGGACATAACGCCAGCGTATCGAACGTTAATCATCTCGGATATCACCACAAAAAGCGCCGAGCCCAAACTAACCAAACCGAAAGTTCGGATGCCTGCCGACTTATGAGCGACGGTTCTTTCAATGCCGATAAGCGCTCCTAAAATTAATGAGACAAAAAGCCTTAAAAAAAGTTCCGTTTGACTGCCTGCAAATAGATTCATTTATTTTAATTATAGCAAGTTAATCGCGAATGAAAATGTGGATAAAAACAAAGGCAGAAAATGGGTGAGCGACGGGGCTCGAACCCGCAACCTCCAGTGCCACAAACTGGAGCTCTACCAATTGAGCTACGCCCACCGTTTCTATTTTTAAAACTTAACAAAAAAAGATTGATTTGTAAATTTAAAATTGCTTATTTTAAAAATTAAGATATACTGAAATTTATTGATATTACCTCGGTAGCTCATTGGGTAGAAAGCAAACAGCTTCGCTTTCTACGGGCGGACTCCGTAATAGCATATTATTGAAAAGTCGCCCCGGAACGAGCGCAGCATATTGAAGGTCATATCTTGAACAATAATAATTTTTATATCGTAAATAAAACGCCTCGGTAGCTCAGTGGTAGAGCGCAGCCCTGAAGAGGCTGGCGTCGGGGGTTCAATTCCCTCCCGAGGCACACAAAAATAGGAACTAATTAGTTCCTATTTTTTATTAACCCCTGATTACCATTTTAACCTTCATTCTTTTTGATCCCCAGAAGTTTTTTACGTATTCGATTATGGCTTCGTGGTCAAAATCTTTACAGGAATAAAGATCCATTGCCACATAGCCTTCTTCGGGCCAAGTATGAAGCGATATATGGCTTTCGTAAAGCATTATAATTCCGGAAATGCCCCAGTCGGGATAGAAATCCGACTTAACTTTCTTTGTTATCACATCGCTAAGAGGCCGCATATTGAATTTCTCCGGTAATCCTTTCAACAGCGCTCTTATGCCGCGGTAGTTTTTTAATTTTTTGTAGTCGATTCCGTAGGCATCTATTATAAGGTGCTTCCCCCAAGTTGCAGGCCTTGGAATTTCAAACTGCTTATTTTCTTTCGTAACCGGATTTTTTATTCGCAAATCCGTATTCTCCGAAATTTTGGACATTTCTACCCCCAGCCTTATTAAGTTTTCGCATCGGATAAATTTCAATTCGATTTTGAAATACCCGATTTGATTAGTATTCAGCTTTAAATTTTTTCGACTTGCTAAATTATTGAAACAAAAAAAATTTTATTCGAAATTAAAAAAAAATACAAGAGACAAAAAGGAGCCGGCGCAAAGATTGCCAGCCCCTTTGTTTTTAGTGGTGTCGTATCCGCTCCATCTCGCGGCGCGCGAGATCGTTGAGCGGTACTATGTCCCACTCCGGCGGCACGATGTTGCCCGCCTTAAAACCGAGTCCGCGAGGCGGTTTTTTAAAAACAAAGGCGCCGTCTTTTCTGCGGATGACTATACCACCGATTTCCGCCGCATACAGCGGAATCTCGGATTTTTCTCTCTGCTTTTCAAGCATATTTATTCTTCCTCCTCTTCTTCTTCCTTGTTAAAAACAAACTGGCTATAAATTATCATATAAATTTATATTTGTAAAGTTAAATAAAAAAAGAGGGGCTGCGTTCCCCTCAATAAAGAACTTATTTAATTATTTAATTTGCGAACTTGTCACAGTAGCCCATTAGCATAAGCCACTGTTTTAATTTCTTTTCATAATCCTCTTCCCTTTCTCCGGATAAATTTTTTACGATTACCCGGACTTGGCAGCATCCATTGCAATCAGAGGCTGCTTTGAAAATCGGATTATGGTCCTGAATATGTTTTTTAATCTCCCACCAGGCGCGCGGGAAATTGTTTTTTAAAATCGTTCTGCCACCCGTATTGCTCTTCGCATGAGAGCAAAACACTGTCACTTCGTAAAAATTAAGCATGTCTTGCCCTCCTTTCTATTCTTTTATTTTCTGTTTAATTAATAACTTAATTAGTTTTTATTGTCAAAAGTAAAAATTATCGGGCAAATTCAATTTATAAATACAGCCTCTTTTTTTAGTCGCATAAATTATTTTGATTTGCCTTTATGATACCTAAAAAAACGCGATGCTTGACAATTTGAGCTAAATAATTGTTGAATTACATACAGAACGATAAAATTTTATAAGAAGGAGGGAAAATGAAATACGGAATCGGCGATTTAATTCAGTTTAGAGTGCCGCAATTCCCTTATTTACAATGCCTAGAAGGAGCAATTTACAAAATGCAAAACGGATTTATATTCTTAATTTGCCCTCTTTACGACAGTTTTTACAAACAATCAGATTATAGAGGACAAATTACTTTGTATGAAATAGAGGTAATAAAACGAGCAGAGGAGGCAATCCCTTTTGGCTCGTCGGGAAGGTGCAACAAAGGAGACTGGGGGAAAATTCGAAAGGGGAATTGGCAACCTTACAGCAGAGAAAAATTATATGAATATCATTATGGCCAGATTGTGGCAGCTTATGGAGGCGAAGTTGCCATCCGGAACAACCATGGCCTGTATTCTATCGGCTGCGCTTCGAGTTTTATCAATAGCGATAAAAATCAAATAATGAAAATACTCGTAGGATAACGGTTATTCTTAAGTTCCCGCCGATTGGCGGGATTTTTTTATTCAAGGAAAAATTCAAGGGATAAAAATTAATTTAGGGATAAAATAGGGGCGGATTGTTCCGCCCCTTTATTGTTTATTTTAAAAGCTATATTTATCCCGCGTATTTAGCGGGATTGCCGTTTGGAAAAATTCAAACAACTTTTTTTGCAGATCAAGCGGCTGATCGCAATTACGATCGCCACTGTTTGCAAAAGCGCGCGACTTGTCGCCCTGAAACTTAAAATATAGGCCGAGGACAGTAAGTTCCTGGCGAGCGCCATTCACCAGATCGGAAAATGCCAGTTTATTTTCCCGCAGAATATCTTCCGCAAGAAACGGCATGCCCTTGACATACTGGTCGCTTATCAATCGATATACTATTGAACTCATATCTATGCTGTTTCGGCCGCAAAGCTTTACAGCATATTCGCCTCTACTTCTTACTCCTTCTTTCTCTCCGATAATTTTCGGACTTATTATTATGGCCATTGCGGGCTGTGCGAATTTTCCCGCAATAATTGCAATATCCCCGGGTTTTAACATTAGATATATACCTCCTTTATGAAATTTTTGTCCTGATTAAAATTTAGCCGCTATAGGCCATTTAGTCAAATTTCGATAAGAATTTTTAATATATTATGCTATTAATAGTTTTTCAGTTCATGGCCCCTAAAGCTCGGCCGAGTCTTAAGACTCGGCCTTCTTTTTTCGTTTTATTTCAGGAATAAACAGACGCGGCGGAGATAATCCCAGGCATAAAAAAGATCACGGGAAGGTTTTGTATAAAAAATCCGGATTATTTTTGTTGACCTTCTTATAATTTCTAATTAAATCGTAGCAGATACCGTGTTGCTTTCTAAATTATTATGACCAAACAAAAAAAGAAAGAAATTTTAATTTCTTTCTTTTTTTACGGCTATAATTTGAAAAAAATTATTTTTTCTCAAGCGCCGACCAAAGTGCCAAAATGATGATAATAATACCGATAATAACGAATGTTGTAACAGACGCTCCGGTATAGGCGAATATCACCACTAAAAGTCCCAGCAAAGCGTTAATCCATTGCTTCCACATAATTTTTTTGTGTTATTATTAACGACCTTTATTTTGACATTCTGTCAAAATTATAAGATAAAAAGGCACAAACGTAAACTACTATTATTCGCAGTCAAATTTTTAACATTTTTTAATTTTATCGAATTAGAAAACATGCCGCCCCGAAACTGACGTTGGTTATAACTCACAAGGAATGGTTTCCATCTAATTAAAAATTTTCGGCATTAATTGATCACCACTTTGGATATTCCGAAAATGTTTCGCATTGAATAATGGTCTGAAAAAGGAATATTATTGCCATTTTCTATATAGGGATCGCGCATAATGTAATTGCCGGCCCTGCCGCTTGTAAGAACCACAAAATGCGTTCCGCCGTAAGCATGAAGACCGACTATAACCGGATTGCCGTTCGTTAAAGTTGAATCGATGGTCGCCGTTTTGCGCGTGGCGGAAACACCGTCGACATTTATGGTGTAAAGTAGCATAGCGGGATAGTACGGTGCAAAATTATCGGGGTTTGAATTAATAGTAACCGGCGTAACATTTTTATAGCCGTAATGAGTCATTACCATCGCCATGGATGTTATAAGGCAGCCGTCGCTTGCAAGTTTGAATTGCGTGCCATTAAGAGAATCATTGCCCCATGCCGCATCGCGCTGATTGTAATAACAACCCCAAGTATCACAAACCGTTTCCGATCCGAGGATGCCGGAACCGCCTGCATTCTGGGTAAAAGCCGAAAAGCTTCGAAGTTGCGCTTCCGCTTCCGCAAGCAGTTTTTGATAAATCGATTCTTTTGCGTTTGTTTCGGCAAGCAGTTGATTTTTTGATTGTTCGGTTTGCGTAAGGGATTGCTGCTGAGATGTCAGCAACTGCTGTTGCGAAGATAAAGATTGCTGTTTTTGT
Organism: bacterium; assembly: GCA_021796335.1. Taxonomy (GTDB): domain Bacteria; phylum Patescibacteriota; class Minisyncoccia; order UBA6257; family UBA9933; genus JAJYHZ01. The sequence goes on along the minus strand of JAJYHZ010000001.1, from coordinate 78,604 downwards.
TGCGAAGACGCTTTTGAGCTGGCAAGATTATCTTTGTGGTTTTGAAGAGTTTGTATTTTATTTTGGATGGTGTCCTGCAATTGCAGCATTGCATTCATATTGTTCCATGCCTCGGAAATATTTTTAGACGAAAGTATTTGCATTAAAAATGATTGGCTGTTTTCTTGTTGGAGGTTGCGGAATTCTTCCCCGAGTGCGGCCTGATCCGCCGTGATTATCTGTTCCGCATCCACAATCTCGCCGCCCAACTGCTTAATTTGGATTTGAGTGATGCTTATTTGATGTTGAGTGACGGCAACCTGCGCCTGAATTTTCTTGCGCTTCAAATTAAGGGCATTTATGGCTGCTTTAAGAGTTTTTTTGTCTGCGCCTATTTGTTGAAGCGCGGCCTGATCCGCCGCGATCTCTTGGTTTAACGCCGCAATCTGCTGGTTGTTAGCATCTATTTGTTCCTGCAACGCAAAGGGATTGGTAGTGGTAGCATTTGTATTTGCCGCGGCAACTGTCGTTGCCTCAGCCACAAAGGAGTTAACCAAAGATATGCCGGCAATGGATACGGCGGTAAAAATAATTGCAAGAAATAAAAAAAGGGCCCTCATAAGCAAACAAATTATACAGTAGCTATATTACTTTAAATTATAGATATTCGCAATATTATCAAATTTCAAGCTTGAATCTTTAAAAAAAGAGCTGGATTAAATCCGGCTCTTTTCTATTGTCTAGTGATTGTTTTTATTTCTTTTTCTCAAGCGCCGCCCAAAGTGCCAGTATAATAACAAGCACTCCGACAATAACGAACCGTAATACATGCGCTCCAGTATAGGCGAATATCACCACTAAAAGTCCCAGCAAAGCGTTAATCCATTGCTTCCACATATTAAAATCATTAATTTATTATTAACGACCTTTTATTATTAACCTAAATTATAGCAAAATTCCAACATCCTACCAGGGCACAATTTAGAAGTTGTTTGGACTGTTATTTAAAATATTTCAGTATTTCCATTTGGCGTTATGAAGTGGCGGCAAAACGTATATCCATTAGTTGTTTAAATTAAATTTTAATTTCATATGTAGAAACTGGGTTCAAAAATAAAGGGGACAATCTCTGTCCCCAATATGGTGTGTTATATTTGATTAATCTATGGTTTTATAAGACAAAAAACCTATGAACAACACCGCCATAATAGGCGGCATTGCATTGGCCCAGAGGGTGAATGCAATGAAAATCGTCGGCCTGTATAGCGAAAAAAGTGCGTTGACCGTGATGACGGTAATAATTAGCAAGAGCCAGTCGGGAATATTTATCCCATCCGGTGCTAATTTATTCGTCCAGGCTATTGAAGCTACCAACAGCCAGATTATCGCGCCCATCCACATAGCGAGATGAGTTAGATTTTGAGTTATTTTCATAGCCACCAGCAGTTCGAGGGAGGCTATGAGAATAATCACCGCAATAAAGATAATCAATATCAGCCAGCTAATACAAGAATGGATGCTCTTTTGCTTGTCTCTCATAAACACTCCCCTTTTAGTTTATTCTTTCTCTCGAATCATTAATTGTTTTCAGGGAAGACAACATCTCTTCTCTCCTGCTCTCAGGAATATCTGACTGCTTTATAAAATCTATAGCAGTCAAATTAGGATCACTTTGTTTGGCCTTTGCGAATTCCATACATATCTTGGTAAATATGGGATTTGCCATAGAAACCTCCTTCTTATAATTTTAAGCAGTCTGAGAATAGGTTAAGCCGAAGAAAGAGATGTGTCAAATTTAATTTTTTTATATTACCGTATCAGTTTTTATTATTCTTTCCGGTTTTCTTTAATTTTAAAATCAAAATATTTTCTGGCTATTTCAGAGGATTATTCTGCAAGCGATTACGTGAATTCAAAGTAATTTAAAATCAGAGTTTTTATGAAGTTATGAAGTATTGATATTTCGTGTCCGCTCTCCTGCCTTCCCAACGCTCGATAGCTTTTTTCTTTTTATTTAAGCAACTTCATATAGTTATAAAGTGATTATAAAAAAACCCGCCTTTTTAAGGGCGAGCTAGAGCAATTTTTATTTAAATTTACTCTTCGTATGTATGGGTGTTCTTATAGGTTATTTCGATATTGAGGTTCTTGTAGATAACCTCAATTTCTTGCCCGCTTCTTGTAGGCAAGCGTTTAATATCGTTAACCACGCTTCCGAGGGGTATTTTTCCAGTTTTTATAAGATCTTTACAGATCTCTATTGCCCGGAACATCATCCGTTTTCTGTGGGGTGCCCTTCCATAAAGAAATAGATTTCAATGTTTGTCCCAAGGGGAGTTAAAAAAGAAATTATATTGCGGCTTCTGCCTGAACTCTTCTGCATAACTTTCCTCCTTGTATAAAATTTAATCAGGGCTGATTTATTATAGATTTTACTTTTAAAAGAAAGGGGCGGATTCGGCCCCCCATTAATAAACCCATACCTTCTTCCCCTCTCTTGGAGTTATGGGGTTAATCAACTTTGTTTAATAAATTATGGCTCCCAGAGCAACTAATCCATTCATTACAAACCATAAAGAATAGGTTAAAATTATCACTTTTTCTTTGTGAACTACCCCATATACGATCCATATGACGGAAAATAAAAAGTAAATCAGCCAGGTTGCGACAGAAACTCCGGCGGCATTTTTTTCAATAAAAATCGTATATATTTGGGGGATTGTGGAAAGAGGCCCCAATACTCCGACAATATATATTAATTTATCCAAAAAATATTTTTTAGAGTCCGGACTGGGAAACTGTTCAAGATTTTTGTATATTCTTTTCCTTATATGCTGGTGATGAAAAACATTATTCATAATTTATGTGAATATTTTTTAAGGCTGACAAAATAATAATAAACTTTATTCAACCAGGCCAAAATCATCGTTTAATTATCAGTATAACTCCATTACGGGTTCTTCTCCGTCTTCCACATTGAATAATTCCTGATTAAAGAGTTTGATTCTTTTTGGAGTGATTTTATATATTCTGCTTGTAATTACTTTTTTAATCATGTTCTCATAGGAAAGTTCCCGGTCTTCCACCTTGAGGAAATCCTTCCAAATCTTGAGGGCGTGTTTTATTTTTTCAATATCGGAAATCTGCTCGGCAATACCGGAAATTTGCAGTCCTTTTTTAAGCTGATTTATGTTCTGGCGGCTATCGGCAATAGATACGGCTACTTTGTTGTTTTTATGAATATGCTGGCAATGCAATGTATTGGGATTGCTGAGAAAATAGAGACTGAGATTGTCATCGAAAGTATAATACACGGTGGCGATCCATGGAAAATCTCCATGAGTAGCGATCGCCATTAATTTATGGTCTTTAAGGAAATCCAGTACGTGTTTTTTTTCGAGATTCATTTTAGTTTAAATGTTTAATGCAATTAAATGCATGGATTTTATGGTTCTTATCCTCATCTATCTCAAAAATATTTATACTCGTGTTATGTTGATTCTCAATATCCTTAATATCTGTCCATTTTTTCCGGTAATTACCGCAATTAAAGCTTTATTTATACCATTATGCCCCACAAGTAGAACTGTATCTTTATGATGCCTGGGAATTATTTTATTAAGAAAATTTTCTGCTCTTTTATATAAGCTTTCTACCAGCGCCAGCTTTACCCATAGTTTCTCTGATTATGCCCGCGTGACTTTCTGGGACGAAAACCACTATTTTCACTTTTTGGTACTCCATAAATTATTTTATTTCCATTTCTGGATTTATATCATAAATTTTTGAAACTTTTTTTCTGTAAAAATTTTACATTTAAAAACTGATTTCGGAAATATCCATTGGATCTGTATTCCCATCTCTATAGCGAATCCACTTTGGAATAATTTTAAAATAAACTATTTCCTCAAATTGTTGCCATTTTTTAGCATCAGGGTTTTTAGTAAAATAGATCTGTTTATATTTCGCCAGTTCTTCTCCAAACAGCTCTTGAGCCATTCCTTCATATTGGACTGTGATATTCTCGTCCCAACCGATTACAAAAGCGACGTTTTGATTATTTTTAATATTCGCATATTTGCGATATGTCATAAAGGTATCAAAAATTAATTCGAGATCATCTGTTTCCGCGAATTCAATTACGGCAGCTTCCGGCATGCCATCAGGAGTGATAGTCGCAAGCACACCGATATCATGCCTCTTAATAAAATTTAAGATTAGTTTTTTATTTTCCCCCATTAATTCGTCAAAACTATTTTAAGTTGTGCTTCGCACATAACAAAATTCTTCGATTCCTGCCGCAAGCAAATAAATTTGCTTGCTCGGGTCCGCACTTTGTGCGTCCCCGCGAGGAATACGTCCCGGGATTTTGTTGTGCTTCGCACATAACAAAATTCTTCGATTCCTGCCGCAAGCAAATAAATTTGCTTGCTCGGGTCCGCACTTTGTGCGTCCCCGCGAGGAATACGTCCCGGGATTTTGTTGTGCTTCGCACATA
>JAJYHZ010000001.1:55765-74117 GCA_021796335.1 bacterium | reverse complement strand
GTTGTGCTTCGCACATAACAAAATTCTTCGATTCCTGCCGCAAGCAAATAAATTTGCTTGCTCGGGTCCGCACTTTGTGCGTCCCCGCGAGGAATACGTCCCGGGATTTTGTTGTGCTTCGCACATAACAAAATTCTTCGATTCCTGCCGCAAGCAAATAAATTTGCTTGCTCGGGTCCGCACTTTGTGCGTCCCCGCGAGGAATCGAACCTCGATCTAGACCTTAGAAGGGTCCTATTCTGTCCGTTGAACTACGGGGACTTATATTCGACTAATGACGAATAGTTAATAGCTATTTTGTCGGGACGCTGAGAATCGAACTCGGGCTTCGTGTTCCCCCGCCTGCCGGAACTTTCGGGCCGCTGGGAATCGAACCCAGCCCTCATGCTCCCAAAGCATGTATACTAATCCAATATACTACGGCCCGGCAATTGGCGGGCAGGCAAAACACGTATACTACCATTATACTACGTCCCGTAAAAAATTTTGGCAGTACGCGTCATGACGAACCTGCCAAAATTATTGCACAATTAAAGGTAATTTAAAAGATTATTCCACAAAAGAACATTGCGAAATTCCGTGATTTTGATTAAGTAATTATCTTAAAAGTGCCTTATTTCCCGTCGAACTGATTTAACAGCTGATTAAACTTCGTATTAGTTTGATTAATGGCATTCGCCTCGTCATTGGCGCTTTTTATCAAGGCAATAATTTTGTCATGTGAATCCTTGTCCTGACCTATCATTTTCGCTCTTAAAATATCGAGCAGCTGATCAAGATAATCATTATAAGAAATAAGCTGGCTGATTAAGGTGGTTTCGGTGCTTACCGCTTCAAGGGCCTGTCTTGCCGAACTTTCCGGAGAAATATTGGCGATATTTTGCGCCATGGTCCCCAAATCACTTGATAAGATAATCGCTTTTTGTCTGACTTCCCTATTTCTCTGCATTTCGCTGAGAATTAAATTCAATGCTTCTTCATATTGGCCGTTATTACTTAGGTCTGAGATTTTATTAATCTGCACCGCGGATTCGTTTGAAGAATTTACTATATCAGTGGCGACGGAAGAAGCATTCTGCCGGGCTGTTTCAAAATCGTTCGGAATTTCCCGGGTCTTGATAAAAAAGAACAGCACCACAAAAATAATCACCAATAAGGCTATTAAAACAATCGCGAATATTCTTATCTTCTTGGGGGTATTGAAATATGCCTCCTTAATCATTTGAGATATATTAAAGATTATTTGAGAGGAAAAAGCAACTCTAAAATAACCATTAGTTATTGTTTATTAGTAGTTAGAAAGTCAAAAAATAAGGCGATGCCATGGCAAGCTGGAAACTAAAGACCATTCAATATAAAATAATGTAATGAAGATTTTTGACTCTTTGTCCCAAAAAAAAGTTGAATTAAAAATTCCCAAAAACAAGCTTTTGGAGATTTTTGTCTGCGGACCGACTGTTTATGACTATTCCCATATCGGCCATGCAAGAACTTATATTACTTTTGACGCCTTCGTAAAATATTTGCGTTCCAGAAAAATTAAGGTTTTTTATCTGCAAAACATAACCGATGTTGACGATAAAATAATAAATCGCGCGAAAGAAAATAATGAGAATCCTTTTAATTTGGCTATGCGATTTAAAGCCGAGTATTTAAAAGACATGAAAATTCTCGGAGTTAATTCGGTTAATAAATATGCGCGAGCGACCATGTATATGAAAGAAATCGAGAAGCAAATTACAAATTTAATCAGAAAGGGATTCGCCTATCAGACCAAAAACGGAGTTTATTTCGAGGTGAAAAAATTCGGGGATTATGGCAAATTATCAAAACAAAATTTAAGCGAATTGCGGGCGGGATACAGAATAGAACCAGATCCGGAGAAAAAAGATTCTCTTGATTTCGCTTTATGGAAGAAGACGGAGGTTAATTCGGACTTAAAAACCGCGAAGAAATTGATAATCGCAAAAAACGGCGAACCGGCTTGGAAAAGCCCGTGGGGATGGGGTAGGCCGGGCTGGCATATTGAAGATACCGCGATTACGGAAAAATATTTCGGCCCTCAATATGACATTCACGGCGGAGGCAACGATTTGAAATTCCCCCACCATGAATCGGAAATCGCCCAGCAAGAAGCGGCTTCCGGGAAAAAGCCATTGGTTAAAATCTGGATGCACACGGGGTTTCTTCTGGTTAACGGAGAAAAAATGTCCAAGAGCCTGCACAATTTTATAACCATCCGCGATTTTTTAAAAAACAATTCTCCGGAATTATTGAGAATAATGGTTTTGCAAAATCATTACCGCTCGCCCTTTAATTACACAAAAGATTCAATGGCCCAAAGCAAGGCACTGTTAAATTCTATTGGGGAATTTTTAGAGAAATTGCGTTTTATAGCAAAAAGCTCGAAAGCCAATACGCCGGCTAGCGGAAAAAAGTCAGTTCGCCTGCTGGCGGAGAAAATAAAAAAAGGCAATGAACGGTTTGAACAAGCCCTAAATGACGATTTCAACACGCCAAAAGCATTTTCCGCCATTATGGGATTAATTTCGGAAACACAACCGGCGATTTGGAATTTTTCTCCAAAAGAAGCTTTAATTTTGGAAAAATTCATTTTAAATCAATTAAAACTTTTTGAAATCCGCCCGAAATCGACAAAAATTCCGGCAAATATAGCGAAACTGGCCAAAAACAGGGAGAAATACAGGAGTAATAAACAGTTTGTTCAGTCTGACGAGTTGCGCCGGAAAATAGAAATGTTAGGATACATTATAGAAGACACAACATTCGGAACTTTTATCCGAAAATCCTAATATGTCCACAGCGTCTAAACTTAGCCCAAAAGTTCCGCCACAGGATATTGAAGCGGAAAAATCGGTATTAGGAGCTTTAATGCTCGACAAAAATGCCATTGTAAAAATAGCCGACTTGCTTGTGCCGGAAGATTTTTACGCTACGGGCCACCAAAAAATTTATGAATCAATCGTCGAACTTTTCCAGAAAAATCAGCCGATCGATATTTTAACCGTTACGAACAAACTGCGGGATAAAAACCAACTAAACGAAGTGGGCGGCTCATCTTATCTGACGGAATTAATCAATTCCGTTCCGTCTTCCGCTCATATCACCCATTACACGCAGATTGTCAGACAGAAAAAAGTTCTACGGGACCTTTTGACAACTTCGGCACAGATTGCCGATGAAGTTTTCGACAGCCAGGGTGATCCGGAAAATTTATTGGATGCCATTGAGCAGAAAATTTTTTCCATAAACCAAAAATCAAAAACTTATTCATTTTCCCCAATTAAAGATCATCTAAATGAAGCTTTTGAGAGAATAGAAAGAATTCACAGAGGCGGAGGCCAAATTGGCGGAGTAACTTCCGGATTTAAAAAATTAGATTATTATTTAGCGGGATTCCAAAAATCGGATCTGATAATCCTGGGCGCAAGACCGTCCATGGGTAAAACCGCATTAGTTTTGGATATGGCCAGAAGCGCGGCGAAAAACGGATCGGCAGTCGCAATATTCTCCCTTGAGATGTCCAGGGAACAGATCATAGACAGGATTATTTCCTCGGAAGCAGGAGTGCCCCTTTGGAAATTGAGAACCGGCCGCTTGACGGACGATATGGATTTTCAGATGATTCAGGCTTCATTGGATCGTTTAGCTTCAATGCCGATTTACGTTGACGACACCCCTTCGCCGAATATTTTACAAATAAAATCAATGGCAAGAAGGCTACAGATGGAACATTCACTCGATATGATTGTTATCGACTATGTTCAACTGATAATGCCTCTGCGCAATTCGGATAATATCGTGCAACAATTTACCGAGATCAGCCACGGGTTAAAGGCCCTGGCAAGAGAACTAAATGTTCCAGTGCTGGCGCTTTCCCAGTTGAACCGCGCCGTCGACCAACGCGATAAAAAAGTTCCCCGCTTGTCTGATCTCCGGGAAACCGGATCTTGGGAACAAGACGCCGACGTGGTTATGTTTATTTACAGACCCGACAAAGATAAGGGAGAAAACGCTTCTATTGATGAAATTAATACGGCGCAAATTCGCATTGAAAAGCACAGGAACGGTCCTTTGGGCATAATTGACTTGAAATTCGACCAGGAGAAAGTCTCATTCGCGGAAATCGATACAACGCACGGAGAATATCCTCTTTGAAATTTCCAATTTCTAATCACTTAATTAACCAAAATCAGAAATCAATATAATTAAGCCAATTAGTTATTTTAATTTATGTATCCCGAACCGATTAAAAAATTCATAGACATATTTTCCAAATTGCCTTCAATCGGGCCGCGGCAAGCAACCCGTCTGGCTTTTTATTTGATAAGCAGCGGGAAAAATTCTCTGACCGAAGCATCAAGAGCAATTGACGATTTGAAAAACATAAAAATCTGCTCGGATTGTTTTTTTACACATTCTAATTCCGCAAATATTTGCAATATCTGCATGGATAAAAGCCGCAAAAAAGAAATAATAATGATCCTGGAAAAAGAAACGGATTTGATTTCAATCGAACGAACGAAGAGATTTACCGGCCGATATCTGATTTTGGGAGAATTGGCCAAATCCGGAACTTTGGACAGCATTCAAAAATTAAGATTGAGCAATTTGAAAAATTTCATTCAAAAGAATTTTGGCGCGCTTTCGGAAAGTTCGGGGCAAGCCGAAGAAATTATCATAGCAACCAATCCAACCACCTACGGAGATTTAAACGCGCTGATTATTAAAAAAGAATTAGCCGGATTCGCGAAGAAATTTTCCAGACTTGGCCGTGGCATTCCGGCCGGAGGAGAAATTGAATTTGCGGACGAAGAGACTTTAGGGCAGGCGCTGGAACGCAGGAATTAATAAATAACAATCACAGCTGTTTAAATGACCATCAAAAGGCGGCCTAACGGCCGCCTTTTTCAATACTATTAATATTTTATTAAACTTGCGGCGGAATCGGTTGTTATATTTTTTCCTGTGTTTGCTGTTGCGGCTGTTGCATTATCGGAGCTGTTAATTCCTTTTTATTGGTGCTTATCCCTAATAATTTATAAACCATGCATGATCCGGTGATGGCGGTTATAACCAAAATAACTCCGACAACCATCATAATTACCGAGAGCACGGAGATATTTTGAATGCCTCCAAAATAAATCAGAACCAAACCGACAATCACGCGGATAATCCCGTCTATTTTCCCAATATTTTTAATCATCCCACGCACAACTTTTCTGTTGATTTTAAAATCTCTCCACGGATTTTAAATTTCAAGATAAGTTTTAAATAGTTTTATTTTATTGATTCCACCATAACTATTTTAAAAAATTATGCGTGGGACCAATATTCCCCAATATAATTCTTTCCTTGCGACCTTTCTCTAATTTTTTTATTATATGAAAAAATTATTCTAATATCACCTCCTCAGGGCTGAAGAATGCCTTCCATTTTACCGTTTATTGAAATAAAAACATTTTTCACGGCAGGAAATTGTTCAAGGGTTCTGGTAATTTGGCTCCTGATCGCAGAAACGCGGCAGGATCCGCCGACTCCCTGCTCCAAAGTCTCGTTAAAATCAACACGAGCCGTGCCGTTTTCAATGACAATTTTTTGGACGCTTACTCCGGAATTTATGCTGGTAAAATATCCCTGCGATTTTTCCTGATCAGTCGGGCCTTTTAATAATTCCTCTAAGGTGGCCTGAGCGATAGTTATCGTTTCAGGGATTTTCCGTTCAACCGGAGAAACTTTATTGCAGACAAGTTGCGGATTAACTTTATTATTATTGAAATAAATCAGTATATCGGCCGTGTTTGTTATTCCCCGGATCTGTACCGGCAATTCGAAACTTTTGCCGGCTTGCGTCATACCGCTTGGATTTTCATTATGAAAAACCAATTTACCGGGAGCGATTGAGGATTCAAATTCCAAATCAGCCTCAAAAGAAACCGGCAGTTGAGTCCAATCGCTTGTAGCTTTAAGGGGGGCGGCGATGATTACTTTTCCGGAATTATTTATCAAATCAACCGACCCAACCTGCCCTTCAAATCCGAACCAGCCATTTCCGGTTACTAAACCGGTTATTTTAAAAGGAGAAGAAATAAGATCGCCCGGTTGAACGTTATTGATGATTAATCCGTCGGCCTTGGTCTGCGCCGAAATCGATACGGATGCAATATTATCCGAGGAATGAGATTTTATTCTAAGTCCGATATAAAAAATGACGCCAAGAATTATGACGATTATTAAGGCAATTAATTTTTTTTTCATCAGGCGATTTCTTTGGATTTTGCTTCCTGATAATACTTTTCAGCTTCGTCCCAATTAACGGTATTCCACCAGGCTTCAATGTATTCCGGTCTGCGGTTTTGATACTTTAAGTAATAAGCATGTTCCCAAAGATCGATAACCAATAGCGGAGTCAATCCTTTCATAACGGGATTATCATGCCCGTCCGTAGAGATTATTTTTGGATTCCCGTTTTTATCCAAAATAAGCCAAACCCAGCCGCTGCCGAACAAATTTGCCGCTTTTTTTGAAAATTTTTCCTTAAATTTTTGAAAATTTTTGAATTTATCATTAAGAGCAACAGCTAAACCCCCTTTCGGTTCGCCTCCTTTAACGGATTCCATTATTTTCCAAAAAAATGAGTGATTATAATGCCCTCCGCCGTTGTGGCGGATTGAATCGCGAATCTCTTTTGGAATTGTTTTTAGAGATTTTAAAAGTTCTTCCAAGGTCAGTATTTGCAAATCCGGATAATTATTTAAGGCTTCATTTAGCTTGTTAACGTAAGTTTGATGGTGTTTGTCGTGATGAATCTGCATCGTTTTTTCATCAATATCGGGTTCCAATGCATTATATGAATACGGAAGAATCGGTAGTTCGTGAATCATGGAAATGGTTAAGTTTAATTATTTTTAGCGACTAATCGGTTAATGTAATTATACCAAATTGACAAAAAGTTGGAAAATTAACAATTATTTTAGATTTATCAAAACAGCTCCTATTAGACCCAAAGTAATACCGATGAACTGTGTAGTTGTTATTGTTTCTTTAAAAAACGATATCCCTATAATTATCCCCAGTATTCCGTAAAAAATAATAAATAAATTAACATAGAGCGCAAGCTCTCCGGCAAAAATAAAAACCAATATAATGAGAAATATTTGAAGCAGATATAAACCACAAATTACAATTATCCAGGGGTTGCTGATAACCTGAGAGAATGTTTGCCCTGCGCTTATTTTCTTGATTAAAGAATCCGCAATTATGATTGTAACTGCAGAAAATAATATTAGAAACAATATAAAAGATCGACCCATGCGGTAATTTTAAAATTATTTTATCTCAAATCCGGGAGTAATTTCTTTATCCGGGACAATTAAGGCCAAGTTATTTTCGTCGCCAGCCGCCAAAATCATACCCCGACTTTCCAGACCTATTAAAGTACGCGGTTCCAAATTGGCGACAATAACGACTTCTTTCCCAATTAAATCTTCGGAATTATAAATTTTACCGATTCCGGAAATAATTTGGCGATTAACTGACTCCCCTGCTTCATTTTTATCGCCGACATCAACTTTCAGCCTTAAAAGCTTTTCAGATCCTTCCACTTTTTCAGCCTCCAAAACTTTTGCGATTTTTAATTCAATTTTAGAAAATTCATTGTAGTTAATTGGCATAGTTTTTGGTTATTGGCCGTTAGTATTCAGTTTTAGCCTTATTCTTTATTCGAATTTCAAAATAGTCATTAGTAATTAATAATCTTTGATGCGTCCTTCCCTTTTAAAATTATATTATTGTTGAGTCTGCTGTTTTTTTGTCCAGTAATAAATCAGATAAATTATTTCCAAGATTCCCAGGTCATTGAGAATTAAAAATAGTATGAACCAAATTTTGCTATTGTTTTTTACCGCCTTCCATAATGCCAATCCTTTCCAGATTAATGTCCAAATAATAATTAAAGTAAGGATAAACGGATGCGTCCCAAAATATCGGAGAAAAGGCGATTGAGAAAATAAATTAGCGTACATTTTATAATTAATAAATATTATGCGACCTTTAAATTATTTTTTTTCATTAAAAATTTTCGCAAGTTCTTCTCTGTGTTTTTCAATCACGCTCATAACGGCAGTCATTTGGTTTCTGCCGGAAGACATCTCTTTTTGAACATCTTCGGCAATCTTATGGAAAAAATCCGAATTATTCGAGATTGCGCCCATAATTTTTTCTCTTTGATCGGCCGGAATATTTTTCAACTGACTTTCCAGCATTTTTTTAAGAAAGAAATCTTTAATCATAATAAAATTTACAAATTGTTAACAATTTAGTTATTTAACATTTTCAACGTTATTTGCGGCTTTGCGATATTGGCAAAATTCGCAATCAGGAGCCGCATCGGGGATCTTATCGCTTATTAAGCAATTATGTAAATCTCCGATTGTTTTATCAACCCAGGCATCACTCCCTTCGTAAGGAATGATTTTTATATCAAATTCCAATTTTCCGTCAAAAGCCTTTCGATCTTTTTTGCCGTTGACATAAACGAAATAGCCGAGATCGGAAACCTTAAATCCATTTTTTCTTAGAAGCCACTGGTAAACTTCGATCTGACGGCGATACTGATTATGCCATTTGGTATTTTCAAGTTCTATCTCCCCTTCCTTGCTGGTCGCTTTATAATCAACGACGTGAAGTTCACCTCTTGAATTTATCCAGATATCATCCACTGCTCCGAAAATAAGCAAATTGGTTTTTTCGTGGAAAAATTGGACTCCGACGAAATTTTCGCGCCACTTATTTATATTTTCATGATTAAAAGGAACGGCATTTATCCCGTAATGTTCCATCAAAGGATGCTTCGAACCGTTGGCGCGGTGAATATCAAATTCTTTTTTAAGGAGCGCGTCAACGGCAACATTCAAAGTAAAAGCAGGCATGGAAGGTTGTGAGATTCCAAGCCGCCTGTCCAAATAAAAACACCGCGGGCAATTTAAAAACGAATCGATTTTCGATCTACTGACTTTGAATGGCTCATTGCTATCCGGATTAAAAATACTTCTATATTTTTTGTTCATATTAATTTAAAAATTAGTATTATGTCAGTGTAAAGGAAAACAGAAAAATAATAAACCCCGCAAGGCGCTATTTGGGGACTTCTATCCCGATGCTGAAGCAAGCTTATTTGCCCCGCTCATCATCTTCTTGTCGATAGGCAGACTTAAGTATGATAAAGTGGCTGTGATTTATAATGCTTTAGAACAGCGTCACTGAGATAAAATCCAGTAACTTGCGGTCGTAAATTACTGGATTTTACGGTGCACTATTGACAAGTAGTGTATAATAAAAATAGCACTTAAATTAAGAAAAGGAGGTGAAACAATTTTATGTTCAAAAGCAGGCTTTTGCTTTTCGGGACTCTTGCCATGAACTGCGGCAACGGCGAAGGCTGCAGTAGGTGCCCGGCGGAATGGATTACTCCGCCGGGCGTTTTTTGAAACAATCCGCTTTGAATATCGTTTTAATAATCAAATGAAAAATAATCCGGCAAAATTAATTTCAGTCAGAGTTAGGCTTCTTGTTTTAAAAACCAACTTCCGCTGGGATATTTTTGTATAAAAATTAGGAGAAATAGGAAAATACAAATCCCAGCAAAGCTGGGATTTTTCAGGTCTTTTAAAATCGGCTATTAACCGGAAAGGAGGAATAATAATGGGCAGATGGCGCGAAGACGAAAAGGAAAAGTGTAATCGGCTTCCGGGCAGCAGCCGCTGCATAAGTAGACAGACAAAAAAGCAATGTCCGGCGAAAGACAACCGCTGTATTTCACGCAAAGCATTATTAAAATTTACCGTGAAATAAGCAGGATCCGGGGGTGATTTACACCCCCGTTTATTTTTTACATATAAAGTATGCGAATAACTAATAAAGTTTTCTGCAATCATTCAAAAACTTTATCCGAATTAATTAAGTTTTTCTATTCTAATTCCAACTAATCTTATTTTTTTACGTTCCGGATTTTCGCGCTTATCCAAAAACGGCATAAGCATTTTTACGGCTTCGAACTGCAAATCATCGGAGGTATTGATCGGGTTTTGCAAGGTATGAGACCTGTTTTTTGTTTCGAACCCGGAAAAACGTACGGTTATGACAATTGTTCCGAAATTTTTAAATTCGCTTTTTTTAAACCGGTCGAAGACGCCCCGCGACAATTCTATTATTCGCCCGACAGTAAAATTAGGATCAAGCGTATCTTCGGAAAATGTCTCCTGTTCGCCTATTGATTTAGCCGTCCATTCTTCCACTAAAGGAGAATCATCTCTGCCCCTGATTTTTAAATACAACTCACCTCCCCATTTACCAAGAATTTTTTCCAGTTCTTTCTTGGAGAATTTTTTCAAATCTTTAACCAGTCTTATCCCCAGCTTATCAAAAAGTTTTTCAGTTTTCGGACCAATGCCTGGAATTTTCCGTATGGGCAGATCTTTCAAAAATATTTCTGCAAGCTTAATGTTACGCTCTTCGTTATCGGAACCAATGACAGTCAAGCCGTCAGGCTTATTTTTATCAGAAGCGATTTTTGCAATTAACTTATTCGGACCGATTCCGACGGAAGCCGTCAATTTTTCTTTTCGCTTAATCTCTTTTTTTATTTTTTTAGCAATTTCTTCGGCCGCTTCATACGAACCGGCATAGCTTAAATCAAAATAAGCTTCGTCGATACTCGCTTCTTCCACCAATGAAGAATATTTATGGATGATTTCCATTATCTCCAAAGAAACTTTTTCATAGTCGGCGAAATTAACGCCTAAAAAAACAACTTCCGGCTTTCCTTCTTTTTTCGCTTTTTGTGATAAACGCCAGGCAATGGAAATAGGCGTAGCTGAATGAATTCCGTATTTCCTGGCTCTGTAATTGGCGGTTGAAACGACGCCGCGTCCGCGGCCATTTGCGGGATCGGAACCGACAACAATGGGGAGTTTTTTGAGGCGCGGCTTATTACGCTCTTCAACAGCGGCGAAAAACGCATCCATATCCAAATGTCCGATTATTCGCATTATAAATTATATTACAGGATTTGAAATATAGAACATAGGATATAGGAGGAATAGAAAAATTATTTAGAAATTAATCCCAAATTTGAATCTGAAGAAATAATTTTCGTTTTATAAGCATGCTTGGGAATAAAAGCGCCAGCCCTCAAAGCATTAAGAATCGGGAAAAAGTCTGTGATAAAATTAAAAGTGGCGGCACCGATAGGACCTATTAATCCGACTGAAACAAGCCCCAAACCCAAAGCATTGGTTATCCCCCAAATCCAAAAGTTTTGTTTTACGATTTGATGAACTTTTTCCCCCAATAAGATTATATCGGGTATCCTTTTCAAATCATCTTTCATTAAAGCGATATCGGCCGCTTCAATGGCGGCATCGGAACCGATCGCGCCCATGGCTATACTTACATCGGCTAAAGCAAGAGCGGCGGCATCATTCACTCCGTCACCCATCATCGCCAAAACATTGTTTTTGTCTTTTTGAAAATTTTCAATGTATTTCAATTTTTCTTCGGGTTTCAGACCTGATTTAAACTGATCAATTCCCGTTTCTTTGACAACGCGCCCGGTAACTTTTTCGTTATCGCCGGTTAGCATTATCCATTTTTTAATGCCAAGTTGTTTGGTTTCCCTGATAAGTTCAGAAGCAAACGATTTTATTTCATCCTCAAAAATAACCAAACCAATCAATTTATCATCCATTCCGATAGCAGTTATGCTCATGCCTTTATCCTGAAAATCTTCCACTTTTTCCGAATCAGCCTCAGAAAAAATAATTTTGTTTTGTTCTAAGAATTCAACTTTCCCGACGAATATTCGGCTATTGTTTTTTTTAATACTAATCCCATCGCCCGGAGTTTCGATGAACTCATCAGGAGATTCTATCTTAATATTTTTGTTTTTTAGATAATTTATAACGGCTATACTGACAGGATGATTGGAGTTAACAGTTGCGGTTCCTAAAATCTCAAGAAGTTTATTTTGATCAAGATTTGAAAGATTCTCGACTTCTTTTATTTTAGGTTTGCCATTGGTTATAGTCCCGGTCTTATCGGTCATAAATACATTCACTTTCGGCAAAGTTTCCAGAATATCGGATCCTTTGATGATAATTCCAAGCTGGGCGGCACGCGCAATCCCGGCAGTATAAGTCAAGGGAACGGCAACAGCAATGTCATCAGCGCAAACAACCAGGAGAACGGATAAAACAATCAGGGAATCACCGGTAATCGCATAAAGAATAATCGAACCGGCCAAGGTCAGCAAAATATACCATTCGGTGAATTTGGCGGCGATTTGTTCGGTATGAGCCTTGTTTCTGCTGGCCTCTTCGATTAAAGCTACCATCTTGGAAAGAGTGCTGTCTTTCCCTATTTTCTCCGTACGGACAAGCAATGAGCCTGATTCATTCAAAGTCGAGGTTAAAACCGAATCGCCAATTTTTTTAGTAATGGGTATGCTTTCGCCGGTTAAAGTGGATTCATTAACGCTTGCTTGGCCGGAAATAACAGCTCCATCAACGGGTATGCGTTCACCCGCTTCAATTACAACTTCATCGCCAATTTTTACCTGTTCAATCGGAACGTCAATGATTTCTTCCCCTTTTCTAATCTTTACGATCGCGGGACGATACTTCATCAAATGTTCAATGATGTGTTTGGCACGAAGTTCGGTCCATAAATCAAAAATGCGCGCCGAAGCGAGCATTAGGTTGATAAAAGCCGCGGAATACCACTGTTGGGCTATAAAAGAGAAGATAAGGGCAATACTTGCCAATAAATCAATGGTGAGGTGCCTTTTTATCAATGCCAAAAAAGCGTTTTGTAGAACGGGGAAAAGACCGAGGAAAGATAAGGCAATAAAAATTCCCTGATGGAGGGGGAAAATTTTAAAGAATTGAATCAGAAGAGCCAATGCTAAAAAAATAACCAGAAGGATATTAAAACCGATATAAGCGGAAAAATTATTTTCCTTGTTTTTTCCCCTACCCATTAAAATGAAATGAATTATAACCAAGCAAATAAAAATCCGTCCGCCGCGGCGGACGGATTTTTATATAATTTCAATTTCAGTATAAGATTGTCTATGTCCTTTCTTTTTTCGATAGCGAGTTTTGGAATGATACCGGAAAACGATTTTTTTATCGTCTTTTAATTGTCTGATAACTTCTGCCCGAACACTGGCGCCATCAATCAAAGGGGTTCCGATTTTTATATCGGCATTATCGGCAATCAATAGCACCCTATCTAAACCAATTTTGTCGCCAACTTTAGCATTTATTTTTTCTATCTTTAACTTTTGGCCGGCGGAAACCTTATACTGTTTTCCTCCGGTTTCAATGACTGAGAATTTCATGATTTTTTTAAGATATAAAATAAATGACTAAAAGTCAATATTGCTTGGCATTATTAGAAAATGCTGAAAAAGATACTTTACTATACACTTGTCTGAAAAATCACTAATTGCGATCCAAAAAAATCCGGAATGACGCTTCGGAACGGTACTATATTATTTGACTAGTCCGGCGATGATTTCGTCCAGTTTGGCGCTCCAATTATGTCCGACTCCACTGGCTTCAATAAGATTGAAGCCTTTTTTTCTAATAAACTCCGCAGATTCATTGTCGCAAAAAAACCTGTCGTTTATTCCTCTTATTACAGTGATATTTTCTTTTGGAATTTTTTCCAACAATTCAAACAAATCCACTTTTAACAAAGAAATTATTCTGGGAAGATGAAATGAAAAAATCAGCAATGATCCGTCAAAAACTTTCGATAAATTAAATTCTTTGGAAAATAAAAGCTTCAAGAGACGCAAGAAATTTTGGGACAAGCTTCTTTTGGGCATCAAGGGATTGACTAAAATGAAATTTTTTTCTTTATCATTGTTGAATTTCAATAGCGCATAAGTAGCGCCCAAGCTGTGGCCGACAATATAGCGAACTCCGATATCCCGATTGAGATCCTTTATCCAAATGTCAGCTCCTTTGTAATTTTTATAGTTTTTAATTCTTTGCAGCCAGCCGGGAAACAGATATGCGTTTTCAATTTTTCCGTTCATTTTTCAAATTTGGATTTTTGAGAATAAATAACTTCCGATAACGAGAACAACGGCAGTAATAACTCCAAGAACGACAAAGTCGATTGCAAAACCGAAATGAATGCCTGCGAGCAAGGCGCCCCTTATGCCGTCTACGCCATAAGCAAGAGGATTTATTTCGGTTATAAAGGTCAAAACTTTCGGAAGATTATTCAAAGGGAATAGTGCTCCAGAAAGAAAAAAAATTGGCTGGACCAGAAAGTTCATGATTAATTGAAATCCCTGCATATCTTCCAAAAGAGAAGCAATGGCAGTTCCCAGAGCAGTGAAAAACAGTCCGATTAAAACCATAAAAACTATGACGAGAATGATGCGCCAAAAAGTCAGATTGGCAGTACGAAAACCGAGAATATAAGACAAAATCAAAACAAAAATTCCCTGGACTACCGCGACAGTCGCCCCGCCGAAAGTTCTTCCTATCATAATTTTAACCCTGGAAACCGGCGCAACCAAAGTTTCCTTAAGAAACCCGAATTGCCTGTCCCAAATAACTTCAATGCCGGCAAACATGGCAGTGAATAAGATACTCATTGCTATGATTCCCGGCGCCAAAAATTCAACATAATTCCCGCCGCCGGCTTTCTGAAAAATCGAACCGAAGCCGTAGCCCAGAGCGATCAGAAACAGAATCGGCTGACCCAGGGCACCAATTATTCTGGACCGAGACCTGAAATATCTTTTTAATTGCCTCAACCAAAGAATGTAAATCGTAGACATAGTTAAATTTTTATAATATTCGTAATGTTTGTAAAGTTCATAAGGCAATTAAATTATAGTATTATTAACTTTGTAAACATTATGGAAGTCATAACAACGGGTTCACCGTCTGCCGCGCCAAAGCCGGCTTGCCTTTCGCATGTGATCGGTCGTGGATGCTTCTTCGGATCGGATATTTTTTCCGGTTAATTCAATAAAGGCGTCTTCAAGTGATTGCGTTTTTGTTTTTTCTTTCAATTCCTGCGGCGACCCTTGAGTGATTATTTTCCCGCGATCGATAACGGCAACCTTATTTGCCACCCGTTCAGCTTCTCCGATGTAATGGGTTGTGAAAAATACCGTAATTTTTTCTTCCTGATTCAATTTTTTAACATAATCCCAAATATGATTGCGCGTTTGCGGATCCAATCCCAGTGTCGGCTCATCCAAAAATAGAATTTTGGGATGATGTAAAAGACCGCGCGCAATTTCCAAGCGACGCCTCATGCCGCCGGAAAAATTTTTGACAAAATCATCTTTTCTATCCCAGAGCTCAACAAAGTTCAGCAGCTGTTCTATTCTCTGCTCCCTTAAATCCTTAGGAATTTTGTAAAGGACTCCGTGAAATTCCATGTTTTCGTAAGCAGTTAATTCGTCATCCAAGCTGGGATCCTGGAAGACTATCCCGAAAGAATTCCGAACTTCGCTCTGATTCTTTACGGGATCGAAATTATTAATCAGTATCGACCCGGATGTCGGGTGAAGAAGCGTTGTCAGCATTTTTATCGTGGTTGTTTTCCCCGCGCCATTGGGACCCAAGAATGCAAAAATGTCGCCGGCTTCTACACCAAAAGAAACACCGGAAACTGCGGAAAAATCTTTGAACTTCTTACTAAGATTTTCTACTTGGATTATCGGCATATATTTTAAAAAGTTTCTCAATTGACTTAATGATTTCATCTATGGAATATTTTCCGTAAGGAGAAGCGTTCCCGACAAGTTCCATAAAACCGGCGCCTTTTATTTTCTTACCGTTAAATTTCCCTTTTACGTCAATCGGACCTTCCCAATAATTGGCCGCTCCGGCTATGACTTCCTGATTTTTAACGGAAGCGGAAATTTCTAGAATTATTTTTCTTTCCGGAATTTCAATTTTCCATCTTAAAGGATATTTTTCTTTTGTTTTCCGGCTGGTCCAGATCCAGCTTGGCACGAGTTTAAGTTCATTTAAACTTTCATGCTTTCCATTAGAATACATTATCTCCGCCAGATAACTTTTTTGAGCACCGCTTATATATTCATTACACATTATTTCGGTGTTATTTTCAAGCTGAATGGAGAACCAGTGCCATTTGTCGCTGTAATACCCGGCTGAATTCGTCCATTGATGATCCATCCATGCCTTCCCCTTAACTTCGATCTCTTTTTTATTGATTTTTACCATTCCAGACGCTTCAAAATTGGTAATGGAATAATAAAAACTTTTTTCTCCAAGATTATCCGTAAATCCGATGCCTTTTTCAAGCATGGGGTTTTTAACCGTTTTGAGTTTTAAATCAAGATTTTCGTTCTCAATGTGGTAAGTCAAGAGATCGGTTTTTTCAATAACATAGCTGTCAAATCCGTTTATCAAAAGCGGATTTGTATAATTTATATATAACTGCGGTTTTTTGAAACTGTCTTTGGAAAGAAGTACGGCTGGTTTTATGTTTAAATGGTTTTTTTTATTTTTAACGTCAGATATTATTGAATGTGCGAAATAAAAATAGAAATCACCGGGAATAATCTTGTTTATTAAAGGAACTCCAAGTTTTTTTACATTCACCCTAAAAAGGCAATCCATAAAAGCATAGCGATTTCCTTTTTTATCTTTCAAATTGCCGTTAAAGTACCACCATTCAATTCCATAATTATGGGCCGATTCATCCCGAGGAAATTTTATCGGTTTATAACGAGTTTGCATATATTTTTAGTTAACTTTTTTATTTTACAAAAATTTCACAAGAGCAAAAAGTGCGTATTGCAATAATCTTCCCTTATTATTATGTTTTGGAACTTTTATCCTACTCCCCATTCATCACTCTTCTGGTGGAAGAATCAAAAACTCCGGTTTGGGAAATATTATTGGATTTTTGGAACAGGATAAGGGAATTTTTGGTTATTTGTCCGAAATATCCGGTTGTTCTTTGATTTTTAGGGAAGAATCCCAGATTCTGGAGCCTTAATTGGAGCATTTTGACATACCAGCCTGTTGTTCCGAAATCAGCATCCCTGGAGAATATGACTTTTTGGGCGTTTATTTGGTTCAATTGGGAAATAAGGTAGTTTATCTTCTGCTGGATTTGGGATATGAGTGAAAGTATCTGTTCTCTGGTGATTATTTTGGTTGCGGTTGTAAGAGTTGACGTAGAAGAGCTCATTGTCGTAGTTGTTTCTTGATTTATCAATGATGTTGGCGTCGCAGCTGATGTTTGAGCGGCAGAAATCAATCCCGCCCCCACTAATATATGAGCGGCTGTCGTGCTTGTGTTTATATTTTCGTTTTGGAGAGAAGCCGAGAATTCGGATAATTGCGTTGTGGTAAATTGGCAGATTCCGTTTGATACGGCACATGTTATTCCGGTGTTAATCCATGACTCTCCCGGCTCTTTTCTGAATATAACAAGGGTTAGGCCGTTGTAGGAAGAATTTATGGGTATTTGAATGACAATGGGATTATTAGAAGAAAGCGAGTGCGAAGAATCTCCGAAAGATATAATTCCTTTAGAGGAATACCCCGAAGGAATATCGGATATGGATACCGTAGAAGTGGCTTCCATCTGGCTGAAATCTATGGTGGTGCTGGCGGTCATTATTGTGTTTATTGGAATAGCTATCGAAGCTCCGGATAAAAGTGTTATTTGGAGAGAGCCGTTGAAAGTGATTTGATTTGTGGATGTAACCACGCCTGTTGTCGGAGTCACAAGGCCTGGATAGAGGATAAATTTATCTATTGTTCCCCAGGAAGAAGAGGTGGAATAGCCGGTATTTGAATCGGAACCGTCATCATAATTGATATAGTAAGTTATCCCCGTTAAATCCACAGTTGCGCTGGCGCTACTTGAAATATTCCCCGCTCCGTCCTTGGCCCAGGCATAGGCGGTTCTGCTTCCGCTTCCGGAAAAAGTATAGGTAGCGGGAGCAGATCCTGACCAGTTGGGATCTGATAATGAAGGCGTGGAAGAAGATTCGTTGATGAGATAGCCGGTGACGCCAACATTGTCAGTGGCGGTAAAGGAAGAAACGCTGACAGTGGTGGAAGCCGCTGTTGCGGGCATGGAAAAAGAAGCGATGGCAGGAGGCGTGGTATCGGGAAGCGTTATGCTCACAGTTGCGCTGGCGCTACTTGAAATATTCCCCGCTCCGTCCTTGGCCCAGGCATAGGCGGTTCTGCTTCCGCTTCCGGAAAAAGTATAGGTAGCGGGAGCAGATCCTGACCAGTTGGGATCTGAT
>JAJYHZ010000001.1:0-55755 GCA_021796335.1 bacterium | reverse complement strand
CACAGTTGCGCTGGCGCTACTTGAAATATTCCCCGCTCCGTCCTTGGCCCAGGCATAGGCGGTTCTGCTTCCGCTTCCGGAAAAAGTATAGGTAGCGGGAGCAGATCCTGACCAGTTGGGATCTGATAATGAAGGCGTGGAAGAAGATTCGTTGATGAGATAGCCGGTGACGCCAACATTGTCAGTGGCGGTAAAGGAAGAAACGCTGACAGTGGTGGAAGCCGCTGTTGCGGGCATGGAAAAAGAAGCGATGGCAGGAGGCGTGGTATCGGGAAGCGTTACATATTCATCCGCGCCAATATCCCAGGCGGAACCTTGAGGACGGGTATCTCCATCTATATCAGTATTAAAGGGCAGATAAGGATCGGCGGATAAATCCACCCCTTGGTCTATCGCGGCCGTGTCTGAAGAAGAAAGATGAAAATCTTCCGTGGAAGTAGAAACGAAAGAAACAGTTTTATATTGAAAAGATGTGTTGGGGGAAGTGCCGTCTTGAGAAATATTGTTAACAGAAGAACTACTAAAATAAGGGATGTTACTGTAGTCTGTGGTATTTCCATTGGCGATGTTATTTTTTATTAAAATATTTCCATTGGAATTGGCTGTTATACCGATATAATTGTTAAAAATAGTATTATTATATATGTAAATCGTGGAGGAAGCAGCGGTCTTTGCTGTAATTCCTGTGCCCATAGTACTGTCAATAAAATTATAAATGATATTATTATAAATGTATTCGTTTAAATTAGTGATAGGAGCGTTCATTATGGCGATAGCCGTAGCGCCGTTAGATAAAGAAGCTTTGATAATATTTGAAGATATATACAGATCTCCGGTAACCGGACTGCCAATATTAATAAAATGAGGCTGATAAGGAAGAGTTGAGATTTGTGTCGACGACAGACCATAAAATTGGAGCCCTTCGATTTTAATATAAGGAACGCTAATATTTATAAAATAATTCGTGCTGCTTGCGTTCGCAAAAGTATACTGCATGTTATATTTTGCAGGATCCCACTTGCCATTATGCCTTTGGCTATTGTTGGCTTCGGTTGAAGTGCTGGTTGGCGTATAAATTTTAATATAATTATTCGGTCCGGTTGTGTAATTACTAATATTTACAAGCGCTGACGCATCCGGTCCGGAATCATAATAGCAAGGGATATTTAAAACAAAATTCCCGGAAACCAAATCGGAAGTATTAAGAAAATTGGCGCTGGTGGCGTTGCCGGACACGCCATTGCTTAAAGCGGCATATAACGAGGTAAACGCCCTGGTGATCGAATTGACGGAAGCGTTTGTGATATCGGCTGGTGTCGCTCCGACAGCGGTAATTAGAGTCCATTGAGTTTGGGAAATTTTACCCGAAATAAAAGCTATGGAATTTGTGTTATAAGTAACTTCGTCTCCCACGCCTATATTTCCCGTTTGGGCCGTGGAGAACGTGCCCGTTCCGTTTGAAATCGATAGGGTCGGAGAACCCGTTTGAAGAGTTGTTGTGGCCTGGCCTACGGAGTAATAAACATTGGTGGCGGCTTTTGCGCTCGGAATCAAAATGAAAATACCTGCAAAAAAAATTAATAGAAAAAAGTGTTTTTTCATTTCATTTTATATTATAGGAGAAGTCTCCATAAATATAAAGATTTTATCTCGCATTATTCCTCAAATAAGACTTTGTAATAGGTCCGAATACTCCAAAAGACGGATAAATATGATGCGATTTCTGGAATTCTGATAAGGCGTTTCTGGTAACAGCCCCGAAATATCCGGTTACTCCGTATTTGGAAAGCAATCCGGAATAAAATCCCGTATTTTCAAGGATAAGGTAGTTCTGAAGCATTCCCACGTCAGCGCCTCTGGAACCGAGCTTCAGAGTCGTGTTTGTCATGGACAGATATTGGGAAAGAAGGGATTTGAGTTCATTAATAAGATTTATTATCAGAAGCTTTGTTTGATCAGAAGAGGAAATGGAAGAAGAAGTTGCGGCGGTTGAAGAATTGGAGGTCGAGGCAGTTGACGATGCGGCTGGTTGAGAAGTTGATGCGCCTGAAGCGGCAATTGATGTGCTTGAAGGGACATAAGTTCCTGCACCAATGGAATTGTTAGTATTAGTATTAGTATTGGTATTGGTATTGGAGCTTGAATTCTGGATGACGGCCGCAAATTGGGAGAACTGGGTTGCGGAGAATTGGCAGGAACTGTTTAGCACCATACAGGTTTTTCCAGTGTCAGCCCAAGATGAATTTCCGGGTTCTTTTGCGAATACGGAAAGAGTTTTATCGTTATAGGAGAAGTTTACTGGAATCCGAATAACAACGGAATTATCTGTAGAAAGAGGATACGATGGGTGGCCGAAGGATATTGCCCCCAGGGAAGAATAATTTGAAGGAATATCGGAGGTGGATACAGTGGAAGTCGCCATCAGTTGGCTGAAATCTATGGTTGAACCGGCTGTCATTACGGTATTGGCTGGAATTGTTATAACTGCTCCATTCCGGAGATTTATCTGAACCTGATTATTGATTGTTATCCGGTTTGTAGAGGTGGGGGTGCCGGAAGAAGGAGTTATTGCGCCCGGATAAAGAATAAATTTGTTTATTGTGAGCCAGGGATAAGATATGTTATATCCCGTATTGGAATCGCTTCCGGAATCGGATATGTAGAATGTTTTTCCCGATATGCTATTGGCTGAAGCAACTGAGAAGCTTATCTGATAGTCAGAAGTGTCCGCATTGCCGGAATTGTCCTGACAGCGGACATAGTAGGAATAAGAGCTTCCGTTAACCAGTCCGGATATTATCGAAGAATGGGTTGTTCCTCCGGTGGTGGAGAAAGTATTTGTTATGGAATTGTAATCAGTATTGGGAGTGGTGGAATATTTGCAGGTGGCGCTTTCATTTGTGGTTACCGATAATATTGCCTTGGTCGTGCCTGCTGAAAGAGAGCCTGAAGGAGAGCCATTGGAGAGAATGGGGGGGGCGGTTGCATTAATGGTTTTAGAAACTTCGGCAGAGTAAGCACTTTCATTGTTTGAAGTATCGTAGGCGGTTACGGCAAAATAATATGTGCCGTCGGCAAGATTATTTATGGTATAGCTTGTGGAAGTATTATGGAGATCGATTACATTGGTATAACCAGAGGGAGGATTTGTTATGCTGCCGCGTGAAGCAGTCCCATAATAAATTTTATAACCCGCAAGATCTGATTCTGTGTTTGAATTCCAAGTAAGAGTTGCCGAACCGGACGCAAATGCATAAGGTAATAGCACAAACAGACCGACAAAAGTTAAAATTACAGTTAATGTTTTTTTCATCCCGCACATAATTTCTTTGTTATAATTACATAAAAAACTTATTTTTTATGTAATTCAAACAGGAAATTAAATTAATTTTAGTTTTCCCGCAATGAACTTTTAAAAAGTTATGTGCGGGATTATTTTATTTAATCTTAATTAATTTTTTTCGCGACCTCTTGTGAAAAACAACTTTCTTTTCCGCTTTTATTGTAAGCGGAAACGGAAAAATAGTATATTCCCCCTTTTTCTAAATTATTAAAATTATATTCCGTTTTATTTTCTATGTCTATTTTATTTTGATATCCGCCCGGAGGACAGCTGCTTGTTCGCGGAGCGGTTCCGTAATATATTTTATAACCGCCCAGATCGTTTTCTTTATTGTGATTCCATTCTAAAAAAGCCGTTCCTGTTCCGTTATTATTTGAAAATTCATTTTTGGGAATATGCGTATTTTGGGATTTATGAAAAATAAAAAATAAAATAAATGCCAAAACTATTATCGTTCCTATTGCAATTTTATTTTTTTGTTTAGTCATTTTTTTATTATGTCACTTTCAATCCCGTCGGAGCGGCGGGAGGGGTGGTGTCAGTTTGAATAGTGGAATACGTTGACCCCACGGTAATAGGATAACCACTGGCGTTGACATTGCCGTTGGCGTCGATGACATAGAGATAGTCCCGGGAGTTGTTGGAAAAGGAGCCTTGTCTGACAGTAGCGGTGATGGAATTATCGCTCCAAGAAGTGATAGTAGCTATAGAAAGGTCGGTGCTTGAGGCATAGGTGGAAGCGTTGCCGATTTCGACGCGGGCTTGGGCGTCGGGACCGGTGGCAAGGTAGACGTTATCGTAACGAGGCGCTTCTTCACTGCAACCCGGTATATTATTATCGGGATTCCCATAGCCGAGCTGAAAAGTGTTAGGCAAATAAGTATTATCTTCCATAATCGCTCCTGTATAATTAACCGTTTGCGTATTAGCCAAACTGCCAGGACTAAGAACCCAGGTGTTAACTTTTCCGGTTCCATCCAAATTTATGTCATCGTGAACATATGTTGAAATGCGGTACCATTGTCCTTTGTACGCATTAAGTTTATATAGGTTGGCAAAATATTGGTTATGTATTTTGCAATGATCGCATTGATCAGACCAGTTATGAGACGGATCGTATGTAGGATTAGGAGTGCCGCCAAGCTGTATGCCAGGAATCACATCGTTATCTGCGTAGGGAGAACTGGCACCATACCACAAAACCCAAGATGTTTTCATGTTGCTAGGCCAGCATGAAGTGGTAGGCATATAAATCCAATATGAAATAAAAGCATCCGTGAAAGTCGGAAGTGTCGCTTTTGCCACACAACTTTGTTGGTTGGCAAAATCATCTCTCATAGATAGTCCGTTTGCATTTATAGAATAGGTACTATCATATATTGGCGCATTGCAACCGCCGCCAGTGTCGCTTGTCCACTGGCCAATATTAGCTGATCCGGAACCTGTTTTAATCGCTTGTCCGGCCGTACCGCCGCCGAAATTGTCATAAAGAGCAATGGTCGGACCGTTCGCTCCGAACCCGGAACCGTTAATGGTAATGTTTTGGCCGTCAGAGATACTCCCTGAAACGGAATCGATGGTGACTCCCGAAGCTTCAACTTTTTCGATTTTGAGATTGGTTCCAAAAATGGAAAAGATAAAAATCCCAAAATTAGAATAGCCAGGACAAGAAAAATAATTTTTGTTTTTGCTTTTTGAATCATTTGTTTTTTATCATATCACTTTCAATCCCGTCGGAGCGGCGGGAGGGGTGGTGTCAAGAGAGCCTGAACCTCCGCTACCCGCACTAAGAGTCACTGATAATGTCTTTGGGCTGTCCATGGTCAGAGTTGTGGAGTATGTGGCATAGCCCGGATAAGAAACGGTAATCGTATGCGGAGTGTAAACAGCCGTATTTATTATCGCGCTGGTTGAATTATAAAATCTATTTTGAATAAGAGGAAAAACCGCGGTGCCGTCGGAAGCAGTAGTCGTGGAAACAACCGTGACGCCGGTGCTATCATTGACCGCAACATTAGCATTGGAAATCGGGTTATTGTTCGGATCTTTTACAGCAAGGTGCAAACGCCATTCGTTTGTAAAGCTATATGGATAGCCATTAGCCAAATTATCGCTTGCGTAAACACTGGAACCGGAAGCGCCGTTTTGATAAGCGGCATCGATATTGCGCATTCCCAAATCAGACGCTCCTCCAGTTATAAAAGCGAATGTCGCATAATTTGAGTCCGGATTGTTCCCTTTTACAAAAGTATTGGAATCCAACGTTAAACCGTAAAATCCGTTCCAGTAATCCAAATAATTATATTCATCGGAAGTAAAAGTGTTGTTGCTTAATAATACGTTTGTCCCGGTTGCGGTGTACGGATCAATATTAGAAATTTTTTGAGAACTAGAACCGACTCGAATCGCGGTAAAGGTGTTATTGTGAACATTAATATTATTTAAAGTCAGCGGCGGGTCTGTGCGTAAACCGATTCCGCGCGCCTCGCACTGATCGGCATAGGAAGTTACCGTATTGCCGTAAACTTCCGTATTTGTCGAGGAACGCAACTGGATGCCGTAAGCGCCGGATCCTTCGCAACCGAAATATTCCTGATTTTGGGGAAGTTCTTTGACGGAAATCGTGTTGTTGTAAATTTTATCATTGACGCCGGAAACCACTATTCCTCTTCCACTCGCAGGATGGATATTATTTCCATAAACATTGGAGTTATTGGTTCCTACCGCTATGCCGAAGTCATTAGTGTATTTGCCGTTCATACTTATATCGTTATTATAAATATCGCCGCCGTTTCCGGTGGAAAATATGCCGCCTTGCGGGCCGCCGATCAAAGTATTGTTATAAATAGTCGCCCCTTGTTGATTGGAATAGACCGCATTATAAATAAGATCGCCTTCAAAACCGTCGCGGCGCTCAATGGTCGTAACGTTGCTGATGAGTTTATTGTCGTGAATGATAAGGTTCGGATCGGATTCATAAGCCCAGAAGTCCTGCGATTTCGGGCCAGAAACCGTAAGCGTGTTGTTGAAGACTTGCCAGTTGTCGGCGTAATTGACCTGGTATATTCCGATGGCATGGCTTGCGATGCCATAGCCGGCGCCCTGAGTTATTGTCCCGTTTTTAAGAATGAAGTTATTTGCCGACCCGCCGCAAGGCTGATCGTACGTAATCCTGCCGCTCCAAGTTATTTCACTTG
This sequence comes from bacterium, assembly GCA_021796335.1. Lineage (GTDB taxonomy): Bacteria > Patescibacteriota > Minisyncoccia > UBA6257 > UBA9933 > JAJYHZ01. The sequence continues at coordinate 49,215 of JAJYHZ010000001.1, read as the reverse complement.
AATTAAAACACGCGCGCGCGGCGATTCCATTTGTGGGACCGAGTAAAATTCTCGCGTCATCCCAGTAAGCGTAACCCGTGGCTGTCGGACTGCCGTTTCCTACTGACAATTTCATAACAACGCTCTCGGTTACGGTTGGTTTATAAGAATTGGGATACATAAGCTGAAAACCTCGCCAACTCATAAATCCCGGTTTGGAAAATGTCGAAAGGACTTGGCCAGTGGAAGCATCGTCGATTTCAATCGTCTGGGACAAATTCCCATCGGCTTGATTGTAAAACATGGCCGAAGGCACATAAGTTACTCCAGCCAAAAGCGTAACAGGAGCACTGACAATAGTATTTGTTGCGGTAATCGGAAGTTTGAAAGCGGCTGAATAATTTCCATCCCAGACGGTCGGAGGAATGAAAGTTCCCGCCCGAACGGAAGCGTTGGGAGCTTTGGAAAAATCCCAGTTCGCGGTTCCGTTTTCAAAACTGCCGTTCGGTATCGTTATTGGAGCTTGATCGCCGTAAGTTACCGTATGGTTATTTAAATCAAGAGTAATATTATCCGCTTGTATAGAAAAACAGGTACCTGTCGCATCAACATTATTTTGAAGCTGATAAGTGGCGCCAGTCTGATTTAATATTCCGCAGCTTGTAAGCGGAATGATTGTGGCCGCCTTTGTTTGCGCGCTTATAAAAAAATTTCCAATTATAATTAAAATAACGACTAGGGATAAATTGCTTAATTTTTTCATACTGTTACGCATATTGATGAATTTAATTTTTCAGGGCGAATATATAAGCTCCTATTTAAATTTAATTTTAATAAAAATCAACAATTTATAAAAGAAAAAAATGGGGATAACTTTAATGCAATAATATTTGGTTCTGCGGAATTTGCCAGTTTATCAGAATGAAGCGGCTGTTATCACGTCCGTTTTATTCTTTAGTTTTATGGTGGTGTTTGTATCATAACGTTCGGACGCATTTCAAGCAAAATTCCTGACCCAAATTAGGTCATGGGGGTAGTCGTTGGGGTAGTCGTTTCGCAACGACTACCCTCATGCGTTTTTTGACCCATTAGACCTCACTTTTTTCTCCGAACCTGAACACGACTATATGCTCTTTTGGCTGTTTGCTCAGCCCCTCAAGCCACTCGCTCTTTGGATTGGTCAGAGGGTGCTCGTGGCTTTCGGGGCTTCGCATCATGGCGTGTCCAAAATTCCTCCCCTAACCCCTCCTTTTGGCACCCCTGGCATTCAAAATCCCTTAACTCAATGCATCAATTATCGGCTTCATCAAGTCAAAACTATTTGGTTTCATTTCGTGAGTATCGCTCAACACTATTTCCCCTCGCTCATTTTTTTCAAAGAAAGTAGAATAGATGGCAATTCCATCTTTACTTATTGCACTGACTTGGAGTGCCTCTGACTTGTTCGGATGTTCGGCTGGCAGTTTATTTCCGATGCGCTCGTCTTCACGGATGACCCAAACTTCTGATATGGCTACAACTCCATTCGCTCCGGTTCGTTTAACTTGGTCAGCCACACTCCTAATCAAAACATACTTTGAAGATTGGTCATCTAGGCGCACCTCTAAAGGGTTATACCATCCATCTGGGTAACACAAAATAAAAATGGTGGAGTGGTGACCATCAAGAATTAACATTTGCCGCGCTCTCTCATTTATAATTTTCACAAACTCAAAAATGTCGCCGACGTGATTGGGTAGTGGAGGTTTAATCTCCGAGTATCGCTCTAGACTCTCTTGATACTTCTCAGGCTCCGATTTTTTGACATCTATCATCTCGACTTTTGGGAGCAATTCTTCATTACTAAGTTTTATATTTGCACTTCGGTCATCCCTAGTGATGGACATGCAGGGAATAAATAATGTGCCTTCGTGCGTGGGGACATATTTTGCTTCGCATGTTTTTATATCAAGATGAGCTTGTTTGTGAGCATCCCAAAGCATCTTTTCAAGGAACTTATATCCGCGAGCTATCACATCCAAGAGTTCGTGATTGGGTAAATCATTTACCACCCATCGCCTTTCAACATTCAATATGGCATGTTCGGCAATCTGCTTCGGAGCTTGTACCGCGTGTAATCGCACGAGGTCTTTGGCTATTTGTTCCGTCGTTATAAATGGCGAGATTTGGAATTCTAAGCGGCTTACATCGCCCCATGCTCGAACACGCGCAGATGCTATGCTATGCAATTCCAAATCCTTTTGTTTAACAATCACATTCCTAGCTTGGTGTAGCCATTCCAAAATTTCGTCTGCCTTCATTGATTTTTGATAATTTCCATACCATTCATCAAAATTCGGGATGGATGATTTATTGCTTTGAAGAAGGAATGTGGTATTTCGAGAGGCTTGTATAGCTGCATTCAAATCTATACGAAAAGACTCCGGCTTTTGATAGTCGGAGAGCATATCGTGCCAGAATTTATGTACTTCGCTAAGTCGGTTATGAACTCCAACTAATGGGCACGGCTCATCCATTTGCCTCATTATAGATTGCTATCATTGCCTTTATCAAGATTGCACTTACTGCAAAGTGTCCGCAGGTTTTCGGGGCTGTTGTCGCCACCCTTTGAAAAAGGAAGCTTATGGTCTAAGTGCAAAATGATGCCTCGATTATTAGCAGGACTTTTGCCGCAAATCACACACGCATAATTATCTCGCTTAAAAACTTGCAAGCGGATTTTTTCATTTATTGCCCTTGTCTTAGCGGTGCTTTTTTCATTTAATAATTTCTCAAATTCTGGGTCGCTCTTTTTATACTTAATAAAGGCTGTGCAAGCATTCATCCAACCACCAAAACGTGCGGTATAAGGTTTGGGAGTATATTTTGAGAGTGGCATTACCATTTCACCATAAAATGGTTGCCTACCAAGTGTTAGCCAAACCTTCTCCAAAATATTTTTGAGAGAGATGAACTTTGGTGGACCCAGCGAGAATCGAACTCGCGCCTGTGCAATGCGAATGCACCGTTATGCCACTTAACTATGGGCCCGATTTTTAAATTATAGGGGAGATCCGTCTATTTTAAAAGAAAATTGAAGCATAAGAATAAATCCGTTATAATTTAAATAAGATAAATACCTTACGAATTTTAATCTTTCTTCGCGAAATTATCTGATCGATAAGATCGGATGATGCAAAGTCATCCCCCGCTTCGACGGATTTCAGCTTCACCGAAGCATATGAATAGAGATTCCCCGACCATAAGGATAAGATCGCGGGAGCTCCAATTTTTTCTCCTTATTTGAAATTTTCCCAGAGCTTAAAAGGTCGAATTTTAAAACTCTTTAAATTGCCAAATGAAAAAAGTAATCATAGGCCTTTTGATGGCGATCACCATTTCAGGCCTTTCCATGGCGAATTACGGTCTTGCCCAAACAACCTCAACAGGCACTTCTTCCCTGGAACAAATACAAAACCAGCTCAATCAAATTCAGGAAACATTTCTAGGGCTTCGCGACCAAGTCAGCGAATTTTTAAACATGCAATCGGAAAAAGACGTTTTTCTTTTTCCAAACAGCCCCACGGATGTCACCGCTCCGGGGTTAAGTTCCATTTCCGTAACTCAACTTTTAAACGGAGATGCGGAAGTATACGTGCGCGACGGTCTCGTAACCAGTATTGATACCGCGAATAAAATCGTTTATGTAAAAGTTTTCGGTTTGACCGGCAAAGCCGAGATTATGCCAGACAGCAAGATTTTAAATCAAAACTGGCTATCAATTTCTTTATCCAATTTCGCGACCGGCGATCAGGTTAACATATATGGAATTCAAGATCCAAATGTTCCGGGCGCGGTACGAGTGCGGACTATAAGGAATTTAACACTGACACCGCAAACGATTTGTATCCAAGTTCCGACTCGGGCGGTAAATCCATCGACGGGAGAATGCGTTGAGTTCGAAAATCCATGTGTTGTTCCGCGCGGATGGACTACGGGTTGCTCTACGGCCACAACTACAACAACGACTCCAAACACAAGTACGACTACCACAAGTACGCCTTCAGCAAATACAACTACAACAAGCACGCCAATGACAAGCACAACCACCACCAGCACTCCTGTAACCGGAGCAACGACTACAAGCACTCCAATGACTGGCACAACAACTGCATCAACCACTGCCAGCACTTCAACGGGAACAACTTCGACAAGCACGCCTTAATTCGGTTTTTATGCTTTTATAATATGTGATAATTCCATGGTACCAACCATGGAATTATTTGAATCCGGTTTTTACTTGTTTATAATGCTTCTACATGTAGAAGCATTGTTGGTTATAAAGGGCTATCCACGGACTCACACGCTCGCGGTTTTGTTATGCTAAAATTATTCCGACATCTGAAAAAATCAACCATTAGGATCCTAAAATAAGTTCCGAATAACGCTTTTAGAACAGCGTCATTTTATATTGATGAAAAAATAATCCCGTTTGCCCCGTTTTATAATAACGTATCTGCCGAACAAAAAATCTTTGAGCGTTATAGTATGCTCCAAATCAGTAATTTTGCTTCCGTTTATTTCAATAGCATTGTTTTGAATATCCTCTCTTGCCTGACGCTTTGAATAAGAAACACCCGATAAGACAAGAAAATCGACGATATTTAATTTTGAAAATTTTTCAATTTCTTTCGGAAGGACATTTGAAAACGCTTCTTCGAGTTCGGTTTTGGCGAGATTTTTAATATTTCCGCTGAATAAAGCCCGGGATATTTTTTGAGTTTTTTCATACGCGGCCTTGCCGTGAACAAATATGGTCATCTCTCTGGCTAAAGTTTTTTGCGCTTCTCTTTTTCCCGGTTCAGCTTCCAAAGATTTTTTTAATTCTTTAATTTGATTAAGAGAAAGGAATGAATAGAAATTTAAAAATCTAATCACATCCCGATCGTCGGTATTTACCCAAAATTGATAGAATCGGTACGGCGATGTGAGTTTCGAATCCAGCCAAACCGCGCCACTTTCGCTTTTGCCCATTTTTTTCCCGTCAACAGTCGTAACCAATGGAATCGTAAATCCCAACGCTTCCTTATTTGCCGTCTTTCTGATTAATTCAATTCCGGCCGTAATATTTCCCCACTGATCCGATCCGCCAATCTGAAGTCGACAATCGTATTTTTTAAAAAGATTCAGAAAATCAACGGCCTGCAAAAGCATATAGCTGAATTCGGTGAAAGAAATGCCGGCTTGCATTCTTGTTTCAACCGATTCTTTTTTAATCATTTCATTTACGGTGAAATATTTCCCGATATCCCGCAGAAATTCGATCAGCGAGAATTTTTTGAGCCAATCATAATTGTTGACAAGTTTGGCATTTCTCGCGAAGTCAAAGAATTTGCCAAGCTGTTTTTTGAACAAATCGGCGTCTTTTTTAACTTCCACTTCCGTTTTTAATTGTCTTTCCTGCGATTTTCCGCTCGGATCGCCGATCAAGCCAGTCGCTCCCCCTATAAGAACAATCGGTTTAAGCCCAGCTTTTTCCAATCTTTTCATGGTAATAATCTGGAATAAATTGCCGATATGCAAGCTGGCCGCAGTCGGATCAAAACCGATAAAAAAACCGGTTTCTTTTTTCTGAAGAATCTTGCCGATTTCTTTCTCGTTGGTCGCCTGATATATGACGCCTCTTTCTTTTAACTCGGAAAATAAATCCATTTGATTAAAAATCTTAATTTAAAAATAATTTAGCACAAAAAACGGGATTATTAAAGCAATTTTTCAGAAATAATAAAAGCAACAACCGCCCGCGATGCGGGTGGTTGTTGCTTTTAAAATTATAAATCTTTTTTTATTCTTTCGAACTCTTCTTTTGTGATCTCTCCTTTGGCATACCGTTCGCGTAAAATATCAATAGGCTCATGATGGAACATTCCGCCTTTGTGAAATTGTTTGCGTAACCATCTGAACAAATAAATTATTAAGAAAATTACGAAAACCCACCATAAGATATTGATTAAAAGCCAGATAAGTCCGATGCCGAGCGGCAAAGCTATAAGCCATTCCCACATATTTTATTTTTCTTCTAAATCTTTCTTTACGCGGTCGAACTCTTCTTTTGTGATCTCTCCTTTGGCATACCGTTCCTTCAGAATATTCAAAGAATTCTTCCACATCATGCCCATACCTCTCCCTCTCGAACCTCTGGCAATCCACCTTATAATCATCACAATCAGCAGAACTATAAAGACGAACACGATTATGGAAAAAATTCCTCCCAAAATTCCGAATCCGGAATCCATAAATCCGTACCCCGGACAATTATAGTAATAAGGCATATTTTAGAAAATTTTTACGGGCCGACTATTCCCTACTTTTATTGTACAAATTAAGAGCAGATTATTCCACCGCCCAACATTTTCCCATTTTTATCGTAGAAAACAGCGGATTGGCCGGGTGCGACGAATTTTTGTGGTTTTTCGAAATTTATTCCGTATTTTCCGCTGGATAGGCTGTGAAGGAAAGCTGGAGCGAGGACTTGTCTGTATCTGATACGCACGTAAATTTCGTCCGGAAATCTTTTCAAACCAAACAATAACGGATTAAAATTGCAATCTGAAATTTCAATTTCTTTTTTGCACAACTCCGGATTTTTTTCTCCTTCGGCGACAATAATCAGATTTTTTTTGACATTTTTGCCTACAACATAATACGGCTTAAAGTTTGAATTTTTTATCCCCTGTCCTTTGTTTCTTTCTCCAATATCAAGCCCGTGCCTTTGGCCGATAGTATAAAACCAAGCTCCGTCATGTTTGCCGATTTTCTTTCCATTTACATCTATAATATTCCCTTTTTCAACCGGCAAATGCTGCTTTAAAAATTCTTTGATGCTTATTTTTCCCAAAAAACAAATGCCTTGGGAGTCTTTTTTTCCGGCCGTCGGTAAATTGGCTTTGGCGGCGATTTTTCTTATTTCCGGCTTGGTATATTCTCCGATCGGAAACAGGCAATGTTTTAATTGATCCTGAGTCAATGTCCAGAGAAAATATGATTGGTCTTTATTCTTATCTTTTGCAATAATCAATTGATAATTAACAATCGGTAATTCGACTTTGTTTGAGATTTGGTGTTTTGAATTTGAAGTTTTACGACTCAGTCGGACATAGTGTCCCGTGGCGACATAATCGGCTCCCAATTCCAAAGCCTTTTTTAAAAAAAGGCCGAATTTTATTTCTTTGTTGCACATTACGTCCGGATTGGGAGTGATGCCGTTTTTATATCCTTTAATCATGTAGTCAACAACTAATTTTCTATACTCTTCTTCCAAATTAATGACGTAAAAAGGGATGTTTAAAAATTCGGCGACCCGCCTGGCGTCTTCAGCTTCTTTTTCCTGGCACCCGTCAATGTTATAGCCTTTTATAAAAGATCCGAAAACTTCGTATTTTTTATTTTTCGACAGCAAAAAAGCGACGGTTGAACTATCAACGCCTCCCGACATCATTACGAAAATCCGCTTTTTAATATTTTTAGAGGTCGGCACCTTGCTTCGTTTAACCGTTCGCGATTTTTCCGAAGATGCCGTTGTGGAAATTTTTTTTCTGTTTTTTTGCATTTTTATTGTATTAAATTATTAGATCTTGAGATAAATTTCAATCACCTCGCATGTTTTTAATGCGGGCAAAATGGAAAAAATATTTCAGAGTCAAACGACAAGAGTTTTTAAATGAAAAAGATTAATCAAGTAAGACCCGAAAAATAAAATAATGAAAGCGGAAATTATAAGCGGCCAACTCAGGGCCGTATACTGCTCTTTCAGAAAAATTCCCCTCAAAATACCCAAGATCGCGACAAAAATAAAAGCGAATGGAATAATTAAGACAACGTTCGGCCATCCGACAATTAAAGCGGTTAAAAAACCCAGTTCGGGTTCATCTTTCTCAAAAAATCTCGAATTATACTTTTTCAGTAATCGTAAAAATGCGTAAAATATCGCGGCAATCAAAATATCAATTAAAGTGCTCAGCCAAAAATGAGTGATGGAATAGCCGATGAAATAACTGATTGGACGGTAAGGAGGCAGTAAAAATCTGCTTAATCCGCCAGCCTGTTCCCAAATATGATATTGAACGGCTGTCTTAAATAAAGCGTAAATCAGACGAAATCCCATAAAAAATCCGATGATTTTCCAATAAGTCATTTTTTGAAAAAACTTAACCCTGGAATTTTTGTACAAATTGCGCAAAATCGCGAGAATCAACGCCAAAAAAGAAATCACAAACGGCAGCCAAAAATACAAAAGATTTACAAAAAAATTATTCATTTTGAGGAGATTGCTTGACCTAAAAACAATCCCGAAGATTTTTATTTCTTCTCGACACGCTCAACGTATTCTCCGTTGCCGGTATTTACTCTTATTATGTCTCCTTCGTTGATAAACAACGGTGTATTGACTTTTGCGCCGGTCTCGATGATAACGGTTTTGGTTCCGCCTTGAGCCGTATTGCCTTTAAGCGCGGGTGGAGCTTCCGTCACTTTAAAATCGGCTTTTACCGGAATTTCGATATTAAATATTTTATCATCAAATTTTAAAGCGGTAATTTCAAGATTCGGCTTTAAAAAATTTTTAATAGATCCCAAGCTTTCTTCTTTAAGATTGAAACGATTTTGCGGGCTGGAAATTTCCGAAAACCAATATTCTCCTCTGTGCTGATACAAAAATTTCGATGGCATTTTTTCTATCTCAGCTTCTTCAATATCATCGCTGGGCTGCCAGGATTTTTCAGAAACCGAGCCAGTGATTAAATTTTTTATTTTGGTTTTTACAACCGGTTTTCTTTGCTGCATCCGGACAAAATCATATTCCAAAACAACGGCAGGCTGGCCATCCACTATTATAAATGTTCCTGGTTTTAATTCTGTGTATTCCATAAAAATAGTTATTAGTTATTTGGATAATGGGGTGTTATTCTTTTTTATTTTCGTTTCCATTTTCTTCGAAGATTATCGAATTATCCGGTTTGTTCGGTTTTTCTTTTTCTTTAAGTTCTTTTATCTTTTCCAATGATTCAGAAATGGCTTTTTTTAAATCATCGATATTAATATCCTTTTTTTCTCTCTGAATATGATTTTCTTTTCTGACGGCCGGTTCGCGAGGCGTTAAAACCGACTGCAAAGACCTTTCGCTTCTGCGCTGGACTTTTTCCTGAACCACATTGGAACTACCGGTCCATTCCTTGGCAATTTTTTCTTCAACCGCGGACTTCGGCAACGCGTATTTATTCCGGGAATTTTCGATTATAATGTCCCGATAATTTTCTTCGGGAACCGGAGATTGAGTCAGAGATTCTGCGGAAAACGGACGAGAAGCAATACCGTCAATCATCAGCTTAAGATAAATATGTCGATTTGCCAAGTTAATAAGATCGTTAACCATAAATTCCGGCTCAAACCACTTTTCCAGAAATTCGGCATCTTCCGCACCCACCCGGAATGTCACCAAAGTTCCTACGTTTCCGAAAACCGCGGCTTTTACTTTTTCATCCAGCTGTTCAATATATTGATGAGCCATTATCAAACTCAAACGATATTTTCTGGCTTCTGATAAAATTGTGGCGAATGATTCCGTTGAAAAATTTTGGAATTCATCAACGTATAAATAAAAATCTCTGCGTTCATTCGGATCGACATAAACGCGGCTCATGGCGGCAAGCTGAATTTTGGTTATAAGCATCGCTCCGAGGAGGCGTGAATTGTCTTCTCCGATTTTCCCCTTAGAAAGATTGGCAATCAGAATTTTCCCGCTGTCCATAATTTCTCTCATATTAATAGTGGAATTAGGCTGACCGATTATGTTTCTGATAAGCGGGTTGGAAACAAACTGGCCGACTTTGTTTTGAATGGCAGCCACAGCTTCGGTTGAAAATCTTTCCGTGTATTTAGCGAATTCATTGACCCAAAAAGCTTTAATGACGGGATCTTTCAGATTAGCGACGACTTTATCGCGATAATCTTTTTCGGAAAGCATTCGGATAATGCTTAAAATGGTCGAGTTCGGCAATTCAAGCAAGGCCAAAATAGTGTTGTTTAAAATATACTCCATGCGGGGGGACCAGACATCCGGCCAGATTTTTTTGAACACGCCCATCATGGAAGACGCAATCAAGTGACGGTATTCTTCGGATACCTGTTCTATGGGATTAAAAGCAATCGGGTATTTCATATCCGCCGGGTCGAAATAAATAACATCGTCTATTCGCTCTTCGGGAACAAAGTTAAGCATTTTGTCGGCAAACTCTCCGTGCGGGTCGATTATAGCCAATCCCCGGCCGGCTAAAATATCATTTATGGCAATATTTTCTATAAATGAAGTTTTACCGGTTCCGGTCTGACCGATAACATACATGTGGCGAGTGCGGTCTTCGGGTTTAATTCCAAATTTAACTTTTTGATTCCTGAAATCAGTTTGAGCGAAAAAGTTTGTATTATTATTTTTATTCATGATAATTGCGTATTGCTAATGACAATGGATAACTCAAAATTTGATTTGCATTACTATAAGCCATTAGCTATCAGTTCCGTGCTATTCGATCGGCAATCCCGGCGGGGGTTCGGCTTTCTTAGCCTCCAGCCTTCGCAGCCGCGGCGCCTCAACCATAGTTGTCGGAACATGGTAAAGAGTGGCCAGTTCTTCGGTGTTTAAAACAGACGTTTTAGGCAAAACCATCCGCAGTTTGTACCGCTCATAAATTTTCCTTTTGCGGCCATATTCCACTTTCTTTTTATAAAAAGGAAATAAATTGGCAATCCATCCGCCTTTCGAAGTCGCGATAGCGGAATTGTTTTTCAGCGAATTCATATTGTCGGTGTTAAACTGCTTAAGCGCTCCCATAACAGCACCGACATTCGCCCGGGAAAAGGTCTCCCTGCGATCAATATAAAGAAAACGGATTATCGTTTCAAAACCCGGCTTGGACAATTTATTTTCAATTGCCTTGATAACATCGTGGTCTCCTGAGCTAAGCTGGGGAGATTTTTTTTCGGATTCTTTTTTCGGTTCTTCCCAGGTAGGTGCGGCAAAGGGAGCTTTGGCCAAATTTTTAGCCCACATGGCCGCATGATCGCCGACTCCCATTTTTTTATCTTCTTTCTTTTCTCGTCCCAGCATTTTATCCACAATCGCCTTTCCTTCTTTTTTCCAATCGCTTGTTTTGTTTCCGGTAGGTTTAAGTAAAAATTGAATCCAGATCGTTTCGCCGCTTTTCAATTTCGACATCACTTCGGCGAGCGTTGCCAAAGGATCCAATCTTTTTTCCTTGTCTTTTTCTTCCCAATACGGATAAGTCTGGATAGGATAAGCGCTTTCTTTATCAAGAATAATATCGACGCCGTAAAGATCGAGATTGGCGTTCGGCAAAATGGCCGGATAATAATCGGTGTAATCTTCAACTTCGTTTATTTCGGCGTCAGGATATTGGGAGAAAATTGCGGACTCAATCAAGTTTCGGTGATCGACGGGAGTTCTAATGTAAAAATGCACTCCGCCTTCATGACCGACCATCTCCCAGGAAGTCCAGCCCTCGACTTTTCCCTTGATAATTTTGTCGTAACCTTTTATTTTTCCCGAGTAAGTAGCATACAAAGAAGCAAACACCTGCTCCATGGCTTTGGGAGATTTGAGATTTTCTTTGGGAACTCGCATTTCCAAGATCGTCCATTTTATGCTTTTAATGAATTTAAGTTGAATGTATTTAAGGCGAATATCCCATAAGATGAAAATCAAGGCCAGTGGCAAAAGAAACCACCAGACATAAGAGAAGACCTGTACTACACTGGCCAGTAATCCATACAGAGTCCCGAAAACGGGGATGTTTGTTATCTCGGATAGATCCATAATTTTAAATGCACGTTCAAATTATAATTGAATTTTACCATTAAGCCGAAAATTCACAAGATATCGAATCGTTTTTAATGACCCCCTTTCCGGGTTCCGCTTCGCTGCGCCCGGGGTTTCCTGGTTGACAAAAAAACCGTCCGCCGTGGCGGACGGTTTTCAGATTTAAGCAATGTGGTAACGGCCATTGGGGAGCCGTTTGAAATATTTTTTATTCTGGAGATTTAAAAGAATCGTATTTTCCTTTAAAAATCTTTGCTTGGCGATTGTTTCAATTATCTCCTGCTGAAGTAAAGGCCCATTTTCTTTCAATATTTTTTGAATCACTTCCTTGGCCGTACCCGGATAATATCCTTGTTCCCGAAGCGCATAAATTCCGCGTCCAACCAAAACAAACCTATTATCCTTGATCAGCTCATTGTGAATCGTTTGCGGATAAACAGTCTTATGATTGAATCCTGTTTTATTGATCGTAGAAGCTATATCCCGAAAATGAAGCGGTTTGCCGTGTTTTTTTAAAACCAAGTAAGCTTTAGCTCTGGCAGTTTTGGGGTTTATTTCTTCCCATTCGCTCAAGCCGAAATCGTTGTAGGGATTAATGCCGAATTTTTTGGAAACGGCTAAATAATTGGAAGCTGAAAAATCATCAAGGCTTGCCGAACTTATCAAGCCGGCCATAATTTCTCCGGCTTTATTCTGGAAAATAAGCTGTTCTTTGCTTTTGGAAAAAGTTTTGCCCGCTTTATCGATAAACGAACCCGCCTTTTTCAAAACGCTTTTATCGGTATACCAAAAATTATGGAAATCATCATTTTCGGGAGAAAAGAAAGGCTGGCCGGAAATTTCGAACAAAAGCCTCGCCTGATATTTATTCAAGCTTTCGTCTTTTAAAATATGCTTTAAATTTTCAATAAAATTATCTTCTTTCTGAATACCTCCGACGACTTCCAAATGATTTTTTGCGACAAAAGCGATTTTACCCGCGTCGCCTTTTTTGAAATTTTCTTTTGCGATTTTTAATCCTTCGGATTCTATCTGCCTGACTCTTTCACGAGTGATATTGTAACGATCACCCAATTCCTGAAGGGTTTTCTTTTGGCCGTCCCTGACTCCGAAGCGCTCCTCTAAAAATTCCTTTTGGCGAGAAGTCAGATTTTTCGTTAAGTTGTTGACTATCTGGCTTAATTTGGTCATAGTTCAAATCTAAATTATTTATATTTCTATAACATATATTATGCGTTATAGCAAGAGAAAGATCTTCAATTAATTTCCGCCTGTATATAAATTATATTATTTAACTTTACTAAATTTTTGCCAAATTGTCAATAGAGGGCTGGCGACGAAAATCGACGAATATGTCCCCACAGTTGTTCCAACTAAAATGGTTAGGATGAAATATTTTAATGTGGTCGGACCGAAGAAAAACATGGCCAAAAGCACCAAAATCAAGGCCAAAGACGTGTTTATCGATCTGGCCAAAGTCTGATTGACGCTGGTATTAACAATTTCCGAAAATTCGGATTTCCCTTTTTGATTCAGCAGATTTTCTCTGATTCTGTCGAATACGACAATGGTGTCATGCACGGAAAAACCCATTACAACCAAAAGCGCCACAACGAAATTACTATCCACTTCTATTCCGAGTTTCCAGCCCAGAACAGCCAACAGTCCCGCAGGCACAATGACATCGTGGAATAAGGTTCCGAGTGTAATTATTCCGTACTTCCATGATTTAATCGGATAAGAAACCTTACGAAACGCATAGGCGACATAAAGGGAAATTCCCAAAAGTACCAAAATAATCGCCCAATAAGCGTTATGTCTCAATTCATCCCCGATCGTGGGACCGATTGACTGGTATTGAAGCTCATCCAACCCATTGAATTTTTGACTGAGAATATTTTTGAAGTTTTGGTGGTCTTTTTCTGAAATATTTCCCAAACGAATCAGGTAACTGCCGTTATCAGAAGGATAAATCGTCGCGTCTTTTACTTTAAGATCGCTGATAAAAACATTCTGAATCTCGCTTTCGGTTACGGTTTGGTTAAATTTAATTTGCCACAAAGTTCCTCCTTTGAAATCGATCCCTGTCCTGAAACCGAAAATTGCGATTGCAAGAATACTGGCAAGAACCAGAATCCCGGAAAATGTCAGAAATATTTTTTTGTGGCCGATGATGTTCATAGGAACAATGATTAGTTGTTAGTTAATAGTTGTTATTTATTAGTGGGTAGCAAGTGAATTCACATCACTTTTACTACTGAATACTCGCATCAATAATCTTGTGATTGTGATTGCCGAGAACATACTGACCAAAACACCGATGCCAAGCGTCAAAGCAAATCCTTTTACAAAACTGGAGGTGAAGAAATATAGAATCGCGGCGGTGATCAAAGTCGAGGAATTCGAATCGCGGATGGACGGCCAAGCTCGGCGAAAACCTTCCTCGACCGCAGCCGCTTTTGATAAGCCTTTTTTAATTTCTTCTTTTGTCCTTTCAAAGATGAGGATATTGGCGTCAACAGCCATGCCAATAGACAAAATATAACCGGCAATACCTGCAAGACTCATAGTAACAAAAAGTTTGAAGATGGCAGCGGTCAGAATAATATAAATAATCAAAGCCATATCTGCGTAAATTCCAAAGCGGCGGTAATATAAAAGCATAAACAAAAGAACCGCAAGAGTCCCGATGATTCCGGCAAAAACCGCTTTTTTAAGTGATTCTTGACCCAAGCTGGCGCCGATAGTCTGCTGACTGTTAAGTTTTATCGGAGCGGGTAAAGCTCCGGCATTAAAGCGGGCAGCCATTGCTTGAACCTGGTCGGTTGTAAAGTTCCCCGTTATCCGCGCATGCCCTCCGGGAATCTTTTCCTGAATGGTGGCGCAATCAGTCGGCTGATTATCGATAAAAGTACAAAGAACTTTTCCGACATTCTGAGCGGTCATATTTTCAAATAGTTTTGCGCCGTCACCATTAAACGTCAGGCTTAAAAACGGCAAGCCGGTGGTTTGGTCGAAATCCATTGTCGCGCTTGTAAGATATCGTCCAGTAATGCCGGTTGGAATATACTGAGTGGACGTGCCGGTCCCGGAAACCAACCGAAAATCCAAAAACGGAGTGGCTCCGATTTCATTCAAGGCGGAACTGATATTCTTAACTCCGGCAAGATCTACAATAAGCCGGTAATTTCCTCCCTGATTGGCCGTAACAACCTGCGGTTCACTGACTCCGAACAAATTGACCCGTTTTTCAATAACGTCTTTCAGTCCGTTCATCACGGAATCGCGGTCTCCTGCCGCAACCTGGCTCATGTCAACGTCGTAAACCAAATGAGTCCCTCCCACAAGATCCAACCCTAATCTCCAGGGACCGTTATTTTTGCTGAAATTATTTAAGCCGACCGGTTTTGGAAACGGCCAGATAAAAATAAGCGCCGCAACGGCTATAATTATAATGATCGATAAATATCTTCCCGGATATTTTTTCATCCATTACATAACTTCCTAATTGGAAATACTGATTAAAATATTTAGTAATTCCAAATGCGAAGTTTTTTAAATAAATTAAAATTCATAAATATCCACAATAAATTGTCAGAAGTTATATGCGGAATTTATTAAAAAATAAAATACCAACTTTAAGAAATTAAATCAAGATCGGCTGATAAATTTATTCGTTTTTTATATTTAAACCGTTTATTTCTGCGTTTGTGAACGGAGTATTTTGGGTTGCGAAGTGAATTTCCACGGCTCTATGGCGGCGGCATTTAGCTCTGCATAAAATTGCATGAATATTCCTCCACTTCAGCGAATCGCTTTATTTATTATACTTCGCTTGCCCGAATTGCTTTTCCATAGAGAAGTAATTCGAACTATACCGACTATCCGCAAACTAGCCGTCTACTATTGTTTTATTTATGATTAGTGACAGACAATAATAGAGGTGTTTTACACAACGAAAAATAAAATGAAGCAAACAGCGAAAAGCGTGCCGGCAAAATTAAAAAAAGCCTTTTCGAATTCATCGCAGCCCTTAATAGGAACCAATAAAAATCCCCGTTTTTTAGCAAGGTCGTAAAGTTCTTTGGTTATTTTAACATCATTGAGACAGTAATCGCGCAGTTCGTCGAATTTGCCGTCTTTATATAAGATGGGAGCTTCAAGGCCGTGATGGGTTTTTTGGACTCCTAAATTGGTCTTAGCTAGAAGATTCAGGCTGATTCGCCTGCCAAGCTGCATTTCTATTTCATCTAGAATATCAAAGCGCCGAACCGGAAAAAGATCAAAATGTTTTTTTAAAACCGGAACGTCGAAGCGATTAATGCTGAAACCGACAATTAATCCGGCATTTTTAAAAAATTCTTCAGCTTCATCCATTTCATTTTCGAAGAAAGAAAAATATTTGTTTTGCGCGTAAGAATAAGCGCCGACGAAAGAAACTTCCAGCTTGTCAAAATTATCCCTTCCTACGTCGAAAAAGGTGTTTTTAGTTTCTATATCTATAACAACAAAGTCTTTCATAGAATTGCAAATGGTAATTCGCTTATCGCGCATAATTATTCGGCGATTAGCAATTAGTTTCTTCTATTAGTTTTATTTACACATGACGGTCAGCGACATTGCTGGCGGCATAACTATTCGGTTTAATCCTTACCTGAAAATTGTTGGCAGTTACCATGCCGGTAACTTCCTGAATAACGGCTTTGGTTTCCCCTTTTTCTCCGACATCGACGTGAACTTCAAAGCTGAACAGCGGCGTATCCGCCTTTTTCAGCGCAGTTAAAATTTCTTTTGCGATATCGATGGAATATAAAGCCTCCTGGATTATGCGGTCGCGAAGGGTAAAAAATTTGCCGATTTCATGACGTTTCCAAAAGTATCGGGCGCCGTTACCTATGCGATGGATGACAATGGCAGTCGCGAATTCCGCGGTATTGTCTTCCAGTCTTTGGGAATCCGTGCCAACGGTAATTCTGTACCGACGCCTTTCATCCTCCTTCATGAAAGCTGCCATTTCGAAAACGATTTCCTGAATTTTAAGTTTTTTGCCGGAATGGTCAAAAAAAAGATGCTCCATTAAATGAGTTCAAGTGTACGGATTTATCCGCCGTATTCAACTCTTTACTAATTTAAACAGGTTTTTGCTTTATTTTTCAAGTGCCGGAGTAATCAGGATATAGAAATTGGAAATTAGGATATGGGATTCGTGAATAATAAATCTAACATTTTTAATTATGAAATTTCATAATTAAAAAGTATGCAATTTCAACGATCGTTAAATTTGTATACCTTTTTGTAAGAAGTTAATACGGCTTGCCCTGTCTTCTTAATAGACTGGGAAATCCAGTGGAGCGGATTAAACATATTCTTGCCAATCGTATATCCTGACGATCGTTAAAATATACGATTGGCAAATAAAAACTATAACACGCAGGCATTTTAAGCGAGTGGACGATCGAAAAATTCCGTGAAGACGGATTAAAAATAAATGAAATCGTTATCTGATCAATGCCATAATTTTATTGAGATTTGTTTCCAAAGTTTTTTTATTTTCAGATTCGATACTGACGCGAATAAGAGGCTCTGTATTCGAAGGCCTTATACTGAACCACCACGGATTGGGAAATTGGAACTCCATTTTCAAACCGTCGATATGGGCAGAATTTAGAATATAGGATTTGGGATTTAGGAAAAAACTTTCAATTTTTTTTGATAAGTCTCCAAAATTATTTTTTCCATTGATTTTTATATTGACTTCTTTCCTAAAATATTTTGGAAGCAGATCAACAAAATCAGATAACTTATACGGCAGTCGGGAAACGGCATTAATGGCGTGAAGCGCCCCCAAAATTCCGGAATTGAGATAAAAATTATTTTTTGATTTTTTTATTTTGAAATAATAGTGACCGGAATGTTCGCAGCCGAAATCAGCGGAATATTTTTCCATTGAATTTAGCAGATGAAAATCACCCACGGGGCTTTCATACACCCGGCAATTTTTAGACAATGATTTATTTAAAGACCAGCCGATTGTACTATCGATTACGATTTTTTTCGGCTTTAAATGCCAGACTAAAAGCGCAGCCGTGACATCGGTTTCGACAAATCTGCCTTTGTTATCGACCAGACACATCCTATCTCCATCGCCATCGAAAATAATTCCAACATCAGATTTTCTTTTAAAAACTTCTTCGCGTAATTGGCTTGTCGCACTTTTAACGAGCGGATTGGGGCTGTGATTGGGAAAATTACCATCGGGGATAGAATTTATGATAAAAGTTTCCAGTTGTTTGTTCTTAGTTGTTAGCTGGCGGATTACTTCTCCGGAACTGCCATTAGAACAGTCAAAAACTACTTTTAGCCTTCTTTCCCTGAGTTTGTCGCAGGACTGCGACTTAAGATATTTTGATAAAAAATTTACGTAAGATTTCTGGTAAGAATTTATCATTTAGATATTGATAATTGTAAATTTAAACAAACGTATTTAGCGCTTATTCAATAAAGTTCTCTTATAAACTTCAAGGTGCGTAAGAATCAAGCCGGCACCTTTGGCGACGCAGAAAAGCGGCTCTTCGGCGACATAAGCATTGACGCCGAGCATACGTTTGAAAAATTCGGTCAAGTGCGGAATCTGAGCGCCGCCGCCGGAAATAATGATCCCTTTTTCCATAACGTCGGCAACCAGCTCGGGAGGCGTTTCGTTAAAAACGTTCTGGACCGCGCCGGCAATATCCAGCAAATAAGGATGAAGCGCTTCGGCAACCTCATTGGAGTTTATGACGATATCTTTTGGCAAACCGGAAATCAAATCGCGGCCGCGGACTTCCATTGTTTTTTTTTCTTTGGTCGGCATTGCGGATCCGATATTTATTTTAATGGATTCGGCGGTTTGCTGGCCGATGGAAAGCGAATATTTCTTTTTAATGAAATCAACGATTGCCTGGTCGAATTTATTTCCGGCAATGCGAAGCGACGACCAGGAAACAATTCCGCCGAGAGAAATAACCGCGGCTTCGCAAGTTCCGCCGCCAATATTGATAATCATATTTCCCGAATGGGAATTGATGGGAATTCCGGCTCCCAAAGCGGCCAGAATCGGCTCACGGACGATATAAGCCTCCTTGGCACCCGCTTCTCTGGCGGCATTAACAACCGCCCGTCTTTCCGTCTGAGTTATTCCCGCAGGAACGGAGATAACGACATCCGGCTTGGAAACGTTAAAAGAACCGACTGACTTTCGAATGAAATACCTGAGCATCGCCTTAGTTATGTAATAATCGGCAATAACGCCTTCGCGAAGCGGCTGATATGCGCGAATATCGCTGGGAGTACGGCCAATCATTTCCTTAGCTTCTTTCCCGACAGCCAACACAGTATTATCCGGCACGCTTAAAGCGACAATGGTCGGCTCATTAATAACAAAGCCTCGACCCGGCACAAATACAATCGTATTGGCAGTCCCCAGATCAATTCCAATTTTGCGAATAAACATAAAAATAGGATTTATAATATAGAATTTAGAATATAGGGATTCGGGAAAAATTTCAACAATATTATTATAGGCTATCAATCAATGACGTTATCACTCTTTCTCAAAATCAGTCCCATTAAATTATATTTATTATTTTTAAATTTAACCAAGGTTTTGAATTTAAATTTTTTGGCATAAAATTTTGGCTTGGAAGTTGTCAAAAGTATCATAAATGCTTTTTTATTATTGATTATTTCTATTAATTTTTTTACAATCGCAGTTCCGATTCCTTTTCTTTGTTTATCCGGCCGGACATTAACCCAAAAAATATGATAGACATTGTAATCCATCCAAGACTGTATGTAACCGCCAAATCCAAGAACTTCTCCTTTTTCTTCGGCAACAATATAATTTGGCCTGGTAATAACATTTCTAAACATTTCCCCAATTTCCTTGGAAGCTATCTTTTCGTATTCTTTAGAGTAGTTCTTGCCCACAATTTTGGAGGCAAATTTTATTTCTTTTTGTTTTATCGGTCTTATTTTCATAACTATAATTGTATAAGCTAACTATTTTAAAGCAACTTGAGAAGTTTTACTTAGATTGATAAAAACGTTCCCTCTGATATATAATTATAATTTGATATGAGTGTTACAAAACGAAGGCTGTTATTCGGCTTTTTTCTTTTATTGTTTATACTAATCGGGTCCGGAATCGTTCTTTACTCAATGGGATGGAGAATTAATTTCGATAATTTTAAAATCCAAAAAACGGGAGCTATTTCGATAAGAACTTCTCCCCGAGGAGTGGATATAAAAATAAACAATAAAGATTATCCGGATACTTCAAACATAATCCAAAGCGAAACTCTAATAACGAACCTTCTTCCCAAAACATATAAAGTTGAAATTTCCAAAGAAGGATACCAGCCCTATTACAAAACAACGGAAGTGGAATCATCTCTGGTTACAAGATTTCTAAATGTCGTGCTTCTGCCTCAGAAGTTAAAAATTAATCCGTCAATCCTTCTTAAAGGCAACATTTTTACCGACATTACGAATGACTCAAAAAATCTTTTGGTGGGAAACACCGCGACGAAAGCCGAATATCTTTATAACCTAAACGATGCTTCGAGTACTTTAAATATAAACGGCGCGCTTAATAATCTTAAAAAAGGCACAAAGATAAAAAAAGCGGCCATTTTGCCGTTTAATCCGGCACAGTTGATCATTCAAGATCAGGGCGGATTAGAACTGTTCGACACTAAAGAGCTGACTTATGATAATTTAATAAAAATTACGCCGATTATATGGAACAGAACGGGATCTACGCTTTTTTATATTAGGAAGTCCGATGATCCCAAAGGAGGACTGGTTTTGGCCTCATTTGATTTAGTTTTCAGAAATGAAAATATTTTAACCACTGTACCGAAAAGCATCAATACGGCAAATCTGACGGATATAAAAGCAAACGGCGACGGCACAATCGCTTTTTCCGAAAATAACGGCGACCTGTATCTTTATTCTCCTAATGATAAGTCGACTAAGAAAATCGGGGATGCCGTAAAAGATTTTTCTTTTTCTCCTGACAGTAAAAAATTGGCTTTTCTAGACCGAAACGGGCAAATAAATATTTTATTTCTGAAAGATTTTGACGGCGATATACGAAAAAAAGCCGGAGATATCATAAGGTTCAACCTGGAAGATAAAGATGATGTCCAAGCAATGGAATGGTATAAAGATTCATATCATCTTTTCGTAAAATTTTCAGACGGTTTTGATTTTATGGAAATAGATGACAGAGCGCCTCTCAATATTTATAGATTTTTGGACGGAAACTTTTCATTTGTTTACAGCCCGGATTCAAACTTATTTTATTTCATAGACAACAGCCAGCTTGAACAGATTGATTTCAATAATTTATAAAAATCGATGTATAACGTCAACACAGAACAATACAGCGGCCCTCTTGAAAAATTACTCGAACTTATCGAAGAGAGAAAACTCGAAGTGACTCAGGTCAATTTGGCTTTGGTCACGGATGATTTTTTAAAACACCTGGAGGGACTGAAATCCGAAGGAAGACAAAAAACAGACCAAGAAGTGCGCCTTTTGGCGGATTTCTTGGTCGTAGCTTCCCGGCTGCTATTAATAAAATCAAAAGCACTGCTCCCCACCCTGGAACTTTCGCAAGAAGAGGAGGAGGATATAAAAGATTTGGAGATGCGTCTGGCTTTTTATCAGCAATTTAAGCCGGCAATAAATTCGGTCAAGGAAATGTATGCGGATAAAAACAAAATGGCCTCAAGACCGTTGCTTTTGGGACGAAAAGCGATTTTTTATCCGCCAAAAAATTTGACTCCAATTTTATTATCGAATTCCTTAACCGCTCTTTTTGAAAATCTCAAAAAAATATCATTGGAATTCCAGACGATTGAAACAACCTTGATAAAATTAGAGGAAAAAATAGAGGAAATAATCCAAAAAGTTTCAAGCGGAATAAGCAATTTCGGAAATTTAATAAAAGAAAAATCTAAAAAAGAAATAATTGTAATGTTTTTGGCGCTGCTGCATTTATTGCGAGAACAGGCAATCGAGGCGGAACAGACTGAAGGATTCTCGGAAATTATTATCAAGAAGAATGGAAATAGTTCATAGTTGTTAGTCTCTAGTTATTAGAATTGGCGGATTAATTTAAAAAAATACGGGCGGCCTTTGGCCGCCCCTTATACTGTTTATTCAAATACAACGACAATAACAATTCCCAAGAAGAATCCTAGGAATATTGAAATTGGCATAATTCCGTATAAAAATACTTTTGTAAAGTAGTTTCTAAGAATAGATATCATCCATTCGCCCAGCCTTAAAACTGCCGGACTGGATGTCAGAACCTTCCATAGCCACGGCAAGGTTTGGGCTTTTTCCCGAAAAGCGAGAATGCCCAAACACATAATGCTGAAAATTATTGCAATAAACATGGCACTCCCCAGCCACGCCCAACGGAATTTAATTTTCTCCAAATCATTTCCTCCTTATAAAATTTTTCAGTCCTGGAAAAATTATATTTCAGAAATTTCAAAAGTCAAAAAGAAGCGCTTCAAGCGCTTCTTTTGTTACTTAAATTTTCTAACGTTTTTTACTTTATTTCAATCCCCATTGAGCGTGCGGTTCCTTCAATAATTTTTATTGCCGCATCAATATTATTGGCGTTCAAATCGGCCATTTTCCTTTCGGCAATCTGGCGAATCTGATCTTTGGTAACTTTTCCGACTTTATTCTTTAAAGGATTGCCTGCGCCCTTTTGGACTCCGGCCGCTTTTCTAAGCATATCCGAAGCAGGCGGAGTTTTTAATTTAAAATCGAAGGTTCGATCTTCGTAAACGGTGATTTCAGCAGGAACAATGTCCCCTGCCATGGTTTTTGTAGCTTCATTAAATTGCATACAAAATTGCTGGATATTGACTCCATGCTGGCCTAAAGCCGGACCGACTGGAGGAGCCGGATTTGCAGCTCCTGCCGGAATTTGCAATTTTAATACTGTTTTAATTGGTTTTGCCATATTTGAAATAGTTATTAGTCTTCAGTTATTAGCAGAGGTATTAAATTCTAAAATCTAGAAACTAATAACCAAAATCTGTTTATAATTTCTGAATTTGAAGTGAATCTAACTCAACCGGAGTTTCGCGGCCGAAAATCGGCACCATAACTTTTACTTTTCCTTGTTCTTCGTCGATAGCGGCAATTTTCCCTTCGGCTTCCCGAAACGGTCCGTCGATAATTTTTACGGTTTCGCCGATGCGATACTCAATCTTAAATTTCTTTTCTTCACCGCGCGTTTTGGCAAGCAAAAAATCCACTTCTTCTTTTGAAAGAGGCGCTGGTTCCGTGGAATCCGCTCCGACGAAGCCCATAACCCGCGGAGTGTTTCTGACGATATACCAGGAATTTTCATCCATAGTCATATCAACCAGAACATAGCCGGGATAAAGTTTTTCTTCGACTTCTTTTCTTTTACCGTTTTTTATTTTTATTTTCTTTTCTTTGGGAACAATGACATTGAAAATCTTATCCTGCATTTCCAAGGAATCAACGCGCTGCTTTAAATAACGGGCAACTGCGTCTTCGTATCCGGCATAGGTATGAACGGCATACCAATGCCGCTCTCCTTTTTTAGAAAGTTCATTTTTATTTTTTTTAGCCTCTTCTTTTTTTTCTTTTTGTTCCGTCATCCCGGTGGTAGAATTGCGATTTATTTTTTATTTTTTCGCGTTCTTTTAATTTAAATTATAAATTTACCTAATAAATAATGGAATAGAATATCAAGTAAACCTAAAAAAGCGGCAAAAACTAAAGAAGTTATAATAACAATTATTGTCAGCCGAACTGCTTCCTGCCTGGTCGGCCAATTAACCTTCTTTAATTCAATCCGCGATTCCTGGATATATGATGCTAATTTACTGAACATAGAACGAGTTTACTGACTACAGCTTACAGACTACGGTAAAATACTCGATTCGTCAACTCTAATTATTCTTAACTGTCAGCTGCAAATTGGTAGTCTATAGTCATTTTATTTAAATATCAAGATTTTTTACCATTGTGGCCTTGGACTGAATAAACTGTTTTCTCGGCTCAACCTGATCACTCATAAGAATTTCAAATAAGCGGTCGGCTTCTTCGGCATCATCTATGGCAACCAATTTCAAAACGCGATTTTCCGGATTCATTGTCGTTTCCCAAAGCTGCTCCGGATTCATTTCTCCTAAACCTTTATATCTCTGGATGTTAAATTTTTTGTCGCTTATTGTTTCCGGTTCGGTTTCCATTGATTCGGTTTTTATCTCCTTCACCTTTTTCGCTTCACGTTTTGCGTTTTGCGTTTTGCCCATATCTTCCATGACTTTTTCTTTTTCAGAATCGCTGTAAGCATAGCGGATTTCCTTTCCGGATTGGATGCGATACAAGGGCGGCTGAGCAATATAAAGATGGCTGTTTTCAATTACTGGCCTGAAAAATCTGTAAAACAAAGTCAAAAGCAAAGTCCTGATGTGGGCGCCATCGGTATCAGCATCAGTCATAATAACGATTTTATTGTAGCGTAATTTGGAAATATCGAAGCTGTCACTGATAGCAGTTCCCAAAGCAATAGTCAACGATTTTATTTCATTATTTAAAAGCATTTTGTCAAGACGGGATTTTTCAACGTTTAAAATCTTACCGCGCAAAGGTAAAATTGCCTGGAATTTTCTGTCACGGCCTTGCTTCGCGCTTCCTCCAGCGGAATCTCCTTCGACAATGAACAGTTCCGATTCATCGGCATTGCGACTTGAACAATCGGCAAGCTTTCCCGGCAGAGTCATTCCTTCCAGGGCTCCTTTTCGTAAAACCGTATCTTTGGCTGCTTTTGCGGCCTTACGGGCTTTTTGAGCAAGCAAAGCTTTTTCCACAACAGCACGACCGTCGCTGGAATATTTTTCTAAAAATTCTTTCAGGGCTTCGCCGATAACCGATTCAACGGCGGTACGCGCAGCCGGATTTCCCAATTTGGCTTTGGTCTGTCCTTCAAATTGAAGTTCGGAGTTGGTGATCTTAACGGAAACTATAGCTGTCAATCCCTCGCGAATGTCATCACCAGTCAAATTATCATCGGAATTTTTAATGTAATTATTTGATCTGGCGTAATCGTTCAAAACCCTGGTTAGAGCGGTTCTGAATCCGGTAATATGAGTTCCGCCCTCGGGCGTCACGATATTATTCGCGAACCCCATTTCGCGGGTTTCGTTGTCTTCATCATAAATAAAAGCGGTTTCCACCTCTATTCCTTCATAAGTTTTATCGGCATAAAAAATTTCTTTCTGAACCGGCTTGTGGCTGCGGTTAAGGTACTGGATAAACGAAATCAAACCGCCTTCAAAATAAAACGAATATGAAAAAGGTCTTTCTTCGCGAGTGTCGACAATATCAATCCGGACGCCTTTAATCAGGAACGCCTGCTGGCGCAAATGATCAAGAACGGTCTTGCGATTAAATTCTATTTTTTGGAAAATTTCCGGATCAGGCTCAAAGACAACTTTGGTTCCGTTATAATCGCATTTGCCGGTTTTTTTGACATTATATTTAGGTTTTCCCCTTTCGTATTCCTGCGTGTACAATCCGCCGTCTTTACAAACTTCAACTTTCACCCATTTGGAAAGAGCATTAACGACAGAAACGCCGACACCGTGCAAACCTCCGGAGACTTTATAAGAATCTCCGCCGAATTTACCCCCTGCGTGCAGAGTACACATAACGGTTTCCAAGGCGGATTTTTTTGTCTGCGGATGAATGTCAACCGGAATACCGCGGCCGTTGTCGGTTACGGCAATGCGGCTATCCGGCAGAAGTTCTATTTTGATTTGAGTGGCATAACCGGCCATTGCTTCATCCAAAGAATTGTCGACAACTTCCCAAATAAGATGGTGGAGCCCGTCAATGCCGGTTGAGCCGATATACATGCCCGGTCTTTTGCGAACTGGTTCTAGCCCTTCCAAAACATAAATGTCTTTTGCGCCGTAAGACGCACTGCCATTTGCAATTGATTTGGTTTCTTTTTCTTCTTTTTTGTCTGATTTTTTAGGCATAGTTTAATAAAAATCGCCACCAATATGGCACTTTTATTATAGCAGAAATTAAGATAAAAACAATGCAAAAATAATCGGGAATTAACCAATATTTATTGATTTTTTAGGAGTAAATCGCTGTAAGATTTACTTATTTTTTTAAAGCCGCTTATCCCCTCTAAGGGGCAACTTAATTCTGAATATGTTAAGACTCTTTCTTTATCAATTTTTAATCCTTCTTTTTCGAAATTAATTTTTCCATTCTAATTTTATTTTACTGCTGTTTTTTGCTCTTGAGCGGAATTATTTTGAGTTATTGGAACAGCAGTAACGGACCCGATTATTATAGGTAATTTAACAAAAAACCTACTGCCCTTTCCTTCGCCGTCGGATTCAGCCCAAATTTTTCCTCCGTGCATTTCAACGATTTCTTTGCTGATATAAAGCCCCAGACCAGTTCCTAAAATTTGCTGTTCTTCCACCCCGCGGGAAAATTTTTGGAATAATTTCCCGACCAATTCCTTGCTCATACCCAAACCGGAATCGAATATCTTAACAAGGATGGAATTTTCTTCCGCATCGTTTAAAATATCGATTTCAACCCATCCTTCGGGAGTGTATTTTAAAGAATTGTCGATCAAATTTTGAAATACCTGGCTTATTTTATACGGATCGGCATTTATGTTCACATCCTTGGGAAATGGCTTAAAAATCAAATTTAGTTTTCTCTGCTTCGCGACAATTTGGAAGTTATCCACAATATCTTTAAGCATTTTATTTAATTCAACCGGCTGCATTTCATAATGCATCTTGCCCTCTTCAATATGGTGAAGATCAAGAAGGTTATTTAAGAGCATAATTAGCTTATCGGAAGAAAGTTTAATCTTTTTGAAAACTTCTTTCATGGTAGCTATGTCATTAATAGTCTGATCATCAACTAAAGAAGAATATCCCTTAATTACAACCAAAGGATTTTTGAGCTGGTGAGCGACAATGGAAAGAAGTTCGGTTTTATAAGAGCTTAACTGTTTGGTCTGTTCGAAAAGATCGACATTGTCGAGAATAATTCCGATTTGGTTGGCTAAAATTGTCAGAACATCCAGTTCTTCGCTGGAAAATTCCTCTCTGAACTTTTTAGAAGCGACATCCAAAACGCCCCATGCCTTTCCCTTTGATTTGACCGGGATGGCAATAGTGGTTTTTACGCCTAAAACTTTTTGAATTGCGATTAAAATATTTTGCGGAATAATTGAAAAGAACTTTGAGAAATCTTCGTCTATCTCTATCTGATTTGATTTGATTGCCAAAGAAGACAAAGTGGCATCTTTCTCCAATAGAGAATCAAAGTGATCAATTTGTTTGGGCAGCAATTTGAAAGCGATTTTCGAAGCCGTCCCACCGGAAACTGCAACAGGAGATATTTTTTTATTGTCATCGGAGACCAGAAAAAGAACCGCTCCGATATAGCCAAATCTTTGGCTTACTTCGTCCACAATTGCCTGGATAACTTTTTTGAAATCTATATCTTCCATAATGGAAGTTGTGAATTCCTGTAAATCGGTTAAATAACGCGTTTCAGTGCTGAGTTTGATATTGCTGGCTTCGAGAGAATGGGTCAGCTTTTCCATTTCTTCACGCTGGGAGACTTCCTTTAAAACGCTGCGAATTAAAAGAATCCCGAATATTATGACTAAAAATAAAATAGCGCCGTCAACTATTCTTTCGCTTATGGCTGTATCCAGCAGAAATCTGATGGACAAAAAAGCCCATATTATAAAAGTTATGGCTTCCGTGGCAATAACTTTTATATTGAATAATTGATATTTTAAAATAACGTATGCGACTATTCCCAAATAAAAGACAATTGCCCAATTACCGATAGGCAAGATCGGAATATTGTAATAAAGAAAATAATTGGTAGCCCCACCCAAATACCCTATTATGGTTCCGATTAGAATAAGCTGTACCTGTTTTCTCTTAATCCCTTCAGAAATTTTGTAATTTTTTATGAGTATATATACCGTGTAGATCATAAATGACCCCCAGATAAACAGAAACGGATGGAAAATAGCTCCGGGCTCGGGCCAAAATTCGAAAACCAATTTAGGGCCGACTCCTCTAACAACCAGTTTAGTAAAAATATCCAGCAAAAATATTACTACGAAGAAAATATAGCCGAACCAAATAATTTTTTTGTGGCTTTTAATAGAATCCGTAAAAGCAAGGACAAAATGCAAATAAGAAATTGGTATAAAAATAGCTCCAGCAATTAATAATTTGGCCAAAATAAACGCTTCAGATGGGATAGCTGTAATGTCTTGAAAATAATAGCTATATCCCCAAAAAGCGATTACAAAACAAAAAAAGGCAAAAAGTTTATTAACCAATTCTTTTTTTCTGAAGAAAACAAAAAGACCCAAAACGGTACTTGTTATCGCATTAGCCAAGCCTGTCAGTGCAAAAAAATTCATGGAATTAACTAATTATAATTTAAAATTGAGTATTGGCCAATTTCTTTCCTTCGCCACCTTTCTTAATAAGCTGTCAGGGTTTACCACAAACGGTTTTGTTGATATTTCCAGAAACGGCAAATCCGTAATCTGATCCCCATACGCCCAAATTTCTTTAAAATCATCGCTTTTTAAAAATTTTTCAATCTCAATAACTTTATTTTTCCCCGTGATAATATTTCCGTCTATTCTTCCCGTAAAAAAGCCGTCTTGGTATTCTAACTTTGTTCCGATAAAATTATTCAACCCCAAAAACGAAGCCGCTCTTTTTACCAACGGTTCTATTGCATTGGAGACTATTATAATTTCCCTGCCTTCCTTTTTGTGTTTTTCTATTAAATCCAGCGACTCTTTAAAAAATTTATTTTTTAATTTTTTTTCGAAAAAATCGCCTATTTTTTTTTCAAATTCATTCACGTTTCTATTTTTTAGAAATTGAAAACTATATTCCATTATTTCTTTGGGATTTTTGACAAAATCCAGTTTATAGAAAACAAACCATAAAAGAATTTTTAAAAAGGGGAATAATTTTATCTCCCTCTTTTTAAACATATAGATAAGCAATAATCTCTGGCTTTGCCCTTTAATTAAAGTATTGTCCAAATCAAAAATAACCAGGTTTTTCATTTTTTATCTTTAATTTTATTAAATCGCGCATGAACGTATTCTTCTCCGGTTAATTCTGCGATTTTTAGCATAATCTTATCAGTAACGGCCTGAAAATGATCATCGGCGTGTTCCATATCGTAAAATTCTTTGAAATGCATGGGTTCTCCTATTTTTATTTTTGCTTTTTTAAATTTAGGAAATTTATCGTGGCGAGACATTATTTCGTAAGTTCCCGTCATACCGACTGGAATAACCGGCGTTTTGGAATTCAACGCGAATTTAGCAACCCCGGTAAAAGCTTTTAAAAGCTTCCCGTCCGGAGATCTGGTCCCTTCGGGGAAAATTCCTATTACCCTTCCCTGATACAGCGCAGAATAAACTTGTTGATGGACTTTCGATTTGTTATGGTTTTTTCGATCTACTTTAATTTGACCGGTTAATTGCATTAAGACATTCCAAATTTTATTTTCAAAAAACTTTTCAGCCGCAAGATAATGAACTTTTCTGGGAGAAATAGAAGCAAAACACAGGAAATCAAAGTAACTTTCATGATTGGATGCTATTATAACAGCTCCGTCTTTAGGAATATTATGAAGTCCTTCGATTTCAGCCACCCAAAAAAATTTAATGATGGGACTTATGATTTTTTTTAAAAAAGAATAGCCGTATTTGGCTAATTTTGTTTCTTTATATTCCTCAATAAATTCTCCTGCCTCCTTTTTAACTGCTTTTTCAATTTTAATTACATCGGCCTCTGCTTTTTTTTCCGTTTTCCCAAATAGTTTTTTTAATTTATTTAAAATAAAAAAATTAGCCATTTAATGAAAATATACCATTTTCCCCCATGTTTTTCCAAAAAATTTTCAGCCAAGTAAATACTTTGCTTTTATATAAGACAGATTTATTCAATGTTAAAATAAGAGGAAGGGCTGCCCACAAACCAGGGCAGCCCTTTTTATCAACTAGGCGGATTTCCGCCAACATTTTCCCAATCAGGGAACTCGTCATCGTTTTCCCAATCCGGCCAGTTACTCCAGGCATTTCTTACTGATCTTTCAAGTACGCCTGCAATAGCCTCCATGGCAGTCCTCCTTTCTTAAAGTCTGTATCCAAGCTGCTTAATTTTTTCTTGCAAGTACGCGAAAATCTCTTTCCTTGCTTCACAATAATAACTCTTTCCAGTATGAACAAACACGCCTGCCGCAACCGATTCCGCGAATGGCATATTTAAAACCCACAAAGGCGCTCCGGAAACTGTCTCTAGTTTTGAAAATTTTATCTCCATGTTTTGGTTATTAAATATACTTTTGGATTTCCTTAAGTATGTCATTTAAGTCGGTTTCTTTGCGGATGAAGTCAACGGCGCCGCTGTCAATGGCAAATTTTTTACTCATTTCGGTAATATCCGGACGCGGGTCGCCTTTTCCGGTGAATAGGAATACCTTGATGTCCTTGGTTTTTTCGTTTGCCTGAAGTTTAGCTAAAGTTTCAACCCCTCCCATAATCGGCATAATCAAATCCAATAGGATGACATTGGGAATATATCTAACGGCTAAAATTAAGCCTTCCGATCCGTTACCAGCTTCTTTTACTTCTATGCCATTAGCTTCCAGTTTAATTTTTATGATTTCGCGGATGTATTCTTCATCATCCACAATAAGAACCAGGGGCTGTTTAAGCATTGATGCCGATTGCTTTTTTAAGGATATTGACGATTTCATTTAAGTCGGTTTCTTTGCGGATGAAGTCAACGGCGCCGTTTTGAATGGCAAATTGTTTACTGGCTTCATTTATATCCGGACGCGGGTCGCCTTTTCCGGTGAATAGGAATACCTTGATGTCCTTGGTGGAATCTTCGGTTTTAAGTCGGGAAAGAGTTTCGACGCCGTTTAATGTCGGCATGACAAGATCAAGCAGAATCAAATTCGGTTTTGTTTCTTTGGCTAAATCGAATCCTTCGATCCCGTCGCCGGCTTCTCTGACATCAAAACCGTTAGCCTGCAGCTTTAATTTGACCATAGTGCGGATGTCTTCTTCGTCGTCGATTATCAAAACCAAAGGTTTTTTATCCATAATTAATTTATTTTTAATTAAAACAGTTTAACCGTTGTTTTGCAATCAACAATCAATCGGATAAAATCGAGTTCTTCGCTCCGCCCAGAATGATTGCTTAACCCGCTTAACTGTAATCAGCTGATAAGCCGAGCAATTTCCGCCATTAATTTTTCCGTTCCTGTTTCGACCGATTCGCTTTTCAGATTAATCGGCTTTCCGAATTTTAATTCCAGTTTTTTCTTTTTAAACAGAAAATTAATCAGATTTCTTAGGCTGAACATTTTATAGCTGTTAATCAGGCCGACCGGTACGAGAATCGCATCGGTTTTTTGATGAATAAAAACTGCGCCGCGTTTTCCGGGTTGAAGTTTTCCGTCCCGCGTCATTCTGCCTTCGGGAAAGATCCAGAATTTTCCGTCATTTTTTAAGACCTTGATAGGTTCGGCCAAAACAACATCAAGCGGCTGCTTGGTGCCAGAAATAACCGGAATCGAACCGGCCATATTCACAAAATCCGCAGATAAAATCGACAGCGGAAACGGAAATGGACTTTTTTCCCAATTGCAAAACTGATGATCGGCGAGAAATCTGATCGGAAAGAATTTCTGAGGAACAAAACTATTCCGGGGCAAAGCCATGCCGCAGATTACGCCGTCGATCCTGTTAGCATGATTGGAGGCAAAAATAACGGGCTTATTTTCCAAGCCTTTTATATTTTCCCGGCCGTATATTTGAAAATTAAAAAATAATTTAAGCGTTGCAAAAATAGGCCAATAGACGATTTGCTGAAATGTTTTCGGAGACATAGTAAATTTCTTCGCGGCAAGCGCGAAGAATTTTGCGAAAATTAAATTCCTTCTTGGAGCTTTTCTCTTTCCTCTTTAAACTTTTCGTCATCTCTTGTTTCCTGAACCGTGTGTTGAAGCTTGGCGACCAATTCATTAAGATCGCTTTCTTTCCGGATAAAATCAACAGCACCGCTTTCACGAGCGAATTTGCGGTTTACTTCGGCGAATTCGGGACGAGGATCGCCTTTGCCGGTAAACATGAATATCTTTATGTCTTTAAGATCCTCATCTTCTTTGATTTTAAATAATGCTGCCGCGCCATCCATTCTCGGCATGACAAGGTCCATAATTATAATATCGGGTTTGGTTTTGCGAGCCATTTCAACGCCTTCGACGCCGTCGCCGGCTTCAGCGACGTCAAAGCCGTTGCCGCTTAATTTAAATTTAAGCAAATCCCTGATATCAGGTTCGTCATCTACTATTAAAACAAGGGGTTTTTCTCTCATTGGATAATTTTAACGGTTCGACATCGGATTGTCCACCACGCAAGATTTAATTGCGAATCGTTTTATGTTTTTTTATTTCGGTTATTTTATTATTGTCATCAACGAATACCACAACGGGATTAAGATCATCCATTTCGGCCGGATCAACATACGATTCCCCCAATATTATGACTTTATCTCCTGGATGAAAATGCCTGGCCGGCGGTCCGTTCAAACACACGTCACCGCTATGCCTTTTCCCGGCAACAATATATGTCTGCCAAAAAGTGCCATTTGACAGATTGTTGATATTTACCATTTGAAACGGTCTAAGACCGGCTTTTTCAATCAGTTCTTCGTCGATGGTAACGGAACCGACATAGTGTAGTTCGGCTTGCGTAACTGTCGCCCTGTGAATTTTTCCCGTGCAAACACGTATAAGCATTGTTATTATTATTAACCATTGCGGACGAATTAGCAAGATTTAAAATAAATTTAGTCCGCCGCGGAAATAGGGCATCGGGGATGATTTAAGTTTCCGATAACACAGCCATACTCATCAGCTTAAATATTATTTGTGCAAAAAAATGGCAGATGATAATATAAAAATTATGGAAAAACCCTTGGTCTATGACGAAGTAAAAGATCAGACTGGTTTGATTATTAATTACCTGTCCAGAGAAAACGGTTCGATAATTATGCGAGTTTTATCGGCAAGCAATAATGCAGTTTTGGCAGAAGCCATATTTACAACAAATACCGCAGATGAGGCGCATATCTTATATATGGAAGCAACGGAACTTTTGCAATCTCGAACAGCTATTCACGATAACCCGAATAATATAAAAACCCTTGTAGAAAAATTATTCGCTCTTTTCCGGGGAGAAAAAGTCATTTTTGAAAAACCTGACAAACAATCGCCTTCGCCATCCGGTGAATTTATCCCGAATCCCGGCAAAAAAATCGACATTGACGTTGACGGGATTATTTATCAACGGTTACCGGTAAAAACCCGGCTTATCACCATGCAAGACAAAGATATCCTGCCGATTATTAAAGAGTACGTCCATCCTTATATTAAACCAGGCGACATCCTTTTTGTAAGCGAAAAGGCGCTTACAATTACCCAGGGACGTGTGATTGATATGAGTGAAATAAAGCCAACATCATTCGCGCGATTTCTTGCCCGAAATGTCGGCAATTATTACGGCTCAAATGAATTCCGGGGATTCGGCCATGGCACCGCCATCGCAATGCAATCATTCATAGGAGAAGCCGGGTATTTGCGTATTTTTTTGGCCGCAGTCGTTTCAGCTATAACGCGGCCGCTTGGCATTCGCGGTTTGTTTTACAGGATTTCCGGGAAACTGGCGAAATCAGTCGATTGTCCGATGTCTTTTCTTATTTTAGAATACGCTCATTCGGTAAAACTTGCGCCGAATAATCCAAACGGAGCTGCGAGACGCATAAAGAATGAAATCGGATGCGAGGCTGTTATTCTGGATGCAAATTACCGTGGAGCATTTTCTTTGGGAAAATCAACGGGAAAAATCAGCGAAAATTTCATCGGCAAGCTTTTTAAGGATAATCCCCTGGGCCAGTCGGATGAGATGACGCCGTTTTGCATTGTGCGGAAAAAATAATTTTATTATGAAAAACGGAAATAAAAAAAGAGAGTCTTCAAATGTTTTTAAGGGATCGCGCGCAATTCTTGATTTTTTGAATCCGGACAATAATCTGCCAACGCCGCTTGTGGAATTACCGGGGCGTTTAAACCCTTTTGCCAAAAACAAAGTCAGGATTTTTGCGAAACTGATGTATCTTCTGCCGCTTTTAAATTTAAAGTCATTAACTGCTTTAAACATGCTTTTCGAAGCGAAAAAAGCGGGAGAACTCAA
Organism: bacterium; assembly: GCA_021796335.1. GTDB lineage: Bacteria > Patescibacteriota > Minisyncoccia > UBA6257 > UBA9933 > JAJYHZ01. The sequence goes on along the minus strand of JAJYHZ010000001.1, from coordinate 14,953 downwards.
GGGAGTGGATACGATAGTGGAACATTCTTCGGGGAATACGGCTTTTTCGCTTGCGGCTATCGCTCCGCTGTTTGGAATAAACAACGTAAAAGCAATTGTTCCAAAAGATATCGCTCCGGGGAAATTGGAATTACTGCGGCTTTTTGGAGCGGAGCTAGTATTCAACGAAGAATTGCCCGGTAAGCCAAGCGGAATAGAAAAGGCGCGCCGAATGGGCAAAAAGAAAAATCATTTCAATCCGGCGCAGTACGAAAATAAAGCAAACGGATCGGCGCATGAGAAATGGACAACTCATCAAATTTGGAATCAATTGGGAAGTGATCTTACGATTTTCTGCGCGGCCCTCGGGACTTCGGGAACGGTTGTCGGAGCCAGCAATTATTTCAGAAAAAAATCGAAAAACATAGCCATTGTCGGAACGCTTTGCGCGCCCAAACATGCGGTTCCAGGAGTGCGAAACGAGAAAAGACTGAAAGAAATCAAATTGGATTGGAATAAGGCGATAGATTATAAAATTGAAGCAGAAACAAGAGAATCGTTCAAAAACAGCCTGGAATTGTGCAGAGCCGGAATTATGGCCGGCCCTAGCTCCGGCCTTGCCCTGGCGGGACTTCTTAAATTTCTAAAAAATAATTCGGCTGATTTTGATAAATTCAGAAATTCCAAAGGAGAAGTGGTAGCCACATTCATATGCGCGGACACGCCTCTGCCCTATCTTGATAAGTATTCCACACATTTGGATCCCGGCGACTTTTAAATCAATTTATTTTGCAAAATTGAAATAACTTGCAATCCTTTAAATCTCAAAAATAGTTAGCAATCAAGCCAGTTTCGGAGGTATGCGATGGAAAATCGTGAGCCAATCGGAAGAGGGCAAGGAAACGAGCTTTTAAACAAACTGGAAGCAGTTGGTTTTCAGGCAGAGCTTGCTCAGCGGATTATCCAATCCAAGAACAACGCACTTGCCGAAGACCTATTGAAGGTGGTGGAGGTTGGTGGTCTTAATCCCATCATCAAAAAGGTTGCGGCCGGGTATAACAAAAATGAGTTTCATTTCATACACGAATTTAAGCTCACCATATGTTGCCTTGTAATATTTGTGTTCGATTCCTCGACTACTCTTAATATAAATAAAAATTTCCAACGATTCGCTGGAAATTTTTATTTACGGGCGGGGTAGCGGATGATATTTTAAAATTTTTATCAAAACTCGTCCGAACCGCTTTATTTACCTAATTTTACATTAGACAATGTAACAATCAACAATCCGCAAGGTCAGGCATATTTTAAGTATATTAATTAATTTTTTATTTCTAAATTATGCAGCTGGCGAAATAGTAACGGATTTTTTTCTACTATTGTATTTAGTCCTGTATTCACTAGAAAATCCTGAACCAATAATAAAGACTGGTTTTCGAATAATTTTTCTTGCTCTATCTGGATAACAACACCCATAAACAATTTCATCAACATCTTCAAAATTATCATTCATATATTCAAGTAATTCTTCTGCGGAAATTACGTGTTTATCTTTTGGATGCAATATATTGTTGCCATTAAAGTGAAAATGAAAATAAATGACTTTTTTATCTTTTGTATCAAGATAAAAAGCATTAGTTCCTTCTACTTTTTGGACATTTAAGAAAATGTATTCTATTCTATCCTCTTTATTTTTAAAATATTTAAAATTAATGCTTAACAAATTTAGCTTTTCTATTATTTCTTCTTCATTAACAAAAAATTGTTTGGAGATATCTCTATTAGGAGGCAATTCCTTTTTACATGCTTCGGACATAAATATATTATTCAAGAATCTAAAAATATTGTCAAAAACAATGGAGCGGGATACCAGAATCGGACTGGCGCTTTAACCTTGGGAAGGTCACGTACTGCCACTATACGAATCCCGCCTTTGCTGAAGCTTCAGCGGGCAATCCCCGCTTATACTCCAAACTAATTATTAAACCAAAAACTTGCTCAAAAAATAAAGAATTAATCCTAAACCGGAAAACACGGCTGAGATAATCCAGAAACGCATTGTGATCTGGCTTTCCGACCAACCTTTTGCCTCAAAATGATGGTGAATCGGCGCGGCTAAAAAGACTTTTTGGCCATGACGTAATTTTTTGGAAGTCAGTTGAATGATAACCGAAGCCGCTTCGATAACCAAGACCATGCCGATAATCGGAAGGAAAAAAATGGAATTTGTTAAGAACGCGATAACGGCCAAAGTGGTTGTTAAGCCCAAAATTCCGGTTTCCCCCATGTAAAATTTGGCGGGCGGAACATTAAACCATAAATAAGTTACCAATGCGCCGATAATAATAACTATAAAGGTGGCCAAATCGTATTTTCCTCTTGCATAAGCAATAATAGCAAAAGCCGTAAAAATCGGCGCCATGACACCGGCGGACAATCCGTCCAAGCCATCGACAACTCCACTGGAAAAGGTGGCTAAAATGGCCAAGACGAAAAGAACAATATAAAAACCGTCAATAAACACATCCCCATGGAAAGGAATATAAATACTGCTCCAGCCCAGCTTATAATGAAACCACCAGGCGCCGATTAAAGCGATAATAGTGACTAGAAGCAGTCTGGTTTTGAATCGCATTCCCCCACTGATGTATTTGCCGTTATCCTTAACAGTCATCAGATCATCTATTAATCCAAGAACAGAGGCGGCAATCAGCGTAAAAAACGGAAGCCAAGTTTCGGAACGGCTTAAAAAATTTATGTTTTCTGCGGCATGAAGAGGCAGGACGTTCGTCAAAATCAAATCAGCAACGGAAACAATCAAGACTGTTCCCCAAATTAAAATTCCGCCCATGCGCGGAGTGCTAACTTCTTTTTTGGAATGAAATTTTTGAAAAATCGGGGTGGCATAACCGCCGATGGATTTTTCCTTCGGTTTTTTCTTCCAGGCCTTGTATTTGTAAAGAAAATGAATGAGAACAGGAGCCAACACCGCCGCAACTAAAAATGAAAAAATAAAATAACTCAGTATTTTAACGATTAAAAAAACGTGAATCAGGTACATAAATAAATTTCTAATTTCTAAAAAATAGAACTCTCAAAATTCGATTCGTATTGATTACTTTAAATTATTTCAAGCAGTTTAGCAATTTTTGCGTATCACCAAACCTGTTTTGGCTTCCCATAACGACAAAAACAACCGGACCGTTCGATTCTTTAAACAATGAAATTAAATTACCTTGCGACTGATCGATATAGCCTGTTTTCCCGCCGATAAATCCGACTTGGCCGGCAAAATCATCAATATTCGTCAGGGTTATCCTTCTATCGGAATTCAAATCGGTTACGTAATCTTTGCGCGTTCGAGTCATTTTAAGCAAATCCGGGTAATTATTATATATATAAGTAATCAGCTTGATCAGATCATTGGGAGTGGACTGATTATTAACAGTCAAACCCGTAGGATCGAAATATTGGGTGTTAAACATACTCAAACCCCGGGCTTTTTGGTTCATTAACGCGATAAAATTTTCTTCGCCGAAATCGCGAGCAATTGCGTCCGCCGCATTATTGCTGGAAATCATCATCATTGCCTTTATGAGATCCTTAACCGTGTAAATTCCTCCCTTTTTCAATTCGGAGTAATTGTCCTGTTTGGAAATTATGTCGGCCGTAAGAGTGATTTTTTTATTTTGATCGACGTTTTCAAGAGCGATAACGGCGGTCATTAATTTTGTAATGGAAGCAATCGGCCAACGGCTGTCGGAATTCATTTCATAAACGGCATAAGGATTATTTAAATATCTGATAACGACGATTTGAGCGCCAATGTCGGGCTGGCATTGGTTGGAAGTCTGGCCGGAAGAGGTCGAGACGGGATTTTGCGAAACAATTTCGGGGATATTTTGGTTGAGCTGAGAGTTTGTATCAGTCGGAATGTTTATGATTTTATCTTCAACATTGGCGGTATTTACCGTTATTTCATTGGCGCTTAATCCCGACGCCTTGATTAAAGTGAAAGCGACGGGAATGGCTATTAAAATAAAAAAAATTCCTAATTTTCTCATTTAATTGGCGGCTGTTTCCGAAATTAATGATTTGTATTTTTCAAACTCAGGCAAATCTTCGGATCTGGAAATACCGAGATATTTTAACAGATCAAAACTGGCCTGGTAAAGGAAAGAATTGCCAGCTTTTGCATCTAAAACTTTTTCGATCAAACCGCGCATCATCAGATTGCGAATGGTGTAAGCGGAATTGACCCCGCGAATATAGTCTATGCGAGGGCGCGAAATCGGACCGAGGTAAGCGACAAGGGATAAAGTCTCCAAAGCAGCCGGAGTCAAGTTCTCTTCAAACTCATTTTTGATGAAATTTTCCAGAAACGGGGCAAATTCCGGCTTGGTAGCCAATTGAACGCGATTACCGGAAAAAATCAAAGTCAGTCCCCTATCCTTCAGGATTTCATTTAAATTTTCCAAAGCTGTTTTGATTGACGATTCAGATTCGTTCAATATTTGAGCGATCTTTTTAATCTCCAATGACTCGCCATGGACAAAAAGCAGGGCTTCTATCGAAGCCGATAAATCCGTATTTTTTTCCATAATATCGATAAATTTAGTATAATATAAATAAGATTAAATACAATTTCTAATTAGTTAATCGTTTTAATTTCTAATTTTTTAAGAATAATTGGAAATTAGACATTGGAAATTTTTCTTCTTTATGCCTCCATTTCCGCGACCATTTTTCGATAATAACGATTGGTTTATGCCGATTATTTTGGGATCGAAACCGGCAATTGATTTGTATGAGACCGACAATGAACTGGTGGCGGAAGCGAATATTCCGGATTTCAATCCCGATGACATCAGTATTTCAATTGAAAATGATAATTTGATAATAAGCGGAGAAAGCAAAGAAGAAAACGAAGAGGAAAGAAAGGGATATTATAAAAAAGAAATCAGGCGAGGATCGTTTGAAAGAATGGTCCGTTTGCCGATGCCAGTTGACGAAGATAAAATCAATGCCACCTATGAAAAAGGGATTTTAAAAGTAATAATGCCGAAAGCAGAAGAAAAAAGGGAGGGGAAGAAGATTAAGATAAAAAGCAAATAGAAGATAATTTTTAGTTGATAGTTATTAATTATAAGTAATAGCAAATAAAAAGAGGAAGAAAATTAGATTTTATTGGAGTGAGCTTATGGAAGGTAGATCTACTCCTTAAACCTTTACAAAATAGCACAAATGTGCTATTTTGTATTCAGCATCAATTTAATTACATACAGGAGGAATTTTATAACTGGTACAAAAAAGAAGGCGGCCATACTTATTATTTCCCCGATGTGTCATTTGTGTCGTTCAAGCTTTTACAAAAATAAATTCCAATATGAAAGCGAGGTTGTATGATGCCTAATATCGAACTCAGAGGTTATGGTGAAAAGAGGGCGAAAAATCTTAAAGTGGAGATAGATTATTGCATGCGTATGTATGGCATTGAGAAAGAGGCTATCACGGACATCGTCCCCAGCAGGGTGGAGTCTTGCGACAGAAACCAAAAACCAATGCCTTACTTTCGCCTCTTTAGCAGCGATGACAATTATGTTCCTATAATTCTGAAAGGGTTCCAGAAGTTCGGCCCTAGGCAAGACGTGGAGGTTATCGCTAGTAAAGTGATGTTTTTTACCGCGCGCCAGATTAAATCCGGTGCGTGGAGAAAAATATTCGCTAAAAAAATGGGGTTTGAACCATAAATGACGCTCGTATCTCAAAAGGGCTTTCTCAAGAAGCCCTTTTAAATTTGATATAATAAATAAATGATTCTAAAAAATAAATTTTTCAAACGGAAAACACTGCGAGCTGCAAAGGATTTACTTGGAAAAGTTTTGGTACGAAAATACCGCGGGAAAGAATCGAAATTATTAATTACGGAAGTGGAAGCGTATGACGGGCCGCATGATAAAGCATCGCATGCCAATCGCGGTAGAACAGAAAGAACAAAACCGATGTTTGAGGAGGGCGGTGTTTTTTATATTTATTTCACTTACGGCATGCACTGGCTGGTAAATATCGTAACCGGGCCGAAAAATTATCCGGCGGCAATCTTAATTCGCGCAGGAATTTTATTGGACAATAATCCGGTTTTGTCTATTACCGCATATGATAATGCTTTCACATATGAAGGCGTACAAAAGATAATATCTCCGGATGGCTTGTTTACTATCACGCGTGATAGTAGACAAGAAAAAGAAACGATTAAAAAATATTTTATAAACGGGCCGGCAAGGATTACGAAAACGCTGAAAATTAATAAGAAACTCAACACGAAAAAAGCGCTACCGGAAAACAGCCTGTGGTTTGAATACGGGATAAAAATACGGCCGTCGCAGATTCTGGCGAAAAAAAGGACAGGCGTGGATTATGCCGGACCAAAATGGTCAATTAAACCTTACAAATTCCGGATTGACCCAAGGACAGCTTTAAATCAAATAGCGAAAGTTATATAATTATCCAAAATTATTAATTTTTGCGATTTTTAGATAATTCTTTGATTCTTAAAATTAATAATTATAAAAATTAATTTCCCCATGGGTACCGGACTTTTCGAACTGGCAATCGTCATTTTAATCGCAACGGTTTTGGGAGTAATCGCCCGGCTTTTCAAGCAGCCCCTTATTTTAGCTTTTATTTTTACCGGCATCATAATAAGTTATTTCGGCGCTTTTCATTTGAACAACAAAGATGTTTTAAACACTTTCTCCGATTTGGGAATAATGTTCCTGTTATTCTTAGTCGGGCTGGAAATAGATTTTTCTTCTTTGAAAATGATCGGCAAACCGTCAATAATTATCGGCGCCGCTCAAATTATTATTAGTTTTATTCTGGGATTTATAATCTCGCACTTGCTTCATTTCACTTACCTGCAATCCGCCTATATCTCAATCGCCCTGACTTTATCAAGTACGGTTATCGTAGTGAAACTTTTGTCCGAAAAAAAAGACCTTAACAGTCTTTATGGAAAAATTTCCATCGGAGTGCTGCTTCTCCAGGATATGGTGGCCGTATTGCTTTTAGTATTTTTATCGGGACTAAAAAGCGGACAAGGAATCGTTCCGGGTAATTTAATAATCGCCTTGGCAAAGGGTATTGTTATTTTTGCTTTAATACTTTTTATCGGAAGAAAAATATTGCCGCTGATTTTTGACCGGATTGCCTATTCGCAAGAATTGCTTTTCTTAAGCAGCCTGGCCTGGTGCTTTTTATTGGCCGCAATAGTCAGTTCGCCAAGAATCGGATTCCCGATTGAAATCAGCGGATTATTGGCGGGATTGGCTCTGGCAAATTCGGCGGAGAATCATCAAATCTCCACAAAAATAAAATATCTGAGAGATTTTTTCGTTCTCATATTTTTTGTGATTCTCGGTTCATCCCTTTCACTTTCCAGTATTTCCAAACTAATCGGACCAATAATTATTTTATCGCTTTTTGTCCTGATCGGGACGCCATTAATCATGCTGATAGTTATGGGCCTGATGGGTTATCGCAAGAAAACCAGTTTTTTAACTGGAATAACGCTGGCTCAGGTTTCTGAGTTCGGCCTCGTTTTGGCCGCTTCCGGTTTGGAATTGGGGCATATAACTGGGGATGTTGCCGCTTTGATAACGGCAGTGGCTATTATAACTATTTCCATATCCACTTATATGATTGTTTTTTCGCATGAAATTTACGAAAAAATTCCAAAAATGCTAATCTCTATTTTCGAAAGGAAAAACCTGAAGGAAAAATATTCCAGCGAAGAGGAAATATACAAGCCGATAATTTTGATAGGGTCCCACCGTTTAGGACAAAGTATCGCTTACAATATCCCCCGCAAAAATATTCTAATAATAGATTTCGATCCTCAAGTTATCCGCGAACTGCAATTGCACGATTATGCCTATTTGTTCGGAGATGTAAATGATGAAGACATCTTCAGTATGGCGCATTTTGAACATGCCAAACTGATAATATCAACAGTCGCGGACATAAAAGATAATTTGCGGCTTTTGCAAAGATTGCATGAACTGAAAAGGCATGGAGCGGAATTCAAAATAATAATGCGCTCCGACGACGAAAAAGAAGTGAAGCTTCTTTATGAGCACGGCGCCGACTACGTTATTTTTCCTCATTTCACTTCCGGACAATATCTCGGCAAATCAATCGCCATTGACCCGGAAATGAAAATCATCGAAACTTTGCGAAATTGGGATTTTAAAATATTCAGGAGGTTGGAACATGGCAGTTATCATTCCCGAACCGAAAAAGAGATGATAGTATAATTATTTAAACCTGAAATAAGCGCGATTCTCCACGGTAAAATCGACGTAATCGATTTTTTGCCAGCGGCCGGATTTCTTCAGCGCATCAATTGCCGTTGCCGCGTAATCGGGATCGTACGTCAAGCTGAAATAAATTTTTGGAGTGGAAGGCGATTCGACATCAACTTCTTCTAGAGACAGATCCTTGAGATAAACCGTTCTGGAATTGATTTCTTCGCGACTTAAAAGGTCGAAAATTTTAGAGAGATTTGAGAATTCGCCATCAGGCAGAATCGAATCGCCTAAGTTGAGCGTGCGATTTGTCAAATCATTAACCCGATAAAAAAGTTCGCTTTGGATTACCGGAGCCGGAGAAAAAATAACCCCTTGATTATCAAACCAGAAACAATTTTGGCTTGGCGGATTTGCAGTTGTAGAATTTGACGCAACGTAAGTCGAGCTGGCGGAATTTGATTCCGTCAGCATCGGATTGCCGGAAGCCGCGCACCAAATTCCAAATTTTTCCCGTTCTTTAGCTGAAATGTCAATCTGATGACTATAGTAATTTTTGGAAATGTCGACTTCCTGAAATTGAGGGTGTGTCTTCAGAAAATTTTCAGATTCTCCGGAATTCCATATTAAAATATTATCATTACCCAGCCAATTTGAGATTTTAGATTGACGGGTAAGAAAATCTTTAAGATCCGCAGTCAGTTCATTTGCGGAATAATCCGGCAAGCCTGAAATTTCTATTTTTTTTATTTTAAAAACGGAAGAGAATCGGACAAGATAAATTATTCCCGCAATAAACGCCAAAATAAGGACAATAATTCCGAAAATAATCAATTTACTCTTCAAGGACAATTTTTTTCTTGGGTTTGTTTCGGGACGATACAGCTGCATTGAATAATTTTAGAATGTTTTAAGCTTTTTGAAAAGAAATCGGGCTTTCGTTTATTAAAAAAATCCGTTAAAATAAGTTCCAATGAATGACTTAAAAACAACCATTAAAAAAGTTTTGCCGGCGGTGGTGAATATAATCGTGGTTAAGGATTATAAAGCGCTAAAAAAGGACGGCTTGATTAAATTCCCCGTTCCCCTCGGGAAAAACAAGGATCTGCCCATGCGAAATACCGATATAGACCAAAACGGAATGATAAAAATAGGCAGCGGTTCGGGATTTATCGTCGATTCGTCCGGCATAATAATCAGCAACAGGCACGTAGTAAGCGATCCGTACAGCAAATATACCGTTATTACAAATGAAAATAAAAAGCTTCAGGCTTCAGTTCTTGCGCGCGACCCCATGTCCGACATTGCAATTTTAAAAATCGAGGATCACAATGAGTTCCCTTTTCTGAGATTGGGAGATTCATCCGTATTGGAATTGGGCGAATCGGTTATCGCCATCGGAAACGCATTGGGAATTTTCCAAAATACAGTTTCATCAGGAATTATTTCGGGGCTTTCGCGATCCATAACCGCGCAAATCGATACGAAGTCTCCTCTTCAGGAAATCCATGGTCTTATTCAAACCGATGCGGCAATCAATCCGGGAAATTCCGGCGGACCGTTGGTGAATTTAAAAGGAGAAGTAATAGGAATAAATATTGCGGTAATAGCAGGAGCGGCGAATATCGGATTCGCCTTGCCGATAAACGCAATTAAAAGAGATTTGGATGATATAAAAAAATTCGGAAGAATAAGAACTCCTTTATTGGGAGTACATTACTTGATGATTGATGAAAATATCAAAGAAGAATATAAGTTGCCGATCGACCGCGGCGCATTTATAACAAGCGAAAGGCCTTTTTCACCCAGCGTCATAGAAAAAAGCCCCGCTTCTCGGGCCGGATTGAAAAACGGAGATATTATTCTGGAAATAAACGGGGAAAGACTTTCAACAGAAAAAACGATTAATGACGTTTTGGAAATTTGCGAAGTCGGAGAAAATTTAAAAATAAAAGGATTAAGAGGCAAAAATAATTTCGAGCTGGAAATAACTCTGACGGAACGAAAATAAGTCAATTATTAAATTTTAAAAGTTTAATTATACGGGAATTCCCCGCCTGTAAGGGCTGGGTGGTTAATATTTTATTCGCCGCGACGGATAAAATATTAAATTTGTTATCCAAATATCTTTTAATAGTCTTCAAAAGAAGCAAATTCAGCTGTTTTTAATCTTTTATCGGCTAAAGACATTTTCACGAGCATTAACCTGAAGATGGCCGGATGAGTCGGCCGGGAAAAGCGTAAAATACTGCGCAATTTTCGGCGGATTTTTCGTCACTTTCTCCCCTTCTTTTATTATGGATGGAAGCTGGCCGATTATATAGTTCAAAATTCCAATTATGGCAAAAAAAATAATCAGCGGTTTTAACCTATACATGATTACAAAATAATATTAATAAGCCTGTCGGGAACAAAAATCGTTTTCTTAATATTCCGGCCGGCAATGATGTTTTTTATCTTGGATGATTTTACAGCCAATTTCTCGGCCTGTTCCTGATTGACTCCCTTTTTTGCTAAAATCTTATCACGAACTTTCCCGTTTATTTGAATAACCAATTCAAAATTTTCTTCCGCAATCATTTTATTGCTGTATTTGGGCCAAGGCTGAATATGGATGGATTTTTTATTGTTTAAATTCGTTTTCCAGATTTCTTCGGATAAATGCGGGGCAAAGGGCGCGAGTAATTTCAAAAAATCTTCAAAAGTTTTCTTGTTAATTGAATTCTTCTCCGCTTTATTGAGAAATATCATTAAGCCGCTGATAGCGGTGTTAAATCTTAAACTTTCAATATCTTCTCCCACTTTTTTTATTATTTGGTGAAGAGTTTTTTCAATTTCTCTATCAGTTTTATCGCTTAAATTTTTTGATATATTAAAAACCCGCTGCAAAAATCGGGAAATTCCGGTGATCCCTGTGAATTGCCACGGACCGCCCTGATCATAGGGGCCCATGAACGCAAGATACATTCTAACGCTATCCGCGCCGTATTTCTTCACTTCCGCGTCCGGATCAATAACATTGCCTTTTGATTTGGACATTTTCTGCCCATCAGGACCCAAGATTGTACCATGATTTCTTCGGCTGACAAACGGCTCGTTAAAATGAGCAAGTTTCAAATCATAAAGCACTTTTGTGAAAAAACGGGAATATAAAAGATGCATGGTATTATGTTCCGCGCCTCCGATATAAAGCGGAACCGGAAGCCACTTTTTCATTTTTTTGCGATCGGCGAATTTATTTTTATTTTTCGGATCGGTGTAGCGGATAAAATACCAGGAAGAATCAACAAAAGTATCCATGGTATCGGTTTCACGCCGAGCCTTGCCCTTACATTTCGGACAATCTACATCCACCCATTTTTTTGCTTTTGCCAAAGGAGATTTACCCTCTCCGGTCGGAAGAAAATCTTTTAATTTCGGCAATTCAACAGGAAGGTTTTTTTCAGGAACAGGAACGTATCCGCATTTTTCGCAGTGAATTACGGGGATGGGAACACCCCAGTATCTTTGACGTGAAATAACCCAGTCACGCAACCTATAATGCGTTGTTCTCTTTCCAAAACCTTTATTTTCAATATATTCAATAACAGGTTTACGTGCTTCAGTCCAGTTCATGCCTCGTACTTCGGCTGGCTTTTGTAAAATTCCATTTGGATCAAGATAACATTCTTCAAAATTTTTCACTTTTTCGGCCATTATTTTATCAGACGGCAACATAGCAATTTTTAGCGGAATATCATACTTTTTTGCAAAGGCAAAGTCGCGCTCATCATGAGCACTACAGTTAACAATTCCTGTTCCATAGTCTGCCACAACATAAGAAGCAACCCAAATAGGAAAATCACCCGTGCCAAAAGGATTGTCCACATAACGGCCCGTAAAAATTCCTTCTGATTCTTTTTCTATTTCAAATTTATCAGCTGCTTTTTTTTGTTTTATTTTTTCCACAAATTCCCTTACGGGTTTTTCATATTCGGTACCAATAATTAATTTTTCAACTAATGGATGTTCAGGAGCAATTACAGTAAATGTCTGCGCCAAGAATGTCTGCGGGATTGAATCATAAACTTCAAATTCAATATTTAAATCTTTAACTTTTTCCTTGAAATTAATTCCTTGGCTTCTGCCAATCCAGTTTTTTTGCGCCAGTTTGGTTGTCTCCGGCCAATCCAGTTTTTCAATATCATCGATAAGGCGATCGGCGTATTTGGTTATCCTAAGCATCCACTGTTCAAACTCTTTCTGGACAACAAGGGCGCCGCAGCGTTCGCAGCGCCCGTTAACGACCTGCTCGTTTGCCAAAACGGTTTTATCTTTCGGACACCAATTTACAAAAGTTTTTGTCCGATATGCAAGATTTTTTTTAAACATCTGCAAAAAAATCCACTGAGTCCATTTATAATATTCCGGATCAATCGTGGAAACCTTTCTATTCCAATCAAAGGCAGCTCCCATGTTGTTAAGTTGCTTGGTCATAAATGAAATGTTTTTCTCAGTCCATTTGCGCGGATTGATTCCTCTTTTAATTGCGGCGTTTTCCGCGGGCAAACCAAAGGCGTCAAAGCCAATCGGGTACATAACATTTTTATTATTCATTCTTAAATAGCGCGCAAAAATATCAGGCACGGCAAAAGCATACCAATGGCCGATATGCAAATTCCCCGACGGATAGGGAAATTCAGTCAAGAGCATAAAATTCTTTTTGTTTTTTCCCTCATCTCTGGTTTTAAAAAATTGCTCTTCCTTCCAGATTTTTTGCCACTTGTTTTCGATTTTTTTGAAGTTTAAAGGCATGGATCAAATTGCAAGATTACAGATTGGGAATCGAAAGGATTAAATTCGATTACAAAAACTACGGATTGAAAAATTATAAGACATAAAACAAATCTAACAAAAAAATACACTTTTGAAAAGCGTATTTTTGAATAATTTTCCCCTTAGATTTAAATAAATTTAATTTTTAATACAGCTATGAAATCTTGCATCGGGATATATAAGTGTTCCCCCACCATATAAATTTAACATTGACTCACTGCTTATCGTTACAGTTGTATAACCGCTGCTAAATCTGCATTAATATTGATAATTTTCAGAAAAAAAGGAATAGAAGTAAAAGAACTATGTTTATATGGAATAGGGTTGTTTGAGGAGTTTCTTTATAATAAACAATGTATTTTATTATGGATTGATTTCTTGCAAATTTCCACTTGAAACCTGAATAGAAGCCGAACAGGTCCCGTATCCACTGCTGTTTTGGCCGAATATAACACAAGTCTGGGATTGATTGGGATTAAGAGTACGGAAACCGGATAATCCCGCGGAAAGATCACCCGAACCAAGATCGCCATCGCATGTATAAGATGCGCTGGTGGCGGCAGCGGAAAAATTCCAATTTAATTTAGCGGCTCCTCCTTTTAATACCTGGCTCGGCGAGAAATACGCGGAACATGTCAGTTGATTTTGATTTGAATTATTACCTCCGTTATTCCCGTTATTCCCACTGGAGGTGGATGTCGAATAAAAGCCGGCCCATTTTGCTATGAAATGCGCTATGCCATTGCCATAAGCCGGAGCAGACTGGCCATTGCTATTTATAAGACCGAATTCGAAAAATCCGGCAATCAATAAAACAAGAGCTATTGCGGTCCAGAATAAAGGATTTTTTACGTTTTTTTTCATATTCGTTTTACATCGCAACTGAATTAGTAATTTTTATTCCCGCAGATAAAATCTTTGAGAAGTTACGTGGAATTAATACAAATTTATTGCCTTGTAACCGAAATACTAACGGCCGTGAATTGATTATTTAATATTCCCAAATTTTGATCAGGAGTAAAGGTAAAGTTGATATTATCTCCGACTTTCAGGTCGGAAACGGCCATATTCGATTCCGAGTATGGCAACGGAGGAGTGAAAGTTTTGGAAGATCTTGCCTGTTGCAATTCTTTGGCGAATTCATCGGGGGTTTTGGCTTGTTTTAAGTTTATTTTCATAGCGCCGTCTACTAATACCTGCTTTGTTTGATATTCTACGGGAAAGTTTAAGCCATAAATCCCAGGGGTTTTGACTGTCAAAGTATTCCCGTTAATTGCCGAAATCTGGCCGGATAAAGTATCTGTGAAAAGTACATTGGCGAAAATTTCTTTCACAATCGTACTTGTATCTGAACTTCCCGCTGAAGATTGTTTAGGTCTATTCATATAACTACCCGCAAAATAACCCACTATTAAACCCAATACGGTGAAAATAACTATAAGAATTATTTCTTTATTCAATTTCGATTTTTCTGTTGAGATTGTTTGTTCCATAGTTTTATTAGTTTTATTATTTTTATATTATTACTTTTATTTATTATTTTAAGGATGGCAACAAAGAACTCCGGGGGCAACCATTGACCCATCCTCACCGTTATCATATGCTCCTATTCCAGCGACATAATATCCAGGACTACAATATTGTGTATTTCCTAAACCAGAGTAATCGCCGCCTCGTCCGCCGACTCCACCAGTCCAATAACAGTTATTTTGTCCCAAATTGCTGCCCTGACTCAAGCATTTTCCCCCAAAAGTGCAGATGTCATTGCCGTAAACATTACCACTGGCAGTTATTGAATTATTTGCCCATAAGTTTCCGTTGCCGGCCGGCCGTAAGAATAAATTCCCGCCCTG
>JAJYHZ010000002.1 GCA_021796335.1 bacterium | reverse complement strand
AGATTTGGGAATTAGTCAGGGAGTTGGAAGAATTGAAGGCGGCAACGCTGTTTTGGGTGCCTCCTCCGACTAATTGCTGGATAATACTATTCGCAAAAGATATTTTACCTGACATGCCAAGTATGAAAAAAAGGAATAGAAGCAAAAGAACTATGTTTGTATAGAAGAGGGGCTGTTTGAGGAGTTTCTTTTTCATGTGAATATTATAGCAAATTAGAATGGGATTAGGATGTGGATAACTCTTTTACAAAATAACCCGGATAAAGCTTTCAAACAATCGCCTTGAAGCCTTATTTTTATCCGCGTATATCAGCGACAAGATTATCCGACAGTATTGTAGATATTCAACAGCCTTTCATATTTGCAAATTCTTTCCGGCTTTCCCGGCGCACCGGCTTTTATTCCCCACGCGTTTACCGCCACCGCCAGATCGGCAATGAAATCATCCATAGTTTCTCCGCTCCTGTGCGAAACTATTGCCTTCCATTTATTGTCATAAGCCATTTTTATAACAGTCAAAGTTTCCGTCAAAGTCCCGATTTGATTTAATTTTATCAAAATCGTGTTTCCCGAATTTTGTTCAATGGCCATTTTCAATCTTACCGGATTTGTTGTTGTCAGATCGTCGGTTATAACCAGATGATCTTTCCCTATTTCCCAGGTTAAATTGGCGAATTCAGCAAAATCCTCCTCGTTAAAAGGGTCTTCGATTGATACAATATTATATTGGTTTATCAAATCCGAGTAATAGTCTATTAATTCCGGATTTAAAAACTGCATGCCGTCCAGAACATAAAATCTGTCCTCATAAAATTGGCTGGCCGCCATATCCAATCCGATTCTGATCGGGAATCTCTTTTCTCTTATCAAGGCTGTTATGGAATCCAGCGCTTCCTCATTTGTTTTAAATGGCGCCGAATATCCGGCCTCGTCTCCCAAAACAACATTTTCCTTGCCGAATTCTTCGAATACTTTATCTCCCAGTTTCCTGTAAAAATCTTTTCCCAGACTGTATGCCAAACCGAAATCGCCCGTCTGTGGAATAATCTGGAATTCCTGAAAATCCAGATTGTTTTTCGCATGCGCACCGCCGTTAATCACATTAAAAATCGGCTTTGGAAATTCGTATTTTTTCAGTTCCAGGCTGCTGATTTCCCGGATATATTCATACAATTCTTTATTTTCTTCTTTTGCCTTGAGTCGCGCGAAAGCCAAAGACAAAGCCAAAATCAAATTACCGCCCAAATTCGACTTGTCCGGAGTTTTATCGAAAGAAATCAGAAAGTTGTCGAATTCCGTCTGATTCTTAAAATCTTTTTTTAAAATATACGGCTTTATGGCTCTGAATTTTTCAACTGCCAATTCCGGTTCCAAAGAAACCATCTCGTGAGTTCCCTTGCTTTTTCCGCTCGGCACGCTCGCCTTGACGGAAAACTCGCCCAAAATCATTTCCGCTTCCAGTGTTTTCTCGCCTCGCGAATCGTTTATTATATTTATTTTCACCTCTTCTATAATCATAAATTCTTTTTATTATATAAAAAAATAAAGTAAAATTGTAGTAATGAAAAATTTATTGCTAATTGATGCCAATGCCCTGATACACCGCAGCTTTCACGCCTTGCCTCCTTTCACTTCCAAAGATGGCAAGCCAAGCGGCGCTATTTACGGTCTTTCCAGTATTTTGCTGAAAATTTTGCGCAATAATCCGCCCCGATATATCATTGCGCTTTTTGATCGCCCGGAAGCCACTTTTCGCAAAGAACTTTACAATGAATACAAAATCCACCGGCCTAAAACGCCCGACGAACTGGCTTCTCAAATCATCGAAGCTCGCAATCTGTTCGACAAATTTGGCATTAAACATTACGAAGCCGCCGGCTATGAAGCCGATGATCTGATCGGCGCAGCGACGAAAAAATTCAAAAAAACGCCGGATTTAAAAATTACCGTCCTGACCGGCGATTTGGACACTTTACAGCTGGTAGATAATGACAAAGTTGTCGTTGAAACTCTTAAAAAAGGCATTTCCGAAACGATTATCTATAATGAAACTGCGGTCGTCCAAAGATACGGGATATTACCCGAACAAATCCCCGACTACAAAGGACTTGTCGGCGACGCTTCCGATAATATTCCCGGAGTCAAAAGCATTGGCCCAAAAACTGCCGCAGTCTTGATTAAAGAATACGGAACTTTGGAAAATTTTTTCCGAACGCATGAAAATTCCAAAGGAAAACCGGAGAAAGGCTTTGAAAAAATCCTTGAATCAAAAGATATTGCGCTTTTGTCTAAACGCTTGGCCTTAATTCATTTGGAAGCGCCGCTTGAAATAAAAAATCTGGCCGAAGCAGAATATAAAAAAATCCCTTACGAAAGAATTTCCGAATATTTTGCGGATTTGGGATTTCAAAGCTTACTAAAAAGAATCTCGCAAACCGAAACCGAAAAGAAACCCGAAAAAAATAAAATCCGGCCGTCCAGCCAGGCTAATCTGTTTGAAAACTTGCCGACTCTTTCCCGGCAAATTATTGACGAAATTGAAACGCCCCTTTCTCCTATTTTAAAAGAACTTGAAGAAAACGGAATTAAAATTGATATTAAAAAATTGGAAGCGCGCGAAAAAGAATTGAATCAAAGATTGAATGAACTTACCCAAAAAATCTATGCCGAAGCCGGCGAAGTTTTTAATATAAATTCCCCGAAACAGCTGCTCGATATTTTGACAAAAAAATTCCGAATCAAACTGAAATCAACGGCCTACGAAAAGTTAATATCGCATAAAGGAAAACTTGCCTTAATCGATCTTATTTTGGATTATCGCGAATTATTCAAATTAAAATCAACCTACCTTGATCCGTTTATTGAATTGACCCGAAAAAACAGCCGAATTCACCCCACCTTCATCCAGCTGAAAGCCGCCACCGGCCGTATTACCTGCGAAAATCCCAATCTGCAGAATATTCCTGAATCCATCCGCGATATTTTTATCGCTGAAAAAAATTATAAGCTTGTTTCTTTTGATTATTCGCAAATCGAGCTCCGCGTGTTAGCCTCCGTTGCGCAGGACAGGGAAATGATAGACGCCTTCAAAAAAAATCTGGATATCCACCAAATTACCGCCGGGAAAATTTTTCATGCAAACCCGGATGAAATCACCTCCGATATGCGCAGAATCGCCAAAACCCTGAACTTTGGCATGGTTTACGGCATGGGCGCCCGCGCTTTTTCCCAGCAAAGCGGCCTGTCGCAGGATGAAGCCAAAAAATTTATTTCCGAATATTTTAAAGATTTTCCGACCATCCGCGACTGGCAAAATGAGATTATAAACCAGGCACGCCAAGACGGCTTTGTTAAAAATTTAAACGGCCGCATCAGGTATCTTCCGGAAATCGTTTCCTTTAATCCGCGTGTCCAGGCCGAAGCCGAAAGAATGGCCGTCAACTTTCCCATCCAAAGTCTGGCCGCGGACATCCTGAAATTGGCAATGGTCAAAACAAAAGAAGTTCTTGTCAAAAATAATTTCTGGGATACTAAAGCAAAAATGCTTTTAACAATTCACGACGAACTTATTTTCGAAATAAAAGACGATGATAGCTTGAAAAAAATTGTTGATTTAATCCGCGATACCATGGAATCGGTTTATAAATTAAAAATTCCGCTTCAAATAAATGTCGGCATCGGAAGTAATTGGAAAGAAATTTAAAAAGAGCGCTCCCCGCGCCCTTCATATTTCATCCTAAATTCTATATTCTGAATTCCGTTCAGATAGGTTTTACAATCACGTGCCTTTCTTTTCCCTCGCCCATGCTTTCCGTGGTTAAATCCGGCCTGCCCATTAATTCGGTATGAACCAATCTCCTTTCAAAAGCGTTCATCGGCGGCAAAGTAATCGGCTCTTTTGTCGCTACCGCTTTTCGGGCAGCCGCTTTCGCCAATTCAACGATTAATTCCTGCCTTTGTTTTCTGTAATTATTTATATCAATCACAACCGGTTGCCAGTCGTTTTTTTTTGTTATCAATTTCACAAGATAATTGAAATCTAAAATAAAATTCGGCAAAAACCTGCTGATTATATTTTCTTCTTTAATCAGTACGCTGAACCTGTTGCCATCCGCATCGAAACTTACCGATGGATCGTCAAAGCCCATTTTCTCCACCAAATTTTTAATTGTATCTTGTAATTGCTCCATAACTCCGAATATTTTTAGTGTTTATCTAAATGTTTTTCTTCTTCTTTAATCTCCTCGTTAATATTCAATCTTTTATTGATTATTATCTGTTGAATAACTGAAAACACGGAAAAAGTCAACCAATATAATGCCGCTGCCGCAGGCCAAAACCACAGGACTAAAATGGTCAAAAGCGGACTGAATAATACCATCTGCCTGCTCATTTTCTCCTGGGGCGACAGATTCTTAAACGATTTGTTCGATTTCGGTATCAGTAATTTTGATGAAAAATACTGGATAACGGCGGCAAGAATCACCAGAATAAAATTCTTTTGGGTCAGATCGACAATT
The DNA here is from genome assembly GCA_021796335.1 of bacterium. Taxonomy (GTDB): domain Bacteria; phylum Patescibacteriota; class Minisyncoccia; order UBA6257; family UBA9933; genus JAJYHZ01. The sequence continues at coordinate 272,444 of JAJYHZ010000002.1, read as the reverse complement.
CCCAAAAAAATCGGATTGACATTCGGGATCATATTAATGCTTCTGACCAGTTTTATAAGAGCTATTAAAATCGGAAATTGTATCAGAATCAAAAGAAAAGACGAGAACGGGCTTACCTTGTGTTCCTTGTAAAGTTCCATGGTGGCTTGCACCAGTTTCTCTTTGTCATTTTTGTGTTTTAGCTGAATTTCCCGAAGTTTCGGCGCGATTTTTTGCATTATCGCCTGGTCTTTCGCCCCTTTATAGAAAAGCGGCAGCAAAACCAACCTCACGAAAATTGTCAGTAAGATAATCGCGATCCCAAGATCGTGAAACGAAAGGTTTTGGTAGATAAAAACCAAGACGTGAAAAAGAGGATTGTAAATGTATGTATTGAATAAATTACCCATTCATTATTAATTTGTCATTCTGATCCGCTTCCGCCAATCGGCTGATGGCGGGGAAGAATCCAATCTTATTAAGATCCTTACTGCCATTCAGGATGACATCCATCAATTTAAAATTTAAAAAGGCGGTTCAACCACCTTTATCATTGTGCTTTAAAATTATTCAAAAGTCCATAATACTGCAATAATTCGCTTTGAAGTTGCTTAAGCAAACGGGAATGATTATCCTAATAATATTATGAAGCTGAAGGAAAATAATTTTGCCTTTATTGATGGCCAGAATCTTAATCTCGGCATTCAAAATCTGGGTTGGAAATTGGATTTATTTCGTTTTAGAAAATATCTTTCGGAAAAATATTCTGTAACAACGGCATACTATTTCATTGGTTATGTGCCTGGCAACCAACCGCTTTATTCCGAACTGCAAAAAGCCGGTTATGTATTGGTGTTTAAACCGACAATACCCGATAACAATGGCCGCGTTAAAGGGAACATAGATGCGGATCTTGTTTTACAGTCAATGATTGATTTTCAAAACTATGATAAAGCTATAATTGTTTCAAGCGATGGAGATTTTTATTCACTAGTCAAACATCTGTATCAACATAATAAATTAAAATTTGTAATGAGCCCTTATACTAAAACCTGTTCAACTTTACTCAAAAAAGAGGCGAAAGAAAGGGTTGTTTTTATGGATAATTTGCGTAAAAAACTCGGATATAAATGAAAAAGCACTGCCAAGGGACAAAACCCGAGGAAGTGCTTTTTCTTATGGATAATTATAATGTACCAAATTATCCGTTAAAATCAAGTCAAGAATATTAATGGTTAATAACGATTTTAAGTAAAAGACCGTCCGCATCGCGGATGGTCTTTTACTGCATTTTAAAATTATCCAAAAATCCGTAATGCCGCAATAATTTGCCCTTAAGTTTTACGGCATTCCCATGTCTTAATAATCCTAAGTAAGAATTCAATAACTCTAATTCGGGATTTCTTTTTATTTTTTTAAACATCCTTTTTTTGGTGGCGGTGCGCAAAATTATGTGATCGAAAAAATTCACCCATCCCAGAAAATCCGCTCCCGAAGCCAAAGTTTTAATAGAAATCTTATTGGGATGTAATTCTAACCCCAAACTTTCTTTCAAAAATAATTTGATTGAAGGAATAATTAATTCCAGCCATTCGCGATGCTCGGATAGAATTACAAAATCATCGCAATATCTGACATAATATTTATTTTTTAGTTTATGTTTTACGAACTGGTCAAATTCATTCATATAGATATTCACTAAAAGTTGTGATGTTAAATTGCCTAAAGGCAATCCTACTCCATCTTTGAAAGACGCAAAGCTGCTGATGACTTCGTTTAGCAGCCACAAAACATTTTCATTTTCAATATATTTATCCAAAATTTCCGTTAAGATTTTATGATCGATATTGGCGAAAAATTTCCTGATATCGCATTTTAGAACCCAGCAAGTTCTGGTATTGTTTTTGCTAACCTTGTAAGAAAATTCCCGAAACCTGTTTATGGCCTTGTGCGTTCCTTTATTAATGCGGCAGGAGTAAGAATCGCAGATGAATTTTCTGTCAAAATACGGATATAAAATCCTGTAAATCGCGTGATGAAGCAATCTGTCTCTTACACTGGCTTTATGAATATCTCTTGGCTTCGGGTCGTTGATTTTAAAAGCGTAATATCCGCCGTGATGATATGTTTTATTAGTTAACTCTTGATGCAAGTCCAAAATATTATCCATTAAATTCACGGAAAACTCGGCGATATCTTTGCGTTTTTTCTTCCCGCGTAAAAATTCTTTCCAAGAAATTAGTAGATTATCAACGGAGATGATATCATAGAAAATATGGCGAAACCTTACTCTCTCTCTCTCTCTCTCTCGAGTAGTGCCTCTATCCTCGTTAAAATCAAAGAGGTTTATTTGATTTGGATTAAAATCGTTCCTCATATTCAAAAAAGTGTTCGCATTACCGCCGGCGCACGTATTGAAAATAGATTTCTCGATCTTCTTGAATTATCATATAATACTTATTTCGCCAAGAAAGAAGTCAAACTTGAAAAAATATCAGAATGCGTTCGTATTTTAAACACGCTCAAATTTTTAATTTCCGTTCTTTGGGAAGGAAAATTAATTTCAAATAAACATTTGGGAGAAATTTCTTTAAAACTGAATGAAATCGGCAAAATGCTTAACGGCTGGAAAAATAATCTTAATAAAAACTCCCGCCCGAATAAAAATTATTCATAAATTAGGCGGGAGAAACAGCGAGTTTCGGAATAACCACACGGTTGCGGTTCTCAGCATTCCAGACATTGCCATTCTCGAGGCGGTTGACGTTCACGTTCAACCTGCCATCGTCGTTCACGTTCACGTTGGCAACGAAAAAATGTGCGATAAACCATCCATGCCACCATCCTTTGAATATTCTCTTTATTGAATAATCTCGGAATTGAATCTTATTTGGAACTTTAAAATTCTCCAGCCCATCGCACCAACTGGCTATTTTTTGTTTTGAAAGCACTGCTTTCGCAACCATAATCCGAAGCCTTAGCCGTGGATTCCAATGGTTGTATTGATTATTTTACGTAAAAATCCCCAGCTCGCCAACGGCGAACTGGGGATTAAGAGAAAAAGTTTACAAGCGTTAAGCCAGTTGCGGAAAAACCACACGGTAGCGGTACTCAGCAATCCAGACAGAGCCATGCTCGAGGCGGTAGACGTACACGTACAACCTGCCATCGTCGATCACGTGCACGTGGGCAACGAAAAAGTGGCCATGGGACTTAAATAAAAAGAAGGTTGCCCATCCATCAGCCCTCAGCCAGTTCCTGTACTTCTTGATAAAATTTTTGACCTGGTGTTGTGTAAAACACAGCTTACCCAGATCGGTAGAAACAGAACCAAACATCTGACTAAAGGTGGCATCGGCTACCATTTCGTATACGGCAACCGAAGTTTCCTTTGTCGGCTGCCCGGATTCATCTGCCTTCCAATTACGGAAATCGGAATCAATCCCTGCTCGAAACATATCTTCCGAGCCGGGAATGACTTCTGACCCGTCGACAGCGTCAATGGTTAACATTTCGCCGCCGGAGATGAGCTCAAGGATCTTTATTTCCTCGATGCGCTCATCTTTTGAATCACTTGCCATAAGCGCCCCTCTTAAAATACTGGTAAGTGATTCGCCGTTTTTAGTCCATCTGAGCCGTGTGTCTGCATCAATGTCGCGGGGCAAAGCCCTTAACACCGCTGCTTGGAATTCAACATAGCTTCCTTCTACTGCTTCCTGGGTAGTTCCATGTTTAGGCATGGCTGTTCCTCCTTTGTTTATAGCTGTCCCTATCGCCGTAAAACGGGAATCGGGCTCAGCTTTATCTAAAACACAAGTAAATTATATGCAATTTTTAATGTCCAATTTTTATATTATAGCACCTTATCTTATTATGTCAAGTAATTATCAAAATATTCATACGCATCCTTGGTCGCAATCCTTCCTGAAGAAGTTTTTTGCAATAATCCGATTTTTATCAAAAATGGCTCGTAAATTTCTTCGATTACCGCTTTGTCTTCCCCTAAAACCGCCGCCAGCGTGTTCAACCCGACGGGCCCGCCATTATACCTTTCGATAATCGACTTAAGCAATTTGCGATCCCATTTTTCTAAACCCATTTGGTCGATTTCCAGCATATTCAAAGTTTCTCCCACCGCCTTCGCGTCAATTTCTTTCAAGTTATGCACTTGCGAATAATCGCGCACCCGCTTCAGCAATCGGTTAGCCGTTCGCGGCGTAAATCGCGACGCCCTGGCAATCAATTCAACTGCTTCACTGCCGATTCTCAATCCTAAAATTTTCGCGGAACGAAAAATTATTTTTTTGATTTCTTCCACGTCGTAATATTCGATTCCGAATATCGCGCCGAAACGCGATCTTAGCGGCGCCGACAAAAGATTTAGCCGGGTTGTCGCGGCAATCAAAGTGAACGGCGGCAAGTCCAACGCCATCATCCGCGCCGTCGGCCCCTTTCCCACGGTAATGTAAAGTTTTCTCGTTTCCATTGCCGGATAAAGAATCTCCTCGATCATCCGGTTTAATCGGTGCGCTTCGTCAATAAATAAAATTTCTCCGGGTTCCAGATTGGCCAGTACAGCGACCAAATCCCCGGATTTTTCCAGATTCACCCCCGAAGTCACCCTCAAACTCGCGCCCAATTCCTTGGAAATCAAATGCGCCAAAGTGGTTTTCCCCAAGCCCTGCGGCCCGTAAAAAAGAAGATGGTCTGGCAGTTCCTTCCTTTTCTTGGCCGCCTCCAGCATTATTTTCAGATTATTCTTAATTCTCTCCTGGCCGATATAATCGGTCCAGCAATCCGGCCGCAAAACCGTTTCTAATTGATAATCCTCCCCCGAATTTTTTTCTTCGAAATCCATTAACCCTATTGTAGATGAATATTTTAAAAACAAAAAGAGTTGTCATTTTAATTTATTATTTTTCTAAAGGTATACAAATTCAACGATCGTTGAATTTGTATACCTTTTTATTTTTAAACCTCGATAATAGATTTATTCCCGTATCCTAATTCTATATTCTATATTTCTAATCCTATTTAATGGATTGACTTTGGACTAATTAAAATCTACAATAAAATTAAAATTGAATGAATTAGTAAGAAGAGGTTCTGTATTTCTCTAAATACTAACTGCTAAATACTAAGTACTATTTGATATGGGTGGAGTACCGATGAAGCACCATACAAAATCCAAAGTCGGACGCCGCAGATCGCATTTAGCCTTAAAACCAAGCCAAATTCAAGCTTGCAAAAACTGCGGAAATCCGGTTTTACCGCACAGATATTGTCCGAATTGCGGAATGTACGACGGCAAACTTATCAAAGAAAAGAAAATAAAAACCAAAAAGAGTAAATAAGTTCTTTTCAGCTCAATTAACAACTTAAAAAATGGCAACAAGGCATTTAATACGCTCAATCATCCTCCAATCTCTTTACGAGTGGGATTTTTATAAGCAGCAGGGAAAATTAACCGATGTGATTGAAAGAAATCTCAACGAATTCGGCGCCGGAATCGATGAACCGGAATTCGCCTGGAAATTGATCAACGGCATCATTTCCCACTTGAAAGAATTGGATGAAATCATTAAACAAGCCGCGCCTCAATGGCCTATTGAACAAATTCCCATAATTGACCGCAATGTCCTGCGTATCGGCTTGTACGAACTGCTCCATGCCGATCATAACGAAATCCCGGAAAAAGTCGCCATTAACGAAGCCATTGAATTGGCCAAGAATTTCGGCGGCCCGAATTCCGGAAAATTTATAAACGGAGTGCTGGGAACGGTTTATAAAGAAATGGGCAATAAAGCGCCCGAAGAAATAAAATAGAATTTAACGAATCATCAATTCTCAATTTTCAATCTTCAATCGGCATAAATTATTAACCGAACCGATTGGAAATTGGTAATTGGGAATTGGATAGTTCAAGTCAAACGTGGATTCAGAACAAACAAACTTAGAACAGCAAATAAAAATAAATTTCAAAAACAAAGAATTATTAAAGGAAGCTCTTACCCATCGTTCTTATTTGAATGAAAACCCGAAATGGAGCGCCCATCATAACGAGCGTCTCGAGTTTCTGGGCGATGCGGTTTTAGAGCTGATTGTCACCGAAAATCTTTTTAAGCAATACCCTCAGTCTCCCGAGGGTGAATTGACAAGCATTCGCGCCGCTTTGGTCAATTATCAGATTCTTTCCAAAATTGCCAAAGAAATTGGCCTGGATAAAGCCATTTATCTGTCCAAAGGCGAAGCCAAAGACAGTGATCGCGCGAAGGAAACAATTCTGGCCAATGCGTTTGAATCTCTGATTGGAGCAATTTACCTTGATAAAGGATACGAAATTTCCGCCAAATTTATCGTTGAAAATGTCCTAAAATTCGTTCCCGAGATTGTTGAGAAAAAATTATATAAAGATCCGAAAAGTTTGTTGCAGGAGATCATCCAGGAAAAATTAAAAATAACCCCGACTTACGAAGTTATCGGCGAAACTGGGCCGGACCACAATAAAATTTTCGAGGTCGGAGTTTATTTTGAAGGGCAATTTGCCGGACAAGGAAAAGGATTTTCCAAACAAGAAGCCGAGATCGACGCAGCCAAAGACGCTTTAAGCAAATTAAGCCACGAAAATCACAAAAGAATAACGTAGGCCCAAAGCTTACAGACTACTGACTACTGCAAAATGAATCTGTAATCCGTAGACTGTAGCCCGTAGTCAAATAGAATGCTCAAATCGCTCGAATTAAACGGTTTTAAATCATTCGCCCAAAAAACTGTTTTGGAATTTCCGAAAGGAATCACCGCCATTGTCGGCCCGAACGGAAGCGGCAAATCGAATGTTATCGATGCAATCCGCTGGATTATGGGCGAACGCGAAGCCAAAAATCTCCGCGGCGGCAAATCGGAAGATCTTATTTTTGCCGGCACGCCCCAGCGCCCCCGAGTCGGTGTTGCCAGGGTTGGAATCAGTTTTGACAACAGCTCCAAATTTTTTCCCGTGGAATTTGACGAAATTACCGTAACCAGAGAAGTTAATCGCGAAGGAAATTCCACTTACCACATCAACAAATCCGAAGTTCGCGCCAAAGATGTCGTTGATTTTTTTGCCCGTTCCCGGTTGGGAACCCGCGGCATCGCAATTATCAATCAGGGATCAAGCGACCTTTTTGTCCGAGCCAACTCCCAGGATCGTCGCATTATGGTGGAAGAAGTTTTGGGGTTAAAAGAATACCAGCTTAAAAAACATGACGCCGAAAGAAAATTAAAACTTACTTCTTCAAACCTGGAAAAAATAAAGTTAATGATTGAGGAAGTCGCTCCCCGGCTTCGCATGCTTAAAAAACAAGTTTCCAAATACGAATCACTTGACTTAAAAAAATCCGAGCTGATAAAACTGGAAAATGCCTATTTTGGAGTTAAAGCAAAAAATCTCCGCGATTCTCTTTCGGAAAACGACTCCGCCATTTTTCAATTGAACAAAGAAATTTCCGAAAAAAACAAGGAATTTCAAATTTCGGCCGAAAATCTGAAAAAAATAGAGAATGAAAACTCTTCGCAAAAAATACAAAAGGACGACAAAGATGCGTCCGACGAATTAGAACTTTTAGCCAAACGCTCCCAGATTCAGCGTGAAATCGGAAAACTGGAAGCCAGAATGGAATTTTTATCGGCCTATTCAGGAGAAGACATCCTTAAAAAAGAAGAAATGATTTTTCTTCTGAAGGAAACCAAAGAAAAACTGGAAAAATTTCTGAATGATCCGACGGAAATTATTATGATTTCCAAATCAATTATCGGTAAGATAAAAGAATTTTTTGAGAAGCCTTTGGCGGAAAATTCCAAGGAACTTGAACGCTTAGAGGGGCAAAAAAACAATCTCCTTAAAGAACTCGCTGTTATCGAAGAGCATTTGGAAAAAATAAAATTGAAAGAACATGAATTAACTAAAGGTTTGGCCGAATTCAATGAAAAATTCAAAAGAGCATTCGAGCTAAAAGAATCCAAAAAAGAAGAAATCAGAACATTGGAATCGAGAAAAAACCATTTTGTTTACGAAAATGAAAAACTCCGGTTCAAACTCGACGAGCTAAGGCATGACTGGGTCAGAAATGAAAGAAATGAAAAAGATTTTGACACTCTGTCGCCATCTTCCGAATTCGCCGAGAATAAAATCAATCTTGATGATTTGGAAAAACAAATTTATCGCCTTCGCGCCGAAATCATCAGTATTGGAGAGATCGATGAAATGCTAATTACGGAAGCCCGAGAAGTGGAGACCCATCACAAATATCTGGCCGAACAATTGTCTGACCTTGAAAAAGCTTCCGATGATTTGGATTCTTTAATCGAAAAATTAAAAACGGAAATCGACTTTCGTTTTAAAAACGCCTTCAAAAAAATAAACGACGAATTTAATCACTTTTTCAGGCTGATGTTTGACGGCGGCTCCGCTAAAATGAGACTAAAAACGCCGGAGCCGAAAATTGAAGAAATTCCGGAAGGCGGAAATATCGAAAATCAAGAAGAAGAGCCGGAAAAACTTCCCGGCATCGAAATAGAATTGACTTTGCCCAAAAAGAAAATTCACAGCTTGGATATATTGTCAGGCGGCGAAAAGAGCTTGGTTTCCATCGCCGCTTTATTCGCTCTTATTTCCGTCAGCCCTCCTCCGTTTCTAGTTTTGGATGAAATTGACGCGCCTTTGGATGAAAAAAATTCGAAAAGGTTCGCCGAATTGATAAAAGATTTCGAAACCAAAGTCCAATTTATTTTAGTTACTCACAACCGAACTATAATGGAAGCTGCCGACGTTCTCTACGGAATTGCAATGAATAATGACGGCACCTCAAAACTCCTCTCCCTCAAATTCGAAGAAAATATGGCGGCAGCGAGAGGTTAATAAAATAAATTGGTAAAATAAGCCGCCTTCTTTGCCAAAAAATTATTTGCCTAGCAAGAATTTCAAAGATTCAAGCACCAAAGCCATCAAAGGATTTGAAATTATCAGGCTCTGCGTTGAAGAGTTTTGAATCTGATTGGCAGGCGCAGGATCGGATTGGCCTGGAGCGACTTGGCCCTGTTCTGATTGCTGCATCGGCTGTTGTTGCGAAGAAGAATTTTCTTGATAATTTTGCAAAGGCATTTGCTGATTGTTGTCAGCCGGAGAAGAAGAATTGTCTTGATAATTCTGCGAAGAAGGCAGAGTAAGTTGAGCGGAACACTCCCTGGCAATTTGATTGATTGTTCCGGAAAAGTCTTTATTTTCATTAAGAATGTTGGGATCTAATTTGGAGGAAACACACCCCCTGATTTCCGGAGGAACCGTATTTATAATATCTCCAAAGGTCATCTTGTGTTGAGGGCCGCTTTCTCCCGAAGACATGGATTTCTCGGCGCATGATTGAAAATCTGCTCCGTCTTGCTGAGTCATATTGACCGGCTGTAAGTTTTTAAGCGCTTCAATTTTATCGGCGCCAAGCTTCGAATTCAAACAGTTCAACAAATCTTGGGAAGCGCCGTTGATTACCTGCTGCATTTGCTGTTCTCCTTCTTTCATTTTTTGCAAATCTTCCTGAGACATTAGCCCATGGTCAAGCGCAAACCGAAAGCACACGGGCTGATTGGTTTTGCAATAAGCGTCGCATTCTTCTTTGCCCCTGCATCCGCCCGGACCCTTGCCTCCGGTTTTTCTAGCCATTTCAGCATCCTGAGGAGTCATAAATCCAGCCGCTTCGGAAAAATTAACGCACTCGTCAAAATGGCTTTCTTCCTGACAATAAGCGTCGCATTCTTCTTTGCCATGGCACGGAAGAGGCTTGAGGCCCTTCTCAATAGCGCTCAGATATTTCTGCGCATCGGCAGCCTCCTGAGGACTCACGAGACCGGCTTGCAATCCGAAATTAAGGCATTCCTGCATATGCTCCGGCTGGCTGCAATAAACATCGCATTTCTGCGGACCTCCGCATGCCGGAGGTTTTATTCCGGCCGCAACCGCGGCTTGAACTTTTTTCGCCTGGGCCAATTCGTCCGGAGACATTAAATTATTCTGCTGGGCAAAAGCAATGCATTCATTGATGTGATCCGTATTGTCGCAGTATGCCTGGCAAATTTCTTTTGACGTACATCCGCCCGGGCCTCTGCCGCTTAAAACAATGCGAGCAGCATTGATTTCCTGCGAAGTCATAAGATTATGCTCCTGCGCGAAATTCAAACAAGCATCTTGGTGAGCGGGCGCATCGCAGTATGTTTTGCAATTATCCTGGCTCGTGCAATTTCCAAGTTCAGTAACCGGATACTGAATATTGGAAAGATTCGGCTGGTCGGATTGAGCTTGAATTTTATTGACGGCTATAATTGAAAAAGAAACGAAGATTGCCGAAAATAATATGGCGAAGATTAAAATTTTTTGTTTCATTATGTATACAATCCCTCTGTTGAAATATTGTCATTCCCGGATTGGACTGCGCAACATTCTGATACAGACAGTTGAATTTTAAATTTTTTATCCATTTACTCAAACGGATTTGTTTTTACCGCTTTATATGGATTTGTTTGCGTAGTCGGATTTATATCCGGCACATTCTGCAGCGGCGCCGTTTGAACACCGAAATCTGGCAACGGATTCTGCTGGGTTTGCGTTGTTGTTATTTGCTGCACTTGCTGATAGTTTTTTAGCTTTTCCAGGTAAAAATATCCGCCTATGGCGCCGATTATTATAACCGCAACGATTACGGCTAAAATAATCAAATTTTTTTTATTATCCATTTTAGTTTGTCAGAAATTTATTAAGTATATTATATAGTTGTTTAATTGTCTGTTTTGCTTTAAAGTAAAAATTTTTCAGTACAGCGGGCACGATAAATCGTGCCCGCTGTATTTATCGCTTAATTCCGCATGAAATTCACATTGCCGACGAGGGATATTAATGCCGGAAAGTCAGTGCAAATGCGCAATTACTTGTTTATTGTCCGCTTGTCAAAAGCTGTATCTCTTCCTTGAGAAGATCGAGGATTTTCTGTTGAATTGTCGTTATTTGCGCTTTCAAAGACTGAACCAATTGGGAATTGCCTGAAGAGATTATTTTTGTCGTTGATGATGAAGCGGCACTGTTTGTAACAACGGTCAAAAGGTTGTTTATCTGCGCGCTGGTTAAAGGGCCCACTTGTCCATACCCCGGCTCTCCCGCTTTGGCAATGCCGTATTTTTCCTGGAATTTTTCAACAGCTTTCTTTGTCAACGGACCGAAATATCCGCTCACAATTCCTTCCGGATAAATATCCGGATATTTGGCCAAAAATTCCTGCAAATCAGAGACTTGCGCATTGTCTGACCCTTCAATAAGCCGCATTGTTATTTTATTTATTGAATTTTCCCCGCCGGAAACCGCAGCTGTTTCAGCGGAAGCCGGCGTTGTATTCTGTTCTGTCGAAGTTGCCGCAGTAGCAGTATTCGTCGCAGTTGAAGAGGCGGACGTTGATGTAGCGGTAGTTGTTATGGCAGTACTGCCGCCCGAACCCGATGAACTTGTTATAGAAGAAGCGCCCACAGCCACTGTTCCGTTGACTGCCGAAGCCGCCGCTGTTGCGCTGACTGCGTCTGTCCGTGCGGATTGAATTCCATTGCTGCCTGCGGCTGAAATTTTGTAAGAATAAGTAGCGCCATTATTCACAGAATCGACATACGAAGTATTGGAAGTCTGATCCAAATAAATGTAATCGGAACCATTGTATTTATAGATATAATAGCTGCTTGCTCCGCTCGCGGAATTCCAAGTTAATGTAATTTGGCTATTGCCTCCGGAAGCCTGCAATCCAGTCGGAGTTGAAGGAGCGCTTCCCGTTGTTTGTGATTCAGTAACATATGTCGAGAAGTGTTTAGTCGGACCGGATAAAGTGACGGAAGTGAGAGTGTTCCAAGTGGTACTCGTGCCCGAAGGACTCAATATGATTGTTGTCGGAATATTTACCCATGCATTGGATACATTATCATCATATCCGATCTTTAGATTATTAATCTCGCTGATGCTTGATATGCCGTCACTCTGCAGTTCTGCTTTGGTCAAAGTGAAATTCAAAGTAACATCCTTAATAAATGTAGGCGTTTGACTGGAGTTGGCGGATGGCGGAATACTGATATTTTTTGCAGTACCAATCACTTTTGATCCGATTTTATCCGGAACATTCATTGTATCGGCTATGGATACCGACATATTGGTTGATCCGTCCGTTATCGTTCCCTGTTGGAATTGTAAGGTTGTATTATTATATCCTATCGTTTGTCCCGATATGGGATTAACCGACTGAATATTCGTTAATGGTTTAAAACTGACCGCCTGAAGATCGATGGTTACATTGCTGGCCGGAGCGGTAACCAATAATGGCGCCGCCAGCTGGTAACTATCCGCTATGGCATGGACCACCCAATTTCCCGCAGTGACGTTTATCGTAAAAGATCCGTTGGCATCCGTTGGCTTGCTACCGGCCCAACCGCCGGAAGAATTATCCGCCCAAACCCTGACATTGGAAATAGGCGATCCGTTATACTGCGCAATTCCAGTTATAGTGGAAGTTGCCTGAGTCAATGTCAAACTAAGACCGGAAGTAGCCGCGGAAATATTCTGGCTCGACAATAAAGATCCCATATAGCCGTCTTTATTTACGCCGATATCATACGTTCCCTGCGGCAATTGCAGCGAAAACGTTCCGTCGGAATTCACTTGAGCGCCACCGCCTCCGTTTAAACCTCCGGCCCAAACATAAGCATTGGAATAATCTCCGCTAACAACACCAGAAACAGCATAAAAATCAGAACTTAAATCTATTGGAATAATCGCATTACCCGTAATCACAGTAGTAGTTGCGGGAATGGGCCCTCCGGAAGTGCCTCCGTTGATTATAATTGAAGCGCTGCTCCCGGTATACGGAACTTGTACTTGGTATGTATCGTAAGAACTCGATGTACTCACAAGATTTGAATATCCGCTTCCGATGCTGCTTTGCGCCATAAGAAACACCTGACTAAAAGTATTTCCGGGCGATAGATGAATTGTTAAAGTGGCGATTTTTGAATCCATCGTGGGAACGGTAGTATTGGCACTAACAGCCTGACCGCTATTAACCTGTTCTTCGCCAAGCTGGCCGATTCCCGTCATCGCCGCATGGACGTAAAGATTGTCTGATCCGCTGGGAATCATTAATGAAAAATGTCCGCTGGTATCAGTTTGCCCGCCCGTTATATTTGATCCGGTTTCGCCCTGGGTTATCCAAATATTGGCTCCGGAAATTGGCGTACTGCCGTTTTGTGTAATCGCGCCGCTTATTGAAACAAAATTCGAAGCATTAATCGTAAAATTAACAGTTTGAGAAGATGACTGATTTGCGAGACCAATGCCGCTTTGTTCTTGCATTTGTCCATATTGCGAAGAGAATCCTCCGACATGGTAGTTTGAACACGGATCAAGAAGCATTTTGTAATAGCCCTGCCCATCGGTAACGGCATGCCCGTTTCCGGGCCCGTTATCGCAATAAGCATAAATATTTATGTTAGAAATGGCGCTTCCGCTCGCATCTTTAACATACCCGTCGATATAACTTGTTGGCGGAGCCAATTTAAAAATTATAACTGGAGTTGAAGCGTTTGCGGCAAATGCCGTACTGGTAGTAACCAGTAAATCGGTTTCCGTTTGAGTAGGCATTCCATTTCCACTGATGCTTAGTTTATAAGCTCCGGGAGTGGCATAAATCCTAAAATATCCGCTGGAATCCGGTTGACCCACTCCTCCTTGACCTCCTTCAATTGGCTGATAAGCGAAAACCATAAGAGACTGATATTTACTCGGATCCGTAAAAGCATTGCCATTGGCGTCGGTTATTCGCCCGTAAATGGAATAACTCGCCGGATTAAATGTGAAGTTAACTCCGGAAATTGAAGTTGAAACTGTGACAGTTTGTCCGCTAGGATCCAAAAGTCCGGATACTGCTGATTGCGGAGGCAAATGCGCTTGAACGCTATACGTTCCAGGACCAGGCAAAGCAATGGAATATGCGGCAGAGCATAAACCATTCGTTTCGAAAAATTCAGGCTGAACCGAATTCATATCCGGCGAAGACGTGTTAGGCATAGCCATCATGGCAACATATTGATTTTGATAGGCGGAAGGGCAAGAACCTGAACCCAAAGTAACTGTTCCGGAAATACTATTGGAAGTGGATGAAGCGAGCACTAATATTTGCGGATTTGTTGATGAAGTATTTTGCTGTATTTGCATACCTGGTGCTGAAAGATAGGCGCCGGAAGTTGCGTAAGCCCAAATAAATCCCTGTGAGGAAGTGTTCGGGAGAGTATATACATCTGACGAAGAATTGAAAGTCGTTGTCGAATTGTCGCCGACATGTCTAATACTCATACCATCGGGACCGAATATTGCGAATACCATTCCGGTTGAAGTTGTTACCGGAGAAGTTGATGTGCTGACAGCCAATTTAACGTAATAATTTGACAACACGTCAAAAAACGTATTTGAATTCTGATCAGACATTGCTCCAGACGATGAAATAACTTGAAGCGGACCGGACTGCGCGCCGGCAGGAACAATAGCAGTTACCGCTGTACTGGTCCATAAAGTTGTGGAAGCTTGAACCGGTGGCGTTGGACCGGACTGACCCATACCGCCGCTAAATAAAATAGTCCCGGTCGCACTGCCAAAATTACTGCCGTTAATTGTCACAGAAGCTCCGGCGATTCCCGAGCCAGAAGATAAAGAAGTAACCACTGGATAATCCGGGGCTTTAACCGTCATATTATTATTCGTATAGCTGAACGGATTTCCATTCATATCCGTAATTCCCGAAATGGAAATGGTGGCTGTGGAGCCTTGAGTCAAACTCAAACCGTGTAAAATTACCTGATTGCCGAAGAAATCTATATATGTTCCGATTCCCGAACAAGAAAATTGCGCTCCGTTTATCGAATAATTATTGCAATTGGTCGCCTGGCTGTTATTTAAACCTCCGCTTAAATTAATGATTATTCTGTCCGTATATGCGTTAATAGATGTAACGGAAGCCGCGGCACTGGATGTAATGTTATGATTAACTCCCGTACTGGTGGCATTACCGGCGGCATCGACTTCTTCCAGCCATACGAAAGGTCTTTGTGTTGATCCTATATTTATGTCCATTCGCCCGTCTGGACTAACATTCCCAGAAGCGATAGGTGTTGATGACGAACTTGACGCATATACATATATTATACCCGCTTCATCGACTCCGCCCGATCCGTTATCCATTACATAAAAATCGGGGCTTTGAAATCTATCCGCTATTTTACCTGCATTCGGAATCTGGCTGTGAATGTCCGCCATAAAGGGCGCCGTTGTTGTCGTGCTGATAGTCGGCGAACTTGTTGAAGTAATAATACTGCTGGTTGGAACGCCTACTGTAAATTCCTGCGGCACCGCTCCGGCTGTTGCTGTTTCCGGATAACCGTTATCCGTCCACGCCGTTGAACTTGCCGTGTTTATCGCGACGAAAAAAGTTCCGCTTGCCGTGGTTGTGGCTGAAACGCTTAATTGGGTAAGCGCGAGATTCGGAGTTGCGGTGGCTATAACAGTATCGGTCGCATCGAATAACCCGTTTCCGTCCGCATCCCGTACCAAATCAACAACAGGTGCCAAACTGGAAAGACTAAATGCTGTCGGAGTTGCCGTTGTCGCGCTCGAGATATGAACCGTAACACTGGTAAGGGTCTCGCCCGCGCTCTCCGACATATTGATTCTAAGGACAGGCTGCGTTGCATTTGCCTTTATAGTATTTGCGCTATTGGAATTCATCGGCGTTACGGTGGCGGTAACCGCCGCTCTTGTTATATTAGTCGACCCAACTAAAAACAACAAAAAAACAGCGCAAAAAATGGCTGCCGTCAAAAAGTATTTTCTCATAATATTTTTAATAGGTTAAAGCGCCCTTTTATTAATTTTGATTTATTATATCACAAAAGTAATTACCCGTAATGTGGATAATCTCTGTACTGAAAAAATCAAATAGCAAGGCCGGAAAATTGCCTAATAATTATCCAAAATCACCCGATAGATTTCCTCGAATTTATCAACCGCATAATCAGCTCCTGCGTTTTTTAAAGTATCTTTCGGAAAGGAAGTCGTGATTCCTATTGTTCTGCAGCCGGCAGCTTTTGCCGCCCTTATGCCGTTAACCGAATCTTCTATAACAACGGCATGTCGCGGCTCTATCTTCAATTTCTCCAATGTTTTCAGATATGACTCTGGATGTGGCTTGCCATTATTTATCTCATCGCCGGTCACAATCTCGTCAAAATAATCATGCAAATCAAAAATATTAAATGTCATTTCCTGTATGGCTTTACTGCTTGAAGTCGTTAAAGCGATTTTGTCTGCCAATTGCCTGATCTGATGGATAAAATCCTTTGACCCTTCAACCAAAGAAATTCGTAGTGGAGCGATTTCCAAATACCTCCTTTTTTTTGCTTGCGACAATTCTTCCGGATTAAAATTCCCCCCCTCTGAAAAATTATCAATGAGATAAGAGAAAATATCCCTGTTTGTTTTTCCTTTCAGATTATTCCATTCAGATGCCGGAACTTTTATTCCATATTGTTCGCAAACCCACTTATCAGCCTCTTTGTTTAACGGCTCGGAATCAACAATGACGCCATCCATGTCAAAAATAATAGCTTTAATCATAAAACCTTCCTAAATGAATAAAAAATAATTTGATATCAGTTTATCCACTTGGTCCTAAACATAAAACCAAATTCATCCGTAAATTATTTCATCGCGGCTTTAATGAATTCTTTGAATAAAGGATGCGGATCCAACGGCCGGGATTTCAACTCCGGATGAAACTGAGTTGCCGCAAAAAACGGATGGATTTTTTTCGGCAATTCCAGAATTTCCATCAAGCGTTGATCCGGAGAAATTCCGGAATAAACCAATCCGCTGTCAATTAAATTGTCTATATAAAGCGGATTTACTTCGTACCTGTGCCTGTGCCTTTCAAAAATCAGCAAATCTTTCGGCCCGGCTCCGTATTTATCCCGCAATTTTTTGTCTTTTACCTCCCAAGCTGTGCCACGATAAGCGCCGTATGCGATGCTACCCGGTTTCACGATTGCCGGATAAGCTCCCAATCTCATAGTTGCTCCGAAATTTTTTTCGGTCAGATTCTTTTTCTGTTCGGGCAAAATATCAATTACTGGATATTTCGTTTTTTTATCCACCTCAGTCGTATGCGCTCCTTCCATTCCCGCTTTATTCCTCGCGTATTCGATTGTCGCCAGCTGCATGCCGTAACAAAGCCCCAAAAATGGAATCTTATTTTCCCGCAAATGGCTGATGACGGCGATTTTCCCTTCTATCCCCCTGCTTCCGAATCCGCCCGGGATTATAACCCCGTCATATTGTTCTAATTCGCTAAAATCTTTTCTCAATCCTGTTTTATTTTTCCGCGTGATTTCGCGTTTCAGTCCGCGCAGTTCCGCGGCGGATGACTCGAAGTCATCCGCGTTTAGCCAATGAATTTCAGGCTTCCTGTTTTGCGTATAAGCCGCATGCTTAATCGCTTCGATTACGGAAATATACGAATCCGCCAGAACGAATTTACCGGTTGAGAAATATTTCCCCACAATTCCGATTTTTACCGGAGTTTTCGCCGAATGTATCTTTTTTACCAAAGCCGCCCATTCCTTCAAATCTTTTTTCTTCGGCTTCAGATTTAATTTTTTCAAAATAATCTCGCTGAGCTTGTCTCTTTCAAAATTAAGCGGTACTTCATAAATGCTTTCAACATCCGGCGCGGAAATAACCGCGTTCTCGTCTATATTGCAGTTGAAAGCGATTTTTTCTTTTCGTTTTTCGTCCAAAGAAACGCCCGCCCTTGCCAAAACCAAATCCGGCTGAAGTCCGGCTGAATTTAAAGTTCTTACCGCATATTGCGTCGGTTTTGTTTTTAATTCTCCGGCATCTCCTTGCTGAGGCAGATAACTTACAAGCCCCAAAACGACATCTTGAGGACTTTTTATTTTCAGCATTCTGACCGCTTCCAGAAACAAAATATTCTGATATTCTCCCACAGTTCCGCCGATTTCAATAATCGCGATTTCCGCTTTTTCTTTTTCCGCCGCCTTATTTATTTTTCCGATAACTTCCAAAGGCACATGCGGCACTACCTCCACGTTTTTCCCGCCGAATTGCAGCGCTCTTTCTTTTTGGATCAGAGAAAGATAAACGCTTCCGGTTGTCATGTAATTCGCGCTTGAAAGGTTTTTGTTTAAAAATCTTTCGTAATTTCCCATATCCTGATCGCATTCCATTCCGTCATCCAAAACAAAAACCTCGCCGTGTTCGGTGGGATTCATGGTTCCCGCGTCCACATTTACGTAGGGATCTATTTTTATAGCTGTTGTTTCATATCCTTTAGCCTGAAGAATTTTGGCAATCGAAGCGGAAGCTATTCCCTTTCCCACTCCCGACATAACCCCGCCCACTATAAAAATGTATTTCGGTGTTTTCATTTTAATCATCTTTAATAATCTCTTTTGCAATATCTTCCAAGTTTATAGAAACTCCTGCCTGGAAGGCGCTCAAACCCATAACTCTTAATCTCAAAAATTGCGCGTTTGTCATATTATACTTGCGAGCTAAATTTACAAAATAAAAAAGCTCCCTCCTTTTTCCTATTAGATCTTCATCAATTATATCTCGCGATGCAGTCCTAAAACCGCTAAATTTTTTTCCTCTTTCTTCTTTAGAAAATCTTCCGATAACCTTTTTAATATTATATACTCGTAACAAATCTAATAATAATGGCCCGACCTCCTCAATTTTCATAAAACCTCTTAATCCATCTTCGCGAATTTCATCCATTAGTAAATACAGTGAATTACTCTCATCTTGAAGAATGGTTCCTCCTAATTGAAATCTGGGAAATTTTGGATCATATTCATCTTTTATATTCAAAAATATACAAAGAAACCCTCTTAATTCGTCATGAGGCTCAAATACATTCTTAAAATTATTGCTATCCTCTATCCATAAATCAAAATCTTCATTTCCGGCCATTCTAATAATCATGGCTGGAATTTCTTTTTTTATTTTTTCAATACCAACATCCTCAAATCCGCTGGCGGCATCCTTTTGCTCTTTTTCAGAAATTGGTTCAATGGACTCTAGTTTCTCCTTAAATATTTTTCTAAAATCAGGTTTTATGGAATCTTTATTTTCAAAATTTCTAGTTTCCATTTAGATATAAGAATTTTATTTTTATAGTATAAGCAATTTTCAAAACAATGCCAAACTCTTAAAATCAAGGAATAAAACAGGAAATAAACTCCTCAAACGGTATACAATCGCAACGATCGCTGCAATTGTATACTGCTTATTTCGGTAAGATTTTGCGAAACAAACCAAAAAAAACGGGCCGCAGGCTTTAAAAATAGCCCCGGCCCTTCAAATAAGGGAAAAGAAAGAAGATTATATAATTTAGACCTATTGCGACAATTACAGCCGCTGCAACTACATGGCCCGCTTTTTTCTTTTTCCCGATTGCATACAGTGGAATTGCAGTCGTGAATATCTTATAGACGGATATCGTAAAGCACCCCCCATGGTTATAAATCCACGAAAAAACCATTCCTCCATTTTTTCTCAATACGTTTATAAAAATTATTGTAATAACGATGTCTATGGTAGAAAATATAATAACCGCCATAGCCCACCTGTCCATATTGCGAATATGATCCCGGCTGCAGACATAAGAAATTTCCTCTCTGTTCGGAAATAAACGCAATTCTTTCTGCCTCCTTCCCAAAAAAGATTTATTTTAGAGCTGCTTTAAATAATAAAGGTTATAACAAATTTGTCAAAGTTTTGTAAACAGCTTATTGCAACAATTCCTATCTCAATAAATTTAAAAATACTTCATCTCTTTTTACCTCTCCTTGGAAACTGCCCGCTGCTTCTTCTGTTATCATTTTTTTAGATAAATCACTACTGAATTTTTCAATTGATTCCATTTATTGCACTTCGAAAATTTCAAACTTAACAGGATAGATCTCCTCCGATTCGGCCTCAAATAAAAGTTGCAAATTAAATCCCGCTTCTTTCACAAATTTTTTAATCAACTCTAACTTCCCCAAGATTGAGCTAAATCCTATTAGTAATTTCCCCTTTGATTTTAGATGATTTTTTGCCTCTTTTATAAATCTCTCAGTAGATTTATAGCCTGGATCGTAAACTGACTTTTCTAGATCAGAAATATTTCCCTTATCCACAAACCCAAAAGGAGTATTCCAAAAAATAACCTCAAATTTTTCTCCCTTTTTAAGCGAATCATATAAATCTCCCTGTCTTACCTTAATCCTATCTTTCAAATTATACCTTTGATGTTTTCTTCGGTGTTTTTTAAAGCATCAGGATTTATATCTATTGCAAGGACTCTTTTTGCTCCCTTAATACCTGCAAAAATGCTTATTACGCCAGTCCCAGATCCTATTTCCAACATCTCGTCATTTTTTTTAACTGGTAAATTTTGAGCAAAAATTTCCGTATCATTAAAATACTTAGGGAAAAAAATTGGGATAAACAATAAATTCTTTTCCTAGAACGGTTGTATATATAGCTCCGATTCCTTCTGACTATCGTCCAAAATCTTTTTTGTCCCATCAAGATAATCCTGATAATCTAAGTTTTCCATTGAATCAATTTTACTTGAAGTTTTTTCTGATACAAACAAATGCAGTCCCTTGAACCGCTGCTCAACGGGGCGGGTGTTGAGGGAATCGAACCCCCGATCGCGGTTTTGGAGACCGCAGGTATACCACTTACCTAAACACCCATTTGAAGAAAGTTGCTAGGATAGAGACAAATATTGCCATGACCGACAGACCCATTTTATTTCGGTGGATTGGAGACCGAAATTCTGCCATTAAACTATGAACCCAATCTGCACATATGACATATGCATTATAAAGGCTAAATCAAGCCTGGTAAAGATGAATATACCGATTAATTTATTTGCATTTTCTCTGCCAATTTCCCGATTGTATCTCGCAAATATTCCAACTTTTTCTTAAAAACCGGCTGCAAATCTCCCCTCAATTTTAAAGTTGTATATTGATTATAAATAGAACTAATAAAATGATTGAAAATATCAATCTCTTTTTCCGATTTTTCCTCTAAAGACGGAATAAATCCCTGAATTCCCTCATCTAATGTTTTCTTTGATAACGCCAAATAAAAAACCGGCGATTGCACTTCTTTTATTTTCACAACTTTTCCATTCCGGACACTGAGGGCATACCTTAATTTATTCCCATTATATTCTTTATTTTTTTCTAAAACCGAATCTTTTTTATTTAAGAACCTGTCTCCCGATTCATCCGCCACTTCATCCAAAGCGCAAACTAAATTGCCGGTCGATCTCTCCAAAATAACATTATCAATCCCGCGCTTTATATCATCAAATTCGGATGACCTGGCCACAATAAAATCCTTATTTAAAAATTTATTAAATAAGGCCGTCTTAAACATCTCCAGTTTCGGCCCGTCTCGTTTTGTTTTTGATTTTTCGATTTCTTCTTGGCTCAAATCTTTATGCCATTCTTTTTCATATTCTTCCACTACTTTTTTATCCGCTTCAATATCGTTTTTTGAAGATAACTCTCCCTCAAAAGCATCCATATCAATTCGGCCGTCATCTTTAACCGGAATGCCCTCATTTCGCAACTGCTCGGAAATTGCCTTTATAAATTCAACCAATTCTTTTTCTTTATTTTCTTTCAGCGGGATTGATTCAGTTATAGGAAAATTTTTCTTTTCCATAATCCAAAAATACAAAAGAGACTATCTTCTAGCCTCTTTGTGCACAGTGGTGGCTTTACACCATTTGCAATATTTTTTGAATTCCAGCTTTCTGTCCACTGTCTTCTTGTTTTTGCGAGTATGATAGTTTACATGCTTGCATTTGGAGCAACGAAGCCTGGTTAATTGTTCTTTTAATTTTGATTTTGCCATATTTAAATAGAATTCAGGATGTAGAATTTAGCCTAAATCAATTTACAGCAAAAAGATATATACGTCAATCCTAAATCCTATATCCTATACTCTGCTTTGTGAGCCAATGGCCGGAGTCGAACCGGCGACCTACTCCTTACCATGGAGTTGCTCTACCAGCTGAGCTACATTGGCATTTGCTTATTTTTAAACTAACTACTAAATAATAGGAAAGATACTGACTATTATTTAGTGAGCCTCCTGGAGGAATCGAACCCCCGTCCTTGCTTTACAAAAGCATTGCTTTGCCACTAAGCTAAGGAGGCAATCTCCTTACTGGTGCGCAGGGAGGGATTCGAACCCCCGTAGCCATAAAGGCGTCAGATTTACAGTCTGATGCAATTGACCGCTCTGCCACCTGCGCATTTCAAGAATCTTACTCGATTTCTTTAGATGTTGCATCAGCTTCTTTTTTTCCCGCTCCTCCGTTATTCTCCAGCTGACTCTCATATAGTTTCTCGAATCTTGCCCTTCTGACATTAAGAGAATGCCGCGCGTTTTTAATATTTTTAAAAGTCTCCAAATGCTTAACCAAATAATTATCCATCTTCATCAAACCGATCCGCAACTGCCTTAATTTTTTCTCAAAAAATCGGCTGAATGCAAAATCCATTTTTTCAAGCGGCAACGACTCAATCATAAATTCCACCTTGCCGAAAAATCCTTTCGGATGCATTAAACCGTTTTCTTCGGCCCTGTCGCTGATTAAAGGGATTTTCCGGGCAATTAAATATATCATTGCCCCCAAAGAGCCCATTATTAAAATTTGAAGGATGAAGCTATACATTGAATTAAGCCGGTTGTAAATAGCTATTGGCTAGAGTTCATACCTGCAGAATTTTTCCACTCTTATATTTTCTCCGGATTTGGCAATTGCGGTTTTCACCAGATCATCGACAGTCTTTGATTCGTCCTTAACGAAATTTTGCTTCGATAATTCCTCGACATTCTCCGGATTCATTGCGACGATGTGCATTACCAGATCATGAGCCAACTCGCGGAACATTTCCGTCCTTGCCACGAAATCGGTTTCACAGCGCAACTCCAGCAAAACTCCGACCCTTTCGTTGTGGATATAAGTTTCCAGAACTCCGGCTCCGGTCGCCCTTCCCCCGCGTTTTTCCGCCTTGGCTAATCCTCTTTCGTAAATAATTGCTTTTGCCTTTTCGAAATCACCGCCTGCTTCGTCCAGCGCTTTTTTACATTCCATGACTCCGGCGCCGGTAACTTCTCGTAATTTTTGAATGTCGGTTGCATTTGCCATAAAAATAAAAATCTGACGGCAACACAAATAAATTTGCGAATTTTATTTGCCGCTGTCTGTAGATTGCGGTTTGTTGATGTTTTCGCTTATTTTAACAGAAGACAATTCTTGGCCGATTTTCTCCATGATCCAATCAATGCTTAATTTTGAATGATCGTTGGCGGGAATAACGTACTTGGCCCGTTCCGGATCGTCATCGCTGTCCATTACCGCTATAACGGGTATATTTAACAATTTTGCTTCCTTAATGGCGGTAACATGGCTCTTTAATGCGGTGTCAATTACGAAAACAACATCGGGGATCTTGACCAGATTTTCCAATCCCTCGAACATCAGTTTCATTTTTTCGATATTCTTGCTGATCATCACTCTTTCCTTTTTGGTATATTTTTCAAATTCTCCCTTTGCCATGCCGTCTCGCAGTTTTTTGAAATACTCGATTCTCTGCGAAACATTCTTAAAGTTTGTCAGTAAACCGCCGATCCAGCCGTTCTTTGCCATTGAAAAATTATATTTCTTCGCCAATTCGCCCATGGATTCCCAGCTCGCCGGCTGCATCCCGATTAAAAGAACTGTCTTATTCTCGCTCAGCTGCTTTTTTAAAAATTCAATCGCCGTTTCCAATCCTTTAACTGTTTTCCCCAGATCTATTATTTCTAATCCGTTTCTGGTGGCAAAAATATAAGGCTTGAATTTCGGATTAGTCCTGTTTTTCTTATGTCCGTACATTATTCCCTTTTCCGCCATTTCCCGCAAAAGCTTAATTTCGCTTTCATCAAAGCTTTCCTCCTGGACTATCTCATCCAAATCCGCATTTAATTTTTGTGCTTCTTCTGCCATATATAAAAAAGTTAAGCCCGATCGGCCTTTGACCAAAAAGGCCCATTCAGGGCTAAACAATAAGAAAAGTGTAATAAATAAAAAGGAAGAATTCAAGCCCTGCGGCAAAATTCCGTCTTTGTCAGAATATATCCGTGCAAAAAAGAAAGAACAATCATTGCAGCCTCACGGCTATGGCATTTGGTTTTCGGATAAATATTCCGCTAAGCAGAATGCTTATATTATTATATTAATTACGAACTTCGCTTATTCATAATGCTTACACATATGGAAGCATTATGAAATATGCCGGATATCCGCGAACTTGCGCCCGTAGTTTCGCTTACTAACAGAGGCAAGTATATAAAATTAATTTATTGGCTCCAAAATTTTATCTTTTTCGCTGCGGGATTTAATAGTGTCGTAGATGTTTAAAATCGCTTTTATGCCGTCTCCAATAGCAGTGTTTATTTGATTATACAAACCGTCGGTTATGTCTCCGGCTGCCCACATTCCGTCAATAGACGTTCTCATTGTTTTGTGATCGACAATAATTTGTCTCTTTTCATTCAAATTCACCATTCCGTTTACCAATTCGGTATTCGGCTCATATCCGATTTCCACAAAAATACCGGAAAGATTCAGGAATTTTTCTTCGTTTGCGGCCAAATCCAAATATTTTAAGCCGTTTACTAACCCGCTTCCGGAAATTTCCAAAACTTTGGCGTTTAAAATAACCCTTACTCTTTCGTTTTTTATTTTATCCTGTAAAATCGGATCTCCTCTCAATTGGCCGGCTGCTTCCAGAAGATAAATTTCCGACGCATACGGCAGTAAATCGATAACCGCGTTAAACCCGCTGTTTCCTCCGCCGATTACCGCCGCTATTTTATTTTTCATCAAAGGCGCATCGCAGGTTGAGCAATAAAAAACTCCCTCGCCTCCGAATTCTTTTTCGCCGGGCACGCCAAGCTTCCGGTATCCGCTGCCCATCGCGTTCAAAACATAATTTGCCTGATAGGAATTCCCGCTTGAATCCTTTATTTCAAATACATCCTC
The DNA here is from genome assembly GCA_021796335.1 of bacterium. Taxonomy (GTDB): domain Bacteria; phylum Patescibacteriota; class Minisyncoccia; order UBA6257; family UBA9933; genus JAJYHZ01. The sequence goes on along the minus strand of JAJYHZ010000002.1, from coordinate 247,242 downwards.
GATTTTTTTTATGGATTCAACGGAAATTCCCGTTTCCAATTCCAAGTTCGGATAAGATTTCAGCTGATTCTCGAAAATATTTGAAAGCTCCTCGCCTGAAAGGGAATTCAAGCCGATAACATTTTCTATTTTAGCTGATACGATTGACTGGCCTCCGACGCTTTTTGTCAAAAGCAGAGCATTTATTTTTTTTCGCGCGGCATAAATTCCGGCAGCCACTCCGGCCGGACCTCCGCCTAAAATTATCAAATCGTATTTTTGCATAGACCGACTACAGGCTACGGACTACAACGATTAGTGTGCAGCCTGTGGCCTGTAGGCTGTAGTTATTTTTGCAACCCCAATGCCTTATCTATTTCGGGCCGGTTAAAGCCGACGATTATTGCTCCGTCAATATCTATGACCGGAACTCCCAATTGGTGGGATTTTTCAACCATTTCCCGTGCGGAATTTTCATCCTCGCTGACATCTTTATTTTCAAACTCAATATTGTTCTTTTTCAAATACTCCTTTGTCATTTCGCAATAAGGACAAGTTGGAGTTGAATAAATTGTAACTTTGGCCATATAACTTTCTGCTATTCTGATCTAACGACCTTTCTTTGGATTTTACCACATCTGTTAATAATCCTTTCTGTTTAGCTGTGGCTATTCGCCATTAGCTATCCGCTATTTGCCATTCCCCAGCATTCCATCCAGAACCCGGGAAAAAGCGTTGAAATCAAATTGTCCCGAAGAATTAATCTGAAGTTCCGCCTTTTGCCCGTTTACGAAAACTGCGGGAGTGCCGATTCCCTGTGGCATAGCCGCCTCTCCCTCTTGCATGTAAGTTTGGTAGGCGTTGGCATATTTCCCCGAATCATAGCAAGACAAAAACTTATTTGTATCCATTTTAAGATCACCCGCGATTCTCTGGAATAAAGCCCTGTTCAAAACTCCGATATTTTCCGTAGTTTGAAGCTGGCCGGCCATTTCCTTTTGCAATTCTCCGTATTCGAATTTGAAAATCGCGTCATGAAAATCCCAAAACTTGCCTTGCTCTTTGGCGCATTCCACCGCAGCTACGGCATTTTGCGATTCTTTATATTGCGATTGGGAATCCAAAAACGCCAGCGGCTTGTAAACCATTTTCGCCTTGCCCGTATCTATATAATTAGTCCTTAATTGAGGCTCGATTTCCTGAGAAAACTTCGTGCAAAACGGGCATTGGAAATCCCCGAATTCGATAATTGTCAGCGGAGCATTTGCATTTCCCAAAACAACATCGCTGCTGTCTATGGAAGGACCCGAGGCCTGGCCCGAATTTGTTTGCTGCTGGTTTGCATTTCCCGGTTGATTTGCCTGCTGATTTTGCTGTTGGTTGGCGCCATTTCCTTGCTGGGAATCAATGCTTTTCTTCCCGGTTGAATAAATTAATGCGCCTCCGATAAGAAGAGCTGCAAAAATTATAGCTGCCGGTATTGCCCATTTGTTAGAATTTTTATTGTCCATTTTGTTTAATGCGGACAAGCAGGGAACAAAATGAAAAAATAAGATTTTTTCATTTTGGACGAGCAATACCGCAACAAAGGTCTATCCCTGAATCTTGCCCGGGAGAAACCTTCATAATTTGTTAAAAAAAGATTAGAATTTAAATATATTTTCGGCTTTTTAAAATAATAATTCACCCCGAAACTATAGTCAACAAAAGCAATTTCAAAAACCGTCTATCGTCTGCCATATCGTCCTGAATAAAGCGAAAAGGGTGCTATCCTGAGTCCCCTCTGCGTCATCCTGATCCGCCAATCGACGGGGAAAAAGCTCATAATCAAAATTAAACTAATTAGAACGATTTAAGAATTAATGCTTTCCAAATTTAAACAATTTCTTCTTTTAATAAGCGATATTATTATTTTATACGGATCTCTGCTTCTGACCCTTGATTTGCGTTATGGTCCGCAACAATTCGCGAGCAAGATTTCTCTTCACATCCTGCCTTTTTCTCTTATTTTCATCATCTGGCTGATTGTCTTTTATATCAACGACCTTTACGAAAGCAAAACTCTGCGCAATAATCTTAATTTTTTCAAAAAATTCGCCATTTCTCTTTTGATTAATATCTTTATAGCCATCGCCTTCTTTTATTTGATTCCCTTCTTTGGCATTGCTCCTAAAACAAACTTGCTTATCTTTATAATTGTTTTTGGAATTTTGGAATTCGCCTGGCGATACTTTTTTAACTTTTTCAATATCAGATCAAAATCGCCCGAAAATGTTTTAATTATCACCTCTGATCAAAAAAATGATCTGCCGGAAAAACTCGACGAATTTTTAAAAATCCACGCTCAATTCGGTTTTCAAATTAAATTGAAAATCCATGAAAATGAGCTGACCAATGCCGAAAATCTTTCTCAAATCATTTTAAAAAACAATATAAAATTAATTGTCATTCCCGCCCACTTAACCGAAAAAATCCGCTTGGCGAAATTAATTTATAAAAATCTCCCCTTGGGAATCCGAGTTCTCAACCTTTCCGAATTCTATGAAAATATTTTCCAAAAGGTCCCGCTAACCGAGTTGGAAGAAGCTTGGTTTTTGGAAAACTTCATTTATAAAACCGGCCTATATGACATGGGGAAAAACATTCTTGATGAAATTTTCGCCTTAATTGCCTTGATTATTTTTTCTCCGTTTTTTCTTATTATATTTTTAATCGGCAAACTGACTTCTCTCGGTCCTGTGATTTATAAGCAAATCCGCATCGGAAAAAATGAAAAAGAATTTACTCTTTATAAATTCAGAACGATGCGCCTTGATGCCGAGAAAAACGGCGCTCAATGGTCCCAGCCCGGCGACAACCGCGTAACTAAATTCGGAAAATTTCTAAGATACACACACTTAGACGAATTGCCGCAACTAGTCAACGTCTTTAAAGGAAATATTTCTTTTGTCGGCCCCCGTCCCGAACGCCCCGAATTCGTCAAAGAATTGAAGGATCAAATCCCTTATTACGAAATCCGCCATTTGACCAAACCCGGTATCACCGGCTGGGCGCAAATCAATTACCGCTACGGCGCCTCCGTTCAAGACGCAGTCGAAAAACTCCAATATGACATATTTTACATTGAAAACCGCTCGATTTTTTTGGATTTGCTTATTGTTTTAAAAACGCTTAAGTTATTTTTTGTGAACCAGAAATAATTTACGCACAAATTTACACAAATGATCACGAATATCACGAATAAAGAAAAACTTATTTATCCAGAATTAAGTTATAAACTAATGGGAATTCTATTTGAAGTGCATAATAAGCTGGGAAATAAATACCAAGAAAAACATTATCAAAAAGCCATTGCTATAAAACTGGGGAAATATAGTCTTCTCGATAAAAAAGAAGTTCAGATAAAAACAAAATTTGAAGATGAAGAGTTGGGTGAATTTTTTGCTGATTTTATAATAAATAATCAAATCTTATTGGAAACAAAAGTTATTTGGAAAATAAGTCAAAATGACATAAAGCAAGTTCTACGATATTTAGAAGCTACAGGATTAAAATTGGGAATTATTGCTAATTTCAAACATAACAAGCTTGAATTTCGAAGAGTGCTTAATTAGCATTTGTGAAATTTGTGTTTAATTTGTGAATATTCGTGAATTCTTATTCAAAAATAAAACCGCCCGCCAGACTGTCGCCAAAAATACCTTTTGGCTGTTTTTCGGCCAGATTTTTTCAAAGCTTATCAAGCTGGCCATCATCGTTTATGCCGCTCGCGTCCTCAGCGTTAACGGATACGGCGCTTTTTCTTATGCCTTAAGTTTAGCCGGATTTTTCACAACCTTCGCCGATTTCGGATTAAACGCGACCATTGTCCGCGAATCCAGCAAGGATCTTTCTATCCAGGAAAAATATTTTTCCACCGCCTTAGTTATAAAACTGATAATGCTCGCCCTCATCTCCATCTCAGTAATTGTTTTGTCTCCTCTTCTCTTTAAAGATAAAGCCGTCGCCGACTTGATGCCGATAGTTATTCTAATTGTCGCCTTTGACAGCTTGAGGGATTTTGGCGCCTCTCTTGCCCGCGCCTGGGAAAAAATGGAGATCGAAGCTGTTGTTCAAATTATCACCAATGTCTTTATTGTCGCCGGCGGTTTTCTCGCCCTTTATTATTCCAAAACCCCGAAAGCTCTTTCTCTTGGATATGTGCTTGGAACAGGACTGGGCATGATAAGCGCATTCTATCCGTTCCGCCGTTATCTCAAAAACGTCAAAAAAACTTTTTCGAAAAGCATAATAAAAACCCTTCTTTATTCCAGCTGGCCCATGGGAATTCTGGCTGTTATGGGAACAGTAATGCTCAACACGGACAACCTTATGATTGCTTGGTTAAAAAGCATCACCGAGGTAGGCTACTACTCCGCGCCATTAAGAATAACCCAAATTATTTTTATTGTGCCTGCCATGATAACCGTTGCCCTTTTCCCCCAAACCGCGAAATTAGCCGACCAAAAAGAAAGGCTGGTAAAAATAGTTGAAAAAAGTTTGGCACTGATGATAATTTTAGCCCTCCCCTTAACAATTGGCGGAATTTTATTATCGCAAAAAATTATCGTTTTATTATTCGGATACCGGTATATTCCGGCCACAATCACTTTTATGATAATGAGCCTGATGTTTATTCCCACCTTTATGTCCAATGCGCTTGGCAATCAATTATTTGCCCTTAGAAAAGAGCGTCAATTGCTTATTTATGCGGCTCTTGGAATTTTCGGAAATCTGTTTTTTGATATTTTGCTCATACCTCCATTTGGCATTGCCGGATCTGCTTTGGCTTCGCTTATAAACACAATCATAATAACCCTGTATCTATACTTCAGTCTTAAAAAACACCTTCAGTTTAGAGTTATTAGCAGTTTTACAAAAACAATTATCGCCTCGGCTGTTATGGTCGGCTTTATCGAAGGGCTATTAAACCTCAACATCAATGTCCTCCTGATAATAATCTCCTCCGCTCTGGCTTATATTGTCTCTCTGATTATTTTAAAAGAAGAAACCGCGATTGATATTAAAAACATCATCCTGCAAAGACAATAACGCCATTCGCTATTAGTTTCTGTTATCCTGATCCGCCTCCTTGTCATCCTGAATCCGCCCAGCCGGCGGACGAAGAATCTGTTTCCTTTACATCTCCCCGCCAATCAACTCCTCTGCCAACGAAATAACATATTCGCTTGTGCTATTTGTTGTTGGAACAATTTTTACCTTATCAACTAAAGGGATCATACACCTCGCGTCCATATAAAATTTCTTTTGAGAAAAGTTCTTTAGAAAATAAATTTGCTCGTTAACAAAACAAATTATTGGTTTATTTAGAGCCAAGGCTAAATGAGCTGGAAAAGAATCAATTCCAATAAAAAATTCGGCATTGTTAAAAACACTGCCCAATCCCGGAATTGAAATATCTGAAATGATAAATAGATTTGGCGAAGCAACTGCCGCAGAAATACTTAAAAGATAATTTTCCTGCGATTTAAGCCCCGTTAAAACCACTTGATAATTTCTTTCTGTTAAAAAATCAATAACCTCTTTCCATCTTTCCACTGGCCAATTCCTTTCTTTGTCAAAAGAAACTGGCGAAATCACAATAAATTTTTTATTTAACCCGGGAAGTTTTTCCATAAATTCTTTTTCATTAAAATTAAAGAATCCCGGTTTAAATTCTGCCTTACTTTTATTTATTCCCAAAGGCAACAACAGATTTAAATAATTCCTCCATTCTTCGTCATATAAATCGTAATCAACCCAAAAATCCGCCAAAAAGCTTTGTTCCGCAATGTCAAAAGCGATTAAATTTTTCGGCCTTAATAATTTCCAAAAAATATTCGTGCTGGGGGAATAAGCGCGTGTATTTATAACCGCATCGTAATTTTCTTTTCTTATTGTTTTAACCAAATCAAAATCCCTTTTTAAAATTTTCCAAATCGGCGGCTTATTGCTTTTTTCTCTGCCCAAAAGAAAATGCAAAAATGGATCTTCCCAATAATAAATATTGGAAATATGGGGATTATTTTTAATGACAAATTCCGTTTTCGGATTTATAAGGTAATCTATTTGCGCCTCCGGATATTTTTCTTTAATCAAGGGCAACATAAAGGTCGAAAAAAGAACATCCCCAAACTGGTCGATTTTTACGATTAAAATTCTCTTAGGATTATGTATCTTCCCTTTTTTAAACCTTTTCCCTAAAAATAAAATATCCCCGACTATTTCAATCGGAAACATTGCCAATAAATAAAAAAACTTCAATGCCTTAATTAGATTACGTTGCCATTCCAAACTTTTTCTATAAATATTCCCCAAAAACTTTTGAAATAATTTTTTATATTTTTTAAGCATTGACATTTATTTTTATTTGAAACGAAATTAAACTATCGAATTCATTCGTAATTATTAAAAATTTCAAAAATGTTAATCATTTTCCTTGCAGTAAATTCCCAAGAAAATCTTTTTACATTTTCAAATCCTCTATTTATTATTTTTTTTCTCAATTCTTTATTAAAAACGATTTCTTCCAAACCACTTGCAATTTCCTCTATACTATAAGGGTTAACAAATAAGGCCCCTTTCCCAGCCACTTCCGGCATTGAAGTTATGTTTGAAGTCAAAACCGGGACACCCAAAGACTGTGCCTCCAAAATAGAAAGTCCAAATCCCTCATAAAAAGAAGGAAAGACATGGGCGATTGCACCTTTATATAATGCCACTTTTTCTTCATCTGAAATAAACCCCGTCTGAATTAAACTATTACTAATATTTAATCTCTTCGCTTCTTCCCGAATATTAATAAAACAACTATTTATCCTTCCTCCAAAAACCAAATAAAATTCGTTATGATTTTCTTTAAATTTTTTAAAAGATTCCAACAAACCAATTAAATTTTTTCGATAATGAATGTTTCCTAAATAAAAAAAATATGGATTTTCTATTTTAAATTTTTCTTTTGTTTTTTCAATAAAATCCAGAGAAACGTCTGGAATTCGCGCAACTCCTTCAGAGATAACACTAATTAAATCTGGATTAACTTTATAATCATTTATCAACTCATTTTTTGAAAATTCGGAAATTGTTACAATTTTTTTACTAAAATTTTTAGCGGACCAAAATGCCATTTTAAGATAAATTCTTGATGAGAACCCCACCTCGTTCTTGAATTTAAAAGCTGCACAATCATGGATAGTAACAATTTTATTTTTATAAAAAATTGGCATAGCTACAGATGGGCAATAAAGCAAATCAATTTTTTCTCTTTTTAGTATCCGAGGCAACAAGATTTGTTGATATAAAATTAAATTAAATCTAGAAAAATTTTTAAATTTTTCTTCAATTATTTTTACATTTGAACCACTAAATTTAAAAATAACTGAAGAATTTTGATTCGTAAAAAGGATGAATTCATCATCTTTATCCAATAAAATCAATTTTTCGATAATTTCTCGAGCAAAAGCCTCAATACCATGTAATCCCCTATATTGAATTAAATTAATTCCTATCCTCATATTTATTAAAATAAATTTTTCTGCCACCCCACTCTTTCTCTTTCTATATTGCCAACAAATTTCCTTATTAAATTTATATACTTTTTTTTAAACATAGATTCATATCAAACTGAATATTAAAGCGATATATGATTTTACGATTTTATAGGCAGTTAAAAATGGGTGGTTTAATACAAATTTTGGATTTCTCTTTAAAAAACTTCTTAAAATTCCAATTTGCATTATTTTAGCCTTTTTTATATTCCTGCTTTCTTGGCCGCTATGAGTTCTCCAAACAGCTGACTTATTTTCCATATTCCCAATACGCATTCCGGCTTCTAGAATTCTAAACCAAAAATCATAATCATAAGCGCTAGAAAATTTTTCATTAAATAAACCTATTTGATCAAAAATAGATTTCCTAATCATAACTGCCAAAGGTGCGGGAATAAAATTCCTTTTAAATAATTTGGCCGCACAATCGGCATAACCTCCACTGCAAAATCGTACTTTTCTAGATTGCATCCATGTTTTATCAAGTATTTTACCATTCTCATCTCCCATTAAGACATCAGAATAAACCATAGCAATTTCGGGATGGCTTTTTAAAAAATTGACTTGTTTTAATAATTTATCATCCAAATACCAATCATCTTGATCACAGAAAGCAATAAATTCCCCCCTTGCTTTTTTTATCCCAACATTTACTGCCGAAGCCTGACCACCATTGCTTTTTTCTATATAAATAATTTTGCCTCCATATTTATTAGTTAGATAATTATTAAAATTAGTTTTTGACCCATCATCAACGATAAGATATTCAAAATCTTTATAATTTTGATTTAAAATACTTTCAATAGCCCTACCAATATATTTTTCTCCTTTATAAAAGGGGGTTATTATCGAAACCTTTGGCATAGTTAATTTTCGAATTTTCCCATTTTACCTTTTGCAAAGTCTCTAAATCCCATAAAAACATATCTGAGTCTTTCCCATTCTCCTCTTAACACTTTGGGAAAGACCTTATTAATAATTGACATAAAAAATTCATAAGGCAACCAAAGCGGATAAAATTTTTTTATAAAATAAAGAAAATTTCTGGAGTCATAATAATCAGGCATTATAGTTTTTTTCCCACCGCTAGAAGCGCCTTTTTTATGCCATACCTTTGCTGGACCAACATATAAATATTCTAATTGAGTATTTTTTATTTTTTGATGCCATGCTATATCCTCATTATACATAAAATATTCTTCGGGAATATAGCCAATTTTATTTAGAATTTCCTTTCGTAAAAAAACAGCGGCTCCTCCTATGTAATTATTTTTTTTATTTTCTATTTTAACTACTTCATTCTCATTAAGATTGGTTTTAACCAAAAAACGTCCAAAAAGTAAATTTAAACGATAATATTGTTCCATTATTTTTTTAGTTCCAGCCAAATAAATCGTTGGACCAGCAATACCAATTTTCTTATTTTTATTTACAGCATCGATTAAAAATTTTAAAGAATCTTTATCAACCATAATATCGTTATTTAGAATCCAAATGAAATCGGAAGATAATTTTTCAAAAACATACTTTATGCCTATATTTATACCTCCAGCATAACCAAAATTTTCTTTATTTTTTAAAAAAATGATTCTCTCATCGCGGAATTTATTTTTTAGTCTTATAAAAGAATTGTCGGTAGAACCATTATCAATAATTAAAATATTAAAATTGTTATAATTTAGTGATAATAATGAAGTCACACAATTATTAGTGTCATCAAAATTATTCCAATTTAAAACCAATATAGATACTAAAGGATTCATAATCATTTATTGGCAAATCTAGGTCTAATAATCAATGAAAAGTAGCTTATTCTAAAAAAATTTTTTGCTCTTAAAAAATAAGATTGATTAAATAATCCAAGAATTGACCACTGCAGCCCTCTCAAAAATAAACCTAAAACAATTAAAAATCTTATTACGAAAACTGTAATCTTAGAGTAATGTTTTTCTAAAAATAATATTGTACTCTCTATCCAATATTTATCATATCCGGCACCGCCTTCATTGTCGTGACTGACAAAACTTAAGTGCACTAACTCTGACTCAGCACAATACCAAGTCTCCCATCCTTTATTTTTAGCGCTTAATGATAAATCGACATCTTCAGCGCCCAAAAAAAATCTTTCATCCATCAAACCAATTTTTTCAAACACTTCTCTTTTAAATAACAAAGCAACAGCATTTAGCCAATCAACTTTGTGAGTAATATTGTCTTTTGGAAGTATGCCAAATATCTTTCTAAAAAAAATAAACACTTTTTCAGGTGCCCAGAATCCAAGAGCTATGGAAAAGAAATAATTTCTATAAGATCTTTGATATGTCATATCTCTAAATAATAATTTAGGGCCAGCAATACCGACCTTTTTATTACTTTCCATCAAGTTAATCAGTCTAACTAAAAAATCATTTTTGCTAACAATGACATCGTTATTTAAAAGAAAAATATAATCTGCACCGTTATCCAAAGCATATTTTATTCCTGGATTCATACCCGCCCCATAGCCTTTGTTTTCTTTATTGAAAATAAATAAGTTCTGTGGAAATTCTTGTTCTAATCTGCGCGCCGAATCATTAGATGATGCATTGTCTAAAACCACAATCTTATAATTTGGATAATCTAATTTTTTAAATGATTCTAGACATTCCCTCGTAATATCATATTTTTGCCAATGTAAAATCAGAATAAAAACTTTAGGCATAATTAATTCTTTATTGCAATAATAAAAATTCCATTGGAAATACCAAATTTTTCAAATAAGATATTCAAAAAATTTAAAATAGGGTTAAATAAAATTTTAACTGCAACCCATGCATACGAACTATCTAATGAATCAGGGTTTGAACCGAATAAAAGAAAAATGCTTTTTACAAAAGATCCGGGTAAAGATTCTTTCTCTTTCTTCTGAATAAGAAATCCATTCCTTTCAAGGATCAGTTCTAACGATTTTATATTAAAGTGATATAAATGCCTGGGAACATCGAGATGATACCAATATTTACCAAAGATTTTAGAGCTGAAAGAATTAAAATCTGGGACAGCAATAATTAATTTCCCGGTCGACTTTAAAATGTGAGAACATTTATTTATTACTGAGGCAGGATCATAAACATGTTCTAAAACTTGATTTATTAAAATAATATCGAAATAATCGGATGGATATTTCGCGTCTTCTAAAGCACCTTTAAAAACTTTAAATTCATTCACTCGTGAAGCTCTTTTAAAAGCTCCCTCACTAGGCTCAATTCCGAAAAATTTCCACCTAGGAAATTCTTTTATTAGAAATTCATCTAATAATCCCGTAGCACATCCGACATCAAGAAATTTCCCGGAATTATTACTGAAAAATTTATTTTTAAGTCTATAAAATTTGTAGGTAGGATAAATGTTTAGAGAGAATTTTTTTTTAATGAATTTTAAAATCTGAATTATTCTTCCTTTTGGTTTAGATCCATCCTTTAATTTAAAATAATTAAATCCATAAGAATCTTTAATAGCGGAATCATCCGGTAAAGGATTTATATAAACCAACCCACAGTTAAGACATTGTATAAGACGAAATTTTTTATTATTTTTTGGATTATAACGATTATCCTTTGTATAAAAAATTAGCCTTGCATCGTCATGTTTACAAATATTACAAATACTCTTCATAATTATGATAGTTAAAGAAATCTTGCTTGAAGCAATAGATAAAAATTACACAATTTTTGCTTCAGGCACGGGGATAATAAATTTCACGCCTCTTTCTCGCAATTCTTTTTCTTTATTTAAAATAGCATCTGCATAATTCCAAGCTAAAAGCAAAATGTAATCCGGTAATTCTTCTTTTATTCTATCTGGCGAACTCACGATAATATGTGTTCCAGGCGTGTACATTCCTTGTTTTAGAGGCGTTGTATCAATTATGTAACCTAAAATAGTGCTGTCTATTTCAAAATAATTAAGTAATGTATTGCCTTTTGCGGGCGCACCATAGCCAATTATTTTTTTATTTTCTTTTTTTAATTCGTTAAGAATCGATTTTAATCTTATTTTATTATCTTCAACTTTTTTTGAAAAATTTAAAAATGTTTCCGCTCTATCAAGTCCGAGTTGTTTTTCCTTTGTTAAAAATTTTTCAACATTTTCACTTATTGGCATATTTTTACTTACATAAACTCGCATTGATTCGCCATGTATAGGGACCGTTTCAATATCAAAAATATTCAAACCAAATTGCTTTACAAAATTCCTCAAAGAAATTAAAGAGTGGTAATAAAGATGCTCATGATAAATTTGATCAAATCCGCCTTCGCCCAACAAATTACCAACCCAGTGAACTTCAAACACAAAAACCCCATCCCCTCCAATTAAAATTTTTATGCCTTCAAATACGCTCTTTAAATCATCTATATGAGCCATAACATTATTGGCGACAATAACTTTAGCATTGCCATATTTCTTCAAAATTTCCTCCACTAAATCTTTATTGAAAAATTTATTAATGGTCTCTATCCCCTTTTCTCTAGAAATTTCCGCAATATTGCTTGCAGGTTCCACATTTAAAACTCTGCATTTATCTTTAATAGCACCAACTAATACCCCATCATTTCCTCCAATCTCAACCACTAAATCATCTCTGGATTTAATGAATTTATTTACTAATTCATTCCCCATTTGGATAAAATGATCCACCAATGGTTTACTAGCTGATGTTAAATAGTTATAGCGGCCAAAAAGAATATCTTGGTCAACAACATCCAAAAGTTGGACCATGGCACAATCCTGACAAAAATAAACAGCCAAAGGAAATTTATCTTCGGCATTATTCAGTTCATCTTTAGGTAAAAAAGCATTGGCTGGAGGCATAGATCCCAAATCCAAAAACTTCACTAAATTAACACCATCGCAACTTTTACATTTATTATTATGAACAAATTCTTCTTTCATAGCTTTGATTAATTATTTTAAATCCATTCTTCTTTTAAATATTCTGCCATAGCATCCTGCCATGAACGCATTATATTAATTTTTGATATTAAACCGTCATTCCCAATTCTCTTAGCATCTAAATTAAAATAAGAAGAATCCACGGGAATCACATTAACTTCTGGTCTTAATGTATTTATTATAAATTTAGCGACATCATACCTTGAAGCTATTCCAGAATTTGGCAAATTAAAAATTCCTTTCTCATCTTTTTCTAAAAGAAATTTTATTCCTTTTACCAAATCTTTCCCAGAAGTAGGGGCACCTATTTGATCTGTGACTGCTTTAATTTCTTTAATTTCTGGATTTTTTATTTGATTGATAATTTTTGCAACAAACTTTTGATCTTTTGCTGGCCCTCCACCAAACATCCAAGAAGCTCTAACAATGAGGTAGTCCTCTAATAATTCTTTTATTGCTGCTTCTCCCAAAAATTTAGAATGACCATAATAATTTTGCGGATTGGGTGCATCATTTTCTTGGTAAGGAGTTTTTTTCTTTCCATCAAAGATAGCATTTGTAGATACATAAACCAGTTTTGCCCCAATCTGCTTGGCAGCTAAAGCAATATTATAAGTTCCGATTGAATTTATAAAATAAGCAAATTGTGGATCACGCTCACAGCGATCAACATCGGTCTCTGCCGCTAAATGTAATATGGCTTTAGGTTTATATTTATTTACCACAAGTAAGACTTCTTTTAAATCTGTTATATCTAGAGATCTTTTATTTGTTTTAACACCAAAATCGACATAGCTGCCGACCATCCCATCGCCACCAGTAATTAAGGTTTTTGAAAAATCCATATTTTAGAATAAGCAACTTACCCTAGAAAATCAATAATTTCCTTTAAAAATGGAGCGTTTTTGTCTTGTTCAGAAAGAACTGGATTTTTGACTGGCCAAGAAATACCAATATCAGGATCATCCCATCTAATAATTCCAGCAAAATCAGGATAATATAACTCATCCACCATATAAGCAACTCCCGCTCCATTGCTTATGGCACAAAATCCATTGGCAAATCCTTTAGGCACGTAAAGCATCTTTCTGTTTTCTTTGGATAAGAAAAACCCTTGCCAGTTACCAAAAGTCGACGAGTTTTTGCGAATATCTATCATAACATTGTAAATTTCCCCTTCCACACAACGAATAAATTTGCTTGTTTCATGAGGTGATTTTTGGAAGTGCATTCCCCTCAAAACGTTTTTCTGGGAAAAAGAAAAATTCTCCTGAATAAATTTATCAGTAATCCCTTTGTTTTGAAAATCTTTAATATTATAAGACTCCATAAAATAACCCCTATGGTCTTCAAAAGCTTTGGGTTCAATAATAAAAGATTCTCTAAAATTTGTTTGTATAAAATTAGCTGCCATTTATTTTCTAGATAGTGCCCACTTAGAGGTCTTAAATAAAGATTCAAATGTGCCGGCATCTGACCAAAATCCCTTAACAACACCATAGGATAAATTATTTTCTTTTATGTACATATTATGGACATCCGTTATTTCCAATTCCCCTCTTTTGGATGGTTTTAGATTTTTAATTTTTTTAAAAACATCGGAATCGTAAAGATAAAACCCGACTGTTGCAAAATTCGATTTAGGATTTTTAGGCTTCTCTTCAATACTGATTATTTTCCCTTCTTTTATTACTGCAATACCAAACCTAGTCGGATCAGTAACTTTTTTTATAAAAACCTTTGCTCCATTTTGTTTCCTAAAAGATTTAATATTATTCGAAAAATCATCTTCAAAAATATTGTCCCCCAGTATAACTGCAATTTTACCATTATCAGCAAAATCCTCTGCTAATCCCAATGCCTCAGCTATTCCCCCAGCATCATGCTGAAGTGCATAAGATAATTTTACTCCATAATTTTCCCCAGAACTCAGAAAATTCATAAAATGTCCGGCATGTTCTTTCCCGCAAACTATCATAATTTCATCAATGCCCGATTTTCTTAAAGTTTCTAAGGGATATAAAATCATCGGCTTATTATAAACCGGCAAAAGATGCTTATTTGTTATAAGAGTCAATGGCCTTAAACGTGTTCCATTTCCTCCCGCCAAAATAATACCCTTCATACTTTATTATCGTCTAAACTTTTATGTTCTTTCCATAAATCTATATGAGGATTAAAAACGCCTGTTTTTTTTCTAACACCATCGATCCATTCGGGATTATTCAAATACCATTTGACCGTTTCATCAAAAGCCTGTTCAAAATTATATTTTGGTTTCCAACCCAATTCTTGCTGTATTTTAGAAGAATCGATCGCATATCTTCGATCATGTCCTGGTCTGTCTTTTACATATTCAATCCATGATTCATCTCTGTTAAAATATCTTAAAATTCTTTTTGCAATTTCAACATTTGCCAATTCATTATCACCTCCAATGTTATAAACTTCTCCAGATTTTCCATTAAATAAACAAGATTCTAATGCACTGCAATGATCTAAAACATATATCCAATCCCTAACATTTTCCCCATCTCCATACAATGGAATTTTTTTATCCTCTAACATTCTCAAAATTAAAAACGGAATTAGTTTTTCTGGATATTGATAAGGCCCGTAATTATTCGAGCAATGAGTTACAACAACAGGAACTCCAAATGTGTGGTTATAGGCCCTACACAAAAGATCTCCCCCTGCTTTAGTTGCGGCATAAGGAACGTTTGGCGCAAAAGAAGTTTCTTCTGAAAACTCATTTTCTGAATCTAAATCCAAACTCCCATAAACTTCATCAGTTGAAACCTGAACATATTTTTTAATATTCGAATCATTTTTGACCGCTTCCAAAATATTAAAAACACCTGTAATATTTGTATCAATAAATTCTTTTGCGCCAACATGAATACTTCTATCTACATGGGTTTCTGCTGCAAAATTAATAACAAGATCTGGTTGAAAATCTGCAAAAACTTCATCTAAGGAATTTTTATCTGCAACATTTCCCTGAACGAATTTATATCTTCCATTTTCTTTAATATCTTTTAAATTTTCTAAATTCCCAGAATAAGTAAGCGCATCGTAATTTAAAATTTGTGCATCATTATATTTATTTAAGATGTATCTAATAAAATTTGATCCAATAAATCCTGCGCCTCCTGTAACGAGAATTTTCATATTTTACTGAAAATTAATCACCGGCCATTGGCCTTTGTTTACGTAATTTAAAATCTGATCTAATTCGGATTTTTTGTCCGACTCCAAAATTTCCAGCCTGTTTGCCGTTGTCATAAAATCCGCCTTGTCCTTTTCTTTGTAGAAATACGCCAAAAATTGCTGATACAAATTGCTCATTTGCGGCATGCTTATTCTGCTTGCGGCATACTCGGCATTGGCCAACGCATCCTTATAATCGCCCGAATAAGTCTGAGCGACAGCCAGATAATAATGAGTCTCCGGAACCTGACTGTCATCTTTCATTGATCCGTTTAAAAGATCCAGGGCCTCATTGATTCTGCCTTGGGACAATACGCTCATGGATAGATCATAAATGACATCCTGCCTTCGCGGCGCCCAAGCCAAAGCCTGTCGGAAATATTTTTCCGCCGTTTTTAAATCATCCGCGTTATTTGTCATCTTTCCTCGAAAATTATACGCTTCACCCGCTTGCAAAGCGTACCTCGGATTCGCCGGATCCCTGTTCACCAAATCAACCATTTCGTTCAAAGCCAAATTGAACAAATCCTTGAAATTCGGGTTTTTGGCATAAGACGACATCGCCATCGACAAAAAATGTCCTCTTATATCTTCCTGCGCGTAAGTAAACGGAGTTAAAGAGCTTTTTACCGCATTTGTAAAATCCGTCAGATTGCTTGAAGAATATGCGCCCAAATACGTGCTCATTTGTGAAAAAGGGATTACGGTCCAAAAAATCAAACTGTATAAAAAGAAAATTGCGATTGCCCCGAAAATTAAGGGCAGCGTATAGTTATTTGCCTCGCCTGCTTCTGCGGTTTTATGGGCAGGCTTTTTTTCTTCATCCTTGAATTCCGATACGAAAACCAAAAACGCCAATGCCGCGAAAAACGGAATCCAGGTGGATATTTGATCGAACACCACGAAAATATGTGCAAAATAGCTTACGCCGAAAAGCAAAGTCGCCATCGCCAAGGCGGAAAATCCTTTTTTCCTGAACACCAGCCATAAAAACGCTCCCCACAATGCCAGGTATGAAACCAAACCGGCAACCCCGTCCATCACCAGAACATCCATTATTTTGTTGTGCGCCCTGTCAAACCAAGAGTGCTCGTATTTATAATATTGCGGATTGTAATTTCTGTTATAAGCGATGCTGAAATTATCCTGCCCCCATCCGATTAAAAATTCCTTCAGTGAATTATTGGTCGGGTTAATCGCTTTCAAGCTGACTCCCAAGGAAATCAAACGCGTATTTATCGAACTGTCTCCGCTCGCAGTTCCGATTTGAGCCAACCTGTTTAATCCCGGAACTTTTTCCCAAACCGGATTTGTCCTTGTTGCGGCAAAAATCAGCATCAATGCAACCAACACTCCCAATAAAACCAAAGAAAATTTTTGCAAACTGATTTTGTTGAAGATTTTGGTTTCCTTTCCTTTTATAGCCGCATAAATAATTATTGCCAAAACCCCGATCGCCAATCCGACAATGGTTCCGCGGGTTTCCGTGATAAATATTCCGGCCACTGCCAAAATTCCGGTTATAGCCGATAGGATTTTCCAACTCAATCCCGCGGCCGAATCTCTTTCCGCCATAGCATAACTCGCTATAGCCGCCATAATCACGAATAGAAAATATCCCGCCAAAAAAGTCGGGTTTCCCGTATTTGCGCCCGGCCTCACCGTACCGGAATGAAATGCCGAAAATTCGTTTACAAACAAAATGATTCCCGTAAAAAGATTGAACCTGAAGAACCAATTCCAATCCTCCTTTTCAAAAATTAAAAGAGAAAAAACGAAAAATGCAAAAAATGAAAGAATTCCCAAAAGCCCTTCTCCCCTCTCCACGTCGCCGAAAAATGCTTTATAAGAGTTAAAAGCGAAAATCGCGCTGATAGTTGTCAGTAAAATAAATGAAAAAGTCGTTATAGTAAGAGGATTCTTCCAGTATTTTTTTATTTTTCCGGTAATTTCTTTTCTGAAATATTTGGAAAAGTTTAGATGGATTATAAATAACAAAGATACTGCTGCAATGGCCGCTCTGATCATCAAACTTTTTCCGCTAATGTAAGGGAAAAATGCCGAATTGGCGATAACAAGAGGAATAAAGGCCAATATCCAAAGGGATATTTTCATCAAAAGCTTCATTCTGCGCATAACTTCCCTGTTAAAGTATTGCTAAGTCTTTCTTTGAGCCTACGCAATCCTTGAGCATGAAGTTTTTATATAAAATATAAATCCCAAATTACGGGATTTTATTATTTATTAATACTAATACAGCCAGACTTTATAATCAATATTGCGGACAATATTAATATAGTGTCAGATCGCCCCAAAAATCCAAAACAATTTTGGATAAATACCGCTTCTTTTCCAAACCTAAAAGCCGCTGTTAAAAGCGGCTTTTAGGTTTTAGTTCAAAATACTCCAGCTTCTTCCCATAGATTCCGGATCGCTTATATTTTGCTTTTCCATCAGTTTATTATTCACTTCCTCGGCCGCTTTATGTATTTTTAAATCAACTCCTAAATTATCGCCCAGCCAAATCAGCGCCCGAATGTCTTTTGGAAAACACGTTCCGCCATATCCGCGAAACCCTTTATGCCACACATGTAAATAATTCGTTATTTGGATATTTTTTGTTTTCACCGCACACTGCATTACATTTTCGTAATTAACGTTTAGCGCTTCGCACAAATCATGCATCTGGTTTGCAAAACTTACCTTGACGGTCCCGTGCGTGTTATGGAAATATTTGACCATTTCCGCCTCGGTAGCCGGCATTATTTTTTCAAACGGCGCTTTTGGCAAAGTTTTCAAAACATCTTCCGCAATAAACCTGCTCTGTATGGTAAATCCCACAACCTGAATATCCGGATTACTCATGTCGTCATCCGCCGTAGCCTCCGACAAAAATTCCGGATTGAATAAAAACCTGTGCTGCAAATATTTTTTTTGAAAAATTTCCGTCGTTCCCGGCAAAATGGTCGATTTTATTACGATCG
The DNA here is from genome assembly GCA_021796335.1 of bacterium. GTDB lineage: Bacteria > Patescibacteriota > Minisyncoccia > UBA6257 > UBA9933 > JAJYHZ01. The sequence continues at coordinate 228,551 of JAJYHZ010000002.1, read as the reverse complement.
TTTTTGATCCTTTTATAAAACTAAGCGCATCCTTAATAAAAGAGAGGTCGCACCCGTATTCAAAACTATAAGGAGTCGGCACGCAAATAAATATCAAATCAGCCTCATTAAGCTCTTTCGGCGATCCGAGGTTTTTATATTTGTCATAAATAAAAGTCTTTTGTCCTATCGATTCGTAATATCGCTTCAACGCTCCTCCCACCATTCCCGTGCCAACAATCCCTATTTTGTAGGCATTGTTAGTCATAAAGTTAAGAAGTTTATTTTTTAAAAGAATACTATCCCAGGAAGCACTTATTTAAATTAATTATAACAAATTTAAAAGGCCCAGGCAAAATACCGAAAAACTGCGCGAAATATTGGACTTAAAAATATTGGACTTAAAAAAATCTGGCTAGACATGCGCTCCCCACGCATGCCCTAATCGTATATTTTGACGATCGTCAAAATATACGATTAGATTAAAGATTAAAATATTTCATTTGTTTTAAAGTTCCTATCTTTGTAATTCCGATAATCTCTATATAATTCATCAGATTCATATTTTTTAAATCATTTAAAAATTCTTCCGGGATTTTTACTTTACCCAACCAGACGCTTTTTTGTATCATTTGGAACCCCATTGTTTTTATAGCCTGCCTCAACCACACCCTTTTTCTTCTCTGAGATTCGGGAATATCAAATATTATTATTTTTATTATATTGTCGCTTTCTTTTTTATATGAAAAAGTTGTAAATTTTTTTCTATTTAAAAATTTTTTTCCTTTTAAAGTTAAAATGAGCTTTCTTTTGGATTCGTCGATTAGACCGTCTCTTCGCAAATGATACATTAAATCCTGGAATCTCTTTTTTTCATTATTATTGTCTGATTTTTTAAATCTATCCCTATTTGCAAGCAGATATCTCATTTTAGAAAAGGAAGTTCCGTACGGCAAACTAAATATAAAAACTAAATCTCCGATAGTATCCATCCCTAATTCAATTCCCTCTAAAATTCTTAATCGTTTTTCTCCTTTCATTCTAATTAATAATTAATATTTTTCATCTTATCGTATATTTTGACGATCGTCAAAATATACGATAATAGGTAAATTATTTTTTGATTCCAAAAACAACAATTCCGAATGCCACCGCCACATTCAATGATTCTTTTTTTCCGTGCATCGGAATTTCCAGGATTTTATCCGCTCTGTTTAAAATTGTCTTTGATAGCCCTTTCACTTCATTCCCCACGATTAAAACCATCTTTTGATTGTTTCTTCGTGTAGAAGCAAATTTGTAATACGGAACTGAATTTTTTGATTGCTCGATTGCCAAAATTTTGTACCCTGTTTTTTTTAAATTATCGATTAGCCTTAAAGTCGCTATTGGCGATCGTGCACTTCCGATTTTCTCCCACGGAATATAATCTTCCGCTCCCAAGGAAACTTTTGCCAATTGCGACCGTTTTTTTCCGAATTCGTCATAAGGCGTCGGCGTTAATCCGCAAAGATAGATTTTCTTTACTCCCGCCGCATCCGCAGTTCTAAAAATCGACCCCACATTATGCAAACTTCGAATATTGTATAAAATCGCAACCATGCGCTTATTTTAGCATAAAATATTCTCCCGCCGCTTTAGCGCTGTTTGGAAAGTCATTTTAAGTTTTGCGAAAAATCTCTAGTTGCTTCAATTTATATTTTACAAGGCGTTTTTCCGACAGCTAATGGTTCAGTATAACAAAATAATTAGATTCCATACTTCCGAACAGCGCCGGACGCTTTGACAAACAACCTCTTTTTTAATAATGTCTTCTATAGCCCGTTTTTAATCTTAAAAAGAGAGGGGGTAAAAATTTACCGGTTTATACGCATGATCTGGAATTAATTTTTCCCGTATGAAAGGAGGTTTTTTATGCCGCAATCAAAGTCTGTCGTGCTGATAGACAAAGCAAACATCGGAGCGGCCTTTGCCGCAATCATCCAGGCAAAAAAAATGAGCTTGACCCAGGTTAGGCTTGACTTTAACAAGCTCGTAGAAACAGTGACGCTCGGGTCAGACTTGGTCGAGAAATCGATCTATATAGAAAAACCCGAAAATCCCGGCTGGAAAAAATTTTATGACTATCTTGAACTTTCCGGCTTCAGGGTTGTCGCAAAAGAGATCAAGACGATCAGTCTCAGTAACGGTAGTATCAAAAATAAGGCGAACTTCGATGTTGAAATCGCCACTGATATCTGCCGTCATGCCTGGCGTCGCGATTGCAACGAAGTCGTGCTCATCTCGGGAGATTCCGACTTTGCGTATCTTATTGATTCTCTGAAAAATATTGATATTAAAGTCACGATTGTGTCGTCAAAAGGCACGATTTCCAGAGAATTAAAAGACAGGGCCGACAGAATAATCCTTTTAGACGAAGATCTTAAAATAGAAGCCGTCTCATCTCCGGTCCCGAAAAAAGAAAGCAAATAATCTACCTCGGACTCCGCCGTCCCGCCCAACGGGACGGCGATTTTTATTCAGTCCTCTTTGAATAGAATCAAAGGGGATTTAAATTTTCTTTAATTCCTTCAAAATAATATTTAGTTTTATCAACTCCCACTATTCTTGTTCCGTAATCATTCGGCTCATATCCGGGGATAAAAGAATAAAACGCCATTGTCACATAATCCTTTCCGGATTCCGGAGCGGAATTAAATTGATTGCTCGATACGGTCAAAGAAATTTTTTGATTATTTAATAAATTGTAATTAATTGCGTATTTCCCCTGATCCGTATCAACGTTGCAGTACTTGGGACTGTCGGGAAGTATTAAAGATTTTCCTTTAGTCGGATAAAGAGTCGAGCAATTCGGATATTCCAAAGACAAGGCGCCTGCAGGTCCGATCAATCCCCACATTTTATAATCATTCCCGAAAATCCATTTGATATCGCCTATTGCCGGCGCATCCTGGTTATAATAAAAAATTACAACTTTTCTTCCGGCTTTTGGATCGGGAATGAACGGATATTTATCCCAACTCAAATCAAGTGAATAAGAAGATGTGCTATTGGAATAAAACGAAACGGATTTAAAAAAACTGGGAACATTTATGGAAAACTGCGTTGAACTGGATTTTAAACCAATATCGTCAATCGCCGAAATTTCAAATTTATAATCCCGGCCGACCTCATTGATGTAAATCTTTGCCGAAGTCGCCTTTGCTTTAATGTCGGGAAAATGATTTGCCGAATCGCTTATATCCTTTATTTCATAATTTAAATTTTCGTACCCTTGCGGCGCCCCCCAGCTTAAATTTAAATCCAATGGTTTCCAATCAAGTTTATATCCTTCCGGCATGGGATTTTCTTCAAAATTAATGGTGAAATTTTCCGGCGCAGGCGGCGGAGTTCTCGGCTCGCTTTGGCTTTTTGAATTCTGCGGATTTGGAATTTCCCGTTTGTCGAGAACGTTATTCGAATCGCATCCGTTTCCCGAATATTCGTTTTCGTTTTGTGCAATAACACATTCGCCGTTCACCAAAGCCCTCCGCTCCAAACTTGCCCCGCTAGCAGCGGAATCCGCATTATAATTTACGCTATTAATTTTATTCCCGTTCTCATCGTATAAAATTACGTCGACAGTTTCCGTAGCTGTTCCATTTGGCAAACTCGTTGATCTTAAAATATCGGCCGCAGCCTGGTTATAATTAGCTGCGTCATAATTATTTAAGCCGATCAGTAGAAATCCGTTTTTCGGAATCACAGTGATGTCATTGCTATTGTTTCCAAAAACCGCCAAGGTTTCGGCTGAAGTCGCGTCTCCTTTTTTATATTTTAAGCCCCAGCCTGTTAAATCGGTCTGATCGGACGCATTATACAATTCCGCAAATTCTTTTCCGCTGTCATCGCCTTCGCCGTCATAAACAATCTCGCTTATAAAAATATTTGCGGGACTTGCGGAATTATTTATGTTATTATCCTCGGCTGGTCTTATTGAAATCGAAGTAGTTGCCGATGACGAAACGCTTTGATCATCAAAAACTGTCAGACTAATCATGAAATCTCCGGGATTCGCATATGTGTGAGTAATCGCATTGCTGCTTGTAGTGGCAAAAATGCCGTCGCCGAAATCCCAATCATATTCAACAATATTTCCATCCGAATCAGTCGAGGAAGAGGCATCGAAACTTATCTCGCCCCCAGCTGTCGGATTATCGGGACTAAAAACAAAAACTGCTGTCGGATTTTTGTCCGCTGCGTCCGGCGCATTTTCTTTTCCCGGCGACGGCGTTCCTTCTTTCCAAAAGCCACCTATTAACTGCAGGCTTTTTCCATTTCCGTCAGCTCCCGTTTCCGGCGAATAATTTATTTCGTCAATTTTCAAATCTCCGTTTTTCAAAGCAATCGATTCTCCGCCATTATTTAAAGAAATCGCGCTTTCAAAAATATTTCCCGAATAATCGGGAAAGTCTGAAAGAAATCCCGCCTTATTGCTTGCTATAACGGCGTACTCTCCCGTATTTAAAGTTTTGATGTCGGACAATTTCAAGCCATGATTCGCATTGCCTTCATTGATTTTCCAACCGGTTAAATCGACAGCCGACATCCCGCCATTATAAATTTCTATCCACTCCCTGTCCGTATCGCTTCCTTCGGGATTGTACATGATTTCCGTTATTTTTACGGGATAATATTGCGGAGCCGCTGCCGACTGAACGGCATTATTTTGATTTTGGCCGGTATTCGCCGGAGAAAATGTTGTGTATCCGCCGCTTGGAGCGAAAGATGCCGAAGAATTTTCTTGTTTCGGAGTTCCGCCGACATTGCCGGAAGTGTGCCAGTTTAAGCCGTTTGTATCCCTTTCCATTGTTTTCTTTGAAGAATTATCGCCAGCCGGCCAATTCGGATTAGCAAAAACTTCATCAGTTAAATTGCAATCGCTATCGAATAATCGCAATCCCGTGTTTGTGTTGGCCAAACTGCCGCTGTAGATCAGATCCGCCGGAACGCCTATGGCGGAATTATCATCGGTCCGCTCCAGCAAAATAAATCTTCCCGCGCCGATTTTTTGATTTTTTAAACCTTCTAAATTAATTTCTATCTGATTATTCTGACTTATTAATTGCCATCCGGAAATATTTAAATCTCCGCCGGAAATATTTTTTAACTCAATCCACTCGTCGCTCGCGCTTGCACTTGAACCCATCCAGGCCACTTCGTTTATTATTAATTTATTGCGGCTCGGCGATTGAGCTGTATTGAAGCCGCAAGAAACTTGCGCCGGCGATGAATTGTTCGTTTGCCCGGCCGTTCCGATCGCGGTATTTTTAGAAATCTCCCCGGTTGTCTGCGATTGCGATTTTACAAGCGCCTGATTTTCTTTTTCCAAAGCCGCAATATTATTTTTCAGATTATTAATTTGATCTTTTAAATTTGCCACCTCGGCATCTGTTTTGGTTTTCGAGCTATCCGTTTTTAAAGAAACTGTTTTGGCGTTTGTCCGGGATTTATTTTGATTTTGGGTTGTGGTCAAATTCGAATCGCTCGCATTGTTTTGCAAATCAATTTCGGCTACTTGATTGAAATTTTGATCAGTGCTGAAAACGCCTTTTGCCGCAGTCCAAATCGAAGCCAAAGAATTGCCAAGATTGTTTGCGAATGTTTTTGCCGTGTCATAAATTGCGGAAAAAGTTGATTTGTTTTCCGCCGTATCCGCCTTGATAAAGTTCGAATCGTTTTTCGCCTTTTCAACGTCCTGAAAGAAAAGATTTATCGCTCCGGCGCCGTATTGAACCGATTTCACGGAAAGAAGAGCCCAGTAGGAAGACGAAATTTTGTCATCAAACGCATAGTCATTCGGGTAACTAATAATTATATTTCCCAATGACTTCTTTGTAATGAGGTAATAATTTTGGCCATCTGAATCTCTATTTAAAACATAGTAATACTTCCCACCTGACTCTAATTTTGTAAAATCCGGTTGCGGAAATTCATATCCGCTTTGAATTCCAATCGTGTCTTTGCTGTAAAAATATTTATTGGAATATTTTGCCAATTCGTCAAAATAATTTCCCAAATCGCTTAAAATTATCGGATTTTTGCCAACCATCCTGTTATTCAGGTTTTGGTCCGGATTAGCCAAAGTGAATTGCTGGCTATAATTTTCATAAGGGCTGTCTCCGGGATGCGAATCATTCCTGGTATGATCAGGCACGGAAATATCTTCAATTAGATGCAGAATATGCCCGAGAATAAATATTGCTTTCCCCTTATTGCCAGTAATCCAATCTTTAATTGCCTCATTCCAGGTAAAATCAGTTTCGCCTGAAATTAAACTCAAATTTTTTTGCTCAATCGCAGTCAAAGTCGAAGCGATTGTTGCCGGCACTTTGTAGGTCAAACTATTTTGATTATTGTTGTCATTTGCCCAAATTTTCGAACTTTCCCAATTACCTAAGCAAATTAAATCAATCGCGCTATCGCAAGTAAGCCCTCGGTTATTCACGGGGTCGTAGAAATGATTCATCCATCTCGGCGTATTATCCTCATTTCTGCTGCCGTCAATCAAATAATTCTTAAACTCATCAGCCAATTTGTTTTGCGGAAAATTTTTGTTGTAAAAATCAAAAATCTCGCTCGTCAAATAAGCGTGCGTTTCCGTGTCATACGCAAACGTTTGATTTATAAAACCCGATCCGATAAAAATTACCAATATTAAAATTAAAAATAAAAAATCTACAAGCTTTCTATTTTCCATATTCCTGATTGCTTATCTAAATTTAAAATTATTGTATATTCAGCCATCCCTGAATTATCATCTACGGTAAACCAAGCTGAGTAATCAGTTAATTGAGCTGAATCAGATTTTGACCTTTGAATAATGCCTATAATTTGTTGCAATCTCCCATCCGTTTTTTCTTTTCCCAATCCCTCCACCCACTTTGGATCAACACTTCCGTCTTCTCTTAAAACAAAATACTTGCTCGCTAAATCAATATCACCCTTCTTTAAAGCGCCCGTAAACATCTGTAAAGTTTCCTCCGGAGTTTTGCCGCCGTACGTGTCGTTTTTCATCGCCTCTTCGTATTTTTTCTGCGCGTCCAAAGTAAATTGAATTTGTTTTTGTTTCGCTCTTATAGCCCTAGCTTCAGAACCGAAATATTTGTTCCAAACAGCATACCCGGCAATCGCCAAAAATATTAAAATAAAAAATCCGGCGACAAATTTCCAATATTTGCTTTTAAACTTCTTGTTGTTTTGATTAAATTCAGTCATATTTTATTTATTTACTTTTAACTGCAAACTTGCTTGCTGTCATCCTGGTCCGCCAAAGGCGGGAAAGAATCCCTTTCTTCGCCAGCGAGTGAATCAAAATGACAAAGCGCACGATTCGCAACTAAAAGTTATTTAAATTCATAAATCGCAATTACTTAACATTCTTTCAACCAAAAATACGCCGAAAACGGCGTAGTTCAATTAAAAATTTTTATAAAAGATTTCTGAGGGAGCTGTATACTCATAGACCCTAAAATACTTTCCACAGCAAATGAAAACTATTTAATTAAAATATCCAGCCCCCTCACAAGGCTTAATTCCATTATAAAAAATAAAACCGAATATCAAATGTGGACATCCAATCAAATTTTGAGCGATCGCTCAAAATTTGATTGGGAGAAAATCGAAAGCGAAAATATCCGCAGGCTTACATCCTACGTCCGCGGTTTTCCAAAAAATAGGCTTTCTATTTAAAATCAATCGATCCCTTCTCTTTAATCGAAAATATATGGATATAGGAAATTATGTTTAAATTTTTCATTTCCAAAATGAATTCCTCCGGCAATTTCGAATCTCCCATCCACACGCTCTTTTGAAGCATTTTAAAATCGATGTTAACCAAACTTTTCCTAAGCCAATCTCGTTTCTTTTTGCTTTTCTCGGGGATATCGAAAATAATTATTATTTTCTCTCCCTTTTTTAATTCATTGCTTTCAAACGGAATCAATTTATGAGAATGCGTCTTTAGCCATTTTATTCCGCCTTCCGTTATCTTCCATTTATTACCTTTTTTCCGTTCAATCAATCCTTTTTTCTTCAAATACCAAAGGAGGCTGTTAAACCTGTTTCTCTCGGACTCCTTATGTTTTTTAAAATCGTTTAATTCCAAGTAAGAATCAACTCCATATCTCATCATCCGCCGCATCCTCCTATAAGAAGTGTGATAATCGGTAAAAGCGACATCAGCCGAAATAATTCCGGCTGCCCTGATTATTTCCAAAATATGATGTATTATCATGACCCTATCAAGATTAATATAATGTGAATAAATTATAACAAATAATACGGCAATTCTTTAAATAACTTCTCTGTGGATAACCAATCAAATTTTGAGCGATCGCTCAAAATTTGATTGGAAAGTTCATCATATACATATACGCATATACGCAAAAACGCAAAAACAAAACCCCTCTTTCGAGGGGTTTTGCAATCCGATTATGTGCTATCGGAAAACTATCTTTACTGAACGATCGTGACCGGGCTAGCTGATCCTGTGATTGCCGCTGTAGGCAAGTTGTATCGCGGATCCGGAGTAAGATTGGTAACTGTACCATCGCTCCAAGTCCAGCCAAACAGGTTAACCTGATCTGTGATTGAAGAAGTTTGATTGGTTGGCTTCGTAGTAAATCCGCTTACATCTGAGTAAACAGCGATTGTTTTAGAAGTACCAGCCGGGATATTAATTGCGGCAGCAAGCGTAGTTGTAGCTCCAGTTCCATCTACAGTTGTAGTGGTGGAGTCAACGGCCTGTCCCAAAGTGTTATCCCACAAGATCAAAGTAGTAGTTGTTTTACTTGAGCTTGCATTGTTAATCAATTCTCCAAGATTGATTGCGGAAATACTGACATTGTTGCCGCTTCCAGCAGTGAATGTGAAAGCGCCAACCAAGTAGTTGCTGTATGAACCGCCATAGGTAACACCCGAAGCAGTTGAAGCTGCCAAGGATGACCTAACCACTGTCAAAGTCTGGCTTTGATCGGTGCTTGTTGCAGTTCCGGTATTCTGTGAAGCAGTTCCCTGATAAGTGATCGAAGGAATACCTACAGTAACCGTTGCAGGCGTATTGGTCGATGTGTAAACGCCGCTCAAATTAGAATATGAGTTTGCGTCTGCATAAAGATCCAATTCAACAGTTCCGCTCTGAGCAACAGGAATATTGGTTCCAACAAATGTCAATGAGGTTGTTGTTCCTGATCCCGGTGTTAACGGAGTGCCATAAGTGGTTCCGCCGACTTTCAAAGTGTAATTTGAAAGCAAACCGGCAATTGACGATGTTGAATTTACCGTAACGTTATTAACGTTGATAGCTTCGCTGTTAGAACCTGTCAACAAGTATGAAGCAATCTTGATACCGGTTGTTCCCATGCCAACCTGCTGTGCAGCCGGCATGTTGTAACCAGCATAAGTCATTGTTCCGGCAGTTGCTACAGTGTCGGTTTGACCGGCTACTGCAGAACTCGGAACTCCGGTGATTGCCTGATTTGTTGCGGAAGCGATAGCCGATACGCCGGAAAGGCTGGTAATGGTTGTAGTACCGTTAGAAGCTCCGCTCTGGACATCGGCATATACGTCAACAGTCTGCTGTCCTCCTGCCGCAATTGTAATCGGAGTTGAGGCAGTGAAAGTGTAAGCAGTGCTTGCGCTGACAGTGCCCTGAGTTGTTCCGATCTGAGTTCCTCCAACTTTAACAACCAAATTCTTCAGTACTGATCCAGCCTTTGAATCGGTGGTCAAAGAAATGTTGGAAACGCTGACTCCGCTTGCCGCGCCCGCTGTCAAGTTAAATGAAGCGATGTGGGCATTGGATTGTCCGGCAACAACGCTGACTGTTCCCAATGAACCGTTTTGAGCAACGCTCAAAAGAGTGCTGTTGGCAGTCAAAGAATTGCCGCTCTGACCGGAAGCATTGCTTATTGAGGCAAGAGAAGTGTATCCCTGGCCAACAATAGTCTTTATAGTACCTTGCAATGTTCCGGAATAACCTGAAGATACATCAACCACAACCGAGAGAACTCTGGTTGTATTTGCTGGAATGATGTAATTCAAATTGCTGTAAGAAATATCAGAGCCCAAAGTCGGCGATGTTTGAGTCGTACCGATTTGAACGCCCTGGTCATCAATAACCTTAAGGTTAGAGACTGTTCCGGTTGTTCCAGTAGTAGTTGCCAAGTTAACAGCGAAACTTGTGATTCTTACCGCTTCGCCAGTTGCCTGGAAATCAATCTTGGCAATGGTTTGGTTGGTTCCTCCCGGCAACAGATAGTTAACCGGAGAGTTTGCATCCTTGGTAATAGTCAAAGCTCCCGCTTGAACGTTGACATAAGACAAATACATCGGGAATGAACCGGTGTTCAATGAAGGTGTTACGCCGATATTAAACATCAAGTCCTGCGCAACTACATCGTAATCATGCTGGATTGACAATTGGAAGTATCGGTTTACACCGCCCAAAACATCAGCATAAACATAAAGTTGAGCTGATTGTCCCGAGGTTAATTGCAACGGACTAGCTGACAAGTCAAACAAAACGGTATTGTTTGAGCCAACTGAAGGAACAGTGGCCAACAAAGTTCCGCCATTGTATAACTTGAAATTCTGTACATCAGTTGAGGCTACGCTTCCAACCGAAGTAAGTTTGATTGATTTAACTTGCATTGATTGCTGCTGCGCCTGAATTGAGAACTGTCCAACCTGGAACTGAGTTTGTCCGGCATTTACTGATAATCCTGGGGATGAAGTTCCAGTTGAGCTGTCGGTAATCTGAATTCCGCCAAGAGTTGTAACTGTAGCAGAAGTCATAGTATTACCGCTAACCGGAAATGTTCCGTTGATTGCAGCTCCGCCAGCTGTAACTGATGAAGCGCTGGCAATAGAAAACTGATAGGTTGATCCTGCAGCTACACTATCAACCAAGCTGATTGCAACAATCAGTTCTTTTGTTTGATTTGCGTTAACCGTAAACAAACCTGCGCCGTTATTGAAATCAATAACACCGCTGCTGATGCTTAAGTTGGTTGCAATTACATTGCTTCCATCCATAAGGTAAACATTTTGAATGTCACTGTCGGCTGAAAGGCCTGATCGGTTGACTTTCAAATCGGTTACGGTAACGGCATTGCTTCCTGCTGCGAAATTAACTTTCATCACAGGAACCAACTCTGATCCCTGTCCAGTGTAATTTCGAGGAATGCTTGCGGCTGCCGGATTGTCTGAAGCCAATGAGACTGTCAAACCAGCGGCTGCCGGCGTTGTGGTTCCAGTTCCGGTTCCAGTGCCAGTACCTGTTCCAGTACCAGTGCCGGTTCCAGTTCCGGTTGTTGTTTGTAATGAATTAACGTAAGCTCTTGTGATCGGTCCGAAATATCCGACAGCCGGCTTAATGCCATTAGCTGCCTGATATTTAGCCAAAGCTGCTTTTGTCAAAGGACCAAAGTAGGTGGTCGGAGTAGCGATCTTCAAAAAGCCCGCGTTAATCAAAATTTGCTGTAAGGCTGAAACTTCAGTTCCTCTTGAACCCACAGTGAGGTTGCGAGTAAAAGTGGTTGCTGAAGCAGTTGTTCCCGAAGTGGTTCCGAGCTGCGACTGCAAAGCTGCGAGCTGAGTTTCCAAAGCCTGAATTTGGGCTTGGATATCAGCGGCAGTTGCGGCTGAAGCTGAGAAAATAACTCCAGAAAAAGACAACACAGTGGTTGCTGAAAGCCCTACAACTGCGATCTTTCTGATTATATTACTCATTTTGAACTAAATTTTTATTTACTAATTTAATTGTTTTGTTTTACGACAAATTTTTATCGTACAAAAACCGAATTTCAGAAGACTATCCTATCTATAATCGACCAACTACCGAACCCTCGTGAGGATTAGGTGGCAGTTTTACAAAAAGAACAGTCCTAATAACAAATAAAAACTCGCTTTTGAGCGAGACTAAAAAAGTGATTAGTTGTTAGATATCAGTCGTTAGTAATCAGTAAAATTCTAATCACTAAAAACTAATGCTTATAACTATCCTTGGGTTTAGCCTCACTCTAAACCCCGTAGAAATTTATGCGTTCTAAATTTCTTCCGGCAGGTCTGCCCCGTTAACCGGGCAAACCAATATAATAATTAATTCTAAAATTGCTTTATTCTTTTGTCAATCCTCTGTACAGCCGCTTTCGCGAGACATCGAATCAACCTGCTCCCAAAAAGGGATTTGTAAGGAAAACGCTGATATAGGGTAAATTGTTTCATTTATTGGAATAAAGACTAATTTTTAATTTCCGATCTAATATTTGACGCCTGCCTGCCGGCAGCAGGATCGTCGAATATTAGACTTAATGCCAAACTACTTATAGTAATCCTTGCCGAACTACCGAGTATTTACTTGCCGATTACTTATTAGGAAGTTTGTAGTAGCTGCCGGGACCGGTACTCCCTATTTTTTCAACAAACCCTGATTCCACCAGCTTTTGTAAATAAAACCTGACTGTTCTTTCGCTTATTTCCGGAAAAAATGCCGAAATTTCCCTGGTCGAAATAGACCCCAATTCTTTTACCTTCTTATATATAAGGCCTTGCCAGGAGTCCAATTGCCCTTCGTCTAAAACCGCTGTTTTTTTATTATCTGCCGAATTTGGTTTGGCATTATTATTTGCCGAATTGTCGAAAACAGCTTTATTTGAATTCCCGTGAGTAAATTTCGCCGAATTGCCGAATTCTTGCCCAATAAAAATACTTGCCAAACTCTCCTTTAAATCACTTTTCTTCTCAGTTCTTTCTAAATTATCAATATTTTGCCGAATTGCCGAACTCATATCTTTTTCCTGAACCGTATGGATAATTGCTGGAGGCTTGGAAAAGATATCCTCGATTAAGCTTCCAGTTTCCCGATCTTCTTTCTCTATTTCAAATAATTCTTCTTTTATAGCTCTTAATAAGTTATCCAGTTCACGGTAAAGCACTTTGGCATTTATCGGCTTTATCTCATTAACCGCCTCAGCTAATTTTATTATAGCCAGAAGACTATCAATATGGGGCAAATCAAGCTTGCCATGTTTTTGGCTTTTGAATTGTTCTCGTTTGGCGACGAGTTCAACTGCCGCACCCTCAAGTTCTATTTTAAGTTTTTCTTTTTTTACCAAATCAGCACAACGAAAAACCGCCCATGCGATTTCAAATGACCTGCTTTTTATAAATTCAGATCTGGAAGCCATATTGCCATAATCCTAAAAAAATTCGGCAATGATGTCAATAATTTCACTGCCGAATAAATTTTTAATTACCGATTAAATACTAAATTTGATTGGAAAACAAAAAATCGGAAAAGTTCCGAATAAAATATTCTTGATTTGTTATTTTCTATTTACTATTCGCCCTTCGCCGTCAGCCATTCTCAATTTCCTTGATTTTCTCCAACCTGCGCTCATCTTTTTCTTTCCCGGAAAACGGCGTTCTTAACCATATATCAACAATCCTTTCCGCGCTATCTCCATTTATAAATTCGGAAGCCAATGCCAAAACATTTACATTGTCGTCTCGTCTGCTAAGCAGCGCCTGATCAGAATTAAAAATTAACCCGGCGATCACATTTTTAAATTTATTAGCCGTTACTGAAACGCCTACTCCGGATCGACAAATCACTATTCCCCTGTTATTTTCCGGATCTTCTGAAACTTTTTCCGCCACTTTTTTTGCAAAATCGGGATAATCATCATCTTCGTCGTAATGATCATTCCCTAGATCAATCACCTCATATTCCGTATTGTCCAAAAATTTTTTCAGAGATTCTTTTAATTTGAACCCCCGATGGTCTGCGCCGATATAAATATTCATAAATTTATTATAGCAGATAAATCCGAGAAAATATCTCGCTTTGAATTACGAACTGCTAAAATTTTATTTCCTGAATTTCTCGAGGGATAAAATTTTGGCTTAAATATAAAAATGCCTTTGACAAGCCTGCCTGCCGGTAAGTAAGCTCAGGCGATAACCGAGTCTTATAATTCAAAACGACCATCAGACTGACATCCGATGGCATTGTTTTTGCCGGCTTAATCGCCGGCTATTCTTTGTGATAATTAATAAATTATTTAATCTAAATTATATAAATTTATTCGTAGCGTGGTATTATGGAGATTGAAATCAATTATATGGCACGCCTGTGCTAAAAATTATTGTTTTTTTGACTGTGTTTAATTGCATTATATGCATATAGCGTCACCTTCAAACATAACCCTGGTTGCACCAGGGGTTTATAGATTGAATGATCGTATATCTTGACGATCGTCAAGATATACGATTGAAAATGCCCCGCTTTAAGCGGGGCAGATAATTTGAAATTTTAGCTAATTTGAAGGAAGATTTACAATATAAAAAACCGGACTGACACCCAGCACATCCGCTCCGGAAAAATCTTTCCCTTTTATCTCTATTTTACAATAAGCTTTCGTAAGGTCCACGCCCTTAATTCCTCCCCACACTTTCCACATATAAGACCCGCTGTTAGAAACATTGGCGATGCCGGCCCGTTGCATTGTCCCGTTATAAAAAAAAGAAAGAGAAATGAATACATCGGACGACACATAACCGAAGCTCGAATCCCATTCAATTGGATACTCATTGCCTTTTGTCCAATAGTTTCCGGTAATCGGATTTTTTACGACTATGTCCGGAGCTATACACGCTCCATTTATGCAACCAATCGGGCATTCCGTCCAAACTCGTCCGATATCGCCGCAATGCAAATATCCCTCGCGCTTGTAATAGAAAAAAGAGCCTAGCTTGCAATAATCATGCGTAATGGAAAACGGCCCAGAAACCGGATATAAAACACCGGGATTGGGCATGAATCCGGTTTCAAAAACGCCGGTTTCCGGCCCAGGCCAATTGCCTATAGTTGTTCCCTGAATAAAAGCGTCAGGCTGAGCCACGGGGTTCGTCGCCCTTTGGTTCTGACCCTGGTAATCGGGACTGTTATTGGAATCGGAGACAATGTCATTATTAACCGAAGGAGTATTGGAGTTTGATGTATTCACGCTATTGCCGCCAATTCCTCCGCCACCTCCACAAGCAAACAAAAAAAGGACCATAAACAAGCCGAGCAAAAAAAGTGATTGTCTCAAAACGCACCTCCTGTATTGGATTTTTTTAAATGGAGAAATTATCTAATTATTATTATAACACAAAAACAACCTAGTAAAAAGTTCACTATCAAACACATGGAAAACAATTCTGTAATCCATACTCGCCCGCCACAAATAGGCTAAAGTAAAAATGCACTTCACTTTTTCCTTATTAATTGATAATTGGAAGTACTTGTGCAATTAAAGTTATTACCGTCACAAAAAGTGTTTTTGGAAGCATTCATCAACGCATACCCTAAAATATACCCGACAACTGCCACTAAAACAGCCCCGACTATTACAAAAATTTTCAAAGTTTTCGCCTCTTTCTGATCCACTGATATTCCCGGCTTCAACTCTCTCAAATTTTTATAAATAACATACAAATAAACTATGGAAAACGGCGAATAAATCAGTAAATATATTGCCGATAAAATCTGCCCGATAAAATTTGGAAATATTTTTGTCAATAAAGACGCCACCAGGCTTAAAAGAAAAAGGATAAAAATTCTTCCGAAAATCGGCCACCAATTTCCTCTCACATATTCTTTGCTTTTTGCCAAAGCATTTATTCCTTGATCATTTTCATTGATCAAAATCAAAACGGCAAATTCAAACCAAATATAAAATATAATTCCCGGAATAATGAGGATGATAAATCCCGCCAGAACTGAAATTAAAACGAACAATTCCAGAATAAAAAACGGAAGAACTTTCGGCCAGGTTTTTCTCAAAGATTCTTTAAATCGACCGTCAAAACTTGCCGAATAAAACATAGCCGCTTTGGACCACAAACTAAAAATAATTCCGACAATCACAAATAATACGATTACAAAAATCCTGAATGCAGTTGTATCTGCGCCCAGAAAACTCAGTAATAAAACTAAGATGGCGCTTGCAATCAAAGCGCCGAAAGGAACCAGCAATAATCCCAATAGGGTTGCGTATTTCTTTTTAAATAATCGCCATGATTCTCTGAACAAATCCCCGATATTTAAAAGGTTTGAATTTACTTGCGGCTGAACCGGTTGCATATCCATAGTAAATAGTTATTTGCTATTGGCCGTTAGTTATTAATTCGGCTGCTTTTAAAACATGTTTTACCAGCATTGCCGTATACCCCCATTCATTATCATACCACGACAGAATTTTTACCAAATCGCCATCTATTACTTTTGTAAATTTCAAATCAACAATCGCTCCGTACGGCTGGCCTATTATGTCGCTGGAAACGATCTGATCCTCCGTTACTTTTAAAATTCCCTTCCATTGTTCGGATTCCGCCGCTTTTTTGAAAATTTCTTTAATTTCCTCAGTTGAAGTTTTTCTTTTGGCCACAAAAGTAATATCCGCGATTGAACCGGTTATTACCGGAACTCTCATGGCGATTCCGTCAAATTTTCCTTCCAAATCTTTGTAAACTTTCGTCACGGCAATTGCCGCTCCGGTTGTTGACGGAATTATATTATGGCTTGCCGCTCTTCCCCGCCTGAAATCACCTCCCCTCACCGCCGTATCAACAACGGTTTGAGTGTTTGTCATTGCATGCACAGTGCTTAAAATCGCTTTTTCAATACCGATTGTTTCCGCCATAATCGCGATTACCGGCGAAGTGGCGTTGGTTGTGCATGACGCATTCGAAGTTATTTCAAAGGATTTTATTTCACCTTCATTCATCCCGACTAGAATTGTTCTTCCGAAAGTTCCGTCAGCATCTTTTGCCGGCGCAGTTAAAACCACTCTTTTTGCGCCCGCATTAATATGCGCTTTTGACTTTTCAAAGGTCTCAAAAACTCCTGTTGATTCAACAACAATATCCACTCCCAAATCTTTCCACGGTAATTTGGTCGGGTCTTTTTCGGAAATAAATTTTATTCCCTTTCCGCTTATTATGATTTTTCCTGAGCCTGTCAAAGGATCGCCCTCAAATGAAACCTCTCCAGGAAACTGTCTGTAAGTAGAATCATATTTCAACAAGTAGGCAAGATTTTCTAAATTCCCCAAATCATTGATTGCCACAATTTCCAATTCCGGTTCGCCCTGAGCTTGTCGAAAAGATAATTCGATCGCCTGTCTTAAAAACAACCGGCCAATCCTGCCAAAACCGTTTATCGCTATTTTTGTCATATTATTATTGGGTATTAGTTACATTATTATTATTAGTATTTTCGATTTTGCTCCATTGTTGATTTTGCACAAACCAAACAATCGCAAAAATTATCGCGCCGATTATTGCCAAAATTATCAGAACCTGTATAAATCCTTTTTTATTTCTCATTTATTTTGCCGGAACAGGGAAAGAAACCTGCGATTTGCTTAAATAAAATTTAATATTGTTTATGTCAGTATCCAATATTCTTTTTAAAGCTTCAACTGTGTTAAAAGCGTTATGCGGCGTAATCAGAACATTGGGCATTTGCATCAGAACATGATCTTCCAAAACAGTTTTCATATCCGCGCTTCGCAAACTGTCCCTAAACGCCATTCCCCTCTCAACCTGCAAAACCCCTTCTTCTTCCAGAACGTCCAATCCGGCTCCGCCCAGAATTCCTTGTTGCAGAGCCTGCACCAATGCATCGGTTTCCACAATCGCCCCGCGAGCCGTATTGATCAAAATCGCCCCTTTTTTAATTTTTGAAATATTGTCTTTATTTATCAAATGATGCGTTGACGCTTGCCCTGAAATTGTCGAAGGAGCAATATATGGCAAATGAATGCTGATTACATCCGCCTGCCCCAATAATTCATCCAAAGAAACGTATTTGAAATTCAAACTTTGCGCCAATTCTTCTTTCTGGAAAGCGTCATAAGCGATCACATTCATGCCGAATCCGTTGGCGATTTTGATGGTATGCTGGCCGATTCTCCCGGTTCCCAAAACTCCCATTGTTTTCCCTTTTAAATCAAACCCTCGCAAACCGTCAAAATTGAAATTTTCCGTTTCCTTGATTCGATCGACTCCGTCATAAAT
The DNA here is from genome assembly GCA_021796335.1 of bacterium. GTDB lineage: Bacteria > Patescibacteriota > Minisyncoccia > UBA6257 > UBA9933 > JAJYHZ01. Next base: position 210,464 of record JAJYHZ010000002.1, on the reverse strand, counting down.
TTTTCTTGATAATGCCAAAAGTAATCCGAAAGCGTATTCCGCCACGGTATTGTCTCCGTATCCCGGCACATATCCCACCTGGATCCCTTTTTGTTTGGCATAATCCAAATCAATATGATCAAAACCCGTTGACCTGGTTGTAATTAATTTTAAATTTGGAAAGTTATCTATTACTTCCTTGTCTATTTTCGAACCGACAAAAACTGAAATTGCATCAAAGTCTTTTTGTTCCGGAAGATTGCTTTTGATTATTTTCTGCTCGTTGAAAAATAATTCCGCCTGATTGCCGATTTGTCGCTTTATATAATCCGCTTCCCAATTTTCAATCTCTGAAAATAACACTTTCATAATTTTTAAAATTAATTAGATTTAAATCAGTATAAATTTATCAAGAATAAAAAACAACCCATGATAAAACCGCCCAGACGTTTTATCTTATCGATTCTTTAATGCGGAACTCGCCATTTTGTCCAAAATCTCCTGCAATGCGGCCAAAACCCTGAAAATCTGCTTTTTCCTCTTTACAACTGTTTCTATGCTCACGTTTTTTTCCAAATTATTATTAACGTGCATAATTATGTTTCTAAATGAACTGATCGCTTTCATATCATTCATAAATTCGCTCCTATTCCTGTATTCTTTTTGCAGTTTCATCAGTTCGGGATTATTTGTTAATTCTTTTATATAGTCATTCAGGTTTTTATCATTTAACTCATTGATATTCTCTCCATTCCACTCGTGAATTCGAAATAATCTGCTTTCAAATTCCGCCAAAATAATAAAAAACGGCACCCTAACTTTGGAAAAAACTTTATTCGAGACGTATCTGCCGTCTCCGATGTCTATGTATTCATTATCGCAAAATATATCTACCGCATCCCATGCGGAGGTTTTCGGATCTTTTTTGGGGAAATTGCCTTCCAAATCCGTTTCTTTTGCAAACATATCCAAAGTTATTAGACTGGCAACTTTTTCAAATAAGATTTCAAATTCGGCTGGCTGCATATAAAAATAATATTTTAACGCCCATAAAAAAACAATCCGCTTTTAGGATTGTTTTTACCTTGTCTCTAATACGCTCGTCGCTATTTTAATCATCTTCCTTTTGACTTAATAATTTCATCAATTACTCCGTATTCTTTAGCTTCCTGCGGAGTCATATAAAAATCCCTATCCGTATCTTTTTCCACTTTTGCAAACGACTGTCCGGTATGCTTGGAAATAATCTGATTCAGCTTATCTTTCACTTTTACGATTTGTTTGGCTGTAATCGCCACGTCCGTCGCCTGGCCTTCCGCACCTCCCATCACCTGGTGAAGCAAAATCTGGGAATTCGGCAAGGCAATTCTCTTTCCCTTAGCCCCGGATAAAAGCAAAAATGCCCCCATTGAAGCCGCCATTCCGACACAAATTGTCGAAACATCCGGTTTAATATATTGCATGGTGTCGTAAATCGCCATGCCCGCGTAAACCGACCCTCCCGGAGAATTAATATAAAGAGTAATGTCTTTTTTCGAATCTTCGTTTTCCAAAAACAAAAGCTGGGCGATAATGATATTCGCAACCTGGTCATTAATCACCCCCCCCAAAAAAATGATTCTTTCTTTTAAAAGCCTCGAATAAATATCGTAAGCTCTTTCGCCGTATTGAGTCTTCTCAATAATGGTCGGAATCAGATATTGATTATAAATTTGTTCGTTATTTTTTTTATTTTCCATTTAATAGTTGATTCAAGTGATTGTTTTTTTATTTAACCAACTCCACTTCTTTTGTTTCATTCGCAAATGTTTCCTGCGCTTTTTTTATTTCTTCAATAGCCGCCATTTTTCCTTCCCAGCCCTGAATTTCCACCTTTTTCCCTTGTAAGTCCTTATAGACCTGGAAAAAATGCGCGATTTCTTTTAATGAATGTTCATGAGTGGATTCGATATCTTTGATGTCTTTAATATTTTTAAATCGCGGATTTTTTTCCTGAACCGCCAAAATTTTAAAATCCGGATCGCCGTCATCAATCATCTTTAAAATGCCAATAGGCCTTATCGCCACCACGCAGCCCGTAAAAAGCGGATCACTTCCTAGAATAATGACGTCTAAGTGATCTCCGTCTTCCGATCTGGTCTCCGGAATAAATCCGTAATCGGCCGGATAATGCATAGGGGAATAAAGCACGCGATCCAGTTTGAAATAATTTCCTTTTTCGTCGTATTCGTATTTATTCTGGCTGTTTTTCGGTATTTCAATTACCGCATTTATTACCTCGGGTGCCTCGTCCCCGATTTTAACATTATAAATACCCATTTAGTTTATAAAGTTATAATGTCAAAAGTTTATAAAGCACTGGATTAATTGCCTTAAAAACTTTGCGAACGTTAAAAACTTTTTACATTATTTATTTTATCTCAAAAATTATTTATTCTCCAGATTCGGCTTTAGCAGAATCATCCTTTCCGGCTGCTTCTTCCCCGTAAACTCCTCCTTCCTGAACCGCATCCGGATTTTGCTGCGAGCGGATATCTATTTTCCATCCGGTGAGTTTTGCCGCCAATCTGGCGTTTTGCCCGTCTTTTCCGATTGCCAGACTTAATTGATCGTCGTTGACCAAAACTTTCGCTTCCCGGCGCGGCAGAATATCGACATTGATGACTTTTGCCGGCGACAAACTCGCAGCAATAAACTTAGCAGGATCTTCATGCCATTCGATAATATCGATTTTCTCGTTTCCCAGCTCATTGGTAACCGCCATGACGCGAGTTCCCCTTTGTCCGACGCAAGCGCCTATAGGATCAACTCCCTCTTCTTTAGAAAACACGGCAATTTTCGTCCTGTTTCCCGCTTCCCTCGCAATTGCTTTAATCTCCACCAGTCCTTCCGCAATTTCCGGAACTTCCAGCTCAAAAAGCTTGGAAACAAAGTTCGGATGCGAACGCGATAAAATAATTCCCGGTCTCTTTCCTTCTTCTTCCTGAACCGCCACCACATAAAATCTCAATCTTTCACTAATTCTGTATCTTTCTCCCGGAATCGCTTCGTTGAAAAACATGATTCCCATGGCGCGGCCGAGATCGACAAAAACATTTCCTCTTTCGATTCGCTGAATGACGCCGCTGATTATCTCGCCTTCTTTATTAATGAATTCTTTTTTAATGGAGTCTCTTTCCGCTTCACGGATTTTTTGCAAAATGACCTGCTTAGCAGTTTGTGCAGCAATTCTTCCAAAATCCTGATGAACTTCCAATTCAAATTGCAGTTCATCTCCTAAATTTGCATTCGGATCTGTTGCTTTCGCCTCGTCGATTAAAATATGCCTGTCCGGATTATACCGCGGCAGTCTTTCTTCGCCTTCTTTGGGCGGCTCTTCAGCTGCCGCTTCTTCATCAGTCAAAATTCTGACCATTGATTCGTCAACAACGGTTTTGATTTTCCAGAATTTCAAATCACCGGATTTTAAATCAAGTTTCGCTTTTACAACTTCCCCCTTCTTGCAATATTCCTTTTTATAAGCTGCGGCAATCGCGGATTCCACCGCTTCCGCCACCTGGTCTTCAGCCAATCCTTTTTCTTCCGCGATTTGTTTGACCGCCCAGTTAAGTGATTTGAGATCCAACATCTATTTACGAATTCTCACAAATTAAAAACAAATTTTCACGAATCACCGATAAACAATATTCGTGATTCGTGCAGATTCGTTACTCATTCGTGTAAATTTGTTTTTTTAAAAAAACCCGCGACCTGCGGATTTCTCTTTATATAAATAATACACCTTATTAGCTCATAAAGTCAAGCTTATTTCTGGATAGTGTCATTCCTCTGCCCGGAAACTTCCCCTCGGTCATTCTGATCCGTCAAAGGCGGAGAAGGAATCGAGTTTTTCTGAGGGTGCGAGATGCTTCGCTTACGCTCAGTATGACAAAAACCTTTTTATTTTGCTGGTTTCCGAACAGCGCTAGCTTATTTATTAAATAATATTATTGACTTTGCGGCCTTCTTTTGATTCCATGCTTTTAGAAAATAAAAATTTAATAAGGGAGGTATGATTTGTTTAAATTCAGAGAAATTCCACCAATGCCAAAATTCAATTTAAATTTACAGCTCTTGAAAAAATTAATGGCGGAAAGGGGAAGCTATCCCTTGCCCGAATTAATTTTTAAATCGATTTCTCCAATCGCCGTCCTAGGAACATTCAGCTTATTTTCAAACATAATAACAATCGACAATTGGAAAATCTGGGCGATTGCTTGGATTTGCAACATAAATAATCCGGATTTAAACAATCTCAATGAAAAATTTCGTGAGCAGATAACAATGATCTTGGCGCACGAAGTCGGGCACTGGGATTTTTACTTTAATTTCCCGGACAAAACATTAAAGAAAAAAAATCATATTTAAATATTCTTTCCCTTTAATGTTTTACGCCCTTACCCTGCCATTGATAGTTCTTGTCATCAATTCCGGTCTCTGGATATTTGCTAAAGTTACCATAGCGACAATATTGTTTTGGATTGCTTTAAATGAGAGGTTTTTTTTCTTTTATTTTATCAAAAAGCTTAGATATTTCAAAACATCCGAGGCTTATGCTTTGGATTTTGAAAAGAGGGCAGAGGATAAAGAATGGCAGAATATAATTACGCTTGAAGATTAACTCTGAAGCGGGGAAATTCTCCGCTTTTTTTAACCAAAAAAAGGGGCGGCTTCCGCCGCCCGCTGGCTTACTTTTCAATTGTTATTTTTATGCCGCCAGGAATTTCTATTATAACCTTCCTGGCTTCAGAATAGATTTTTCCAATGCCCCCGCCTTTTTCCGGTAAAGGCGATGAAGCTGAGAGAGTGTCCGGCGAAGGAATTGCGACAGACTTACAGCTACAGCCGTCATCGGTTCCGTTCCCTTTTCCTTTAATGAAACTTTTTATAAAGCTTCCGGCCTTTTTCCCTTTCAACGCCTTTTCGATAATAGTATTTATTACTTTACTCTGAACATCGCCTGGCTGCTTCGAAAGAAGCACAGCCGCAGCAAGGCCGATGTCGCCCTTTATTAGCGCGTCCTTAACAGGAGCAATCCCAGAATCTATTATTTTTTTATACTTCGATGCGGTGGCAATATCTATGCCGAAATCTCTGGAAATCTTACTCGGACCATCTCCTTTAGCCACGGCATCGCTGATTTTGCCCAGAAGACTCTTTTCGCCCATATCTTTTTTCTCCTCCCTGCTGACGTCTATTGTCCAGTTCTGAGAAGCCCAAGGGCTTTTAAGATGCGTTTCGCATTTTCCCCTTGCAGCGTCCTTACAGGCGCATCTTTCCCCTATTCCGTTTTGCATGAATGAAATTTAACGCAAACCACACATATGCGCCATGGGCTTTCGCATTCATGCCCCGCGCATTTCCCATTTTGATCAGAATGCCCGCTTGTGTTTATGCACCGCTCCCGCGATATTTCCGTCCGATATTCCGGACAGTAAAACGTCGCCTGAGCTTTCTCCTCCGGAGTTTGATGATCTTTACAATGACCCGTCCCGGGGATAACGACATACTTTGGATAAGTCACCATGAGGTCGCCCTTAAGCCCGTTTGTTATGCATGTCGGGCATAATCTGCAAAAACTCGTGCAATTATTTTTCGTACAAACGTCCAGGTTCCGTTTATAGGCGGATCCCATTCTCAGGCATTCCGCAAACGGAATGCTTTTATTATTATTAACCGCAAAGCATTCGACTTTTTGGACTTCTTCTGTTGTATCGCCTTTCTTTCCCATCCCATCCTCCCTTTATTTATTTGTAAGATAATGCAACTGCCTTTAAATTAGAAAAATGTTAAAGTTTTGTTAATTTAAGATATGCTGAACCGGCAATCGCGATTGCCAAAGCGTCGGACACGTCATCCGGCCCGTTGATTTTTTCTATTTTTAGAATTCTGCAAACCATTTTCCCCACCGCTTTTTTGTCCGCGGCTCCATGTCCTGTTATATTTGATTTCACTTCCGAAGGCGCAATCTCCAAAATTGGAATTTTGTTTTTTGCCGCTAGATAGACCAGAATCCCGCGCGCCTGCGCCACATCTATTCCGGTTTTTATATTTTTCATAAAAAATAATTTTTCCAGCGCAACTGCATCCGGTTTTTCTTTTTTTAAAAGTTTTTCAAAGGAATTCCCCAGCTCCGCCAGGCGTTCTTCCTTGTTTTTTGAGACAATCTCCAAAAGGCCGCAATCCAAAAATTCAAAAGAATTGAAAGATTTCATCTCTATTAAACCGTATCCCGCCCGGGTTGTTCCCGGATCTATTCCTAAAATTTTCATTAAAACTGCTTACGGTCTACTGACTACAGACTATAGCAATATGTAATTCATTTGCCATAATCCGTAGACTGCAGATTGTAGTCCTATTCTAGCTTCGCATTCGTAATAACCTCCTGAACATCGTCGTAATCGTCCAAAACATCAAGAAGGTTTTCCAATTTCTGCTTTTCCTCCTCGGAAACATCCTGCGGGAACTTTGGCCGATAATCATCGCCTGTTTTTTCGAATGCCCACATGACGCTTCCGGGATCCGCCCATTTTGCATCATTGTCCTTTAAGATTTTTTTAACTTCGCTTACCGTCCTGTTTTTATTGTCCGTTATCGCAAGAACCAGCAATGCCGAACCATTCGAGCCGTATGCTTCCATTATTAATTTTTCCAAATTATCTCCTGACTCGGAAGCTTTTTTAATGGCTCTCTCAATATTTTCCTGAGGCACCTGGTTTTCTTTCGCTTTTTCAATCGCCGACCTTAAAGTCGGATTAAACTGAGAATTCGGTTCATTCTTGGCGGCGACTGTAATTGCTTTTAATAATTTTGAAAAAATCTGGCTACGTTTTTTATCCGTTGCTCCTTTCTTATTTTTAATTTGAGACCATTTATTATGACCGCTCATTTTTTTATTTTTAATTATTTAATTCTCTAATTACTAAAAACTAATCACCATTAACTATTGCTTGTATCCTGCCAAAATTTTTATTTTTTTTCAATAAAAAAGGTGGTAGAGGTTCAATCGAACCTCTCCAGCCGTCTTTTACCTTTTTCTCCGCTTTGTTGAGAAAATGGCCAATTGCGCCGGCCAAAAAACCCAACAATGATATAAAGAAGAAACCGCCAAGATAACCCATTTTCTCAACAACGGTACTAAACTCAAACATTGCAATCCTCCTTTTGTATCGCGATTTTATTCTATCTTATTTAGAAGCCAATGGCTTCTTTATTTCGAAATGATACTGACAAATATTATGCTGATATTACGACATTTGTCAATAATTTTGTTAATTGCTTCAGTATACAATTTCAACGATCGAAAAAAGTGTATACTAAAATAATTGGAAGTAAAATAAAAAGGGCGATCCTCCTTTCGCCCTTTATTGTATTCGCAAAACTAACTCTACACACCCAAATCCTTATCCCCGAATCTCGAAAGGGCCATAGCGATCCTGTGATAACTGCTATGGCTTGAATCAAGATTTACCTCCTTAAGCTCAATTAATGGATATTCAGGATGGCTATAGTTATTTACCAGCGAACGCGCTTCTTCCGCTGTTTTTATAACCCGGACATCCAGCAAAGTTTCTTCGTATTGGCCGTCAGGCATTTTCAAAAAAGCTTTTTCGCATAAGGCCTCCGCCTTATCCTCGCTATCGGTGATGATTAATATTGCTTTCTTTAATATCGGTTCTTTCATCTAATAAGCCCTCCTTTTGGAAAAATCTAAACAAAGATTAACAAACTCAAACCACTCGTCAAGTTGCGCCCCATTATATGAAAAACAAGGAGATAAGAAAAATCACAATCAAATTTTGAGCGATCGCTCAAAATTTGATTGGTTATCCACAACAAAATAGTTAAACAAATTAAAGATCTAACCCTATAATATTATATCCTGAACTTATTTACCTCAGCCCGCAGTTTCTTCGCTTCCTCTCTGGGATTTGAAGAAAAAATAATTCCTCGCGAAGAATTTATGATAAGTCCTTTCTTGCCGTCGTTTATTCCCGCCTTTACAGTTGCTTCCACGTCTCCGCCTTGCGCCCCGATACCTGGCACCAGAAACGTCATTTCGCCCGTTATCTTCCTGATTTCCGCCATTTGCTCCGGATAAGTCGCTCCGGCTACCAATAATAAATTTTCTTTTTTATTCCACTCATTAGCCGCTTTTTCCGCCACAATTTTCCAAATAGGCCTTCCGTTTATTTCCAAATCCTGGAATTCTCCGGATCCCGGATTGGAAGTTTTTGCCAAAATAATTATTCCTTTGTCTTCTCTTTCAAAAAATGGCTGAAGTGATTCTCCCCCCAGATAAGGCGACACGGTCATAGCATCGAAACCCAGCCAGTCCAAAATAAAAGAAATATATCCGCGGTTGGTGTTGCCGATATCGCCTCGTTTAGAATCACATATTAAAAATATATCCGGGAAATTGCTTCGAAAATAATCCATTGTCATTTTCAATTCTTCGATTCCTTTTTGTCCCCTGCCTTCGTAAAAAGCGATATTCAGCTTGAATGACGCGGCAAATTCATTTGTTTCTTCAATTATTTTTTTATTAAATTCAAATTGCGGATTTTCCAGCTTCTTGAATTCTTCCGGCAATTTTTCAAAATCGCTGTCCAATCCCACGCATAAAAGCGAATTTATTTTTTCAACTCTTCTATTATATTTATCGATCACCGGCATTTTGTTTTTTCGCTAAATATTTTTTCCCGTGTCCAACCGACGTATTGATTGGAATATTCTGTTTGCACAACGGGCAATCGGATTCTTCAAAAGCTTCCGCCTTGAAAATTCCCAGGGAAGAAAATGGCGCCCCCATCGTTCCCGAGGTTACTTCTTCAGGATTTCTATTGATCATTGTGCAAACCGCAACAACATCTGCGTTAACCGCCCGCACGCTATTCATTACTTTTTTGACTGATCCGCCCGTATTAGTAATATCTTCCACAATCAAAACTTTTTTTCCGGCAACCAACTTATCATACCCCCTTGTTAAAATCTGATTTCCTTCGGAATCTTTTTCCGTATAAACACCAAGTATTTTTTTATATTTCATTTTTGAAAGATGGTAGGCGGTCCATTGGGAAAGGACTATTCCTCCCAAAGCCGGCGCCACCACGACTTCAATATCCAGGTCTTTGTACTTTTCCGCGAATAATCGCCCTACTTCCGAAGCCTCGTTTATATGCAGATAAAGAGCGTCTTTATTCACATAAACGCTGCCGTGCTTCCCCGACGTGTAAACAAAATGGTCGTCGGTCATTATTGCGCCCACTTTTTTCAAGATATCTAGGATTTCCATGCTCGAATTTTATAAGTTTTTATTGAAAATAAAAAGAGGCGCATGCGCGCCCCAGATAAAAGTTCATTTCGCCAGTTTTGCAATTATTTTTAAAAGGCCTACAAAATAATCCCTTGCTTTTCTATTCGATATTTTTTTAAAAAGCGCCAGTATTTTTTCTTCTTCCCGGGTTAATCCATTTTTTTGCATGTCTATCGCGATTACCTCGTCGAAAAAGATGCTTGCCGGCACGCCCAAAGCTTTTGCAACTTGCCTTAGCCTCGACATGCCCAGCTCATTGATTCCTTTCTCGTATTTCTGAACCTGCTGATACGAAATTCCCATTTTTCCGGCAAGCTGCATTTGCGACATTCCAAGATTTTTTCTTAACTGCTTTATTGCAAATCCGATCTTTCTATTATCAATAGAATCCACAGCTTCCTCCTTATTTTCTAAAATTTTTAAAATTCCGCCGAATCTCCTGTTTTCAAATTATATTTGGCAACAATGCCGGCGTTCGCCTCCAAAACGTACATTGCCGGAAATTTCGACTCGTAAGTTCCGCAACTGACGCCTGAAGTGCATGGCTGAAAATTTTCTTTTATATCCACGATCTTTTTGTCTTTGGAAATAAATATTATGTCAAGCGGAATCAAAGTATCCTTCATCCAAAATGTCCTAATTTGTTCGTCCGGAAAAATAAAAAGCATGCCTGAATTTTCCGGCATACTCGTGCGGAACATCAGTCCTTTTGTCCATTCATACGGCGTTGTCGCGTATTCAAGGTTTACCTCAAGATTGCTGTCGGGGAAATAGATGGAATTTGCCGCTTCCTTTTTTGCAAATAAAAATTTCGGATGGGCGACCAAGATCCACATCGTTATGAACGCGGCGGCGATAAAAACCAATCCCAAAATTGTCGCTTTTTTAATTCTCGTCATAATCAATATCTGTAATTTACAAAATAATTATTATTTTAACCGCCAATCTGCCAAAATTCCACGAATCAAAGATTGCCTTTTATTTTATTTTATAATCTATAATTATTTTACGGCCAAAATAACTCCTTTTTCTTCCGGATTTAAAGTTTGCGAATAAATCCAGGTTCCGGTTTTTTGAAAAATGAAAGAAAAGGTTTGTCCTTGCATCAGCTTATTTTTTGTTTCGAATCCTGAATAACAGTTATCCTTGAATTTTGCGTCTCCGCCCAATGAGATCGGGTGCAAACTGTTGTTTTTAAAAACTACTTCGGTCCCTGTTTTGATTTTTAATATGTTTGGAGAAAAACTGTTCCCATTGTAAATAATAATGGGCTTCCCCAAGGAATCGGAGGACGAAGAAACCCTATCGGGATAATTATAATTTTGGTAAGGTTGATTTGCGGGAACCTGATCCGGAGGAATTATTATTTTTTTAAAAAAATTATAGACTATCATCCCCGTGATTACCATTATTATGATGATAATCGCGGGGATTAATAATCTTTTTTGCATCAATGAATTTTATAAAAGAAACATAAACTTCGGGCTTATCGCGCCCAATTATTTTTCAAACCGCCGCTCCGAAATTATTTCTTGCCCAAACTGCCGACTACAAAAATTTCGTAAATAGCCGAAATTCCGACAAGGATAAAAACGATTTGGGCAATAACACTGCCAAGAGCTCCAGTTACAAAGTCGTAATTAAACACGCCAATTACTCCCCATGCAAGTCCGCCAATAGTAAGGAGAATGAGTGCAATCCAATCAAGTGCGTTTAAATTTCTCATAAATATAAAGAAGTCTAATCTTTCCCGACCTTTTTTAAATTATAACAAAATTTTACATTTTAGTCATTTTTTGTTAATTGAAAATTCCGTAGAATTGGGAAAGAATAATAAGTATGCTAAAATTAAATGAAATTTATGAATATCGTCAAAAATAAGTTTTTTATAAGCGGCGTTGTCGTAATTGTCGCAATCGTCGCTTATCTTTCTTTCTCTTCAAAAAATAATTCTTCGTTCCAGACGGCAGCCGCCTATAAAGGCGATATTGTCCAGGAGGTTAGCGCGACTGGAAATGTCAGCCCGGTTCAAAACGCCGATTTGGGATTTGCTAAAGTCGGCAGAATAAACGGCATTGCGATTGCGGTGGGAGACCACGTTTCCGCCGGTGAAATCCTGGCCAATCTCGACAACAACGACCTGAAAGCCCAGCTTGAACAAGCCCAAGCCACCCTTGAAAATCAACAAGCCAAACTGGACCAATTAAAAGCGGGAACGCGTCCCGAAGAGATTCAAATAAAGGAATCCCAGCTAGCGCAAGCTCAACAAGCTCTAAATAATTACTATTCAGGCACGCCCAATATCTTAAATGATGCATTTTCTAAGGCTAATGATGCACTCAGAAACCAAACTGCGGGTATTTTTATAAACGGCAGCACGCTCAATCCTCAGCTGACCTTTTCAACAAAAGATCAGCAACCCGCAAATAACGTCATCAATAGCCTTATTACCATTAATTCCAAATTCGACGCTTGGCAGACTGAAGTTGCCAATCTCCAAAATAATAGTTCACCCGCCGATATTGATTCGGCTATAGCTGATTCCGAAAAAAGCCTTTCGAATATCAGGGATTTTTTAAATGATGCTCTGGTCGCTCTAAACGATTCCATCGGATTATCGCCGACGAATTTATCCGGCTACAAAACCGCCGTTAATACGGGGTTAACCAATGTTAACGCCGCAGCTTCGGAAGTGAATAACCAGGCGCAATCGATTTCCGCCCAAAAACTTGCAGTCCAAACCGCTCAAAATGAATTGGATTTGGACAAAGCTGGCAGCACTCCTCAAGACATAGCCGCTCAAGAAGCTCTGGTCAGGCAAGCTCAGGCCGACATAGATAATTACGAAGCGCAGATTGAAAACACGTACATCCGCGCGCCTTTCGACGGGTTGGTCACTCAGGTCAATTCGAAGATCGGCGAGATTTCTTCTCTCAGTGCTCCCGTTATTTCGCTGATCTCAGATTCTAAATTTGAAATCGATGCCGATATTCCCGAAACCGATATCGCCGCGGTTTCCGTCGGCGAACCTGCCGACGTTACTCTGGATGCTTACGGCAGTAATGTTATATTTAAGGCGAAGGTTGTTTCTATCGATCCCGCCGAAACGATTGTTGAAGGCGTCACGACTTATAAAACCACTCTGCAATTCCTAAATAACGAGGATAAAATAAAATCCGGCATGACCGCCAACATCGACATAAAAACCGCCGAACATAAAAACGCGATAATAATTCCGCAACGGGCCGTTATCTCCGATTCTGGAGAAAAAACTGTTGAAATTTTAAACGTGGATGGAAAATCATTCCGCACCGTTCAGGTAAAAACCGGATTGCGCAGCACGGATGGAAATATAGAAATACTTAGCGGAGTAAACGAGGGAGATAAAGTGATCATTCCTCAATAGTGAATGACGATTAGTTTTAATCTATAGTTATTAGAAATTTAATTTAAAAGTGTCTTTCATCAAACTCGAAAATATCGCCAAATCTTATCTGTACGGCGAAGGAGAAGTTCACGCGCTTCGCGGCGTTTCTTTTTCGATCGACAAAGGAGAATTCGTCGCAATCATGGGTCCGTCCGGTTCGGGCAAATCGACCCTTCTCCAGATTTTGGGATTTTTAGACAAGCCGACTTCCGGAAAATATTTTTTTGAGGACAAGATCAGCGATTCTTATTCCGACGACGAAATCGCCCGAATCCGGAATGAAAAAATGGGATTTATTTTTCAAGCTTTCAACCTTCTCCCCCGCACTACCGTGGCTGAAAACGTCAAACTCCCCTTGCTGTATTCTAAAATTAAGGAAAACGAATGGAATACGCTGGCGCAAAAAGCGATTGAACAAGTCGGATTGACGCACCGGGTTAATCACGAACCTTCGCGCCTTTCCGGCGGCGAACAGCAGCGTACCGCGATCGCCCGCGCCTTGATTACTAATCCGGAAGTTATCTTTGCCGACGAACCAACCGGAAATTTGGATTCCCAGTCGGGCCATTTAGTCATGGAAACTCTCCAAAAATTAAATGAAGAGCAAGGTCGCACTATAGTTTTAATCACCCACGAAACTCATACCGCCGAGCATGCCCAACGGATAATTAAAATCTTCGACGGTAAAATCGAAAGCGATTCCATCGTCAAAAACCGCCGCAAAGCCAATGACATGGAGCTGCTCAAATAAATTAACCTAATTATTCTAAAAAATGAATCATCATTAATCATTGGAGTAATTAGAAATTCCAAAATGACCCTAAAGCACGCTTTTAAAACCGCCTTTACCGGATTAAAAACAAATAAATCCCGATCCGCCTTAACCGTTCTCGGCATTGTTATCGGCATTACCTCCATTATCATGATTATGTCCATCGGGCAGGGCGCCCAAGATTTAATCCTTAGTCAAATCCAGGGAATGGGCTCGAAAACAATCGTCATAATTCCCGGCCGCCAGGCGAAAACCCCGTCCGATTTTGCCCAAACACTAAGCAATTCTCTTAAAGAAAAAGATCTTGCGGCTCTTCAGCAAAAAAATAACGTCCCCACTCTCGGCCAAATCATGCCGGTTGTAATCGGCGCCGAAACGCTTTATTACCAGGGTAATACCGATCAGCCGACAGTTTTCGGAGCAACCGATTTGATTTCCCAGTTTTTCGACATTTACCCCAGCCAGGGGAATTTTTTCACCGACGATGACGTAAAAAGCCACTCCGAAGTCGCGGTCATCGGATCAAAAGTCAAGGATAACTTATTCGGCGCTTCCAACCCGATGGGCGAAACGATAAAAATCAAGAATAGGAATTTCAGAATCATCGGCGTTCTGCCGTCCAAAGGGCAGGTATCGTTTTTTAATTTTGACGACAGCGTAATCGTTCCTTATACCACCGCCCAAAATTATTTGTTCGGCATAAATTATTTCAACCGCATTATCGTAACTGCGGATTCGGAAAATGACATCAACCGCACTGTTGACGATATTACAACCACATTAAGAAATTCGCATAATATTACCGATCCTTCCAAAGATGATTTCAGCATCGAAACCCAGGCCGATCTCGCTTCACGGCTAAGCTTAATCACAACCATTTTGACCCTTTTCCTGACGGCCGTCGCCGCCATTTCCCTTGTTGTCGGCGGAATCGGAATTATGAACATCATGCTTGTTTCCGTCACCGAACGCACCCGCGAAATCGGCTTGCGCAAATCGCTTGGCGCCACCGGAAAAAATATTTTATTCCAGTTTCTTTTGGAGTCCGTTTTATTGACCGGCATCGGCGGAATCATCGGCGTAATATTGGGAACGGGATTTTCGTTTTTAATTTCGGTAATTTTAAGCAAGTTTCTTGCCGTTGACTGGGTCTTCGGTTTTCCGATAACAGGAGCCGTTATCGGAATTTTAGTTTCCGGGATAATCGGTTTGATTTTCGGACTTTACCCGGCCCGCCAGGCCGCTCAAAAATCCCCCATTGAAGCGCTAAGGTATGAATAATTGGCAAATGCGGAATTTATAACTAAACTCGCGTATTTAAACGGAACCAGCCTTATTTCGTCCCAACGAAAGATTTATAAAATCTGTAAATTATTGAATTCCATTTAAAATAAATTATGCACTTTAGTTGTTTGATACCTACTGATCTTAGCCGAACTTATGGTTCGATGTTGGAATTATTTCAGGAAATTTGAAAAGAATCTCGCCTGGTGCCAGGCGGGATGGTTCCGCATCTGTTTTTCCGGACTCAAATTTATAATTTTTCTTGACTACATTGTTATGTTTTTTTCTAAAAGATCGGCGCCTATGAAAAGATTGGCATAATTAGACCGCCTCTAAAGCTTTTTGGCGTTTTTCCATAATTTATTTTTCTATTTCCATGAGTAAATCTATAACTTTACTCCTTCTATGGCAATAAAAATATTCTTTTTCTTTAATAAAGAAAAATATTCAATATTTTCTATTTTCAAATCTGCTTCTTCTAAAGATTTTTTTATCTCATTTAAAGAATGTTTTATAATAATAACTTTAGATAGTGGGTTTACCGGAATATTCACTTTTCCAATGATTTTTTTATTTTCTTCCTTATATTCTATAAATGAATCTTTCCATGATTTATAAACGTTTGGATTGGCTGTAATTATTAAAAATTTTCCGCCGATTTTTAATATTCTTGACAGTTCTTTAGCTGCTTTTTCTAAGCTTTCCAGATGAAACCAAACATTTATTGAGAAAATTGCATCCGCCACATTGTTGTTAATCGGCAACTGATATGCATTACCAATAATAAATTTGATATTTTTACTTTCATATAATTTTTTGGCGCGTTCCACTAATTTATTTGATGGCTCTATGCCTATATAATTTCCGAAAAAATTTCCAAGTTTTGACGAACAAATTCCTTGTCCAGAGCCAATTTCAACAACAAAATTAGGATCATGTTTTTTAATCCACTCTTTTAGCCTTGGATAAATATCGTTATCTCGAAACATTCCTTTTTCATTTTCAACACTATTTATCCATTCAAGAGCAACTTTTTCACTTTCAAAAGGATTTTCTTCGTAATGCATCTGCGTAAATTTAAACAATTTCGACCCCTCAACACCGCGCTGACTCATACTGGGCCCTCCCTCGAACCATCATGATTGTACAATAAACAAAGTTAACTACTGGGCGCAAAAGATCCAAACCCCTTGCCTCCTCATCGGTATCCGTTACAACAAATTCCGGGCTAATTGTGCGCGCTGAGGGATTCGAACCCCCGACCCCCTCGGTGTAAACGAGGTGCTCTGGACCAGCTGAGCTAAGCGCGCAGACTTTTAACCTTAATCATCCCCTTTCCTTATTATCTTCTCCTTTAAATGCTTTTTATACAAGATTACGCTTCTTCGTATAATCTTACGAATAACATTTTCCAAAAAAATGATTACGATGAAAAAAATCGTCACGGAAATGGCGACTCTTTTCAAATCTGTTTTCAAAATATCCAGTTCGTCCGAAAATAAATAACCCAGCGAAACAAAGGTGGCTGTCCAGAGAAAAGCGGCGGGAATGCTGAATTTAACGAATTTTTTAAATTTAGTTCCAAGATAACCGCTTGAGAGCAAAACTATTCTGTTTAAATTCCAAGCGAATTTTGAAACAAAAATATATAATCCTTCGCGTCTTTTAATCCTATTAAACCACGGTTCAACCTTCTCCAGATTGAAAAATAAAAATTTCTTTTTGTTTAAGTTCGCCAGCCGCCCGCCGATATGCCAATACAAAATATCGTGAATATTGACTGCGACAAAAGCAATTCCAATTGTATCAAAAAAATCTATGTGTCCGCTGCTGACCAAAATTCCCGCCAAAATCAAAATCAATTCTCCCTCTATGAACATTCCTAAAAAAATCAAAGAATAAGTCAGAATTCTGTGAAATTCCGAAAAATTCATCAAAAAATGTTCTAACATACCCTGTGGCAGAACTTTAATGTTTTGATCAAAGCTCCATTAGTAAAATCCCCTATAAAAAATGCGCTAAAGTTTCATACGGGGATAACCAAAAAATTATAGCATGCCTTAGCTGTTTAAAAAAGGCAAAGGCCCCTAATAATATCGGGGCCTTAAAGAATATCCTATTTCCCAGGAAATCGATTGTTCCTGGTTAAGGCTTCCGTAGAAAGAAAATTCTCGGCTTTCCACAGAGATCACATTTCCGTAACTGTCTATGAAAACTGCGGTGATAACGAACTGCACATTCGCTTCGTACGGGACACTCGCCCACACAGGAAAAGTTCCCGCCGGCCGAATTATCACCGGCCGGTTAAGAACGGCTATGGGAACGCCGTCTTTTCTGATTTCAGCCCTATACGGACTTTCATTTATAACCACCACCTTCACATACGGATAAAATCGCGAAGGATAATAATTATAATTCAAAAAAAGATTGGGACGCACCCATAGTGATCCTTCTGGAGTTCCAAACTCGCAGGAGGACAAAAAAACAAAAGCAACCATTATCAAGAAAATACATTTTTTCACCTCTTCTCACCTCCCAATATTTTTAAATAAAAGTTCTTAAAATAAGAATACAATAACAATCAACTTTTGTCCAATTTATAAATTTCTTTACGCATCGACATTTATTTGCTATTTTATTTCCAGCAAAAATACAATTAAAGAAAGGAAAAATAAATGAAAGAAACGCTATTTCGACAGTTAAATTGGGATGTGTCTCTATTACTGGCAGGTCAAAAAGATTTTTCATTGACGGAAGAGGAAGGAAACACATATGGTATTGCCCGTAAAGAATTTCTGTCTTTAATCCCCGCGGATTTAACCGGCGCGGAATTTATAAGTCAGGCATACGCGCTTTATGATTCACTCATAACCACCTACATTGCGAATAATCCCATTGCTTGCAAATCCAACTGTGGATACTGTTGCCATCAGCTGGTTTGCTGCAGTGAACTGGAAATGCGGATAATAGCAGATTATCTCTCGACCCTGCCCAGACCTTTTATGCGTAAACTGAAAAAGTCGATCGCAAAAGAAAGCCGCAGGTTTTTAAACTATCTACGCAGGATAACCGACGGCAAGCTTGGAAAAATTGTGATGATATGGGAGGACATAGAAGTTAAAGTAATGCTGGACTGGCATGGTAATCCCTGTCCTTATCTTCTGGAAAACAAAAACTGCGGAATTTACCCCGTAAGGCCAGTCGATTGCAGAATTGCCAAAACCAAAGTCCCCTGCGGAACCGTAAGCCGGAAGGAAGATTTGCAACCGGTACGGTTAGTGATTGATCAAATCCTGTCCGATGTTGTAACCGAAGAATCGGCTAAGATCTCCGGCAGTATGCAGGTAACGCCGCTGGCCTACTGGCCCCTAACCGACAATTTTAAGAATATTTGTTAGGACTTTTTTGATGAATCGGGGCGGAATTTCCGCCCCGTTTTTTATTTCTTCTCTTCTATTTCTTTTTTGATTTTCCCTATTAAATCAAAAATTTTTACTTCTCCTTCTTGTCCCCTCTTGTAATGCCGCACGGAAACGGTTTTATTCTGCGCTTCTTTTTCACCGACAATCAGAATATAAGGAATTTTTTTCAGCTCCGATTCCCGGATTCTTTTCCCCAAGGTTTCGTTTTCGCTTATCTCCGCATCAATTTTATTTTTCGATAGCTCAAAATAAGCTTCTTTTGCATACTGCGCCGCCTTTTCCGAAACAGGCAAGACAACCGCCTGAACCGGCGCCAGCCAAACCGGCAAATTTCCCGCAGTCTGCTCTAAAAGAAAAGCGAGAAATCGGTCAAATGATCCGAAAATTGCCCGATGCACGATAACCGCGGGCTTTTCTTTTCCGTCTTTGTTTATGTAATTTAAGTGGAATTTCCCGGCCGAATAATAATCAACCTGAACCGTCGCAATCGTATCTTCTTTCCCGTGAATGTTTTTAATCTGAATATCTATTTTCGGCCCATAAAAAGACGCTTCGCCGATTCCCTCAACGTAATTCAGCTTCAATTTTTTAAGCGCGCTTTCCAAAACTCTCGCGCCTTCTTCCCACATTTTTTTATTTTTAATGTCACCGAATTTTTCTTTGTTTCTGAAATCCGGAAGAGACAACCTATACCAGTAATTCGTGATATTGAAATCTTTAAAAACTTCGTTGTGCATTTTTAGAATGCTCACAATTTCCTGCTCCAGTTTTTCCGGAGTTGTGTAGATATGCGCGTCATTTTGGGTAAATCCTCTCACGCGGATAAGCCCGCTTAAGACTCCGGATCTTTCAAAACGATGGACGAGCCCGAATTCCGCAATCCTTAAAGGAAGATCCTTATAACTTCTAATGTGACGATTGTAAATAGAATGGTGATGCGGGCAGTTCATCGGCTTCAGATAAAACTTTTCCCCTTCAATTTCAATCGGGGAATACATGTCATCCTTATAATGCGCCAAATGGCCGGAAGTTTTATATAAATCTTCTTTTGCCAGTATCGGAGTCAGAACGTGCGAATATCCGTTTTCTTTTTCTTTTTGAAAAATATAATCTTCCAGCTTATGCCTGATTGCATATCCTTTTGACAGCCATAAAGGAAGGCCCTTGCCAATATTTTCATCAATCATAAACAAGTCTAATTTTTCTCCTAAAATTCTGTGATCTCTCTTTTCTATTTCTTCCTGCCATTTTAAATATTCTTCTAATTCTTTTTTAGTTTCAAAAGCAACGCCATAAATGCGCGTAAGCATTGGATTTTTTTCCAATCCCCTCCAGTAAGCTCCGGCGATTTTCGTCAATTTAAAAGCTTTCAAATCTATTTTTGAAGTATCGTTAATATGCGGACCAGCACAAAGATCTACAAATGGAGAAATGGATAATGCTTGCCGTGCAATGGAAGTAGTCTTATAAATTGAAATCGGTTTCTTGGATTTTTTTAATTCTTCAATAAGCTCAAGTTTATAAGGCTGGTTTCTAAAAATTTTTTTCGCTTGAATGGGAGCTATGATTTCTTTTTTAAAATTTAGGTTTTCTTTTATTAACTCTCTCATTCTTTTTTCCAATTCCGGCAAATCCTCTTTTTTTATTGGAGCGTCAAAATCGTAATAAAATCCGTTTTCAATAGCCGGTCCAATTCCTAATTGCATATCTGGATATTTTTCTAAAACTGCCATGGCTAAAATATGGGCCAATGAATGCCTTATTTTTTCAATTTGAGAATTATCTTTTTTCATTTAATTTATTTTTAATTTAAATTAAAAACTTTATAATTGCAATTAAAATTACAAATTTTTAAAGGCGGCCGAACGGCCGCCTTATTTTTTAATGCATTCCCATCCTTTTTCTCTGCAAAGAGCTTCCAATTCCCAGCCAATCACTCCTTCAAATATTTCACCGGGAATCCTTATTATAATATCCTCTCCGGCATATGAAATTTCAAAATTCCCTTTTTCTGTTTTTATCAGCGCTGGATAGTTATCATTTTTTATTCTCGTCTCTTTTAACCCCCAATCAGAAAGAAATTCCGCGATTAAGCTGATGACGCCTTGAAACGCTTTTTCTTTTATATATTTGTTAATGTCGCCCACAATTCAACCTCCGTATTTGGTTTCTGATTGCATTTATACCAGCTCCAGTGCTCCGTTGCAAATGAATTTTGGGTCGTTGCTTGTCCAGCTGATTTTGCCCTCCGCGATAATCACGTTATTCTCCTGCCATAGCTGCGGCTTGCGACCGAAAACATCCGAGAAAACCACCACTTCAATCCCGTCGTTTAAATCATCAACCCTTGCAAAAACCATGGGCTTTCCGGTCTTAGTCACGATTTTTTGCACTTTCGAAATAACACCGGCAATTCTTTGTGTTCCGCTCCCGTTCGCACTCACCACCTTATGTTCTCCCGCCGCGATCAATTCTTTAATCGGCTTAACCTTGTATTGCGCCAATTGTTTTTCATGATAATTCAGCGGATGATCGGAAATATAAAGCCCCAGTAGTTCTTTTTCCCAAGCCAGTTTTTCTTTTTTTGAAATCGGCTCAGCATCTTTTAATTGCAGTTGATTACTCGAATAACCTCCTCCGAAAAGATCCTTTTGCGAAGTATCCCCTTTTTTATTGTTTTGCGTGTACTTTAAAATTTCTTCCATATTTGCCAGTAATTTTCCGCGCCCGATTCCGAAACAATCCAGAACTCCGGCTTTGATCAGGCTTTCCAAAGATTTTTTGTTTAAATCTTTGTGTTTAACCCTGCTTAAGAAATCAACCAGGGTTTCAAAAGGACCTTTTCTCTGCCGCTCCTCGATAATCGCGCCCACAATCGCGCTTCCAACATTTTTAATCGCAAGCAAACCGAAACGTATATTTTCTCCTTCCGGCGTAAAGTTCACAAAGCTGCTGTTTATGTCCGGCGCCAAAACTTTGATACCGTTTTTTTTCGCTTCGCCGATTAAAAATGCGATTCGCTCCACATCGCCGGCATCCGCATTAAACAAAGCGGTCATAAACTCAATCGGATAATGCGCTTTCAAATATGCGGTTTGGTAAGCGATCAACGCGTAGCATACGCTGTGAGATCTGTTAAACCCATATTTTGCGAAAGGCGGGAATAATTCCCAGATTTGCCGGGCGATTTTTTTGTCAATTCCATTCTTGATCATTCCGGAAATTAATTTCTCCTGCTGCGCGTCCAAAAGCTCTTTTATTTTTTTTCCGATCGCCTTTCGTAAAGTATCCGCTTCAGCCATCGTGAAACCGGCCAAATCCCTCGCGATCCTCATCATTTGTTCCTGATAAATACCGATTCCGTAAGTATTTTTCATAATCGGCTCAAGCGCCGGATGAATATAGGAAACTTTTTCGCGGCCGAATTTTCGATTGATATATTGGGGAATAAGTTCTATCGGTCCGGGACGATACAGAGCCACCATGGCTATAATATCCTCAAATTCAGTTGGCTTTAATTCCTTTAAATACCTTCTCATTCCAGCAGATTCAAATTGGAACACTCCGGTCGTATCCCCTTGTTGAAAAACATCGAAGGTTCTTTTGTCATCCATGGATA
Source organism: bacterium (assembly GCA_021796335.1). Taxonomy (GTDB): domain Bacteria; phylum Patescibacteriota; class Minisyncoccia; order UBA6257; family UBA9933; genus JAJYHZ01. The sequence continues at coordinate 188,606 of JAJYHZ010000002.1, read as the reverse complement.
AGTTTGACACTTTAATGGTCTCGCCGGTCATCTCTTTTATTAATTTCAAAGTTTCTTCAATAATAGTCAAGTTTTTCAGCCCGAGAAAATCCATTTTTAAAAGTCCCAGATCCTCAATTGCGTGCATTTCAAACTGGGTAATAATTGCTTCATTATTTTGCGGCGCTCTTTGCAATGCTACAAAATTAGTCAGCGGCTCCGGCGCAATAACAACTCCGCACGCGTGAACCGATGCATGTCTGGCCACTCCTTCCAGTTTCTTCGCCGCATTGATCAGTTTCTTCGCATCCGGATTACCGTCATACATCTGTTTCAACTCCATTACGTTTTCCATCGCTTCAATCAAATCCATTTGCGGCGGGATCAGTTTCGCCACCTGGTCGCAAAAAGCATAAGGCAATCCCAGCGCTCGCCCCGCATCGCGTACAGCCGCACGAGCCGCCATCGTTCCGAATGTGATAATTTGCGCCACCTGGTCTTCTCCGTATTTTTGCCGCACATAACTGAACACCTCGTCGCGCCTCACATCGGTAAAATCAACATCTATATCAGGCATTTGAATCCTGTCCGGATTTAAAAACCTTTCAAATAAGAGCCCATACTTTATTGGATCAACATCCGTTATTCCCAAAATATAAGCCACCAAACTGCCGGCAGCCGATCCCCTTCCCGGTCCGACCACGATTCCATGCATTCTTGCCCACCAAATATAATCCTGGACAATTAAAAAATAATCAGCGAATCCGGTTTTTTTGATGACATCCATTTCGAAGTTTAACCGGCCCTGAATTTCATCAGTAATTTCCGCGAACCTCTCATAAATTCTTTCCCGAACCAGCTTTTCCAGATGCTCGAAAGAATTTTCTCCGTCAGGCAAGGGAAATCTCGGCAATTTCGTTTCTTCCAAATTCAGCCCTACATTGCATTTGTCCGCGATTTTTCCGGTATTTTCGATCGCTTCCGGCAGGTCTTTGAAAAATTCCGCCATTTCTTCTCCGGAACGCATTGAAAAATTCCCTTCTTTCATTGTCAGCCTGTCTTTATCTTCAATAGTGTTCCCCGTCTGCACGGCTAAAAGAATGTCCTGGAACTCCGCATCTTCCGGCCTCGCATAATGGATGTCTTGAGTTGCCACCAGCGGGATGTTTAACTTTCTCGCCAATTCAACCAACCCCTTCACCGCTTTATCCGCTTCCGCAATATGCGGGTGATACCAAATTTCGATGAAAAAATTATCCGGTCCGAAAATTTCCAAGTATTCTTTGGCGACTTTTTCCGCCTCTTCTTTCTGATTATTGATAATCAGCTGTGAAATTTCTCCGCCAATGCATCCAGATAAAGCGATAATTCCCTCGTGGTATTCGCGTAAAAGTTCTTTATCAACGCGCGGTTTGTAATAGAATCCTTCCAAATGCGCTTTTGAAGAAAGCCTCAATAAATTTTTCCAACCGGTTTCATTTTCGCAAAGCAAGGTTAAATGATTGTAATTTTCTTTTTTGGTTTTCAGGTTTTCTTTTGACAACTGTTTGTCAAATCTGCTGCCCAAAGCCACATAAGCTTCCATGCCTAAAATCGGTTTTACTCCGGCTTTACTCGCTTTTTTATAAAATTCTATGGCGCCGTAAAGATTACCATGATCGGTTAAGGCCAAAGCATCCATGTCTAACTCTTTTGCCCGCCCTATTAAATCATCGATTTTCGCCAATCCATCCAGTAAAGAATAATGGGAATGTGTATGTAAGTGGATAAAACGCATAATTTAGTTTTAGTATATTCAAAGCTCTAAATAAAACAAATTGTTAAAAAATCCCGCTTGTTTTCAAAACGGAACGATTAATTTCCAAATAAATAGCGGGAGATTTTGTAATTTAAAACCTGCCTAGATTGATTAGGAATCAGAATGATTGGAAATTCTGCGCCTCTTCGCCATCCGCCTTCCACTATTTACTGTTCGCCCTCCACCTTTCACCCTTCGGCATTAGCTATTAGCCATTAACTCTTACCCTTTACATTTTCTCACGTTTATCTATAATAAGAATTATCAAAGGTCGATCGTAGAAAAATTAATTTTAACGGTTCTTTTTTACGACCTGCCATAAAGCACTTATTTAAAAGCTGTATAATTGGAAAAATGAAATTCCTTTCATCCAAATTACCGGGTTCTTCCAAGAAAAAGGATTCGCAAGCTTTATCGCAGGATTCATACGGTTCGGGTTTTTTAAAAATCTTCAGTTTTGCAAACTATCGCCCTTTAAGCTTTTTCAAACGAAACTATTCGAAACTATCCTATTTTTCACAACAAGGTTTTACTCTTATCGAATTAGTCGTTTATATCGGAATATTCGTAATTGTAATCGGGATCTTTACCGGACTCTTTACAGACATCTTCCGCGTCAACAATGAGGAAGTTTCCTCAAACGAACTCACAAGCCAGCTTAATTTCGCAATGCAGAACATCAATAAGCTGGTCGGCAGCTCCTCCAATATAGAGTCCCCCTCTTCCACTCCTTCATCTTACTTGAAATTAAGGATGGCAGATCCCTCTGCGGATCCTACTTGTATTTATTTATCAAATGGAAAAATCGAATTGGCTCAGGGGCCGGATAGTTTTAATAAACAAAACTGCACATCGACCGTTTCGGATTTAACTTCTTCGCAAGTTAGCGTCGACAATTTGCTTTTTAGCAAAATGACTTTTTATCCGGGACACGACGAAGTAAGCGTGGACATCCAAATGTCCTACAACACACAGAACTCCCAATCAAAATTATCCCGCGCCATTCACTCCTCCGTTAGCCGCGCGTCTGCTGCCACCTTCGATGACAATCTGATTCCCGGCAGCAATTCTTACTCCATCGGCACGGCTGGAAGCCAGTGGAATAATATAAATGGCATTTTGTTCTTTAGCGGCAACAATTTGGAGATTGGATCCAATCCTCCGTCATCAAGTCTTACAGGAGTGCAAATTGCGAACGGAGATCTTTATTTATCCAATCCCGGCTCGGGAATCATTTTAAAAACCCCAGGCGGTATGTGTGAAAAATTAGCTATTAACGATTTGGGATCTCTTACAACAACAACGATAACCTGCCCTTAATCTGCCTGTATCGTAAATAAACGTCAGATAAAAAAGTTGGTTCAAACGGTAATGCCTTTCGCGAAATTGACATCTACCGTCCATAAAATATATTAATTACATTTTATGGGGAAATAATTAATATTGAAAATTTTTTATCAAAGGCCGCTTTATAAAAAGCATACTTTATAAAAAACTTATTAAAACTTTTATGTTCGAAGAATTTGACTACAACACCGCTTCTAAAAAAAGCAGGCGCCGATCGGATGAAGATTTCGAAATGGGACTTTCCGAAGAAGACCCTTTTGAAAAAGACTCTTATTTCAGCGACGGCTGGGATCTTAATTTCTCCGACGACGAAGACGCCGAGCTGATGTAAAACGCCTGCGAACTCACCTTTTAAACCCGCCTTAACATGCAAATAGCTAATGGCATGTTGAAGCGGGTTTTTATTTGCAGGCAAAATTGCATCTAAATTGCCGATTCCGATCGTATAATAGATTGCGCTAAAGACTCCCTTTTTAAATAATTTTGTGAAATAATTATTTTACCTGCTGGATTGGAATTTGAAGCAGCGCATTACACGAATAGTTAACTAAAAATGAAGGGTGAAAAAAAGAAAAAATTACCTCTTGGATTTAAGATTGTTTTAGGTATACTGCTGTTCCTTGTAGCCCTTTCGGCCTTTATTGCTTATGAAGGCCTTCAAATAGCAAAAAATCTGCCGGATCCGCAGCAATCCGGAAGCTGGCAGATGACGGAATCAACTAAAATTTACGACCGCACAGGCCAGGTTCTTTTGTACGAAATCAATAACCAGGGGAAAAGAACTGTTCTTCCTTCCGATCAAATACCGGAAAAGATTGGGCAAGCAACCGTGGCTATCGAGGACCAGGATTTTTACAATCACTCCGCCCTTGATTTTAAGGGAATAGCGCGCGCCTTGTTGGTAGATCTCTTGCACGGCAGCTTCTCGCAAGGCGGATCAACAATCACCCAGCAGTTAGCTAAAAATGCTTTTCTTTCCGATCAAAAAACAATCACCAGGAAAATAAAAGAAATTATTCTTTCGTATTGGATTGAGAAAAATTACACCAAGGATCAAATTTTAACATTATACTTGAATCAGATCCCTTACGGCGCCGGCGCCGACGGCATCGAAGCCGCCAGCCAGACATATTTCGGCAAAGACGCAAAAGATCTGAGTCTGGCTGAAATCGCTTCCCTTGTCGCCATACCGAAATCGCCGACTTATTATTCCCCCTGGACTCATCTGGACAATCTGATGCAAAGAAAAAATCTGGTCTTAGATCAGATGCACAAGCTCGGTTACATAACCGAACAGGAAATGAACGCCGCCAAAGCAACCACGCCGACCTTTATGCCTCAAAACTTGGGAAATATCAAAGCTCCGCATTTTGTTATGATGGTTAAAGATTATCTGGTCAGCAAATATGGCGAGGATGTCGTTAATAACGGCGGATTAAAAGTCATTACCTCTCTGGATTGGAACCTTCAGCAACTGGCCGAGCAAGCCGTTAAAAACGGCGCAGCTAGAAATACATCTTTATATGGCGGGAAAAACGCCGCTTTGGTGGCTCAGGACCCGAAAACCGGCCAAATTTTGGCTCTAGTCGGTTCGGCCGATTATTTTGACAAATCTATTGACGGGAATTTCGATGTAGCCACACAAGGATTGAGGCAACCTGGATCATCTATTAAGCCTTTCGTTTATATAACCGCATTTAAGAAAGGATATTCGCCGGATTCCGTTGTTTTTAATACGGAAACTAATTTCGATACGACAGGCCAAAATCCGTATATACCGCAAAATTTTGAAGGAACTTTCACCGGGCCCGTCACTTTAAGAGATGCCCTGGCTCAATCAATGAATGTTCCCGCTGTCAAAGTTTTATATTTAACCGGCATTAACGACTCCATCCAAACTGCCCATGATTTTGGAATAACAACCTTAAACGACCCTAGTCGCTACGGACTGACCCTTGTTTTGGGAGGCGGCGAAGTTAAATTAATAGACATGGTCAATGCCTACTCCGTTTTTGCCCAAGAAGGAAATCTCCATCAGCAGTCTTTCGTCTTAAGTGTTCAGGATTCCAATGGAAATACCCTGGAACAATATCTGGATAAATCCACACAAGTCATTGAGCCGCAATATACCCGATTAATAAATGACGTACTTTCCGATCCGATTGCCCGCGAACCGCTGTACGGAGCAAGCTTTAACTCAACCCTTTTTTCAGACAGAGAAGTCGCTCTTAAGACCGGAACCACGAATGATTACCGTGATGCATGGACTTTCGGATACACTCCGGATATTGTCGTCGGCGTCTGGGCCGGCAACAGCGACAATACGCCCATGCAAAAACATGCAGGTAGTATTCTAGCCGCCTTGCCGATTTGGTCTGATTTCATGCACCAAGCCGTTGCCGCTAATTTAGTCCCGAATACAGATTCGTTTAACAGACCCGATCCTGTCCCCGAATCCAAACCGATGCTAAACGGCCAATGGAATGTAAATGGACAGATTCACAGCATTCTTTATTACGTCGATAAAAACGACCCTCTGGGCGACATTCCTTCCAATCCGGCCAATGACCCGCAATACAATCTTTGGGAGGCTCCTGTGCAATCCTGGGCGCAACAAAATACTTCCTTGGTTAACAGTAATAAAAATTAATCTTGCTCTAGCTTAAAATTATTTTTATGTTTTAAAAAAAATATTTACTGAGTTCGTCGAAGTAAATGCACCTTAATCCATGCCAAACTTAAACGCTAAACCATTTTAAAACCCAGCTATACGCCGGGTTTTACTTTTATTCAACAGATTGGGCCTTATCTATCGCTTCCTTTTGTAATCTTCTTAACAATTCTTCCTCAGTTTTATAATGATAGTATCCAACTATATCATCGGCGTTTAATCTATTTACCGAATCCGAAGCAATTTCTAATTTTACTCCGTTAAAATCACACTCTACTATTGTTTTTTTCGTTTTTTCGCTTGCCCTTTCCCACATTCTCGCGGATAAATCTCTGATATTCTCTCCTGCCTCAGGCTTGATTTGATCAACTCTATAAGTTTCTTCATTTATACTATTCGCCTCTTCTTCATGAAAATTTTTAATTACATTAGTGACTTTTTCCGGAGAGTTATTGAAGATTTCTTGATCTTCCGGTTTTCTAAAATCAAATTTTTCCATATATAAATTTATTTTTTCGACCCTTTAGTTTTTAAATTTTAATTTTCTGAAAAATAATAACTAATCACTGATCAGTTATTCCTATTCCCCTTTAATCGGCATTAAAATATAAAAATAATTCTGATTATTGTTTGGTTTTACAATCGACGGTTTGCCGCTACCGTTTAAGCCGATAAAAATATTATCGAATTCCATATTTTTAACTCCTTCAATTAAATACCTCCAATTAAAAATAATTTCCAGTGGTTCCCCGGTTATTTTTGCCGGAATTAAATACTGATTTTCCCCCAAGGTCGGGCTGGAAGAAAATATCTCCATATTCTTCGCCCCTTCCTTGACTATAATTTTTATTTCATTTGTCCTGTCTGAGAATGAACTGGTTAATTTGAGCGCATTTAACAACTCTTCCTTGTTTATATTTATTTCTGTGCTTAATTTATTTGGAATAATCGCCTGATAATCAGGAAATTCTCCGTTTATCACTCTTGAGATAAGCTCGAACTTTTCCGTCTTAAATAAAACCTGATTGGAATCGAAAAAAATTTTCACTTTCTCATTGTTCTTATCCGGAAGAATTCTGATTATTTCCTGAATTGTTTTAATTGGAATAATTGTTTTAAATTTCTTCTCTATATTTGTTTTAAATTTACTGTCAGTAATCGTTTTTTCTGCCAATCTAAAGCTGTCTGTTGCCGCCAATTTTAATATTCCTATCTGAAAATCGAACAGAACTCCATTCAATTCCGGCCTACCTGATATCTGAGCTGCAATCATCACTTGTAACAAAGCGTTTTTTATAGATTGCGAGTCTATTTCGATGAATTCATCCTTGTTTTCCAGTTTCGGAATGATCGGAAATTCTTCCTTTTTAATTCCTTGAATTTTTGCTTGATAATTTTCTGTTTTAATGATTAAATTATTCCCTTTTACCTCTAAATCAATCCTTTCATTTTGTAGATTATTAATTATCGAAGAAACGATATTTAATGGGACCGTCAGAGATCCTTCTTTTGTTATTTTTGCCGGAATAAATCCGGAAATAGCCATTTCCAAATTTGTAGCGGAAAATTTAAGTTTCCCGTCATTTGCTTCTATTAGGAAATTTTTCAGAATCGGCAATGTTAAATTTTCTGAACCGATTTTTCCTAAATATCCTAACCCTTCTTTTAAATTACTTTTCAATACAACTAACTCCATAATATTTTTGGTTTTTATCCCCTATTATTATATTAATTTAAATAGTAGTAGTAGTTATAGTGTGGCCGAATTTTGGGGATAATTTAATTTTATTATTATTTCATCGCGTTAATCCATTTTTTTGTCGGGAAAAACATGTTAACAACCAATTATTTATTGTTGATTATTTCTTTAATTAAGACAACTTTATTGTTTAAATTCTGGTTTACCGGCAAATTCTTGGATATTTTTTCACAGGCATGTATTACAGTTGTATGGTCTCTTTTCCCCAATTTATGCCCGATATCCGAATAAGACATTCCCAATAAATCTTTCAATAAAAACATGGAAATTTGGCGGGGTTCGACAACTTCTTTTCTTCTTGAATGTTCGGTAATATCTTTTTCCGACAATTCAAAGAAATTGGCAACAATTTGGACAATCTGATTCGGGGTTATATTTTTAAACGATTGTTTAATTGTTTTATTTATTATTTCTTCAATCATTTTAATAGTCGGCTCCATATCTTTTACTTCTTGGTAGAAAACGATCTTATTTAAAACACCCTCTAATTCCCGGACATTCCGTTGGATTTTTGAAGCTATTAAATCAACGATATCATTCGGCAAAGACGCGTTTTTTTCCTGTAGTTTCATTCTTATAATTGCCAAACGCATTTCATAATCCGGATAATTTATATCCGCAATCATTCCCCCGCTGAACCTTGACCGCAATCTTTCCTCTAAAACAGGTGTTGCTTGTGGCGGACGATCAGAGGAGAGAATAATCTGCTTATCGTTTTCATATAACGCGTTAAAAGTATTGAAAAACTCCATTTCACTCGCTTCTTTTCCGGCAATAAACTGAATATCGTCAACAATTAAAACATCGACAGTTCGATATCTTTCCTTCATGTCGTCCATTCTTTTATTTCGAATAGAAGAGATGATGTCATTTACAAACTTTTCGGACGGAACATACTTAACTTTCAGATGATTCTTATAAGTATTTTTGATCTCATTGCCGATTGATTGAAGTAAATGGGTTTTCCCAAGCCCGGTGCCGCCGTAAATAAAAAGAGGGTTGTATTTTTTCCCCACATCTTTGATAACGGCCATTGCCGCCGCATAGGCTAGTTCATTAGAAGAGCCGACTATATATGACTTAAACGTATATTTAGGATGAAGATTAGATTCCGGATCGATTTTGAATTCTTCAAAGCCTGGCTGAGAAGGCTGCGGTTTCTTGGTTTCGGTCGATTTTTGATCCAATGGAGCCGATAAAACCGTATATTTTACGCGTCTTATTGAATTATCCTGAGAATTTAAGGCTTCTAAGATTGTTTTATGGTACTTATTTTCAACCCATTCTTTTGCAAAATTATTTGCTAAGGCAATGATAGCCTCTCCTTCCTCTGTTTTATCCGTAAGTCGGCTGTTTTTAAACCAGGTAAGGAAATTCGGCTTGGATATTTGTATTTCTAAAACAGCTAAAACGGCTTGCCAAAGTTTCTCTTTATCCATGGTTGTTTGTTATTTATGATAAGTTATGACAAATCGATTTTAATAATCTCTATTCTCTCTTTTTATGCGACTTGCGTCAAACCAATAAAAAATTGCTTGTTGAGGATTACTTGTGGATAACTAATTTAATTTTATACTCGCCGCGACGAGCATAAGACCAGATTTTAAATTGCATTTTCGAGTCTGCGAACTTGCTTTTTTCTATAAAGATATTAGAATTTACTTTAATGTCAACAACTTATCAGCCGAACAAAAGAAAAAGGAGTAGGACCCACGGATTTTTAAAAAGAAAATCAACCAAAAGCGGGAAAAAAGTGCTAAAAAACCGTATTCGTAAAGGAAGAAAAAAACTCACTGTTTAGATTGGGGGAATACGCTTCGTGTTAGTTTTAAACCCAATGCAAATTTATTGTACGGGATTTGTTTCATGTATAATTAGAGAATGATTGCACGCAAATATCATCTTCCTATTCAGGAATTTATCGGTAGAAAACCGATTTTTTCACATAAATCCGAATTTTTCATTATAAAAATCGGACGCAATGGCCTGCCGCACGGGCGATTCGGTGTTGTTATAAGCAAGAGAACCGCCCCGAAAGCCGTAACGAGAAATAGATTCAGAAGAATCATTTTCGATTTTGTCCGGAATTTTCAAAAACATCAAAAACCCGGCCTTGATTTCATGATTTCCGTTTTGCCAAAAGCGATTAGTTTGAATAAAAAAGAATTCGAAGATAATTTAAGCAAGGCCTTCCAAGAAATCGAGCCGAAGCTTCAATCAAGATAACGCGCATCTTCCCGCCCGGCGTTCATATTTGATCTCACAAAACCTGTTTATGCAGAGTGCCGCGCGGGAAATGATAAGAAATTTTCGGATAATTCCAAATATAGTTTAATAAAATAAAAATCACAAAAAATGATAACTAATCTCCTTCACTCCCTCCAATCCTTTTAGTTTTAAAATCAGTTTCTCAGCTCTTTCTTTTTCGTTTATGTCGCAGACTAATTTTATAGTTGGCAAAGACGCCTTGCTTGCCGCATTGACATTGCTTACGTTTATGTGAGATCGGGATATTACGTTTAGAATATCTTTCAATAGGCCGACCTTATCACGGACGATTATTTTCAGTTCCGTTTGCTGTGATTTTTTTAAAAATAACGACTGCGATTTCTTCAGCGATGACCTGATTCTTCTTTTTGAATTAGACGATTTTACAAATTGAAGCCACGATCCCGACGGTTTTTTATTCTTTTGCGTTAGAATTTCCACCACATCTCCGGATTGGATTTCACAATCAAGCGGGACAAGCCTGTTATTTATCTTTGCGCCGACGCATTGGTCTCCGATAGTGGTGTGGATATGATAAGCGAAGTCAATCGGCGTGGAACCGGCCGGCAGATCAATCACCTCTCCTTTCGGTGTAATGGCAAAAACCCTATCCTTGAAAAAATCAACTTTTAACGATTGCAAAAAATCCTGCGGATTGGTAAAGCTGTCTTGCCAGCTTCGTAATTGTTGAACCCACTTAATCTCCTGCGTATCTGCAAAAATTGTCTTCTTTTCCTTTATGAATTCTTTATTTGTTTTCGCCTGCGAATAGGCCCAGTGTGCCGCGATTCCGTTTTCAGCTTCTTCGTGCATCTGTGCGGTTCTGATTTGGAATTCCGTAACCATCTGGTCCATACAAATTACCGTGGTATGCAGGCTGCGATACCCGTTCGGTTTCGGAAGGGCGATATAATCTTTTATCTTTCCCGGCAAAGGCGGCCATAATTGATGAATGGTCCCCAGTGCCGCATAACAGTCTTCCACCGTATTTACGATAATTCTCATGGCGACCAAATCGTAAATTTGATCAAGATTCATATCGTGTCTTAATAATTTTTTATACAAACTAGACATCCTTTTTAGTCGGTAGTCTATTTTTGTCCATTTAATGCCATTTTTTTGAAAATTCTCTTCCAGAGTTTGTTTCACCTTTTCCAGGTGCCTCAATCCTTTTTCATATCTGGCTCGCGTATTTTCTTTCAGCCACTTGTATCCTTGCGGATGAATAAAAGGAAAGGCTAAGTCTTCTAGTTCTCCGGCCAGGTTCTGCATGCCCAACCTGTATGCCAGTGATGCGTAAATCTCTGTTGTTTCTAAGGAGATTCTTTTTTGTTTTGCCGGCGGCAAGGCCGCTAAAGTTTTCATATTATGCAAACGGTCGGCCAGTTTTATAAAAACTACGCGCAAATCCTCGCTTGTTGCCAAAATCATTTTCCTTATATTTTCCGCGCGGTAGTCTTCCTTGCTGTTTTTATCTTTTCCCTCGCGGTATTTCAGTTTCCCGAGTTTAGTCACTCCATTGACCAAGAAAGCGACTTCTTCTCCAAAAAGATCTTTCACGTCATTCAGGGTGAATCTGGTGTCTTCAACAACGTCATGAATCAACCCCGCCGCAATAGTAGGAATGTCCAAATTCCAGTTTGCCAACTGCATTGCGGTTTCGAAAGAATGGGTAAAATAAGGCTCGCCTGATTTTCTTTTCTGTTCGCTGTGCGCTTTTCCCGCGAATTCATACGCTTTTTTCAATAAAGATTTTTCAGGCTCGGATAAGAGAGGTCTTTTCGCTTCAACTTCAGATAAAAGGGTGTTTAATTGAGGAATTCTAAAATCCGCCATACTGAAAATATGGCGGAAAAACATTTAAATTTCAATCAACCAGTTTGAAGAATTTTATGAGCGGGGAATCAGTTTAATAATTAAAAGAAGAATAATAGTCCCTATAATTGCGGAAATAATCGAACCTGTCAGCCCGATACCCATGTCGCCGATTAAGTATCCGCCCAAAACCGCTCCCACGATTCCCACTGCCAAATCCCCGACTAATCCCAATCCGCGGCCCCTCACAATAAGACTGGCTATCCAGCCGGCAATAAGACCAATGATTAAAAATGCAAGTAAATCCATAAAATCAAATTTACTTAACGACCTTTGCTCCGCACGCAAATATTATGTGCGGGATTTATAGGAGACTGGTAATTATTTATATTATATCACAAACCACAAAAAATTTTAATTTGACAAAATAAACATTATTAATTAGTATATAGTCAGGAGTTTTCAAAAATAAAAAAGTGAGGTGGATAATGACAGTGTTAATATTTATCTGCTCGTTAGCTTCGCCTATGGTTTGCCTTTTTGTCCCGCAGAAGGCGCCTATTATAAGGGGAGGCGGCATTATGTTTATCCTTCTAAGTATAATGTTCTTTGTGGCGCCGCAGACAAACAACGGCATTCCCTCTGCCATTGCCGCCGGACTCGGATTCCTTTTTGGGGGAATCATTCTGATAAGCAGAGGAATGGCTTAAAATAGGAACAAGCCGGGCTACCCTAAGGTAGCCCTTTTTAATTCAAAAACTTAAAAACTATTAATAAAAAATAATTAATCAATTAAATGGCATACTATCACGCGTGATAGTATGCCATTTAAAAGTGACTAAAATCATCCTGGTTTCAAGAACAGAATGGCGTGAAAATAGTTTTACTTTATTAAATTCAAAAATTCTTTTTCGTTTAAAATTTCAACTCCCAACTTTTTCGCCTTATCGAATTTTGATCCTGGCTCAGATCCGGCTACTACGTAAGAAGTATTTTTTGAAACAGTTTCAGAAACGTTTCCGCCTAACGCGCGGATTTTTTCTTTCGCCTCTTCGCGCGACATTGATCCTAATGAGCCGGTTAGAACAAACATTTCCCCTCGCAACTTGTCGCTTGTGGTATGTCGCTTGCCGCCGATTATTTCAACGCCAACTTTTTCCAGATTGCGCATAAACTTCTCGTTTTGGGAATTATGGAACCACTCATAAATGCTTTTTGCCACTCTCGGCCCGATATCGGGAACTTTTTGCAATCCTTCAATGGAGAGTTTTTGATATTCGTCGATTAGGCCCTTCATTTTAAATTGGAAACTTGCTCGTCCGGCAGGCGGGTTGGAAATCGGAAATTCCTTCGCCAGAAGGTTCGCAGTCTCCTGTCCCACATGCAAAATTCCCAGACTGTATAAAAATCTCGACAAAGAAATTTTTTTATGGGTTTCAATTTCTCTGATTAAATTGCCTGCCGACTTTTCTCCGAATCTTTCCAAAACTGCAATATCCCCTTCTTTTAATTCGAAAATATCGCTCGGGTCAGCAATCATTCCTTCATCCAAAAACCTATCCAAAATTTTCGGTCCAAGCCCGCGGATATCAAAAGCGGAGCGCGAAACAAAATGTTTAAAAAACTCCCTGTTCCTGGCTCCGCAGTTCGGATTGGAACAGCGATAAAGCGCTCCTTCGTGGATAACCTTTGATCCGTCAATTGGGCAAACCGATGGCATTTTGAATTCCTTTTCCTTTCCGGTACGCAGTTCGGACAAAACTTTTGATATCTGGGGAATTACGTCGCCGGCGCGGCTGACGATCGCCGTATCTCCGATTTTCAATCCCAGTCTTTGGATTTGATCATAATTGTGCAAAGTGGCATGGCGGATAGTTACTCCCCCGACTTCAACCGGCCTCAATATCGCAACCGGAGTGAGCGTGCCGGTGCGGCCAACCTGAACCTTTATGTCTTCCACGACGGTTGTAGCCTCTTTCGGAGAAAATTTATAAGCAATTGCCCCACGTGGCGCTTTTCCAACAATGCCTAATCTATTAAATAGATTATTATCATTCAAAATCACCACTACCCCGTCAATTTCATAATTTATTTTTTTTCTTTGCTCTCCCCAATATTCTCGGAATCGAAAAACTCCTTTTAAATTGTTTGCGGATTCGTTGTGTGGATTTGTCTTGAATCCGAATGCTTTTAATAATAAATGCTCTTCTTCGTGGTATGTCTGACCAACATCGGAAACAATCGCGTACTGGTAGGAATCCAATTTTCTGCTTGCCGTGATTTTCGGATCAAGTTGCCTTATGGATCCGGCTGCCATGTTCCTCGGATTGGCAAAAATTTTTCCACTCTTTTCCCCCTGTTCCTTATTTATTCTTTCGAATTCTTTTCGGGTTATAAAAACCTCGCCGCGAACCACCAAATGAGAGGGACTTAAGACGTAAGATTTGGGATTTAATTCTAAAGACTTTAAATTTTTCGCTACTTCTTCCGGAGGCAAAAGATTCAGAGGAATGGCTTCGACGGTTTTCAAATTTTGCGTTATGTCTTCTCCAGTCAATCCGTCTCCGCGAGTCGACCCTTGCACAAAAATCCCGTTTTCATAAACCAGCTCAATCGCCAGTCCGTCGATTTTTAGTTCGCAATAAAATATGTCTGCAGTCGACAGACTACGGTCAGCGGCCGAATCTTCCCCCTTTTTTTCCTGCAGTTTTTTCCCTAAAAAGTTTTCATTTCTTTTCAGCCAATCCCGTATATCTTGCTCAGAAAACGCATCATTAAAAGAGTTCATCGGTTTCGAGTGCTGGACTTTTTTAAACGCTTTCAACGGTTTGCCTCCAACTCTTTGAGTCGGAGAATCGGGAGTTATAAGTTCCGGAAATTGTAGTTCCAGATCAAAAAGCTCCTTTTTTAAAGTATCCAGCGCGGAATCGGATATTTCCGATTTATCCAAAACATGATAACTGTAACGGTAATGATTTATCGTTTTTTTCAGTTGTTCAATTCTTTCCTTTGCGGATTTTTTATCCATAGAATAATTATAGATTTTAAATAAGTGCTGGACAAATTTAAAATATCTGGTTATTCTTATTAAAGATAATTAGATAAAAATTTCAGAGCGGTGCATCCTCGCTGTGTCCGCCCGCCGCCGTAAACCACCTTTTACGCTGCCCCGCTCTGAATCCTTCTTTTAAGTAAGGAGCCGATTTTCTCGGCTCTTTTTTAATAAATTTTATTTCCCGTATTTATAGAAAAAATCGAATCAACTTTCATCTGGCTTTTTATTTTCGGATCCGGGTTTTGTCCATGATGCGTAATCGCAATCCGGATAGCGCGAACATCCGTAAAAATACCTGCCGCGTCTTGTCCGCTTTTTCACAATGTCGCCGAGTCCGCATTTCGGGCATTTGCCCAAATTCTTTTCTTCTTCTGTCAGCAATTTCTTCGTGTTTTTGCATTCCGGAAATCCGGAGCATGCTAAGAATTTTCCGAATCGGCCGTATTTTATCACCATCTGCCGACCGCACTTTTCGCAAACTTCATCGGTTTTTTCTTCGATCGGTGTTTGTTTTTCCACTTCTTCGTATTTTTTCTCCAGATTTTTTATAAACGGATCATAAAATCCATGGATAACTGTTTGCCATTTTGCTTCTCCTTCCGCTACTTTGTCGAACTCGTCCTCCATTTTTGCCGTAAATTGTATATCGACGATTTGCGGAAAATGCTGAACCAAAATTTTATTCACTGTTTCTCCGATTTCGGTCGGCTCAAATCTGCGCTGCTCGTTTTTTGTGACATAATTTCTTTCCTGAATCACGGAAATAATCGGAGCGTAAGTTGATGGCCTGCCGATGCCGTATTCTTCTAAAGTTTTTATCAGCGACGCTTCGTCGTATCTTGCTGGCGGTTCGGTAAAATGCTGTTCGGGCAAAACTTCTTTCAAATCCAATTCGTCTCCTTCTCTCATCTCCGGCAGTTTATTTTCTTCCGTTTGAGTCGGCCAGATCTTCAAAAAACCGTCGAATTTCATAACGCTTCCGCTGGAGCGCAAATTAAGCGTTTCGGATTTGTTTTTTGCTTCCACTTCGACTGAAGTCGCTTCAAAAATCGCCTGAGGCAGCTGCGAGGCCATGAATCTTCTCCAAATCAGATCATAAAGCTTTTTCTCCTGCGGACTTTCGCCCGCAAACATTTCCGGAGTCAGATCTGGCTTGGTTGGCCTGATCGCTTCGTGCGCCTCCTGGGCAAGTTTTGATTTTGTTTTAAAAACCCGCGGGGTTTGCGCTGCGTACTCCGCGCCGAGATTTTTTTCAATCCAATTTTTGGCCGCAATCAGCGATTCCTGCGACAAATTCAGCGAATCGGTTCTCATATAAGTTATAAATCCGTTTTCGTACAAACTTTGGGCAAAGCGCATGGTTTGTTTTGCCGAATAGCGAAGTTTACGGAATGATTCCTGCTGGAGCGCGCTGGTCGTAAAAGGTGCTAGAGGATTTTTCTTAGTTTCTTTTTTCGTCAATTGCACAACTTTAAATTCCGAATTTCCCAATTTTTTTGTGATTTCATCTGCAGCTTCCTTGTTTTTAATCGAAAGTTTTTCTAAGGGTTCGCCATTTATTTTGTATAAATTAGCATCAAACAGATCGTTCTTCTTTTTCCCTGATGTTTCCAAAATTGCCGAGATTGACCAATACTCTTCCGGAATGAATTTCCTTATTTCCTCTTCTCTTTCACAAATCAGGCGCAAGGCCACCGATTGCACACGGCCGGCCGATAGTCTTTTCATCACTTTCTCCCACAAAAACGGGGAAAGTTTATAACCGACCAGGCGGTCCAAAATACGCCTGGCCTGCTGCGCGTCAACCAAAGCCTTGTTTATTTCTTTCGGATTGTTTAACGCCTCCTTTATCGCCGTCTCAGTTATTTCATGGAACGCGATTCTTTCTGTTTTTGATTCATTTAAATCCAATACCTGCGCCAGGTGAAACGAAATCGCTTCCCCTTCGCGGTCTTCATCGGTTGCCAGAATAACCTGGTCTGCCTTGGCTGCGTCTTTTCTCAGCTGATTCACTCTTTTTCGTGCCTTAACCGGAATAATATAATGAGGCTCGAAATTGTTTTCGATATCGATTCCAAGCTTGCTTTTCGGCAGATCGCGAATATGTCCGAACGAAGATTCTATTTGAAATCCGGATTTGAGAAATTTTGAAATTGTTTTCGCCTTGGTCGGCGATTCTACTATGACTAACTTCATGAAAAAATTTATTCTACTTTTTAGATCAATTTATAAAATATAATTATATTATATTAATGTAGCCGCGCTCCGTTTCTTTTATAACCCCATCAATAATTAAAAGAGCAAGTGATTGGTTAATCACTTGCGACTCAAGTTTAGTAAGTTCGGCGATTTTGTCAATATTAAGCACTTCGCCCGCTTCGACAATTGTCTTAAAAATCAGCAACTGATTTTTATTGGTTATTTTCTTTATGACATCTTGAACATGAGAATTGCCCGTAATTTGAGCTTTGTAGTTTGGAATCTCGATTCCCAAATCTTCAAATATGTCTTTTGCCGACGTTATTAAGCGCGCTCCGTCGCGGATTAATTTGTGCGATCCCGCATAATTTGGATGGTTAACCGGTCCTGGTACCACAAAAACTTCCCTGCCTTGTTCTATTGCGAATCTTGCCGTTGCCAACGATCCGGAACGCTCCGGCGCTTCTATTACTATAGTAGCCGTACTTAGTCCGCTGATTATACGGTTTCTTTCCAGAAATTGATTCGGATAAGAAGGCGTCCCCAGCGGATATTCGGAAATTAATGCGCCTCCTAGTTCGATTATTTTTCTGGCTAAATTTTCGTTCTGCGCAGGATAGATTTTATCCAATCCGTTGGCAAGCACGGCCAAGGTGATTCCCTTTTCTTCCGTTGCGCCCTCATGCGCCGCGCTGTCTATTCCTATGGCTAAGCCACTTACTATAACGACATCCAATTGTGCCAAATCTTTTGCAATATGTTTCGCAATTTGTTTTCCGGCCAAGGTTGCTTTTCGCGTGCCGACAATAGAGATTTTTATCGAGTTCTCTTTGGGTAATTTCCCCAAAACGAAAAGTCGCGAAGGAGGAGATTGGGTTTCTCTTAATGAAGAAGGAAAGCGCGGATCGCTTTCGGCGACATTTTCAACTTTTATTTCCATCTCTAATTATTATATAATAGAAACAAATTATTTGTCGAAAAATACAATGTTGGCGTTACAGAAAATTTTATTAAAGACGATTGCGATCAACGTGCTTATTGTAATAATCTTATTTGTCGCGGTTTCGATGATTAAATCCGACATTCAAGGGCGTGCGGATCAAATAGCCCAGCTGAATCAGCAAAGAGCCATAAATTCCCAGGCGGCCGAACTTGTCGTTGCGCTTCAGAACGAATCTCAAAAAGCCGCTCAATACTCGACTGCGCTAAACCAAGTGCTCTTAGGAAAGGACCAACTCTTGAATTTTCCGGCAGATGCCGAAAAAATGGCTCAGCAGAACAACATAAATTCTCAGGTAACCTTTGGCGGTGAAAATCCCGTAAATGGAATGGCCGAATCCACGGACATTACCATGACTTTGGGCGGGAAAGCCAACCTCGATAACTTTCTCCAATTTTTGAAAATACTCGAAAACAGCCGTTATTCGCTTAAGTTAGACAGTATTGATTTTAACCAGGGGGGGCAGATAATGCGAGCCAATCTGACAGGTCAAGTTTATTCTTTTCAATAATAATGAATCTCAAAAACAAAAAGACAATGATATTTCTCTCAATCGCTGTAATTTTATCGGTTGTTTTGATTGTTTTTGTCATAAATTCCATTCAATTTATAGAAACGACTGCCGAAGCGGTTCTAACCGTTAATAAAAGTTCTGCCCCGCCGGTAAAATTTGAATTTGAAAAACTTCAGAATCTTGGTATTATAAACCAGTAAAATAATTCAGGTAATTAAGAAATAAAAATTAAATCAAAAGCAACAAGTTATCTCTGTCGCCAATAACTGACAAATTGAAAACAAACCTCTGTTTTTAATGGCGATTTCCTAATATTATTAAATCAAACCGCTCGGGATGGACGCCTCTCGCGAAGCGAACAAAAACACTGTTTCAGAAGGCGTAACTTTAGAAAACAACTAGTTGGGCGTGTAGTTCAGTGGGTTAAAGCAAAAGTTTTTGCTTTAACGGGCGATTACAATATTATTCAATTTAAATAAAGAATCGCCCAGGGAGAATGCTTATTCGCGAAGCGAACAAAAACACTGTTTCAGAAGGCGTAACTTTAGAAAACAACTAGTTGGGCGTGTAGTTCAGTGGTAGAACGCTGTCCTGATAAGACAGAGGTCGAAGGTCCGATTCCTTCCACGCCCACAAAACAGCGATCGAACTTTAATAAGAGGTAATGTGGTGATTCAAAGAAATCAGGTCCTTAGTAAGCTGTTCTAAAAAGCGCCCTTAGCTCAGTGGTAGAGCGTTCGCTTGACGTGCGAAAGGTCGTAGGTCCAATCCCTACAGGGCGCACACGTTTTTAAATTTAAGCCAAAAACCCTTTATTTATGCGGATTTTTAGCTATTTTAGGTTAAAAGTGTAGATTTTATGCGGTTTTTTGAAGTTTAAGGTCTTGATTAAATCGCTTTCGTAAATCCAATCATAAATTGTCCTTAAAATAACTACATAAAACCTAGGTTTTTTAAGCTTTTAAATTTGCAAAACAATTTCCAACTTCCAATTTTCGATTTCAATCGTTTATTAAAATGTGGATAACTTATTGACACATCTTGTTGCCTGGGTATAATTACAGCTAAGATCCCCGAAAGGGGATTTTCAATTGGCCTAGATGGGGTCAGGAATTAAGTCCCCTGACTGATTATAGGTCGCTGCCCTGTTTTCGACTAATTGTCGTACATGGGGCAACCCGCCTGCATGCCTTTCAGCATGCAAACGGCAAAAATTCGATAAATTCCGCGCGTAAATTTATGTGTGCGGATAAATAGCATAAATAGCATATGAGTAGTAGTAAACGTATCCTCATAGTTGCTGCCTTAATAGGATTTAACCTGCTCTTCACAATTAAAGAACTTTCCTTGGCTAGTCAGATCCCGATTCCGGAGAAAATCGACATCCCAACCGCGGATGCCGCTGCTTCTCAGGGAACCGTTTTGGCCCAAACCAAAATTCCTCAGGTTTCAGTTAAAACTGCGTCAGCCGTACAAACTAAATCTGTAAAATTGGTTAGGTTCACTGCTACAGCCTATTCCAGCACTCCCGACCAAACCGACGGCGATCCTTTTATAACCGCCTCCGGCCAAAGAGTTCATCCTGGAGTGGCTGCCAGCAACGTCCTGCCCTTTGGTACCAAATTTAAATTGCCGGCATTGTTCGGCGACCAAATTTTTACTATCGAAGACAGGATGAATGCTAAATATGACGGCCA
Source organism: bacterium (assembly GCA_021796335.1). GTDB lineage: Bacteria > Patescibacteriota > Minisyncoccia > UBA6257 > UBA9933 > JAJYHZ01. Next base: position 168,504 of record JAJYHZ010000002.1, on the reverse strand, counting down.
GCGAAGAGTTGATATCTGGTTTAATAGTACGGAAAAAGCGATAGACTTCGGTGTAAAAAATGCTGAAATGGAAATTCTTTAATCCCGCGCCGGATTTCAACCCGGGGCAAGATAGCAGTAAAATTCATAGGATACACTAAAAAATCCCCTTTTGGGGATTTTTTAGTGTATTAAGCATGAGCGGCTTAAAAACAAGTTTTAGTACGGGAATTATTCCGTATTAAAACCTTAGCACGAATTGAATATGACCGAATTAATATCCGCGCCTTTCATTATTTCGTCCACCATCCTGAGTTCTTCTAATATCCCGTCAATCAAATCGTAATTCCGCGCCTCTTCATAGCTAACCCACGCGTAATCAATGTTGTCATCGTCCAATTTTACTTCGCCGGACTTGTAATCGGCGTAAAAACTTAAAATCAAAACCGGAACCCCGTCCGGCCGGATAAAAGTCATATCTAAAAGGTATTTAATAGGCCCGATTTCCAAATTAACCTCTTCTTTCACTTCCCGTTTCAAAGAATTTTGCAAACCGAAATACCACAAATCGGCGGTTGTTTTCGGAGTATTTATGTAATCGTCCGTTGATAGTCCTCCGCCTGGCACGGTCCATTTGCCCGGAAATGCTTTTTTGTCCAGACTTCGGCGGGTGATCAGATATTTCCCGGCTTTATGAATGATGGCTGTTGAAGAAATGCGATGAAGTTCTTTGTCCATAAAGTAATTATATTTTCGTTGACATGGTAATGCAACTACTATAAATTTATTCTCAGTTCAAAAAATCGGAGGGAAAACATGGCAATAAATAAAGAAGTTCTTTACGATATTCAGGAATTGCTTAAAGAGCCGAACGGCCAAGAACAGATAATAAGAATCGCTCAGCAAAACTTTATCGGAAATAAAGTAATTACTTACCATGGAAATGGATTTTGCGGAGGAACTAAAGTAGTTGGGATTGCTCTTCCAAATCATGATGAGCTCCCCGCTCTTTTCATTATGCTTGATGAAAGCGGAAGAAGGGATTGTTTTTTTGATTCGTTTGGCTTTGAATTGCGGCCATGGCTAAATTAAACAAGATAAAAAGAACGCTCAACGAGCGTTCTTTTTAAATCTGGCGGACCCGACCGGATTTGAACCGGCGATCTCCTCCGTGACAGGGAGGCATGTTAAACCAGACTACACCACGGGTCCTTATCTAGTACGTATTATAATTGCATGTTTTTTATTTAATTTCAATTTATCAGAATAAATTTTTTAAAACAGCCGAAAAACTGTGACTGCTAATTGTGGCGAACCAAATTCGGTCCGTTACGAAGGAATTAAAATTTGATTCAAACCAAAAATTAATAATTCAATCAGGATTTATCGGAAAAATAAATTGATTTTTAACCTTAATTTCCTTAATATTAAATATATAAATACCTAACCGATATTTTATGAACAAATTATTCAAAAACATTTTCTGGGCAATTACAACGCTTTTGATCCTGGCGTTGATTTTTTCATTTTTTTACAAAGGGCAGCAAAACACCCAAACATTATCGATTGATCAGCTGGTTTCGCAAATCAATGCAGGTAATGTTTCTAGCGTAACCGTTAACGGCAACGATCTTAGTATTGATCTTAAAAACGGCCAGCACGCGGTTTCTCAAAAAGAAGCTGAAACCGGCCTCACCGAAACACTGAAAAATTACGGGGTCAATACGGATGCTCTGCAAAAAGTTAATTTGTCGGTTCAGAACGAAAGCGGATGGCAATACTGGGCAAGCATTTTGGGGCCCACTCTCCTGTCATTTCTGTTTCTCGGGGTATTCCTCTGGCTAATGTTCCGTCAAGCCAAAGGCGGAGTCAATCAGGCCTTTAATTTTTCTCGCGCGAATATCAAACTATTTTCTTCATTCAAAAACCGGGTGACTTTTGACGATGTTGCGGGGTTGAAAGAAGCAAAACAAGAGTTGATGGAAGTCGTGGATTTCCTTAAGAATCCGAAAAAATATCTTGAAATCGGCGCAAAAATTCCGCGAGGAGTTTTACTTTTAGGTTCTCCTGGAACGGGAAAAACTTTATTAGCCCGGGCTGTTGCCGGCGAAGCCAACGTCCCCTTTTTCCATATCTCGGCTTCTGAATTTGTTGAATTGTTTGTTGGCGTCGGAGCGGCGCGAACTCGAGACGCTTTTGCCACCGCCAAAAAAGCGGCTCCAGCCATATTGTTTATCGATGAAATAGACGCCGTTGGAAGGGAAAGAGGCGCCGGTGTCGGCGGAGGCCATGATGAGAGAGAGCAAACTCTTAACCAAATACTTGTTGAGATGGACGGTTTTGACAAAGATACTCAAGTTATTGTTTTAGCTGCGACCAACCGACCAGATATTTTGGACCCCGCTTTATTGCGTCCCGGAAGATTCGATAGAAGAATCGTGATGGACATTCCTAGTATTGACGATCGGGAAGCGATTTTGAAAATCCACAGCCGCGGAAAAGCATTATCGAAAGGCATTAACTTAAGAGAGGTTGCCATTCGAACTCCGGGATTTTCCGGAGCGGATTTGGAAAATATTATGAATGAAGCGGCTATCTTAGCTGCACGCGGCAACCGTAAGGAAATTATTCAAACCGATTTATATGAGGCTGTTGAAAAAGTTATGCTTGGACCTGAAAGAAGAAGCCGAATATTCTCTCCAAAAGAAAAAGAGATGATCGCTTATCATGAAGCGGGTCATGCGCTTGTCGCCGCCAGTTTGAAAGAAGCGGATCCGGTGCATAAAATTTCGATTGTTTCCCGCGGTCCAGCCGGTGGATACACCTTAAAACTTCCGGTTGAAGAAACCACCCTGAAGACCAAACCCAAATTTATGGCCGAATTGTCGACTCTTATGGGGGGATTTGCCGCTGAAGAAATAATCTTCAAAAATACTTCTACCGGAGCGTCAAACGATTTGCAGGTCGCTTCCGATTTATCTAGGAGATTGGTAACCAAATACGGAATGAGCGAAAAGCTTGGTCCTATGACCTTCGGCAAGACACAGGAGTTGGTTTTCCTGGGCAAGGAAATCTCTCAGGAAAAAAATTACTCTGAAAAGATTGCGGCTGAAATCGATGAAGAAGTCAAAAAATTTATTGAAAAAGCGTATTTATCAGCCAAGAAAATCGTTTCTTCGCGAAAAGACGCCTTAAAGGCAATTGCCAAGAAATTAATTGAAGAAGAGACAATCGAAAGAGACGAATTCAATCGCCTAATTAAAGAACTGAATTTAAAGCAAATGGCCGCGTAAAATTCTTAAAACAAATAATTAAAATCCGTCCCGCTTATCAGGGCGGATTTTTTCTTATGCCTTTTTAAGTATTCTATTTATAATCGATTGATATAGTTTAGTCTGGATAGAATGTTCTAACGGGGTTGAAATCAACAGAAGATTATTTTAACGTTAAATAATATGCCTGTAGCTCAATTGGGTTCAAAGCAATATTGTTGCTTTGAACGGGCAATTACCAATAGAATTTAATGATAAAATTCGCCCAGGAGAGAGCACCTGTTTCGCATTAGCGAAACCAGAGAATTCAAATTCACACACAGGTTTTGTTTTAAAAATAAATATATGCGCCTGTAGCTCAATTGGTTAGAGCACGGAGCTTATACCTCCGCGGTTCCTGGTTCGAGTCCAGGCAGGCGCACTAAGAATTTAAATCTTCAGCCAAAAGGCAAAAATTTAAAAAAAGTAGTCGGGATACTTTTAAAAAGCAGGGTGACATTCTTGCCCAAATGGCATTTCGGGCGTCTTTTGTAAATAAAGGATATAAAACTACCCCGCCTAATAACAGGCGGGATTTTTTTCTGCATACTTTTAAGCTTTTTGGATTTGACATCTCTCCTTTTCTTCTGCTATTATTTTCAAAGTCCTGTAAAGGACTTTATTTTTGTACTAATTATTGAAAACTGAAAACTAAAAGCCATTAACTAACAACTATTTCGATGCCAACCATCAATCAATTGATCAAAAAAAATAGAAAAACAGGATCTAAAAAATCCAAATCTCCCGCCATGGGGCTTTATTTTAATACTATTAAAAATAGGCCGGTTAATTCCGATTCCCCTTTTAAACGCGGCGTTTGCTTGAAAGTTTTCACAACCACCCCGAAAAAACCAAACTCGGCCCTTCGAAAAGTTGCCAGGGTCAGATTGACCAATGGAATGGAGGTTACCGCTTACATTCCGGGAATGGGGCATAATTTACAGGAACACTCTGTCGTTATGTTGCGGGGCGGAAGAGTTAAAGACCTTCCCGGTGTCCGATATCACATTGTAAGAGGAGTTTTGGATGCCGCCGGAGTTTCCAATAGAAAACAGGAGCGCAGCAAATACGGCGCCAAGAAAGCTAAAAAATAATAAATAATCGCAGATAAGAAATAAATAAATGTAAAACACAAAGTAAAATTCGTGATTTGCAAAAATTTGTCCTTAATTTGTGAAAATTTATTTCTTTATTTAAATGAGAAGAAAAAGAAAATATAAAAAAGAACATAATCCGGACGTCCAATTCAATTCCGTTGCGCTCGGCCGCTTTGTTAACTACTTAATGAAAAACGGCGAAAAATCCGTTGCCGAAAAAGTTCTCTATAAGGCTTTCAACAAAATCCAAAAAGAAACCGAATCAGATCCTATAACGGTTTTTGAAAAAGCTCTTGAAAACGTTTCGCCGTTAATTGAGGTCGTTTCAAAACGAGTTGGCGGAGCCAACTATCAGGTTCCCCGAGAAGTACGGCCCGAAAGAAGATTTTTTTTGGGTTGCAACTGGATTATTGAGGCTGCCACTGCCAAAAAAGGCAAACCAATGGCTGATAAATTAGCAGAAGAGATCATTGCCGCATATAAAAACGAAGGTGCGGCCATTAAGAAAAAGCAAAATGTCCACAGAATGGCCGAAGCCAATCGTGCATTTGCTCACTTCGCCCGGTAACTAATTATGACTACTGACTATAGTCTGCCGACTACGGATTTTATGTTGCCGTAGTTGGTAGTCCGTAAGCCGTAGTCTTTTTAAAAATAATTAGAAAGCTGGGACTTAATAATTTCTCTAATTACTAACCACCAATTTCTAATTACTATTTTATGCGTCAATATCCAATAGAAAAATATCGCGATATAGGCATAATAGCCCATATCGATGCCGGTAAGACCACAGTAAGTGAACGTGTGCTTTTTTATACCGGAATTTCTCATAAAATTGGCGAAGTCCATGAAGGTGCAGCTGTTATGGACTGGATGGAACAGGAAAGAGAGCGCGGTATTACCATAACTTCCGCCGCTACCACCTGCTTTTGGACCTCGACTCGCGATTTATCAAGGGCAAAAGATGACGACGAAAAGCAAATTATTCGCAAAGAAGGAGAATATCGTATTAATATTATTGATACTCCGGGGCACGTTGATTTTACCGTTGAAGTGGAAAGATCTTTGCGCGTTCTTGACGGGGGTGTTGTTGTTTTCGATGGCGTTGCCGGAGTTGAACCTCAGTCGGAGACCGTTTGGCATCAAGCCGACAAATATCGCGTTCCGAGAATTTGTTTCATAAATAAGCTTGATCGCATGGGTGCCAGCTTTAATTTTTCATTTAACTCCATTAAAGAAAGGTTAACCCCTAATGCCATTGCCGTTCAGATGCCGATTGGCGCAGAAGCGAATTTTGAAGGCGTCATTGATTTAATTGAAATGAAGGCTTATTTCTTTGAAGGTGAACATGGTGAAAAAATTACCGAAAAAGAAATCCCCGCTGATTTGAAATCTGAAGCCGAAAAAACAAGAACTGAATTAATAGAAAAAGTCGTTGAAAAAGATGAAGCCTTAATGGAAAAATATTTGGCTGGCGAAGAGATTCCTGCTAACGACATCAGGAAAACTTTAAGAAAAGCAACAACCAGTACTGAATTAATCCCGGTTCTTTGCGGTTCTGCTCTGAAAAACAAAGGAGTTCAATTAATGCTTGATGCTGTCTTGGATTATCTCCCGTCCCCTCTTGATATCGAAGAAATTAAACCGATTAAAGGGACTGATCCGAAAACTGAAGCAGAAATCATTCGCCAGCCAAATGATTCCGAACCTTTGACGGCTCTGGCTTTTAAAATTGCGACCGATCCGTTTGTCGGGAACCTTACTTATTTCCGCGTTTACGGCGGCGTTCTTAAAAAAGGAACTTACATTTTAAACTCAACCAAAGGCGAGCAGGAAAGAATCGGGCGCATTGTCCGAATGCACTCAAACAAACGCGAAGAGGTTGAAGAAATGTATGCCGGAGATTTGGGCGCTATTGTCGGGTTAAAAAACACTTCAACCGGGGATACGCTTTGCGATCCGGCCAGTCCGATTGTTTTGGAGAAAATTACTTTCCCCGAGCCGGTTATTTCCGTTCGCATCGAACCGAAAACCAAAGCCGATCAGGAAAAAATGGGTATTGCCATGAGAAGGCTGGCGGAAGAAGATCCGACCTTCAAAATCTCGACCGATCATGAAACAGGCGATACTATTATCGGTGGCATGGGTGAACTTCACCTGGAAATTCTCGTTGATCGCATGAAAAGGGAGTTTAATGTTGAAGCCAATACCGGCCGGCCACAGGTTGCTTATCGCGAAACTATTAAAGGCGAGGCTGAGGCGGAAGGAAAATATGTCAGGCAGTCGGGCGGACGCGGCCAATACGGCCATGCTTGGCTCAAGGTTAAGCCGTTGGAGGGCGGTAAAGGATTTGTTTTCGTCAATCAAATCAAAGGAGGCGCCATTCCTCAGGAATTTATTCCTGCTGTTGAAAAAGGCGTCAAAGAAGCTTTGGATAAAGGTGTTGTCGCCGGCTTTCCGATGACTGATGTTGAAGTTGCTCTTTATGATGGGTCTTTCCATGAAGTTGATTCGTCCGAAATGGCTTTTAAAATTGCCGGTGCCATGGCTTTCCAGGAAGCTGCTAAGCGGGCAAAGCCGATTCTAATGGAGCCTATTATGAAAGTTCAGGTTATTGCTCCGGCCGAATTTTTGGGCGATGTGACTGGTGATTTGAATTCAAAGAGAGGCAGAATCGAAGCCATGAATGACCGCGCCAATATTAAGGTTATTGATTGTAAGGTTCCGCTTTCCGAAATGTTTGGATATGCCACCAAACTTCGTTCTATGACCCAAGGACGCGGCAGTTTCAGTATGGAATTTGATCACTACGAAGAAGTTCCAGGCAACATTACTCAGCAAATCGTAGAAGGGAAAAAACAGTAAAAGTATTGACTAAACGGTTATTTTTTTGGTATTGTCATAAGGCTATTTTAAGAAATTATGGAACACGTCATTGATGCGACAAATAAAAATTTGGGAAGACTGGCCAGTGAAGTGGCGGTTATTTTACAAGGAAAAACCAGCCCGAATTACGAACCAAGGCTTGCCGGAGAAAACAAGGTAATTATCAAAAATATTGACAGAATGACTATCAGTGGCAGAAAAGAGACTCAAAAGATTTATTTCCGCCATACCGGTTATATGGGTCACTTAAAAGAAGAAACATATCAAGAAGTTGTTGAGAAAAAAGGAAAAGAAGAGGCGCTCCGCCGGGCAGTCCTTCGAATGCTTCCTAAAAACAAATTGCAAAATATCAGAATTAAAAATTTAGTAATAGAAAAATAAGATGCCGGATAAAATTACCACAAAAACCAAAAAAGAACCGAAAACCGTGGAACCGAAAGGCGCTGAAGAAAAAACCGAGACAGCCGAAGGAAAAGAAGAACAGGCAAAAAAACATATTGTCCACCACAGAAAAGAAAAATATTTTGAAGCGGTCGGCCGAAGGAAAAGCGCGGTTGCCCGGGTCAGGCTTTTTACCAAAAACCAGACTTTCGTGGTTAATGAAAGACCGCTAAACCAATATTTCACGATAATTAGGCAGCAAAAAGAAGTCGTCAGTCCGATAGAAAAAATGAAGCTGACCGACAAACTTGGGGCTGTTATTAAAATAAATGGCGGCGGACTATCGGCACAATCGGAAGCTGCCAAACTCGGAATTGCCAGAGCCTTAATCGAATTCAATCCGATTTTCAAAAAAAGATTAAGAAAACTTGGATTACTCACCCGAGATGCCCGAATTGTTGAAAGAAAGAAATTCGGAAAGAAAAAAGCAAGACGAGCGCCGCAATGGGGCAAACGTTAATAAGTGTGCCATTCTGAACTTTGCGAAGAATCTATAACTAAAAATCCGCCAAGGCGGATTTTTAGATTATCCACTCAGCTTTTTACAAAGTGTCCCAAGTTATTTCAAAAACAGACTTAAAAACATCTACCATTGCTGGGACTTCCAATACAACTGCAAGCGAGCTTATTTCAGGACTTATTATTAAAACTTTATCTTTAAAAATATCTATTGTACTTTTAAATTTATATTTTTCTGGTAAAAATTTTACCTCCCTTAATAATGATTTATCCGCATCATTATTTTTTAATGAATCATGAGAAAGGTTTCTGTAATTGGTATTCATCATCAAAATCATAAAGGCAAGCAGTTTCTGTTTAAGAAAATATATTCTTTATTAAAACCAAAAGGAGTATTTATTTTCGGCGATCTAATGACCTATAAAAATCCCAAAAAAGCAGCTTTAAATCAAGCCTTACATTTTCACCACCTTGTGGAAAAATCTACAGATAAAAAAACCCTAGAAGAATGGGCGCATCATCATTATAACTTAAACGATTTAGCGCCAGTGGAAGACCAGATTGAATGGCTCAAAAATATAGGGTTCAAAGTTTATCTAAAGATGTTAAGTTTTAATACGGCGCTGATAATTGCAAAGAAATAAACTTGCCCCGCCCTTCAAAATGGCGGGGTTTTTGCTAAACTTAAACTAATGGCAAAAATTCGAACTATTTCTTCCGTCCACACTCAAGAAGTCGCAAAGATATTTGCATCTGAAATTGCCAAAAAAAAAATTTTTGAAGATCAGGCCCTGATTATTCTATTTAAGGGCAATCTTGGCGCCGGAAAAACAACTTTTATCCAGGGATTTATGCGAGGGCTCGGAATAAAATCAAAAATCACCTCTCCCACTTTTGTAATCATGAAGAGCTATAAACTTCGATCTTCAGGTTATAAAAATATTCACCATATAGATGCGTATCGCATAAAAAATCCGAAAGAAATATTGGATTTAAATTTTAAAAAAATAATTTCCGATCCGCAAAACATCATTCTTATAGAATGGCCGGAAAAAATATCCAAAATTATTCCCAAAAACAAAATCCTTATTTATCTGGATTACGGTAAAAAAGAGACAGAACGCATTTTACAAATTAAATAAATATTGATAGGATAGTGCCAGCTTTATTTAAAGCCGATTTAAAACAGGAAAGGAGAATTCTTTGAGAATTTTAGTTGTTGATGACAGGCCAATTAATGTCGAGGTATTGCGCGATTTTTTTGAAATGGCCGGCTGGGAGGTAATAACAGCTGCCGATGGAGAGGAGGGAATTAATGCCTTTAGGCAGCATGATTTTGATTTTGTTTTAACCGATCTGGAAATGCCGAAGAGAGACGGACTTGATGTTTTGGCGTATGTAGCACAAGTCCGGCCATGGATAAAATTTGCCTTAATGACTGGGAAACCAGATTGGTGTATCGAGGAAATAAACAAGGGGAGATTAAATATGAAAGATATTAATATTCTTTATAAACCCCTTGAGTTTAGCAAACTTTTTGAGGTGATAAACGGCGGCACATGATGCCGCCTTTCTTTTTTATAAATCAATATTTTCGTAATGCCTTATCGAATTTTTTTTGTCATTTAATGAAATCGCAATTAAATCCAAGCGCCAGCCAGCCGCATCATCAATTATTACTGGAAATTCATTCGCATACTCTTCGGCAATCCGTTTGAATTTCCTTAATTTTGAATCGCTTAACTGGTCTTCCGGCATCAAACATATTTCCGATCCTATGCAGGAATTATTATACATAGTCTTAACTTCCACAAAGGCAACTGTTTTGTTGGGCGCCTTGGCAATAATATCAATCTCTCCCCAGGGAAGTCTGAAATTTCTTTCAATAATTCTATAGCCCTTTTCTTTTAAATATTTACAGGCCAGATCTTCCCCTTTATTTCCTGTTTCTAATTTATTCATGCATTAAGTATAAATAAGTGTGAAACATTTGTGAAACATTAATTAAAAAAGTAATTCGGCAAATTGCCGAATTAAAGACTTTTTATAGGGATATGTTTCACGCGAAACATTATTCTTTATTTAGGGAGGAAACGATTAGAATTATAAAAATAAATGCTAAGAATTATTCAAAGGATTTATCCAGGATCTACGAATTTTAAGAATGAAATTCCTTAATAAAAAACAAAAACAAAATCTATATATTCCTATGCCTCTCGTTTTTTGAAATAATGTTTTGCGTGAAATATTAATAAATGAATAATTGATAAATGTGTCACGAGTGTTTCACGTGAAACACTCGTGACACAAAAAGAGAGAAAAATTTGTCATCAATGTTTCACGTGAAACATTGATGACACGCGAAACATTAAAATTTGTCAGGCATGTTTCACGTGAAACATGCCTGACAAAAAAGGGAACTTTTCTGTAAATGATGTTTCACGTGAAACATCATTTACAGATTTGAATAGATTATTTTTGGGGGAAAAACAACTCATAATAGCTAAATTTCACGAACTTGAATTAGTTTATAGCTATCTACAAAAGTAGATAGATTTCATGAAGAGAAATTCATTTCTAAAATCTGGCAAACTACCTCATTTTGACCGAGTTATCCCCCACTTTGCCTAATTATCCACAGGTTTTGCCGTTTTTGCTAAAATACCTCTAAAATGCCTATTTAATTAGAACTGATACTAATTGGGGAAACTATGGGAAAAATGTTTCACATAATTCGTGAAACATTTTATTTTGCGACAGATTATTGTATGATTATCCTAATGGAAATAAACCGTCTTCTTAAAAACTATTTGGACTACTTGGAAATTGAAAAAAATCGCTCGCCTAAAACCCGGGCTAATTACGAAAGATATTTAAAAAAATTTTTTGAGTTTGGGAATATTAAAAATGAATCGGATATTGCAATAGATAAAATTCGCGATTTCCGGATCTATCTTGCCCGGCTTGAAAATATTGAAGGTGAATCGTTTAAAAAGACAACGCAAAGTTATTACATTATTGCCATAAGAAATTTTCTGAAATATCTAAATAAAAATGATTTTTCAACTTTATCGCCGGATAAAATCGAGCTTCCAAAAATTCCGACGCGCCAAATAGAAACTATTGAATATGATGAACTTGAAAGATTGCTGAGTTCTCCGAATGGAGATGATTTGAAATCTCTCCGCGATAAGGCAATTTTGGAATTATTGTTTTCCACCGGGCTGCGCGTTTCAGAACTTTGCAGTTTAAATCGTTATTTTGATTTGGAAAGAGGAGAACTAAGTGTCCGCGGAAAGGGGAGTAAGTTGCGGGTTGTGTTTCTTTCCGATCGCGCCAAAAAATTTATCAGAGAGTATTTAGATAAGCGCTCTGATGCCGAAGAAGCGTTGTTTATAAGTTTGACCAAGGCGAAAAGCCCGAAAGTCATCGGCCGGATTATTCCGCGCGCAATCCAGCGCCTGGTTGATTTCTATTCCCGCAAGGCCGGCATTTCAAAAAAAGTTCATCCGCATTTATTGCGTCATTCCTTTGCTACCGATCTTTTAATCAACGGAGCTGACTTGCGTTCGGTGCAAGAACTGCTTGGTCATTCTAATATTTCAACGACGCAGATTTATACGCATTTAACTAATAAAGAGTTGAAAGAAATTCACAAGACTTTTCACGCTCGCAGGAGAAGTTAGCTTTCTAAAAATATGAAATCAAATTTTGAGCGATCGCTCAAAATTTGATTGAGAAAAATAATAGCAGAATAATAGTAGTAAATTAAAAATTAAAAATAGTGGGCAGGGCGGGACTTGAACCCGCAAGCCTTGCGGCGCTAGCTCCTAAAGCTAGTGCGTTTGCCATTTCGCCACCTGCCCGTTTATAGAACTTTAAATAATTTTGACTAAAAAGCAAATAATTGTATAATGATATTAATTGCTTTTCCAAGGAGGAAAAGATATGAGTACTTTTAAAAAGGGCTTAATAGATTTTGCAAAGAGTTTTTTAAGAGAAACAGCAGCGAGTGGCGTGGGCGCAAAGGGCGCGCTTATGACAGAGCACCCAAAGACATTTATAACAACCGATCGGAATCAGCTATTTGCTTTCATCGGTCAGCTGGATTCGGTGATGCAAAACAAGATGTTCGGGCACTTGTCCGAACTCGGAAAAAACAAAGAAGGCGATGGCTTAATCAACGGATTGGCGGGTCATGTCAGTTTCCTGGCTTCTTCCAGAACACCGGAAGAAATCAAGCAGGCACTGAATGGCTTTGCCGAGCTCGATATAGGCGATTTAAAAACTCGCCTCAAAGTTCTTCAGGGAAGAACTTTCGCCGAAAACGCCGGCGACTCGTTCAGGCAACTGGACGAAAACGTCGCTGGACTTATTAAAGGAGTTCGGCTCGAGCTTGAAAAAAGAGGGATTAAGCGGTAATTTCATTTCCCCTTGTTTTATATAGATGGCGGCTTTCTAAAGCCGCCTTTTTTCTGGCCGATTCCAAGCTGGTGAACCATAACGGAGGTATTGACTTTAAAACAAATAGTGGTATAATATAGAAAATTTCAGAACAGATATATCCAAGTCTGGATATATCCTCGCTCTGGAATTTAGGTCTTTAAAAACTAAAAACCTGAGAGAAAGATAAAAATTAAAAAGGAGATTCAAATGCCAACACCACGACAACAAAGAAGACCAGATCCGCCAGTCAGGATTTTTCTGACATTGACGGATCCGCAAAAGGAAGGTCAGCGCTGGTTTATCCATGCGCTGGTTGATGTAAAAAAAGGTAGTTGGCCGGTTTCCAATGATCCTGTACAATTCAGGATTAATGGAACCAATTGTGAATCTCCGGAACGGACAGATAACAACGGCAAGGCAAGCCTAAAAATCTTTTTCGATAAACCCGGATTTTACAGGGTTGAGGCTATCGAGGAGAACAGACACGGCGAAGCTTACCACTCCGTGTCCATTCCTGAGCCGCCAAAACCCGCAAAGGTTGAGGTCGGGTGCATCCGGGTGCAGCAAAAATTCCTTGAAAAAGGAAAATATCTGCTCCGCCCGATTGTTGTCAGCACCGAAGACAAGCCAATACCGTACCTCCAGATTCAGATGTACGAAAATAGCAAAAAGCCAAAGGTTCTTACGGCCAATGGCGAAGGATATGCCGAAGTAACTATTTCAGTCACTCTGGCAGAACGTATAAAAACAATACGGTTTATTGCCGGCAAGGCGATTCAAACCGTTAAAGTTTACTTAGGAGGTTGATATGGGTGTATTTGGAATTAGTTGGAAGGAGATTGGCTTCGCGGGTGTCGTTACCGCGATAGTCGAGGAATTAAAGGAACAGGTGAAAAAGCACACAAAAGTCATTATCGAGGAGGGGGTAAAAAAAGGCGGTGAGACTCTTCAGAAAGAATTAGAAGAGAATCATCGCGAAAAATTATATCACTTCCTCGAAAGAGTTCTTGCGGATGCGGATCCGGAAGCGGCTCAGAATATTTTGGACTGGTTGCAACGGGTTCCGCATGAAAACAAAGCCGTGGAGTTATTATCCCGACTCTACCTCATGATCCTCCGCATCGGCGGGCCGGACGGAGAGGAACTGCTAAGAAAGATTGGTCATCTCAAGCTCGGGAATTTTGATCCCGAGACCGAACTGCTTGAAGTTTTTAAGCAGATCGGTCACATGACCGACGCCGAAAGGGACAGGATACTGGAGTTTTTGGACCACAATGTGGTTCAGCAGTACCTCCAGATGACGTGGAGGGGAATACGACAGGCGCCCGCTGTGCTTCAGCAGGCCGATGTCAGGGTGGCCGGGGTTTTAGGCCACCTCAATAATTTTCTCGACCAAAGGGGGATAAGATGATTTTATTGTCAATACAGGAATTATGGCAGTTGGTTGTACGTCTATGGAATACTGGCAATCGGTGGGCCAGATGGATCCTGCGGATAATAATTTTTTGGCCCATTGCCACGGTTATCGTAGCAATTAATTACGGCAGCCCGGTCGCTACAGCGATAGTGGGGCTTGTGCCGGTGGTACTGGCACTTCTGTATTTTATGACCATCGGCTGGTCCTTACTCCTTGCTATTATCGGCCAAAGGGCGCGAGCATGGATTGCCAGCATTATATTTTATGAGCTGGTGGTCGTCATGTTCGCGGCGATATTCTCGCCGTGGCTACCGTTTCATCCGGGAATGGTTGCTATTGTGGCCGTTCCGATTGTCTTGTTGTCGATTGACGGGACTGGTCCGGCTGCGAAGAAGTTTTTCAAAGCCGTGTCTTATCTTGTAATCATCGGGGTGGTCTGGGCAATAATCTTCCCAAGCTCATTTAAATGGGCTTGGAATAAGATAAGGCCTGGGCATGAAGAAGAGATAGCGGCCAGTTCAATTCCCACCGCCACGCCGTCTTATAAGGTGTGGTCCTGCGAGCTGAAAGGCCTTGACCAGCTCTCTAAGCCATTTTTTACAAAGGCTTTCCCCGCCGGAAAAACTGATGTAAAAGGGCCGGACGGCACCCAGGCCCATATCTATAGCGCCAATGGTGTGGAGCATGACCGTGTGGAGATTCATCAGCAAAACTGGCCTGTGCATTCCGGCGATGTCATCCGGTTCTCCGGGCCAGTAGGAGGGAGGGTGACCATTAAATCATTGTCGTAAAAAATAAAATCTTTCAGGAAAGGAGGTTGAATATAGCCCTCATCCGTTAACGGAGCGAGGGCTTTTTATTTCCTGCACATAAACTTTATATATGGGATAAATTTATTATTTATACGAATCAATTATATTTACTGTTGAACTGTAAAGTTTTAGCTGTTTATTTGAGCTGTTAAAATATTCTCTAGCTAATAGCCAATAACTTAAGTTAAATAAACCCAAACAAAAATCCCCTTTTGGGGGAATTTTGTTCTTATTTTAATGATCAGTGAACTAAGGTTTGAGCAATTGTCACTAATCCTTTTGCAATAATAGCCACTACGATTGCAACTATCGCGTAAATAATAACACTCTTGGCTTTTGAGGTGTTATCTCCTCCTTGCGAGAAAAGATAAAGATAAGCGGCATAAATAATGAATAAAACTGCTAAAGCCAACAAAATTCCAAACGCCCAGTTGCCGACAGTGCTTAAAAATCCAATCAATCCGCCATATGAATTAACGCTCGTGTCGGGTAGTGATGGAGGAATGCCACCTTGATTTAGCGGAGCGGTTTGCGCCGCTGCCAATGCCGGCAAAACTGCTGCCATTAATCCGATTCCTAATTTTTTCATAAAATAGAATAATTTCTGGCGACCTTTCAATATATTTTAGTTATTTACTCCTAAAACTTGCTTAATTATAGAAATAATTCCCTTAACAAGCAATGCCACCATTAACCCCACCAAAGAATATAAAATCGTATCCCTTCCTTTTTTAACCTTGGCCGGATCTCCTGTTGAAAATAATATCTGGTAAGCTCCGAAAATAATCATAATAGTGGCAATAGGTATGGCTATCCAGATTATATAGCTGGCAATGCCGTTGATTAAGTCGTAGATATTGTTGTAAGAAGTTGGCGGTTTTATCACAAGGGATGATCCTCCGCCGTTTACTCCTGGATTATTAAACGAACCCGTATTAGATGTTGGGTTATTGAATGACCCTGTATTACTGGAAGGATTATTAAAAGCAAAAACCCTTTGTATTTTAAAAATCCCCAGTAAAAATTTTCCTGTAAGATAATCCATTTTCAAAATATACAATAAATTAATAACTAATGGCAAATAGCGAGCATCAAATATAGCCTATCCTTAAATGAGATTCTTCGCTTTGCTCCGTTTTTCTCAGAATGACGATTTTTTTTCTTGCCATCAGTTATTCGTTATTTAGCAGGGCGGCAAAGCGTTCCACGGCCCGAATGCGGCTCCCCCGGTTAAAATTTTAATCACTGTGTCAATAATAATCCAGGAAGCGAACAGAATAACCAAACCGATAACAGACCCCGTAATCGTTTTTTTCCCTTTTTCCAAAAGTCCGGGTTTTGCTCCGGAAATCATAATCTGAATCGCGCCCACCAAAAGCAAAACAGTGGCTATGGCGATGGCCAGTTCATAAGCCGTATTAAACAATCTGCTGACTAGAGATATAAGGTCGCAAAAGCTGCAATTGAGACCGTGGCAGCGAACAAGACCCGTGGTGGAATCTTCTTTGGCATAAGTCTGATAGAATTGGGAAAAATTTAAAGCAGCGCTGGCAATGGAAATTATCGGAATAAGTTTAATTAAATTATTTTTTTTCATAACCTCGCCTTAGACATGATTTTAAAATTTTTATACTTCGACAAACTCAGTAAATAAAAATTTATTTACTTCTTGATCTGCCTCTCGCCGTCAAAATATTAAGGATTCATCGCACCTTGTGCCTGACTCAGTGCCGTATTAACATCCGCTTTTCCACTCAAAACAGATTCTATCATATTGGAAAAAATTTGGCGAAAATTGTCATTCATATTGTAAATTGTTTTTGCTGTCAAGGCTTGTTTTGCGAATGCGCCCAAGGCGGGATCGTTTTGATACTGGGCGATCAAAGTTCGCAAAGCCGGGGATTCATTCACCGCTTTCAAATAAGAAAGGGAATTGGTCTGATCGGTTGTCAACCAGATTATAAAATTCCAAGCTGCTTGCGGATTGGCGCTTTGCTTTGAAACCGCCAGACCCCAGTAGTTCGCAAAGTTAACCGGTTGATTTGGATTCAATTGGGGCATTACGGAAACCCCGAAGTTTAAATAAGGATTCTTTTCCTGCAAGGCCGGAATTTGGCGGGCATAAGCGAATATCATTGCAACCTGACCTGAGCCGAACAAATCAAGGTCGCTTCCCAGGCTGTCATCCCACGTGTAATAAGGGCTGTTAGAATTGGCGAATTGAGTGTAAAAATTCAGAGCATTGCTGCCATTCTGATCCGAAAAATTGGCCAGATTGGTTTGTGGATTGAAAATCGCCGAGCCGTTTTGCATCATCAATAAAGTCAGCAAATCAGAAGCGTTCAAAATTGATTTTCCCGAACCGCCGATTGCGGCGCCCGCCTTTTTTATCTGATGATTTAAATCCGTTTCGGTTAAATTGGGAACAAGAATTTTAAAATCGTCCCAGGTTGTCGGCAAAAGAGCCA
Source organism: bacterium (assembly GCA_021796335.1). Lineage (GTDB taxonomy): Bacteria > Patescibacteriota > Minisyncoccia > UBA6257 > UBA9933 > JAJYHZ01. Next base: position 151,188 of record JAJYHZ010000002.1, on the reverse strand, counting down.
CGCCCTTATTGTTTAAAATATCTTTATTGTAAAACAGCGCCAGTGAATCCAAATAAAGCGGCAAGGCATAGATGTAGTCCGTCCCCTGATAATTCAAAATAAAATCATTCGAAGCCGTGGGAGCGAAAAGCTGCTGGATTTGCGATGAAGAAATCGTTCCCTGCGGTGCGGGAGTTAGTTTGTCATATTGGGTCGGAATCCAATCATTATGAATCATTACAATGTCTGGCCCGGTTCCGGCAGCTAGCGCGTTTATGAATTGGCTTTTGATTTGATTTGGATCGAATTGCCGATAGGAGATTTTTATTCCGGGATTTTGCTGCATGTATTGGCTGAAAACTGGAACTGCCGCATTTGCGTCGTCAATTCCCCAAATGACCAGATTGGCGTTTGTCGAGGGGTTGCTTTTCGGAGTAAAAACGCCGAATACGGCCAAAAGAAAAAATATCAGGATCAGACCGATAATCGCGATGATTAAAATTCTGGATTTTGGAATACCATCCATCATAAAATTGAAATAATTGTATCAAATTATGTTTCAAATTCAATATAATTTTAAATTAAGCTGGTATACATTTACAACGATCGTGGAATATGTATACTAAAATTATGAGTTTAACAGATGATGTATTAACAATATGCTTTTCGGGTTATCACACTAGCTATAAAGCGATCCGGCGTAAATTGGTCGGACTTGAAGCTGTTCCGTATAAATATAAATCAGAGATAAATTATCAAAATATAAAAGAACAAACACTCAAAACAACTCTTTATAGGCTAAAAAAGAAAGGATTATTGGAAAAGAAAAAAGATGGTTGGGTGACAACAAAAATCGGAAAGAATTTGATTGAGAAAAAATTAAAACATTTTAAGCAATATCAAAAAAGTTTCAAAAAAGACTTAATTATAATATTTGATATTCCTGAAGAGCACAAAAAAGAAAGATATTGGCTAAGAAAAGAATTAATTAATTTAGGATTTAAATTATTGCAAAAGAGCGTATGGATAGGTCCAGCGGCGCTTCCGGAAGAATTTATTCAATATCTGAATCAAATAAATATTTTACCGTATTTAAAATTCTTTGCCGCAAAAGAGGTTAATATTGTTTAAAAACATAAGTATACAATTCCAACGATCGTTAAATTTGTATACTCTTTTATAAAAGAGTAAAAACCGCCTCAGGTTTTCTGAGGCGGTTCCCGAAAATTTTATAAGGTTACGATTCCGGCAATCTTATCTTTATCTTTTAAAGTCATAATTCTGACTCCACTGGTCGCTCTTCCCGCCGTTCTTATGCTTGATAGCTGAGTGCGGATTACCTGCCCCTTGGCGGAAATCGCCAAGAGTTCTTCTTTGTCTCTGATAATTTGGCCCGTTATAACCGCGCCTGTTTTTACCGTTACTTTGGAAGTTTTAATTCCCATGCCGCCGCGGCTCTGCACCTTGTATTCTTTTAGCGGCGTTTGCTTGGCAAATCCGTTTTCCGTCACTACCAGTAATTTTTCTTTTCCGTCCGCGGTTTTGATAATATCGAATCCGGCTACGAAGTCATTTTTCTTCAGTTTAATCGCTCTTACCCCAGCCGCATTTCTCCCCATTGGTTTAAGCTGAGTTTCTTTAAATCTGATCGCCTGTCCCGCTCCGGTCGTGATTATAACCTCGTCTTTACCCGATGAAAGTTTTACGCCTTTCAATAAATCTCCTTTTTGTAGGTTTATGGCAATAATTCCGGTTTTTCTGATATTGGAGAAATCAGTCAAAGCAGTTTTTTTAATTGTCCCGCCTTGAGTCAGCATCACCAAGAAATTATTTTTGTCTTCTAATAATGAATTCGGATAAGAAATTATTGCGCTGATATTTTCTTCCGGAGGAATTTCCAAAAAGTTCTGGATTATTTTTCCTTTTGCGGTTCTGCTTCCGACCGGAATTTCATAAACTTTTGTCTGGAAAACTCTTCCCCTGTCAGTGAAGAAAAGCATGTTGTCATGAGTATCAGTCGATATGAAATGGAGTAGTAAGTCCTCTTCATTTATATCCGAACCAATCAACCCCTTCCCGCCTCTTCTTTGGGTTTTAAATGTATTTGGTGCGATTCTTTTTATATAGCCGCTTCGCGACAGGGTGATAATCGCCTCTTCTTCCGGAATCAGATCTTCTTCTTTAAACTCCTTGATCCCCGTTGAAACGACTTTCGTTCGGCGTTCATCGCTGAATTTTTGTTTTATTTCGCCGAGTTCGTCTCTGACTACTTTCAAGATTTTTTCCGAGCTTTTGAGTAGTAACTCTAATTCCTTGATTATCTTTAATTTTTCTTTCAGTTCGTCTTCGATTTTTTGTCTTTCCAGCGCCGCCAAAGTCTGCAGTCTCATTTCCAAAATTGCCGTTGCCTGAATTTCGGTCAGCTTAAATTTTTCGATCAAATTCCCTTTGGCGTCTTCGCGGTCTCTCGATTTTTTGATTGTGGCAATTACCTGGTCGATATGATCCAAAGCTTTTGCCAGTCCTTCGAGAATGTGCGCCCTTTCCTTGGCTTTTTTCAAATCGAATTGCGCTCTTCGGGTAACGACTTCCTTTCTGTGGTCGATGTAGTATTCCAGAATTTCCTTTAATGAAAGAAGCTGTGGCTGAAGTCCGTTTACCAAAGCAATCATATTGTAATTGAAATTCTTTTGAAGGTCGGTGTGCTTGTAAAGCTGGTTGAGGATTTTTTGTCCCGGCACGTCGTTTTTAAGCTCGATGACGATGCGCAAACCTTCGCGGTCGCTTTCATCGCGCAAATCTTTAATTCCCTCGATTTTTTTCTCCTGAACCAAGGTTGCTATTTTCGTGATTAATTCCGATTTGTTAACCTGATAGGGAATTTCGGTGATTACGATGTTGGATTGGTTGTTTTTGCGTTCTTGAATTTCCGCCGCCGCCCTGGTGGTAATACTTCCTCGTCCGGTTGTATAAGCTTCGACAACGGATCTTTTGTCATAAATAATCCCGCCGGTCGGAAAGTCCGGCCCTTTTACGAAATTCAACAGCTCTTCCGTGCTTGCTTTTGGATGATCGATCAGGTGAACCGTTGCGTCGACGATTTCTCCCAAATTGTGCGGAGGAATGCTTGTCGCCATGCCGACCGCGATTCCCGAAACCCCATTCAATAAAAGATTGGGTAGTCTGGCAGGAAGAACCTTTGGTTCTTCCGTGCTGCCGTCATAGTTTGGTTGCCAGTCAACAGTTTCTTTTTCGATATCGAATAAAAGCTCTTCTGCTATTTTTGCCAGGCGCGCTTCCGTGTACCTGTAGGCCGCCGCCGAATCGCCGTCAATCGAGCCGAAGTTTCCTTGTCCGTCGATCAGCGGATAGCGCAAAGAAAAATTCTGTGCCATTCTTGTCATGGCGTCATAAACGGAAATGTCACCGTGCGGATGGTAGCTTTTCAAAACTTCTCCGATGACCGCCGCCGATTTTCTGTATTTTGTTCCGGCTTTTAATCCGGTTTCCCACATCGTCCACAGGATTCTCCTTTGAACCGGCTTCAACCCATCGCGGACATCCGGAAGCGCGCGGGTAATAATGACCGACATCGCGTAATCAAGATAAGACTCTTCAAGCTCTGTTGATATCTCCCTTCTTTCAATTTTTTGTTCAAAATTATTTTCCATTTTTTAACTATTTTTACATGAATTGATAATTAATTTTCACGAATCACGGATATATATTTATAAAATTCGTTTCATTTAAATTTCGCGATTCGTGTTTGTTTGTGATTATTGTGGCGTTTGAATCGTTATTTTCTTTTCCGAGTCAAGAAAAGGAATCTTGTCGCCGATTTTTGAAATTACATTGCCGGCTTTTTCTTCAACATTATTTCCGATTACCGTCAGACCTGTTTTAAATATTTGCCAGAATCCCGTTCCTGAATTGTCTGTTTGCGTTTCACTCTGCGCCGTATTTGAAACAAGACTTGTCATGTAAAAAAGCCAAATAATTATTATGATTAGCATCGAAATACCGCTCATGATTATCAGCCATTTCTTTTTCGTTTGTTCGTCGGAATTTTGTATTTTTTCCAACTGATTTTTTAGCATAAAATAACTAATTACTAATTATTCTAATTGACCTAATTCTAACCGCATCATTCATAATTATTTATTTCTTATAAATCAGAATAATTAAAATAACTAGAAATTATATCTGTAGTATCGTTATTTGCGTCGGCTTTATTCCGGTCAAGTCCTTTTTTTTGATTGTCAGTTTGTCGGTCGATTCCGATTTACCGTGATTAAATTCTTCCAAAAATACTTTCAGATCGTCCGCCTGTCTTTTTAATCCCGGAACTTTATATAGGGCGGGAATGGCGATTTTCGGCTGAATTTGTCTAATTAATTTCGTTGCCGCTTTCTGGTCGACAAATGGTTTTCCTCCGGCCGGAAAAATTAAAATATCGATTTCTTCCAGATGCTCCATTACTGACGGATTTGGCATTTCCGATAGATGTCCCAAAAAGGCGAATTTTATTTTTTCTATTTCCGCCGTATAAATCGTTTTTAAAAATTTTTCGCCGGTTTCGTTTTCCGATAAAAATCCGTTGACATTCGTTTCTTTAAAATTATATTCGCCCGGTCCGAAAATGTTTATTGCGTTGGAATCGTTTTCCGGCTGAGGAAACTTGGTTAAAGTTCTGATAATTGCATCATATTTGAATCGCGGAGGAGTAAGCCCTATTTGGTTGTCAAACGGATCCGTTATTATGGAAAGGTCTCCTGCCTGGATTTTAAAACAATTTTCTCCGTAAAAAGTTACAATCATAAAAAAATATAATACCAATCTACAAATTAGTACAAATGATACAAATCACACGAATAAAAGCTGATTTTCGCACTATTTACCGCATTTGCACGTATTTGTATATTAGTATTCCGTTAAATTATACACGGTTTTTCCTTGATTTTCAAATAAATTTGCGTTAAATTTTAAGCAGACTACTTCCGAATAAGCTTTTGAATGGTTTTGATTTATATTTCGAGCGAGGCGAGGCGAAAAATTTTCAATTTAATATAGAATATTATTGAAAAATTTTTGCAAAGCCGCAGCCGAAACATAAGCAAAGGGGACAAAATGTTATTCGGAAGTAGTCTGCAAGTCGCAACCTGCTATTTAGAAGAGCAGAACTCCCTAAATGGCCATTCCGCGGCTAAGCTGCGGATATTTTTAGTATGGTTACAATGCCTGAAAATAAAAATTCGGCAATGGGTCAGCTTGTCAAAAATGAACCCAATCTAATCTCTTTTTTGAAAGAAGGCGATTTGATTGAGGCTAAACTTTTGGCTAGAAATTCCCGAGCCGCTTATTTCGACATAGAGAAGTTTGGAACCGGAATTGTTTACGGCTCCGAATTAATCAATGCCAAAAGCATCATTAAAAATCTTGGCATCGGCGATAAAATCAGCGCTAAAATTGTTGATTTGGAAAATGAAGAAGGCCAAATTGAGCTTTCTTTGGTTAATGCCCAAGAACAAAAGAATTGGGATATTCTGAAAGAGCTTAAAGAAAAAGACGAGCCTATTCTGATTAAAATCAAAGGAGCGAATAACGGCGGTTTGGTTGCCGACCTCCATAATGTTAAAGCGTTTTTGCCGGTTTCACAGCTTTCGACCGAGCATTATCCTCGCATCGAAAAAGGGGAGCAGAGCAAAATTTTGAATGAATTGAAGAAATTCGTCGGACAGGAATTGCCCGTGAAAATTATCGATATCAACCCGAGAACGAATAAATTGATCATTTCCGAGAAAGAAGCTGTCGGAGAAAATATGAAAGAGTTGCTTAGCAAATACAAAGAAGGAGATGTGATTGAAGGCGTTATTTCCGGAATCGCCGACTTCGGCGCGTTCGTCAAATTCGTTGATAATCCGAGCATTGAGGGATTGATTCATATTTCCGAGCTTGATTGGAGATTAATCGATAATCCGAAAGAAATAGTTAAAATCGACGAGGTTGTAAAAGCTAAAATCATTGAAATAAAAGACGACAAAGTTTTTCTTTCTTTGAAGGCTTTAAAAACGAATCCGTGGGAAACCGCTTCCGATAAATTTAAAGAAGGCCAGGAAGTTCCCGGAACTGTTTATAAAATCAATCCGTTTGGAGCCTACATTGATTTGGGAAGCGATCTTTACGGCGCGGTCCATGTCTCCGATTTCGGGTCTCCTGAGGAGTTGAAAAAGAATCTCGAAGCCGGGAAGAAATATGACTTTACGGTCGAATCAATTAAACCGGAAGAAAAAAGAATTTCTCTGAAATTAAAGAAATAGAAAAAGAAAAAAACAGCCCGCCTTGGCGGGCTGTTTTGTTTTGTAATATTTTGTATAATTAAAACGTTTATAAATATATAAAGTCGTAAATAAAATTAAATCATTTCTTATATAAACTGCATAAAATGGTTTTTGTGCAATTTATTGACGAAATTATGTGCGAGATGAAAAAATATTTAATAGCGGGGTTGGTTTCTTTGGCCGCTGTTTCTGCGTTGGTTGTTTTTCCCGTAAACAAATCCCATGCCGATAACGAGAACGGCGGAAACGTGACAAGCACCCAATCGGAAATGGGTATTGGCCATGCAGTAAAGGCAATTGAACAAAGCCAGGGCGAAGATAAAGGAATCGGCAGTATCGTCAGCGCTATCGCCAGAGGCCGCAGCGATTCGGAAGATAATAATTCCACCCAGGAGTCGGTTACAATGAATGCCAACGGAGATTTCAAAGTCACCGGAGTCAAGGTTAATTCTGTTGCATCTTCAACCAATACCGTAAACGTCAGTTTTTACGGATTCAGCAGGGATATTAATCTCGGTAATGCTAAATTGATCGCCGGCGGAAATACAATTGCCATAGGCGATATCCAGGCTGGCGACATACTAAGCGCAAGTGGAAACTTCAATGAATCAACTCATATCATCGCTGTTTCTCAGGTCAATGACATTTCTTATCAACAGAAGAATGTTTCCAATATTCAACAGCAAATCGACAATATTCTTCAGATGATCAGAGATTTGCAGGCGCAGCTTAGTTCTCAGCAAGGGCAATAAAAATAATTCCATAAAATTATTTTATAAATCAAAGCCGGCTTTTATGGCCGGTTTTGGTTTTAGCCTGGATAAAATTTTGAATAGTCGCAAAAAGTCTTTGTCCGCTATACGCGGCTCAAAATATAAATTTGTGCACAAAATTAATTGACTTTTTTAAAAAGTGAGACATAATAAAAAAAGTTGTTTAAATCTTTTTTAAGGAAGGAGGGAAAATTTAGAGAGGAGTCGCTTGCTTGCTTGTATTAATTCTCTAAGGATCGAAAAGGAGGTCGTATGCCTCAGGCTCCAACCACACATTCATCAAGGACAAATCGGGAAGAATCACTAAGACAAGTCGGAGCTGGCCTTCAAAATTTACTTGAGAAAACCCGGGCCGAATATGTTGGCATCCGTAGGGATGCCAAGGATCAAATCAAAGAGGCGACCAAAGTGACTGAACCCGACAAAGGCAACGCCATTGCTTTGCCTGAGGTCAATATGCGGAGAGAGCGCCTCCTCCGCAACCAGATTGTTGCAATCGAAGCCGCCATCGAGAAGTTCAAAAAGTTCAAGGCTGGTGGTGCACTCTTCGGTATTTGCGAGGAGTGTGGTGAGGATATATCAATCAGGAGGCTTACGCACAGCCCGGCAGTCAGACTTTGCTGTGATTGCCAGGCCGAGATGGAAGAAAATGAAAAAAGGGGTATGCGATGAAATGCCCCTACTGTGCTGAAAGAACTGCTCAACTTGCTTAAGGGCACTACCGTTAAGGTCGAGGTGCCTTCATGGTATATTGAGCGGACGCGAGGTCTTCAGGCGCTCCGCAAGATTGCATCACTGCCCTTAAAAAGGACTGGGAACAGTTTAGGATTAAGGGCAAAAGAAAGAAAAAAATCCTGCTACTGATATCGAAATTGACGTCTATTCTCGGCGTCAGTGGAGAAAATGTTTTTCCCGCCCTTACTTAACTCCAAATGTTTTCATAGTTTTTATCCAAGGCGGCCCGGGGGTGCGTGAGCAACGCGCAGCGGCCGCCTTTTTTATTTATTCCGCATTAAACGTAATATAAATACAGAAATAAACGGTTATCTAAAAAAACGAAGATTATCTATCATTCGAATAGAAATTTAAAAGTGTGGTATTGACATAAAATCTAAATAAATTTATTTTAAAAGAAGCTTTTTCAGCGGCTATATTATAAGAAAGAGGAGGTTGTTGATTTGAAAAGAAAAAAGTATGCTTGTAGTGCATGTGGAGAGAAGGTTGAAGTTGTAAAAAAAGTAACAAAGGGCAATGTGTGTATCCCTTGTTTTACGGAAATACACACATTGGAGCGCATCAAGCATCATTTCCGGGAAACCTCCCGGATAACCAGGATCGCCGGCGTCGCCATTTCCCCGCCGCTTGTCAGTGCGGTAACGCATTTAAAAAAGGCGAAAGAAATTTTCCTCGCCTTTCTTCTCAAAATCATCGCATGCCTTGATCAGCTGAAGGAGCGGTTATCAAACGACTCGCTCAAAAAGCTGAAGCACGGCCTTCATCTCATAAGCCACGAGCTTAAATTCTCCCCGATTTTTCTGGGGAGCTTGTAATATCTTTTTTCCAAAAGGGCGCCCGCAAGGCGCCCCGTCTCATTTATATTTTCAATTTTTATTCTAAAATTAACTTATGGATCCGCAGATTATTTACGAATCAAAAAATTTTATCGCGGTTAACAAGCCTGCAGGCCTTTTGGTGCACAAAACAGCTGTTTCAAAACAAAAAGAAAAAACTTTGGTTGATTTTATTTTGGGGAAATATCCGGAGGTTAAAAACGTCGGCGATGATAAAGAAAATCGTCCCGGAATCGTCCATCGTTTAGATAAAGACACTTCCGGAATTATCATAATCGCCCGCAATCAAAAATATTTCGAATATCTAAAAAATCTTTTCCAAACCAAAAAAGTGCGCAAAAATTACCTGGCTTTGGTTTGGGGAAAAGTAAAATTGCCGATCGGCGAAAAAGGAATAATTAATAAGCCAATTAGTTTAAAACCCGGCACAACTAAACGAACTGTTTATGGCGGGAAAATGACCAAAGAAGCTATCACAGAATATAAAGCTCTTAAATTTTATAAATTTCAAAAAAATAAAGAAGAAAAATCATTGACCTTGGTTGAGGTTTCTCCTTTAACCGGCCGCACTCATCAGATAAGAGTTCATATGGCCGCAATCGGACATCCGGTTGTCGGTGATACTTTATACGGCGGGAAAAGATTCCTCAATTTATCAAAAGAATATTTTGGCTTAGACCGCCAGTTTCTTCACGCGCAATCTTTGGAATTCCCGCCTGAATCCGGCCGGAAAATGAAATTGGAATTCGAACTGCCGAAAAGTTTAAAAAACATTCTGGATGGATTGGAATCAAATTATTAAAAAATAAGGGCGGGATAAAACCCCGCCCTCTACGGACCAGTTTATTTTGCCGGCATCGGAGCCGGCACAAGTTTTGTTTTCCAAGAATCCAGCCATTCCCGCGCCTTGCTTTTACGGGGCGAGAGCGGCGTGCAGGAAGTAAAATACATTCCTGCCGTCAGGAAAATCCAGTCCATCAAATCAAAGATACTTCCTCGGATTTGTATCAATGTAATCACTAAAAGAAGCAGACGAATGGGCATCAGTTTTAAACGCCCATAATTCAAAAACCCCCTTTCTTTTTCCCATATCTGTTGTATAACTTTATTTACCAGGATACATGCAGTAACAAATATCAGAGAGGTAATAATGTCTATGAGACAGAGCGTTAGTGTAAATATTGAGTAGTGTTTTAAAATAAATATAGCATTATCAACTATATTAAAAACCAGCGCTCCGATATACAGCTCTGCTGCGATCCGAAAACAAATTATCCCGAACATCATTTGAATCCACTGAGAAATTTTTTCAAAAACATCTAGTAAAAATCCGTCGATTTCCATCCATATTCCTCCCGGCTTATTTGTTAAATAAACTGGATGAAAATTAACATCATAAATAATTTTTGTCAAATAATAATCGGTTATTTTATTTTCAAATAGCAATCAATTTTGACAATTATCGTATTATCGATTACTATATTTAAGCAATTCATAAATTCTATGGATAAAGAAATAGCCAACAAAATCAAAGCCGGAGCGACAGTCCGCGTCTGGGAAAGAATCAAAGAAGGAGACAAGGAAAGAATCAGTAAATTTCAGGGAGTTGTTCTAGGAATTAAACACGGCAGAGAAATCGGAGCTACTTTTACGGTGCGTTCGGTTATCGACGGAGTCGGAGTGGAAAAAATCTATCCGTTCAATACCCCGATGATTTCCAAAGTTGAAATTGTAAATTCTCCAAAAAAAATACGCAGAGCAAAACTTTATTTCTTAAGAGGTTTATCAAAAAAGAAATCTCGGGAAAAAATCGGAGTTGCCGCATAAGAATAAATCCCGCTTCGGCGGGATTTTTTGTGAAATTTATTTGCAATTTTCAATTTTTCATTTTAAATTTTAGATTATTATGTTTGCCCAGGTGGCGAAATTGGCAGACGCACTACCTTGAGGTGGTAGCGCCCGTAAGGGCTTGGAGGTTCGAATCCTCTCCTGGGCACAACGAAGTTGGGGCCAGAGCATGCAAATTTATTTGCGTGCGCGAGAGATTCGAAGGCCGGAGCATATCCGCCTTTGGCGGATGCGAGGAGCGGGCTGCGAGTTCGCGAAGCGAAACTTGTAGCCGAATCCTCTCCTGGGCACAACGAAGTTGGGGCCAGAGCATGCAAATTTATTTGCGTGCGCGTGTCGCGTGTTACGTGACATTTAAAAGCTGCAAAATTTATGTGCAGAAAAAACTTTAATTAATGCCCATCATACATAACAAAGAATTATCAAGGTTTATTAAAGACGCGTATTTGCCGGAAGATCTTCAAAATATCAGAAATCTTCTTATGCGGCATGGCACTTTTTCTTTCCCTGTTCTTCCTAACGGGCTTTTTCCGGCGGCTAGCTTTAAAACTTCAAATCTTTACACTGGATACGGCAATGTCTGGGTACGCGACAACATATATATTGCCTACGCGCACTATTTAAACGGCGATACGAAAACAGCCTTAAAAACCGTTAAAACTTTAGCCGATTATTTTACCAAAAACAAATGGCGTTTTGAAAAAATCATATCGGGCGAACTTGATTGCAATGAGCCGATGAACCGGCCGCATATCCGGCTCAATGGAAATGATTTATCCGAAATCCCCCAAAAATGGGCCCACGCAGAAAATGACGCCTTGGGCTATTTTATTTGGTTCCTATGCAAAATTCATAATGAACAAAACATTGTCATGACCGCCGAAGAATGCAATCTTTTGCCGCTCTTTGCTCTTTATTTCAAAGCCATCCGGTATTGGGAGGATGAAGACAGCGGACATTGGGAAGAGGCGCGCAAAGTCGAAGCGTCCAGCATCGGTGTCGTTGTTGGTGGATTGACTGAACTCAGAGCCTTGCTAGGGCGAAAAGAATTGTTTTTTCCCGGTTGCGTGTCCGAAAGCATTTCCGGTAAATTTCTTGAAGATCTTATTGCCAAAGGACAAAAAAGTTTGGAAGCTATTCTGCCTGCCGAATGCATTCAATCCGATCCGCGCAAAAACAGGTGTTTTGACGCCGCGCTTCTTTTTCTTATTTTCCCCATGAATGTAGTGTCGGAAGATATGGCCGATAAAATTCTCAATGGGGTAATGAGTCACTTGCAAAGAGAATACGGAATATGCCGCTATTTGAACGATTCTTTTTGGGCGGCCGATTATAAAGACAAACTTGAACGTAAAGAGCTTACGATTGATTTCAGCGACGATATCGCGAAAAGGGATAATTTATTTAAAAACAGCGAAGAGGCGCAATGGTGCATCTTCGACCCGATTATCTCGATAATTTACGGATTAAAATATGAAAAATACCGCAGGGAATCCGATCGGAAACTTCAAACCTATTATTTCAACAGATCATTGGGGCAGTTGACGGAAGAAGGCAGCGCATTTGAAGCGCTTAAATGTCCGGAACTTTACTATCCGAAAAAAGGGAAATTCATTCCGAATGATGCGGTGCCTCTTTTATGGACACAAGCGAATCTCTGGATGGCGTTTAAATCCATAAATTAACGCGGGCGTAATAATTCCGGAAAGATTACTGAGCCGAAATTTCCGACCGAGGGCATCATCAGTATAAATTTGCTATAATTCGGAATATGGCAGAAAAATCAATTATTCAAAAGATAGATCAAAAAATAATCGATTACCTGATAAGTAATTTCGAGGTAATAATTGAAGTCGCGGTTTATCACAAAGAAGGCAAAAGGGGCGTAAGGTTGAATGAAGAAGATTCGGCGAAAGACAAATTGATCTGGTCAAAAAGATTTCCGCTTGATCCCGCAAGGCTTAAAGTCGCCGCTCAAAAATCAAAAAAATCAAAAAAAGAAAAAATAAAAATCAAAAAAAGAAAATAACCCGCCGTGGCGGGTTATTTTCTTAGTGCGCATTATAATTGTGGATATCCAATCAAATTTTGAGCGATCGCTCAAAATTTGATTTGTATTTTTCCGCACTTTCTTTTAAATTTATTTTCATGATCATGATTTTTACCGGTAATGGCAAGGGGAAGACTACGGCGGCTCTCGGCCAGGCCATTCGGGCCTTGGGCCAGAATAAAAAAGCCGTTGTTATCCAGTTTATCAAAGGACCGTGGATCAGCGGCGAAGATTATTTTGTAAAAAACTCCGCGGTAAAAAATTTAAAAATCATTAAAACCGGCAAAGGTTTTGTAAAAATCGCCGGAGATAAGCTTCCCTTTTCTGAGCATAGAAAAGCCGCTAAAAACGGACTAATATTGGCCGAGAAAATGATTAAAAAGAAAAATGATTTAATAATTTTAGATGAGGTGAATAATGCGGTTGATTTGAAATTAATTTCCGCCAATGATGTTTTAAAAATTTTAAATAATCTTCCCGGAGAAAAAGATGTTATTTTAACCGGTCGCAATGCGCCGAAAAGTTTTATAAGAAAAGCTGACCTTGTGACAGAAATGAAAGAAATCAAACATCCTTTTCAGAAAGACAAACATTCCATGAAAAAAGGAATTGAATATTGACGACCCCCATTCTTTTTCGGATAATTAGAATCAGTTTTTTAATTTCTGGCTGATGCCATTAACCGGAGGAAATCTTGTATAAAAACGAAGTCGTTTGGGGACTCAAAAACGCGGGGTTTAACGGTTCGGCGCGGCATGTTAAGGACATAATGGGGTTTATTAGCGAAAAGCATGGAATTAAAGATGGCGTCGTGAAAATTCCTCGCAGCACCCTCGAAATCTTCAATGATTGTTTTTCCAAGGGCATCCCGGGTAATCTTTCCGTTGTATTTTTAAACGGGATACCGACAAGAATTTTTAAATAGGATTTTAATTTATGCACAAAGGCGCTCTTCGGAGCGCTTTATTTTTATCCCGCACGTAAATTTATTTACGGGATTTTGTATAATTATTTATGCGCCTTTACGATTCTGTTTTTTATGCAATCGCTTTTTTCCTTTTCGGAATTTTTCTCGCAAGTTCTGGACTGTCTTTTCTTTCCGTGTTTTTATCAGCGATATTGGCTTCGCTCATTTTCCTTGCGATTTATTTCTTAAGAAAGGAATTTCCCAAAAAAATTTTAATTTTCAGCGGATTTATTCTGTTTGTTGCCGCGGGATCGTTTTATTTTTTCATCTTTCAAAATTATCAAAAAATAAATTCCAAAATAGTTTATAATCGGGAAATTCCTTTCCGAGGAATCGTTCTGGATTCGAACTGGAACCGAATTACGGTTGATTTGCAAAAGCCTTTGGCCGGGAAAATTTCTGTTATCGCGAAGAACAACGATTTCCGATACGGCGATTTGGTCGGTTTTGAAGGAGTTATTAAGCAAGCCAGTTCTCAAAATTATAACAAAGATAATCTTCTGGGGATTTCCAGTTATCCCAAAGCGAATTTAATTTCTCAAAATAACGGATCTGCTTTCAAGTCCGCGTTGATTTCTCTCAGGCAAAAAATAATCGGCAATTTCCAGAAGGTGCTGCCTTATGATCAGGCGGCTTTTTTGTCCGGATTGACCTTGGGCGATCAGAGCGAATTTTCAAATGATTTTAAAAACGCCATGAGTCAAAGCGGCACAACGCATCTTGTGGCATTATCCGGATACAACATCAGCATCATCGGAATCGCCATTTCCGTCATTTTGGGAATTTTCTTTTCCCGGCGCCTGACCTTTATTCTTTCCATTTTCGCGATTTTTTCTTTTGTCTTGATGACCGGCGCTCAGGCCTCGGTTGTCCGCGCCGCCATTATGGGCGGCATAGTTTTGCTGGCCGCTCAAGTTAACAGAATCTACAGTTTCCGGAATGCCATAGCCGCCGCCGCTTTTGTAATGGCGCTCGGCAACCCTAAAATTTTAAAATTCGATATAGGCTTTCAGCTTTCTTTTCTGGCTTTAATCGGAATTGTTTATCTGATGCCTGCCGTTAAAAAATTTTTTAAAGTGAACGATGAAAAAGGAATTTTGGATTGGAAGGAAAATTTTCTTACGACCGTTTCCGCCCAGCTCGCGGTTATTCCTGTTTTAATCCGCAGTTTCAGCAACTTTTCTTTCATTTCCATAGTTGCTAATGTTCTAATTTTGGGATTCATTCCGTACACGATGACCTTGGGATTTATTCTCGGCGCGATTGGCTTTATTTCTTATCCGCTCTCTTTGGTTTTCGGCTGGTTCGTGCATATTTTCCTTTCCTATGAAATATTCGTTATCAATTTTTTCGGGAAAATAAATTTTTTTCAGATAAAAAACATGAGTGTAATTCTAATGTTCGTCTATTACCTCGCGCTAAGCGGATTTGTTATTTATATGAAGAAACCGGCCCGACAGCTTGGCAATTTTAATGGCGGGCGTAGCGTTGCAGGCGGGGAAAAATAAAATGGAAAGCCAAGGATTTAAAAAAATAATTTCTGCTTTATTTTTTTTGCTTATTGCGAACGGATTTATTTGGTTCGAAATAATATTCAATCAGCCGAATAAAAACCCGGAAATTTATTTTTTGGATGTCGGTCAGGGCGACAGCGAAATGGTTGTATTGCCTGGCAATGTCAAAGTTCTGATCGACGGCGGGCCCGACAACAAAATTCTTTCCGATTTTTCCAAAGTCATCTCTCCTTACGACCGCTACATAGATTTAATGGTTCTTTCTCATCCACAGATGGATCATTATGGCGGCTTTATTGAAACCGCCAGAAGATACCGAATTGGCGCTTTTATTTTTAACGGCCGCGATACCGATGCAAGAGGTTTTCAGCAGCTCAAAAATATTTTAAAAGAAAAAAACGTCCCAATTATCGCTTTAAAAGAATCCGATGAGATAAATTATTTAAATGACAAATTTGACGTACTTTTCCCGCCGCCGGATTTTTTAGATGACAAAGATTTGAACAACACAATCCTAACTCTTCAATTTATCAGTCCGGACATGAAGGCGATTTTTACCGGCGATATCGGCCAAAATATCGAGAATTATCTGGTTTCAAAATACGATTTGCATTCGGATATTCTAAAGGTGGCCCATCACGGCTCCAGATTTTCTTCTTCTCCGGAATTTTTAAACGCTGTGGCTCCGAAATTATCTGTCATTGAGGTTGGAAAAAATTCTTACGGCCATCCCGCGCCCGCAGTTTTGGAAAGATTGGCGGAAATCAATTCCAAAATTTTCCGCACTGATAAAAACGGCATTGTTAAAATTTTCGCTGAAAATAATAATTTGAAAATTTTAACGCAAAATTAATCTTGTATTTTGGCCTTTTTTCCGCTAATTTAAATTATTATGCGAGCTTTAGTCAAAGATATCATCAATAAAGAAGGCGAATCAATCGAACTGCTTGGCTGGGTTGCTGGCCGCCGTGATCACGGCAAGCTCATTTTTATCGACTTGAAAGATCGATCCGGCATCGTTCAGGTTGTATTTTTGCCAAAACCGCAGGAGCTTCCCGAAAAAGCCGGTGTCCTGCGCTCCGAATGGGTTATTAAACTGTCCGGTAAAGTTAACCGCCGTCCGGAAAACATGGTTAATAAAGAAATCCCGACCGGCGAATTTGAAATACAGGCCGAAGCTTTGGAAATTTTAAACGAAAGCGAAACTCCCCCGATTGATGTCGATTCCGACGGCTATGAAATCGGCGAGGAGGTCAGGATGAAATACCGATATTTAGATTTGCGCCGTTCCCGTCTGCAAAATAATATTAGAGTTCGCTCCAAGGTCAACAAATACATTCGCGATTTTTTGACTCGAAACGATTTTGTCGAAATTGAAACTCCGATGCTCGGGAAATCCACCCCTGAAGGCGCACGCGATTATCTGGTGCCTTCCCGTTTGGAGCCGGGAAAATTTTACGCGCTTGCTCAGTCTCCGCAGCAATACAAACAGCTTTTGATGGTTTCCGGACTGGAAAGATATTTCCAAATTGTTAAATGCTTCCGTGATGAAGATACCCGCGGCGACCGCCAGCCGGAATTCACTCAGCTTGATTTGGAAATGAGTTTCCCGACCCGCGAAGAAGTCATGAATCTGACGGAACAGCTTGTTATCGGGATAGTCAAGGAAATTTTCCCCGAAAGGGAAATCTCTCAAGTCCCGTTTCCGCGGCTTACGTATAAAGAAACCATGGAACAATACGGCACCGATCGTCCGGATTTGCGCAAAGATCCGGGCAATCAAAACGAGATGGCTTTTTGTTGGGTAATTGATTTTCCGGTTTTTGAAAAAGACGGAAAAACCGGAAAGCTGACATATTCGCACAATCCGTTTACCGCGCCCAAGCCGGAATATTCGGATGATTTGAAAAACGGGGAAAATCTGGAAACAATGATTTCCCAGCAGTACGATTTGGCCTTGAACGGATTTGAAGTCGCCGGCGGCGGAATCAGAATCCACCAGCCTGAGCTGCTTAAAAAAGTTTTTGAAGTGCTTGGCCATTCTCCCGAAAAAATAGAAGAACAATTCAGCCATATGTTAAGTGCCTTCAAATATGGCGCTCCTCCCCATGGCGGAATCGCCTGGGGCCTTGACCGCCTGATTACCATTCTTTTGGGCGAACCCAACATCCGCGAAGTTATTGCTTTTCCGAAAACCGGTGATGGCCGCGACTTGATGACTGACGCGCCCAGCGAAGTTACCGAAGAACAACTGAAAGAACTTCATATTAAAATTTCCAAATAATGGATACCTCTAAATTACACATTGTCGCCGCAACGGGTTTTTTGAAAAAAGACGGCAAGTTTTTAATCCTGAAAAGAGGCGAGAAAGAAATTGCCTATCCGGGAAAGTGGACTGTTCCCGGCGGTAAAGTCGAGGGGTCTGACAGCATTAAAGAAACTCTGAAAAAAGAATTTCTGGAAGAGGCCGGACTGGCTATAAAAAACAATATCGAATTTTTCGGTGAAAGCGAATTTACCAGACCGGACGGGTTTCATGTCATTGTTTTAAAATTTATCTGCGAATATGAATCAGGCAAAGTGAAAATCGATAAAAATGATTTTACCGATTACGTCTGGATGAGCTTGGATGAATTGGAAAATTATGATTTAATAGAAGGTGTTAAAAACGATTTTAAATTAATAAAAATATGAAAACGGAAAAAACTTTGATTGTCATAAAGCCGGACGGGATTCAAAGATCGCTAATCGGCGAAATTATAAAAAGATTCGAAAGGGTCGGTTTGAAATTGATTGGTATGAAAATGATGACTCTTAATCCGGAGTTTGTGGTAACGCACTACACTCTTGATCCGGAATGGCGCAGGATCACCGGAGAAAAAACCATTAAAAACTATCGTGATAAAGGCCAGGAGCCTCCCTTTGACGACCCCTATAAGGTTACGGAAATTATTCTGGAAAACGCCAAAAAATTCATGACTTCAGGTCCGGTCATAGCCATGGTTTGGCAGGGCGCTCATGCCGTTCAGTTGGGAAGAAAATTGGTTGGCGGCACTGAGCCGTTATCTTCCGATGCCGGCACGATTCGCGGGGATTTTGTCTTGGACTCTTATAAAATAGCCGATACCGACGGAAGATTTATCAGAAATTTGGTTCATGCCTCAGGCAATTTAAATGATGCGCAAAAAGAAATCGGCTTGTGGTTCCAGCCCGAAGAATTGGTTAATTACCGTTTGATTCAGGAACAAATTCTGTACGATGTGAATTTAGACGGAATAATGGAATAGAAAACCGGCCCCGCTAAGCGGGGCCGGTTTTCTATTGAGGCGCAAGGAATAAGAATCCCAAGTCAATTATTAAGTCATCTTTACCCCTCCTGACAAACAGGTGTGTAACTGCCATATTGAAACAGTTCATATTTTTTTAAAAAGAGGCAGTTTGGCAGGATTTTCGGGAAAACCACGTAAAAAAAAGGAGGTAATATCGGAATGAAAAAGGCAATCACCGGACTTGGACTCATCTTCTTGATCTTTTTTGCGACAACCCTGGCAGCAACGACGGCCCCGGCAACAGCGCCCGGGCACGGCAAGGTCCTCGCAACGGCGACGAGAGGGTCCACCGCGCTCGAAAACACCTTTAAGACGACCAATTACCAGAAGAGCGAGATAGTGGTGGCGAAGGCCAGCGATGCGGCAATTTATGAAGGCGTAACGACCGCACTCCGACCCGCAACCGCCCAGCAGAAGACGACCTCTTGTTTTTACGCAAACGTACGCGGCGGCGCTCAGGACGCCATGGTCCACGGCCCGATCGACGCGGCCTACGAAACCCCGGCGACGATTCTGCGGCTCTAACGCAGACGCGCCGCCTCACCCCCAAAGGGAGCTCTCAAGCTCCCCTTTTTTTCCAAAATATTTTAAAATACATATACAATATTAATGATTAATGTGGATAACCAATCAAATTTTGAGCGATCGCTCAAAATCTATAGATTTTTTCGGTATTGAATTTTATTTTTAATTTTTTATAATTATATTGGACACCTGAGAGTGATACTCGGATCAATAATGGATTAATTGGGAGAGTAAAAGCATTGCAGTCTGCGGATTGCAATTGAGCTCACCCACCTGGTATTAGCCGGGATAATCCAACCTCAGGGTTCCAAAAAGATCCCGACCTCGCGTCGGATTTTTTTTATTTTGAAAGGATTTATCTAAATTTTTATAAGGTTTAAGAAATTGTTTGGATTTATGTTATGTGGATAACCAATCAAATTTTGCGCGATCGCGCAAAATTTGATTAGGAAGATCGAGATATAAATTCTAGGTCAGAAATATATCGGCATATATCGCGCAAGTCTTTCTTGTTATAATTATAATGAGCCTCGATAGTGATTCTCGGGTCAATACGAATTTTAAGGGAAGGCAAAAGCATTCGCCAATATTCGGCGGATTGAGCCAACCCACTTGGTATTCAGCCGAGGGAAAATCCCACATCGGGGCTCTTTCAGTTTCGCGAATCCGCTCCTATGGCCTGGGAAATATTCGAGAAACCGTCCTTTTTCAAAAGTTCAACAAGCCCCGAATTTATTTGAGCAACCAATTGCGGCCCTTCAAAAATCAGTCCGGTTATCAATTGTATCAAAGACGCTCCTGCCCTTATTTTTTTATAAGCGTCCTTAGCGGAGAAAACTCCTCCGCAGCCGATAATTACAAATTCTCCTTTGGTTTTTTTATAAACATAGCTTATTAATTCATTTGATAATTTCTCCACGGGTTTACCCGACATACTTCCTCTTCCGGGATCAACCATTTTAAGCTCGTCCTTATCGGCATCCATCAAATCTCTGCGCTTAACTATATTGCTCAAGACAAACCCGCTTATTTTGTATTCTCTTGCCAAATCGATAATTTCATCGACATTTTTTATATTTAAGTCTGGAGGTAGTTTTATGAAAATCGGTTGTTTTAATTTCAATTCGCTGATTCGTGAAAGCAAGATTTTTAAATTTTTAGGATTGTAAAAAAGACCGTCTCCGGCTGTGTTTGGGCAGGAAATATTTAAAGTGATATAGTCGCCGAAATTCGAAAATATTTTCAGTGCGCTGATAACATCCGGAACAGCTTCATTGAGCTCCGTGATCTCCGGAGAATTTGTTTTAACGATACTTACGCCGACCGGTATGTCGAATTTCAGTTTATCAAGTTTTTCATGCAAAGTTTTCGCGCCCTTATTCATTAGCCCGTTCCAAACGATAATTCCCCTTGATTTCGGCAGGCGCCATAATCTTGGCTTGGGATTGCCGGAGCATGGCAGGTTTGAAATAGACCCGACTTCCTCAAATCCGAAACCCAAGCTTCCCAGTAATTGAGTGAGCTCGGCATTTTTATCATATCCTGCGGCCAGCCCTACCGGATTTGCAAACTTTATTCCCAATATTTCTTGCTCCAGGATTTTATTTTTTGTGTTAAAAAGAGGACTCCATATATTTTTAAAATGCAGTGTGCCCAAAATTTTACCGAACTTTAGTGTTATGTCATGTATTTTTTCCGGATCAAACAAAAAAATAGCAGGCCTTAGCCCGTTTTTATAAAAAAACCGCATGAGATTTAAAGTAAATTTTTTCATATTATATTGAATTTTACAAAATAAAATTTCGAATATCAATTTAATAATTGACTTCCGCTTATTTTTCGGCTATCTTATCTAAATACCAATTTCTAGTTAATTAAATGCTATTTTATGAGGCAATGTGAAATTTGCGGAAAGGGCTCAATTGTCCGGGGCGCCAGAAAAAAGCTTCGCGGCAACTATAATCCGACTCCCAAAAAAAGAAAATATCCTAATTTGCAAAGCGCTTTAATAAATGGAAAGCGCGTGGCGGCTTGCACGCAATGCATCAGAACTTCGGCTAAAAAAGCAAAATAGAAAACCGTCCCGCTTGGCGGGGCGGTTTTCTAAGTAGTTTCGCTGCGCAGTTGTGGATAATCAGTCAAATGTGGATAACTAATCTAATATTTGACGATTCTGCCTGCCGGCAGACAGGCGTAAAATATCAGACTGAGATTTTTCTTTCCAACTTCCGCCCTCTTCTTTATGTTTTTGGTATTGAAATTTATCTGAAGATATTTGAAAATATTTTTCGCACCTCATATACTTTTCATATGAAAAATCAAAACAAGAGTTTGAAAAACATTGCGAACTTCATCTATGAGGCGGGAATCTTGAATAAAACTCCGAGATCGGGTTTGTGGTTTTTGGGTACGGGCGCCCAGTCGGTTTCGGAACATATTTTCCGGACCACTGTCATCGGTTATGCTTTATCCGAGTTGATTCCCCGAGCGGATAAAAATAAGGTTATTCTGCTGTGCCTCATTCATGATTTAGGAGAAAGCCGCACTTCTGATTTGAATTACGTCCACCAAAAATATGGTCGCCTGGCGGAGTCTCAGGCTGTTGAAGATATCGCAAAAAGCTTGCCTTTTGGCGCGAACTTAAAATCCCTTCACAAAGAAGCCAAAGAAAGGAAAACTTTGGAAGCTAAAATTGCCAAAGATGCGGATAATTTGGAATGGATGGCAACCTTGCGCGAGGAATTCGATAAAGGAAATTTCAAAGCCAAATCTTGGATTGAACTTGCCTATAAAAGATTGAAAACTCCCCAGGCGAAAAAGTTGGGAAAATTGCTGACAGAGATAAAGCCGGACGACTGGTGGTTTAACGAAAAAGATAAATGGTTTATCGATCGAAAACCAGAAACCAAAAAATGGAAATCTAAATAAAGTTTCGCCAATAAGAATGAGTGAGATTTTTGGTCAAGGTGAAACGAAATCCCGCACCGAAAGCCAATCAATATTAGCGGCGTTTATAAAAGAAATAAGCGTCTTCTGGTTGCGAACAACTTCTTGAAATTAATTTTCTAACGGGCTGTAGTATAAAAGTAGTATGCATCATGGATTCGAGCAAAAGTATTTGCTCGAATGAGAATCTGCAATTTCCATAATCGGGCCATAGTGTAGCGGCAACATACGCCCTTGGGGTGGGTGTGACGGTGGGTTCGACTCCCACTGGCCCGACTTTTAATAACGATTCTCTGGAGAGGGAGGCCTCGGAGCATTACCGGGCAGCCCGACATTGACTGATTTTCTATATATGTTTAAATAGTTATAGCATTTATCATTTAACTGAAAGGAGGCGACTTTTGTGCCTGAAGATAATTTCCGTCCGCTTAGTGACAGCATAGGTGATGACAAGGCTTCTCTGGAATTGTGGGAAGATTTTAAATCTGCTGAAAGAGTAGAGGAATTAGGGCCGTGTTGTTTGTTTATGCTCGGCTACAAAGGTCGGGTAAGATTCACCAATGGTAGCGAAGTAAGGCATTATTGGATCGATATTTGCCCAGCTTGCGGAAGGCTACTGTCTCCTTTCCGCAAGAAATACGAATAAGTAATTTTTAAAAGGCCGGTCATCCGGCCTTTTTCCATACGTGTTTCTTGTTGACTAAAAAATAAAACAGCGGTTTAATTGAATTAGAATATTAAAACTTTCCAGTATTAACTTTTACAGCAGCCTAATGAAAGGAGGGCTGTCATGGGTAAAGAAAGAAATGATCGAAAGGCAGATCCATTATCGGAGGAATTGTGGAGAGAATTCCGCAATTTCCCAAACAGGGGAGAATTGCGCCCATGCTGCAAATTGGCATTGTCACTTTTTGAATTCATAGAGACTGAGGATCCTGCAACAGGAGGAATAGAAACCATAAGAATAAATTACTGTCCTCAGTGCGGGACCTGCCTCAAATGCTTTAGAGAATAATTATATTGCCGGTAGCTAGGGGCCTGGTAATTTTACCGGGCTTTTTATTTGAAAAAGCGATTTGTATAAACTACAATATAGCTAATGGATCGCATGAAAATAGAAATTACCTGGCTTTCGCTTTGGCGGGTATTCTTGATGGGAGTGCTTGCCGTCGGCCTCTTTTATGTGCGCAATATTCTGGCGCTTCTTTTTTTTGCTATCATAATTTCTTCGGTTCTGGATACTCCGCTTAATTATCTTGAAAAGAAAAAAATTCCGCGCCTTTTAGGAATTTTATTTATTATTATTTTCGTTGCGGCAATAATCATTATTATCGCCTACACGATAATTCCCTTGGCCATTATCGAATTTAAAGATTTATTTTCCAATTTTGATAAAGTTGGAGCGGCATTGGGAGGATTGTTCGGAATTTCCAAAATAACCCAAAATATCGAAATTAGTTTAAATACTTTGGCTAATTCCATTATAAACGGCGATTATTCAGTCATCAATTTCATTCCGCAGTTTTTTGAAAATGCCATTTATATGATTGCCCTTTTAATCACCTCCCTTTATCTTGCCTATTATAAGGACGGAATCGAGAATTTTCTGCGCGCCGTTCTTCCGCTGACTTATGAAAATTACGCCGTTAATGTTTTTCATCGCACAAAAAAGAAAATCGGGAAATGGTTTGAAGGTCAAATTATTTTAAGTTTAATAATTGCCGTTTTGACTTTTGTCGGATTGGCGATTTTAGGAGTTAATTACAGTCTGGTTTTAGGCGTAGTTGCCGGATTTTTTGAAATCATTCCTTTCGTCGGTCCGATTGTTTCCGGCGCCCTGGCTTTTGCCGTTGCCGTATCCCAGTCATTTAATTTAGGCTTGGCCACTATTATTTTATTTCTGATAATTCAGCAATCCGAAAGCCATCTGCTGGTCCCGATTGTTATGCGCAAAACAACGGGTATCCATCCCGTAATTGTCGTTATTTCTATTTTAGCCGGATCGCAAATCGCCGGATTTATAGGAGTTATTTTGGCGATTCCTTTTGTGGTTGTTGTTCAGGAATTGATTGAAGACTACACTGCCCGTAAATATGCCAATCAGGCCGTTATCAGGTAGAATTAAATATCCGGTTCTCCGCTTGTTTTGCATTCCGATTTTCCATATAAAGCGTAAATATTTTATTTCATATGAAATTTTATATAACCACCGCAATCGATTATGCGAATAATTCGCCCCATATCGGCCATGCTTTGGAAAAAATTCAGGCCGATGTTTTGGCACGCTATCACAGGAACAGAAAAGAAAAAGTTTTTTTCTTGACCGGGACCGATGAACACGGCACAAAAAATTTAAGGGCGGCGCAGTCCTTAAAAATGGATACCCAAAATTTTGTTGATAAAATCGCCGAAGATTTTAAAAGCTTAAAAAAACTTTTAAACTTATCGTGGGATAAATTTATCCGCACCACAGACAGGGAAAATCACTGGCATGGAGTTTTCAAGTTGTGGCGCGCTCTTAAGCAAAACGGAGATATTTATAAAAGATCCTATCAAGGCCTTTATTGTGTCGGCTGCGAGGCGTTCTTGACCGAAAAAGATCTGGTTAACGGCAAGTGCCCCGATCACTTAAAAGAGCCTGAGATTATCGAAGAAGAAAATTATTTTTTTCGCCTGTCGGAATACGGAAATCGAATCAAGGAAAAAATTTTAAATGACGAAATCAAAATTGTCCCCGCCGGCCGCAAGCATGAAATTTTGAGTTTGATTAACGGCGGCTTGGAAGACATAAGCGTCTCCCGGTCGCGGGAACGCGCTCCCTGGGGTATTCCGGTGCCCGATGACGACACTCAAACCATTTATGTCTGGATAGATGCCCTCCCCAACTATTTAACCGGCATCGGATTTGGTAGGGATAATAAGGAAAGTCGCGAACAATTCCATGAATTCTGGCCCGTCGATGTGCATTTAATCGGGAAAGATATTCTAAAATTTCATGCGCTCATTTGGCCGGCAATATTAATGTCTATCGAACTTCCGTTGCCCAAAAGCATTTATACTCACGGCTGGATCACCGTAAACGGCCAAAAAATGTCAAAAACCATTGGCAATGTGATTTCTCCGGGCGATTTGGCCGTAAAATACGGGACCGATGCCGTTAGGTATTACTTGTTGCGCGAAATCCCTTCCACTGAAGACGGCGATTTTTCCGAAGAGAAATTTAAAGAAAGATACAACGGCGAATTAGCCAATGGACTGGGAAATTTTACCGCTCGCGTTTTAACTTTGGCGAGCAAAAACTATCCGGAAATTTTAGCAACTGAAATTGATAATCCGGAAGAAAATTTATGGCAGAAAATAAAAGAAACTGAAAAAAACATTGATAAGAAAATTAACGAATTTAAATTGCATGAAGCATTAATTGCAATTTGGGATTTAATCAGATTTGGCGATATTTATGTAAACGATGCCAAACCATGGGAAAATCCCCAAAATAAAAAAAGAGAAATCGCCAACCTTGTCTGCATCTTAAAAAATATCGCGAAGTTTATCTCTCCTTTTCTTCCTCAAGTATCCGACATAATTTTAAGCAATATAAAAAAATCCGGAAACGTTTATAAAATTTCCAAAGGAGAAAATATTTTTCCGAGGATCTGATTAAAATTTATGCCAAAAATTTTTGATTCGCATACCCATGTGCAATTTCCGCAATTCGATCAAGACCGCGCCGAAGTTATCAAACGCGCTTTTAACCAAAAAATCTGGATGATAAACGCCGGCGCTGATTCAAAATCGTCGCAACAAGCGGTCGAATTAGCTGAAAAATATCCGCAGGGAATTTATGCCGCAGTCGGCCAGCATCCGACTGAGCGAGAAGAATTTAATTATGAATTTTATAAAAATTTGGCGATAAATCCGAAGGTTGTGGCTATCGGCGAATGTGGGTTAGAATATTATAAAAGACCTCCTGAGGATCCGATTTCTGAAGATAATAAGCAAATTCAGAAAAATACCTTTATTAATCACATAAAATTAGCCAATGATGTCCAAAAGCC
Source organism: bacterium (assembly GCA_021796335.1). Taxonomy (GTDB): domain Bacteria; phylum Patescibacteriota; class Minisyncoccia; order UBA6257; family UBA9933; genus JAJYHZ01. Next base: position 125,293 of record JAJYHZ010000002.1, on the reverse strand, counting down.
GCTAATAATCCATTGCCGCGCTGAGAGCGATTACCCTGTTCAGCGGGGTGGCGCAAATGCATTTGATGATTTGATTGAAATTCTGGCAAATCACCCCCTAAACAATCCTCCAGGCATTATTCATTTTTTTACTGGTACTAAAGGAAATGCCGAAAAATTGTTAAGATTGGGATTCTATTTTACTTTTGGCGGACTAATAACTTTTAACAGATCTTTTGATGAAATTATAAAAATAATTCCGTTTGAAAAAATTTTATTGGAAACCGATGCGCCGTACGTTTCTCCGGAACCGTATCGCGGCAAGCGAAATGAACCGGCTTATATCATTGAAGTTGCTAAAAAAATGGCGGAAATAAAAAACATTTCTTTTGAAGAAGTTTGTTTGGCCACTACCGCAAACGCCCAAAAAGTTTTCAATATTTAATTATTCTAATCATCCTTATTATATATTCGGTTTTTGTCTACTATCACGCGTGATAGTAGACAAAACTGTGGGTTATTAAAAATTACTTAAGCTGCTATTGTATGCAGTATTATTGCTACACGCAGTAGCATACAAAAAATATTTATCATCCTGCAGAATTAAATGGAATTAAATTTTCCTCAAATAAATTTCATTTACTCAAAAATTTTCGACGAATCATTTCGGAAAATTTTTGATGAGTACAAAACCAATCACGCCGATTATTACAAAGGATTTTATCCGTCTTTTATAAAAATTCGGCAATCAATCGAGGAACTGGAAAAAGAATGGCAAAGAGTTTCTGAAAAAATTTTCACCTCTTATAAAAATTTAACTGGATTTGAAATAAACCAGGAGAAATTTGATTGTTATGTTGTTGGACGCAATCCGATTTTTCGTGGAATTTCTGAGCCACTAACCATTGTTATTTCGGAAAATTCTACTGGCCGAGCTTATTCTAGAGAAGAACTTGCTATAATTCTGGCTCATGAAATTTTCCATAAATTAATTTCTTCTACCAACGATAGTTTGTGGAAATTTTTCCAACAGGAATTTGAAAAAGAAAATGAAATTGTTTGCCGTCACATTCCCGTGCTTGCTTTGGAAAAAGAAATTGCGCTTAATTTATACGGAGAAAAATTTATAAATAAATTTATTACAACTTATATTTCAAAAGGGTATCGTCGCGCCTGGGAAATTGTAAATCAAACTGGACCGGAAATTATTTTAAGGAGAATTAGAACAGAAATTTCTAAATCAGAATTATTCTAATTAATCTAAAAAAGAAGGCCACCTTTTGGGCGGCCCAGTACGAAACTAGATTTAGAAAGGAGGCGTTCCATCCCAGCCATGCCCCTTGAAGAAGATGGCGCCGATTATTATTATAATGAGCCAGAAGAGCGCATTATAAGGAATGCTCTTCATTACGGCCGACAATAGATCTTCATCGGTCTTTTTCTCTGACATTATCTCCTCCTCCTTAAAGTTTCTGAAATAATTATACTTCTATTCCTAGATTTGTCAATAGTTGTATTTAAGCTCAATTTTCCTTATTATTTTTAATATGGCTTTAATTACTGAAAAAGAACTAAAACATTTGGCTGAACTTGCCAGAATCAAGCTTAGCGAGCACGAAGAGAAAAAATTACTCAAAGACGTTGAGGAAATTTTGGAATATTTTAATCAGCTCAAAGAAGTTGATGTTTCCAATATCGAGCCAATGACTGGCGGCACAATTCAAAAAAACGTATTTCGAAATGATGACGATCCAATCAGAAAAGAAATTAATGCCACTGATGAAGATTTGATCGAAGCTTTTCCGGAAAAAGAAAAGAGATTCTTAAAAGTCCCCCCAGTATTTGAATAATATGGAATTCTTGCACGATCTAACTATCAAAAAATTTCACGAAGGTTTAAAGAAAAAAAAATTCTCCGCCTTGGAAATCACCAAGGAATTTTTTGATTATATAAATGATAAGGATAAAGAAATCGAAGCTTATTTGAGTTTGAATAAAGATTTTGCTTTCAAGCAGGCCGAAGCGGCTGACTTGGCAATTGCCAAAGAAGAAGACATAAGTGAATTAACCGGCGTGCCGCTGGCAATTAAGGACAATATTTTGATAAAAGGTTTGCCGTCAACAGCTGCTTCCAAAATGCTTGAAAATTACACTGCTTCTTATGACGCGACTATCATTACAAAATTAGAAAATGAAAAAGCCGTATTTTTGGGAAAAACCAATATGGATGAATTTGCCATGGGTTCGTCCACTGAAAATTCAGCCTTTAAAAAAACCAAAAATCCTTATGACTTGGAAAGAGTTCCCGGCGGATCATCGGGCGGTTCCGCAGCGGCTGTTGCTTCTTCTATGGCTATTGCCGCGCTTGGGTCTGATACTGGTGGATCTATCCGCCAGCCAGCCAGCTTTTGCGGAGTGGTCGGACTTAAGCCGACTTACGGCGCGGTTTCCCGTTTCGGCTTGATTGCTATGGCTTCCAGTTTGGACCAGATCGGGCCGATAGCCAAAACTGTTGAAGATGCCGCTATCTTATTCAAATCAATTGCCGGAAAAGATAAATTGGATTCCACCAGTGTTGATGCAAAATACGGCGATGAATTGTTAAACCCGAAATTGGAAAATATTAAAAAACTGAAGGTCGGGCTGCCGAAAGAATATTTTATCGAAGGCCTGGATGATTACGCCAAAAAAGAAATTGAAAAGGCGATTGATAAAATAAAAAGTTTGGGAATCGAAATTAAAGAAATCAGCCTGCCTCATACAAAATACGCGCTGTCGGTTTACTACATCATTATGACTGCCGAAGTTAGCGCAAACTTGGCGCGCTTTGACGGAATAAGATATTCGCGATTAAAAAATCTGGAGCCGCGCAATTTGTTGGATATTTATTTAAAACAAAAAGGCGAAGGATTCGGTCCGGAACCTCGCCGTCGCGCCATTTTGGGAACTTATGTTTTATCATCAGGCTATTATGACGCCTATTATTCAAAGGCGCAGAAAGTCCGCCGTTTGATTAGAAATGATTTTGACGATGCCTTTAAAGAAGTTGACATAATCTTGACTCCGGTTTCCCCGACGCCGGCTTTTAAAATCGGAGAAAAAACAGCCGATCCCTTGAAAATGTATTTATCCGATATTTTTACGATTCCGCTTAACTTAGCTGGTCTACCCGGAATTTCCATTCCAGTCAGAAAATACGAAAAAAACAAAGAACTACCGGTCGGATTTCAATTAATCGGAAAGCCGTTTCAAGAAGCCGATATTTTAGGCTTGGGACAATTCTATGATCGAATTACTTGATTTTTTTATCTCAATAGGAAAATGGCTGATAAATTTTTACATATTCAATCTTTGGATTCTTAATTCGCTTGCGTTGATAATCTCTGGAATCGCCCTATTTTTTATTATTTATTTATCACATCGCATGCGTGTTGTTTCTTCGAAAACCGAAAAATACAAAGAATATGTTAAAGGAGTCGATGTGTTCAAATTGAAGATGAACCAGGAATGGCAAAAAGTGCTGAAGCGTTTAAAAATTGACGGCGACAATCAATTGCGCGCCGCCATTTCCAGCTGTGACAGAATTTTGTTCGAAATTCTGAAAGAAAAAGACATTTCCGGAAAATCAATGGATGAAAGAATCGATAATCTAACACAGGAACACGTTTCCAATTTAAGCGAGCTTTTAAAAGCGCATCAGGTGAGTGAACGTATAAATAAAAAAGAAGAATTGATTTTAACTTCCGACGAAGCCCGCAATATTGTTAAAATTTATCAGCAAGCCTTCAAAGAATTGGGATTATTTTAAAATTTAATGGTATACTATCACACGTGATAGTATACCATTTCAGGCTTATTGGAAAAATCAGATTAAAGTTAATTCAAATAACGCAGTCTCGTAATCCATTTTTCCGGATTTTATTTCTACGTCATAGTCGGCTAAAATTTTCAGCTGATTCAGATTTAAATAAGGATTTTTTGCCAGAATATTGAAAATTTTTGCCGGCTCTTCCTGCGCCAAAAACAGCATTTCCAAAGAAATTAACCTTGCAAGTACGGGAGAATTTTTTGAAATTGCTCCGGTGAATTTGAAAATATTCGGTTCAATATTGGAATCAATGATTTTTTCTAAATCCTTCACATCTAATTTTTTTAAGTTTAAAAATTGTAATTTATCCAGCTCATTAATAACTTCCCAACTATTGTTCGTAAAATTATCAGCCAAAAACTCTATTGCTTTTGTTGGGAGTTCGATATTTCTTTTTTTTGCCTCCGAATTTATGAAAAATTTCAGCTTATCTCCGGATAAGTTTTGAAACTCCTGGGAAATTGCCGGATTTGTTAAAAGAAAATCAAAATCTTTTGCCAATTTTCCGTTTTCGAAAATAATTAAAATAAGATTTTCATTTTTTAAATTTGCGAATAAAAGTTTTTTTAAATTCTCCAATGCTTCGGAACCCGACTCGCTTATATTTTTAATAACAGCCATTTTTTTTAAATCGAACATTCCTCGCTGTAAAATAAAATCTTTTAATCTTTCAATTTCATCCGGATTTTCCATATTGAAATTTTCCACCGAGAAAATGGAATTTTTTGAGCCATAGCTTTCTTTAATTTCATTTAATTTTTGCTGGCGGCGGTATGAATCAGGACCGTACAAGTAGATAATCATTATAATTTAGTATAAAGTATAACTTATAAATTATGAAATTCGATATTATCACAATTTTCTGCCAATTCTATCCGAACTTGCCAGCTGCGGGGAGGTTCAAAATTGAGCATCCACCAAAGTTTACGGGCGGACCACATAATAAAAAAACCAATTATGCGATTTGATATAATAACAATATTTCCAGGCATTTTTGATTCTTACCTAAACGAGTCTATTTTAAAGCGTGCCCAAAAAAACAAGCTTATTTCAATCAAAATCCATAATTTGCGCGATTTTACGACTGATAAACATAAAAAAGTTGATGATCGGCCGTTTGGCGGCGGTCCTGGCATGGTTATGTATGCCGAGCCGATTACAAAAGCAATTTTGAAAACCAAGCCATCCCAAAAATCCAAAGTAATTATATTTTCTCCGGCTGGTAAAAAATTTGATGACAAGCTATCCCAGCAATTTGCGAAAAAGAATGATCATTTAATTTTTGTTTGTGGCCGCTATGAAGGAGTTGATGAACGCGTGGAAAAAATTCTGAAAGATTTGAAAATTAAAACCGAAAAAATTTCTATCGGACCGTATGTTCTAACCGGAGGCGAACTGGCGGCAATGGTTCTAATTGATTCGATTTCCCGCAAAATTACCGGTGTGTTGGGAAAAGAAGAATCTTTGGAAGAAAAAAGAAATGGAGTCGGCATCCCGACTTATACCCGTCCGGCAGAAATAAAATTCAAAAACAAAAAATATAAAATCCCGGAAATCTTATTATCCGGCAATCACGCCAAAATAGAAGAGTGGAAAAAGAAATTTAAAAAATAAAATAAAAGATTTATTTTTTCTCTAGCCCGATTACTTTTTTGACTGCCGTCATTTTATCTGCCGCTTTTTTCTGCGCTGTTTTTCTCCCTTTTTCAATAATTTTTTCAATTTCCTTTGGTTTTTTTGCCAATAATTTTTTCTTAACCTGAAACGGTTTCAAATAAAGAACAGTCGATTCCGCCAGATCTTTTTTAAACTGGGAGTAAGTTGAAGATTGGAATTTAATTTCAATTTCTTTGATGGTCATTCCGGAAAATGCCCTGTAAATCCTGATTAAGTTTGAAACTGCCGGCTTGTTTTCCGGATCATATTTAATTTCAGTTCCGGAATCAGTTACGGCTCTTTTCAATTTTTCTCTGATTGTATCGGCCGTATCGTCCAAAAACAAGCATCCTTCCGGAATTGATTTGGACATTTTTTTCAGCGGATTATTCAAACTCATTATTCTTGGAGTTTCAGTTAAAAGTTCTTTCGGTTCGATAAAAATTTTTTTTGCCTGCCTGCCGGTAGGCAGGAATTTCTGATTGAATTTCCTGGCCAATGTTCTGGTAAATTCTAAATGCTGTATTTGGTCTTCTCCGACCGGAACCACTTCGGCGTCGTAGAGCAAAATATCGGCAGCTTGCAAAACTGGGTAATCAAAAAGTCCAACATTTGGCGAAATTCCTGGGCTAAGTAAACCTCCGCCACTTGGGCTAAGCAGAGCCTTGCCCCCTTTTTCTTTAAATTGAGTCATCCTGCTTAATTCCCCAATAGGAGTGATGGTATTCAAAATCCAGGCAAGTTCCGCATGTTCCAAAACCTGTGATTGGATAAATAAAACGGATTTTTCCGGCTTGATTCCAGCCGCCAAATAATTCAAAATTACCTCCCGAATTTGCTGGTATTTTTTGTTTGGATCAAAGTCTTCGGTTATCGAATGCAAATCAGCCACAAAAAAATAGCATTGGTATCGTCCGGAATTCTGGAGATCGACAAAATTTTTCAAAGCGCCGAAATAATTTCCAATATGCAATTTCCCGCTCGGCTGAATGCCTGATATCAAAATAGGTTTCATTGATTAATGAATTTTCACAAATAAAGCACAAATATCACGAATTTATTTGTGTGATTTGTGAAGACTTGTGCCTATTAGTGATGCTTAAACTTGTATTACTACCGGTAATACCATCGGTCTGCGATTCGTTTTATTATACAAGAACTGGCCGATTTGGTCACGCATTAAAGCTTTCAAGTAATCCGGATCAACGGTTTGAAATCTGGGTATTCGCGAAATAATTCCCTTAATTTTGCTTCTCAGTTCCTCGACAAGCTCCTTGTTTTCTTTAAGGTAGATAAATCCGCGCGAAATGATATCGGGGTTTTTCAAAAATCTTCCGGTTCGGCGATCTAATGTTGCGATGACAACCACCATTCCTTCCTGCGCCAATACTTTTCTGTCGCGCATGACGATTTCTCCTACGTCGCCGACTCCCAATCCGTCAACCATAATATAATAGGCCGGCGCAGTTTCCTGAGTTATCTCCGCCGAACCTTTTTTAAAGGCGATTACCTGGCCGTTATCCGCCAGAATGATATTTTGCTTCGGAATTCCGGTTTCCTGAGCCAATTCGCCCAAAACCGAGCGCATAAAGTATTGTCCGTGGATCGGGAACAGGAATTGCGGTTTGACTAATTCGATTATTTTTCGCAGTTCCTCTCCCGTAGCGTGTCCGCTTGCATGCAAGTCCACGATTTTCGAATGGTAAATTTTCGCGCCTTGTCTGGCCAGATTGTCTTTCAGAACCTGAACCTGAGTTTCGTTTCCTGGAATAACGGAGGAGGAAAAAATCACCGTGTCTCCGGGTTTGATTTGAATTTGGCGGTGTTCGCCGTTGACTATTTTCATCAAACTTGCATTCGGTTCTCCTTGCGCTCCGGTTGATAGAATCAGAATCTTGTCGTCTTTATATTTATGCAGTTCATCCAGTGGAATCACCGTTCCTTTTTTGACTTTTATATATCCCAGATTTTGCGCAATCTGAACATTGGTTTTCATCGATAATCCGGAGAAGAAAACCTTGCGGTCGTGCTTTTCCGCCATTTTTACGATTTCCGCGATCCTGGTCAGCATCGAGGCGAAAGTTCCGATAATGACTCTTCCTTTCGCTTTGTTGAAAATGTCGTCGATATTTTTCTCCACTAATTTTTCCGAAACGGAAGTTCCCGCGACTTCTGCATTCGTGCTTTCCAAAAATAAGGTATGAATATTCTGCTTGCCTGCCCATTCAAACTCGTCTAAGCCCAAGACAGTCCCTTTTTCATCGTAATCGAATTTTACATCCGTACAATAAACGAAATTTCCCACCGGAGTTTTAATAAGCAAACTAACGGTATCGGGTATACTGTGAATAATTCCGAAAAATTCTATTTCCACGTCGTCGGAAATTCTGATTTTGTCATGATTTTTAATCAGTTCAAAATCCAGTTTCGGAGCATTCGGAAAATCCTCCTGCCTCTTCTTGATTATTTCCTTGGTCATGGCAGTCGTATAAATCGTCGGATTGCCCAATTTTTCCATCAGATAGGGGATTGCTCCGATATGGTCGTAATGGCCGTGGGTAACGATCATCGCCTTTATCCTGTCTTTTTGCGGCTCAAGATAGCTGACATTGGGAATAATGTAATCGATTCCCGGCGTACTTTCTCCCGGAAATAAAACTCCCGCATCAATCAATATTAAATCCCCGTTATATTCGAAAACGGACATGTTTCTTCCGATCTCCTCCAATCCGCCCAAGGCCGCGAACCTTAAAATGCCCTGATCTTTTGCTTCCCGGATTGTTTTAGGCTGCCTGGATATTCTTGGAGATATTCTGGGCCTTTGTGTTCTGTTTATTTTTCTTTCTGTTATTTCGCGGTTTATTTTTGTTCTAATCATTGATGTTTATTAAAAATTGAAAATCGAAAATTAAAAACAATCTTGTGTTTTTTCGATCTACAATTTTGTAATTTATTTATTGTGCCCAGGGGGAGAGTTGAACTCCCACGAGGTTGCCCTCACAGCGACCTGAACGCTGCGTGTCTGCCAATTTCACCACCTGGGCAAATACTTAATTGTTTAAGTTAATTAGAAATTAGATTTTTTCTATTTCCTGTTTCCGTATTTTTCAAAAATTGACCAAAAACTCAAAATGCCTTCGCCTTTATTATGGACTTTATGGAAATCTCCCCGGGGAACGATAATCACATCGCCGCCCTGAACTTCCAATGTTTTACTGCCTACGTCTATAATTCCTCTTCCGTCGATGAAAACGTAAACTTCATCGGCGTCGGCATGCGAATGTCCGGTTGTTGATTTTTGGTAATTAAGTTCGGTTAGAGAAAGAACCAAATCTTTAAGGTTTTCCGATAAATCGTAAACTTTATAGATTTCGTTGTTTCTTATAAGATCGGCACGTTGTTTGTATTCTTTAATATTCATGGAAAAATGTCAAGGATATTGAGAATTATTCTGATAACTAATTACTCTGATTATTTTAAATCTCAATTGCTGATTCGAATTTTCAGAAATTAAAATAATTTTTTTATTTCTTCAGTACTCTGGTTGTTTTTATGAACCAGTTTTGGATGTTCGCGAATCTGTCGCTCGGCAGCCCAAGATTCTGCTCCTCGAATCCCTTTAGAAGATTATTGGCAATATAAATATAATCCGGAGAATATAGGAAAATAGCCGGCTGATCCGCGATAATCGCCGATTGTAATTGCTCCATTTCTCCTTCCCTTAAATTCGGATCAAATTCGGTTCGGATACTGTTTATTGCCGAATCAACGGATTTATTGTCATAAAGCGCGAAGTTCAAGCCCGGATAAAATTTTTGGGTCGAATCCCAGAAAGAATACGGATCCTCGTTCTCTCCGTACGCGTTTCCGAAAATTAGCATGTCGTAATTTCTTGGCCTGATGACTTGCTCGGTGAAATTGTTCAGCGTCGCCAGATTGATATCCGCTCGTACGCCGATTTTCGACCAATCTTCCTGAATCATCTTTGCCGTATCTATTAAAAACGGAATCGGGTAAACCGTAAGGTTGAATTCCAGTCTATCGTTGCCTTTCACCCTGACTCCGGAATCGGTCATTTGCCATCCTTCCGAATCAAGAAGTTGGTTTGCATAATCTACATTGTACTCGTCATTATTTGAATTGTCCAAAACAATCGGTCCGTCAATCGTGATTGCTTTTCCGCCAAAAACATCGTTTACGATTCTTTGCTTGTTTATCGCGCTATTTAAAGCTATCCTCAAATTTTTATCGGCCAGCAACGGATTATTTGCCTGGTTGAAAAAGACTGCATAATAGCGCGGCATTTTAATGTCAAAAGTTTGATGCGGTATGGTTATGTCGTTCAGTTGGCTGAAATTATTTACGGCAAATCCGTCAATATTGCTTGAATTGAATGCTTTTACCAATTCTGAATCATCGGTATAAAAATTGAAATTCATTTTTTGAATATATGGTTTCGGGCCGAAGTAGCTATCGGATTTTTCCACCGAATATTTAGTGACAAATCCATCCCGTCTTTTATCATACCCCGTAAATTTGTAAGGACCGCTTCCGACGGGCTCAAGATTGTATTCTGAAAGCCGTAAATTCGTCAAAGGGATATTTTCAAAAATATGCTTTGGAATCGGCTTGAAATCTAAAAGGATATTCTCGAAATATGCATAAGGCTGGGGCAGAATCAGCTGGAATTCCCTCTCGCTGATTCTTTCCGCCTTTACTCCTTGCCAGCTTGCCGCTTGCGGAGAATTGATGTCCGGATCTTGAACCGCGCTGATCGTAAAAAGCACGTCGTCGGAAGTAATCGGCTGATTGTCTTGCCAAAAAATATCAGGTTTTAATCTGACATCAAAAGTCTTATTGTCCGGACTTACCTGATAGCTGTCAATCATATTTTTCAGATCGGAAAAAGTAAGTTCGGTTATATCCTGATCCGCGTTGTTTTCATCGGCAAAAAGGGGATTGATAAATGCCGGCTGCCCCACAATTCCTTCCGTGTATTCGCCTCCGCCGGCCGGCTTCATAACCGTATTGCTTTGTATGAAAAAGATTAAAAAAGCGATAAAAGAAATTATGAAAATCAAAAAAGCCCCGATAAACCAATACCGTTCTTTTTTAGAAAAAGAAAGAAAAATTTGTGAAAAAACGTACCTCAAATAAGTCTTCAACCGGCTTCAGCCGATTTATTTAATGAGTATGAAATTGAGAATTGCCAAAATCGGGAATGCTATCGCCAAAATGATTGTTGCGGCAAAAATCAGCCGCTCCACTCCGCGCCTTTTTTGATAAACTTCCGTGGTGCCGCCTCCGAAAACTCCGCCGACTCCGGACGATCTTTCCTGAAGCAAAATGAGAACTACTAGTATAACGGAAACCACGATTTGTGCGATAGATAGTATCTTCATTAAAATTCCCAATTCGTTATTAACTCGTGAACCAAATAATAATTAATTATTTAGCTTTTGATATAAAATGCATAACTATATTGACCGCGCTTACGATTAAAGCGGCATATGCTAAAGAAGCAATATCAACAATCGTAACACTTTTCGAGAAATAATCAAGCAAATAAAGCATCAGGGCATTTACTATTATTATGCCTAAACCCAAAGTCAGAATAATAATCGGACTTAGAATAAACTTGAAGATTGGCCTTATCAACAAGTTTATAACCGTAAAAATAAGGCCAACAATCAAAAAATTTTTTAAACTTAAATCTACCAAAAATCCTTTCACCAAATATGACGCTAAAAACAGCGATAAAAGATTTGTAATATAAGCGAAGATCAGTTTCGACAGCAATTTCATTTGTGCAATCTTATCATAAGTCGCAAGAATTAAGAATAGCTAATGGCTTATGACAAAGAGCAAATGGCTCATGATTAATGACTAATAAAAAACAATTGATAGTTTGTGTCATTGGCCCTAATCCATTAACCATTCGTCGGATTGTTGATAACTCATTTTATTTTATATCTCAAGTTGCTATAATAAATCTGAAATAAATTTCATACCTGGTTTCAGGTTATGAAAAATAAAAGAAAAGGTCGGAAAAATTAAAAACGTATGTTTTTTCAAAACTTGGCAAGCACACTCTACGAATCATTAATAGGTGTTTGGGCGGGTGTCATCGCTTTTCTTCCTAAATTGATCGGTGCGATTATCGTTTTGATTATCGGATTGATTATTGCTGCGGTTTTCGGAACTGTTGTCGAACAAATCATCAAAGGAATCAAGCTTGACACTTTATTGAAGAAAATCGGAGTAGACACGTATATAGAAAGGGGAGGAATTAAACTTAATTCCGGAAGATTTCTAGGAAGAATCGTTTACTGGTTTTTCGTTATTGCCTTTGTCTTGGCATTTACCAATATTTTGGGACTTGATGTTTTTTCAAGTTTCTTGCAGCAGGTTTTGCTTTATATTCCCAACATAGTTGTGGCAATCTTGATCATGATAGCCACTTTTGTTGTTGCGAATTTTATCAGAACATTGACTACCGCTTCGGTGATGAGCGCGAAACTTCAGGCATCCAAATTCTTGGGAACGTTTATCTGGTGGGTTATTGTCGTTTTCGGAACCATTACGGCATTAATGCAGCTTGGCATTAATGTTTATGTTCTTCAGACAATAATTACCGGTATTATCGCCATGCTGGCTTTGGCCGGCGGTATTGCCTTCGGTTTGGGAGGTAAGGATTACGCCGCACGTTTGATTGAAAAGCTGAAGCAGCAGACCGAATAGTTTTTCTTAAAGGAGTAAGAAAATCAAAGCCCCGCGAAAGCGGGGCTTTAGGTTCGGTCATTTTTTATAGGTCATACTTAACGGAACGAAAAATTTTTCCTGATTATCTTGGCATTGTTAACCTTGGGAAAGCTCGTCGGCAAATTTTTCAAATACCTTTTCTTGCTTATTCATTCAGGCGAACATCTGCTTTGAGGAGTGGATTCGGCCATTGGCGCCGGAATCGGTTATTTCGCCGGCCACGCCATAATCGGCAGTTTTGTCGGCGCGATTTTCGGAGTTGTAAATTACGAGGTTATGTCCAAGCTCTGGCTTAAAGTAGCCAGGTAAAAACTTCTTTTTCAAAATTTCGGGGCGCATCTTGCGCCCCTTTTTGTTGCGTTGTTATGTGATTGTGGATAACCAATCAAATTTTGAGCGATCGCTCAAAATTTGATTCTAGTTTGGATTTTAGTTCATTCGACTAGTCCGTTTTATTAAATAAACGTATATAGTATAATTTTTCAATAGGATTTTTATAATACGCTTTCACTGAATCCTATCCGCCGTGGCGGACGATATTCTAAATTCTATTTAATATGCTTGGTGATTTCATTATTTTTGCTTTCAATCGTTTTATTTTCCGGATTTCTGAATTTATCCGGCAGTGGTATTTGCGCGGATTTATTTTTCACGCTCACAGGACTTTGATTCTTTTGGAAAGTTTGGACAAAATTTTTGCCCTTAAAATAACTTGGCGTTTCCTTTTTAAGCCTCTTTATCAGGATCACAGCATAATAGGGTATGTTCTGGGTTTTGTATTTCGTTCTTTACGGCTAATGATCGGCGGGATAATTTATCTGTTCGTTATTATCATCGCCGCCGCAATGTTCATCATCTGGGCGGCGATTCCCCTTTATATAATTTTCAAAATAATAGATTACAATCCGGTTGTGAATATTTTTAAAATAGGAATCTAATTTTTCATTAGTAATGAGTATGGATTTAAACAAAATTTATTTTTCTGAGCCGCGCCTTGAATTTTCGCCTTTTTTGCGATTTTTGTGGCGCCTGATTTATTTTTCCTTTTATATCATTTTTGCGATAGCCTCCGTTTTATTCGTCGCTTTCGAAATTATTTGGCTTAAATGGGTGGGCGCGTTATTTCTTTTGTTTTTAGCCAATCGATTCATACACTTGAACAAACCGTTGCACTCTCTAAATGAACTTAACCAAGAAACGATTAGCGGCGCCGATGCGATGGATTATTTGCTGCCGCGGGTTTTTCACACCATCGAAAAATCTTATGACAGAACGATTATAGTCGGTGGCGATTTCCATCTTAATCTGATGCAACTCTTAATGAAAAACAAAGGCATAAGAGGGGCTCTCTGGCGTCTCGAAGTTTCCCCTGAGGAATTTGAGCAGAAATTAGACGAAGAAATTTCAAAATCAAGAAAAGAAATAAAAGAAAATCAAAAACAAGTATTTGAAAAAACAAGCCTTTTAATCAAGAATGCTTTTCTTGAGGCCTTTTTCGAAAATTCCGATTACATAGATGTCAGCCATATTTTTTCCTCGCTGGGACATATCGGCGGCGAAAGCGTCAAAAAGATTTTTTATATGTTCTCCATCGACGCCGACGATTTGAATAAAGCGCTTATTTTCAGCCGTTATCGATACAAAACCTGGATTTCCAAACTGCCCGAAACCATCGGCGGGTTTGTCATTTCTCCGAAAAATCGACATCGCATTATGAACCGGTCCTGGACGGCGCGCCCTACCCCCGTTCTTGACAGCTTTAGTATTGATTTTACCGATTTGGCCAGAGACAGAAAAACCGGATTTCTGGTTGGCCACGAAAAAGAATATAAACAAATGGTTGATGTCCTTTCCCGTCCGACGCGGCCGAATGTGTTGCTGGTCGGCGATCCGGGCAGCGGTTCGGATGCTTTGGTCCATCATTTGGCGTCGGAAATCGTTCGCGATGAAATTCCGGAAGCGCTGTTTGATAAACGCTTGGTCGGTCTCCAAATAAGCAGCCTGATATCAAACGCCGATCCTCAGGAAGTTTCAAGAAGAGTCAATAAAGTTATCGATGAAATCATGACTGCGGGCAATGTCATTTTATTCATCCCAGACATTTATAACCTGGTGCGCACTTCCGGCGATCATTACATGAACGCCGCCGATATAATATTGCCGGCTATAAAGACTGATGCTTTTTCCGTGGTCGGCTCCGCTTATTACAGGGATTTTAAGCAGGATATTGAACCGCGCAGCGATTTCATGAATGCGTTCGATGTGATTAAAGTGGATGAACTTTCCGAAGACGAATCAATCCGGTTCTTGGCTTACGACAGTTTGCTTCTCGAAAACCAATACAAAGTGATTATCAGCTTTGAGGCGATTAAGCAGGCCGTTGTTTTGGCTCATAAGTATTTTAGGCGAAAATTGCTGCCTTCCAGCGCCGAGGATCTACTAAAAGAAGCTTTGGCTTATGCCACTCAAAAAGGCGATAATGTTCTGAAGTCCGACCATATAATTGCCGTCAGCGAAAGAAAGGTTAACATTCCCATTCATAAAACAACCCGGGAAGAAGCGGAAAAATTGTTGAATTTAGAAAACGTCATTCATGAAGATTTAATCGATCAGGAAGAAGCGGTAAAAGCGGTTTCCGGATCTTTGCGTGAATACCGCAGCGGATTGGGCCGTTCGTCCGGGCCGATCGCTGCGTTTTTATTCGTCGGTCCTACCGGAGTCGGTAAAACCGAATTGGCCAAAACTTTGGCTAAAACTCAATTCGGTTCATTCGACGCCATGATCAGGTTCGATATGTCCGAATATCAGGATAAACAAAGCGTTTTCCGCTTCATCGGCTCTCCGGACGGGAAAGTTACGGGAAGCTTGACCGAGGCCGTCATTCAAAAACCGTACTGCCTCATTCTTCTGGATGAATTTGAAAAAGCCAATTCCGATGTTCTGAACCTATTTCTTCAGGTTTTCGATGACGGCCGCCTAACAGACAACTCCGGCCGCGTTGTCGATTTCAAAAATACCATTATCATCGCCACTTCCAACGCCAATTCTGATTACATAAAAGATCAGCTGGAACAAGGAAAGTCTATTTCGGAAATCAAGGAGGATTTCAAAAAGAAACTCACCGCGTCTTTCAAACCCGAGTTGCTTAACCGATTTTCCGATGTTATTATTTTTAAAAATTTGTCCATCGAAGACACGGTTCAAATCGCGCGTCTTCAACTGGATAATCTCGTAAAAACTTTGGAAGAAAACCAGGGGATAAATTTACAATTCAATGATGAATTGGTAAATTACGTCGCCCGAATCGGCTATGATCCGGTTTTCGGAGCCAGGCCTTTGCGCGGAGTTGTTTCGGATAAAATCAAAAGCGTTTTGGCCGACAAAATTCTCCGCGGAGAAATAAATAAAGGAAAATCAGTCTTGTTGAAATTAGAAAATAATGAAATAAAATTTACCGATTCCGCCGCGGCGCTTTCATAATATTTGCCGTTCATTATGAGGATAAACATTAATATCAACTTCAAAAATCTATCGGTTGGCAGAGTCATTAAATTTTTTGTCCTTTCCGATCTATTTCTTTGGGGCGGTTGGGGCTTAATCAATCCTTTGCTGGCTTTGTTTATCACTCAAAAAGTTCATGCCAGTTTTTTTGTCGTCGGAAGCGTTTATTCCGTTTACTGGATAACCAAGTCCGTCATTCAAATTCCCGTGGCGGTTTTCTTGGACAAGCATCCCGGCGAAAAGGATGATTTCTATGCTTTGATATCCGCGTTGACACTGGCGGGATTCGCCGCGATTTTATTTCTTACCGTCAGATCGACTCTCGAACTTTATCTGGTCACTTTTTTGCAAGGCATAGCCTTCGGTCTGTATTCTCCCTCCTGGAACGCGATTTTTTCCCGCCATTTGGACAAAGACCGCTATTCTCTTGACTGGTCTTTGGACAGCACTACTATAGGCATCGTTTCCGGCGTTGCCGCTTTCATCGGCGGATTCTTATCAAAAAATTTCGGTTTCAATATCGTCTTTATCCTCACCGGATTCTTGTCTTTGGGCAGCTCCCTCATGCTTTTGTCCATTCCCGATTTGATTCTGCCTAAACCGACTATCAGAGTTCCTTTCATTTATAAAAATACGTCGAAAGATATACCTACTCCCGTTGAAATTAAAAAAATGTAAAATAAATTGTATATGGCTAAATTATTAAAGAAAAAACAACCCGGTGATTCAGTAATTCAGCGATTTTCTTCGGAATATTTGCATGAAAAAAAAGTGGCGTTATTGGAAGAAACCGCCAATCAAATCAGGGAAGACATTATTAACATGCTTCTTAAAGCTAAATCCGGCCATTCGGCGGGATCGTTGGGCATGGCGGATATTTTCGCCGCTTTTTATTTTCACATTCTTAATCATAATCCCAAAAATCCGAATTGGCCTGACCGTGACCGCCTAATTTTGTCAAACGGCCACATTTGCCCCGTTTTGTACGCTGCCTTGGCTCGCGCCGGATATTTTCCCATGGAACAACTTATGACCTTAAGAAAATTAGGAAGCCGTTTGCAGGGCCATCCGCATCGCAAATCATTGCCCGGCGTGGAAATAACTTCTGGCCCTTTAGGCAACGGTTTGCCTCAGGCAATAGGCATTTCCTTGGCCGCCAAAATGGATGCTTTGACAGGCTCAGTACAAGCAAAACAAAAACACATTTATTGCATAATGTCCGATGGGGAACATCAAGAAGGGATTGTCTGGGAAGCGATTATGTTTGCCGGAAAAAACAGATTAAATAATTTGACCGTTGTTATTGACCGCAATAATATTCAAATCGACGGTTTTACCGAAGATGTGATGCCGCTTGACTCCCTGCGTGACAAATACGAATCTTTCAACTGGAATGTTTTGGAGGTGGACGGCCATGATATCCGAGAATTTGTTTCAGCCGTAACCGAAGCCAAAGCGACTTTCGAAAAGCCGACCGTGATCATCGCTCACACAATACCCGGCAAGGGAGTCAGCTTCATGGAATCGGATTACCTGTGGCACGGCATCCCGCCGAATAAAGAACAGGCCGGGGAAGCTTTAAAAGAACTGCGTACTTTAGGCGGCAGAATAAAATCCGAACACGAATGATTTAAAAAAAGATGACCTGGTCCATTCGCATTCGCAGCTCCCGCATTATGGGCCGCAACCAATCATATAGACAAGTAGAGCTTCAAAATCAGCCGATTTTTATACAAATTAGTTATAAAAAGCGGGAATAACTCGTCGCGGATTTTTAAATTTGTCATAAGCCGAAAATATTTTTATACTAAAAACTAAAGGCTAATCACTAAAAACTGCTCCATGAAACCCTACGAAAACATCGCGAAAATTTTACGGATTGACAAAGATGTTGTGCGGTCAATAGAAGAAAAGTTTTCCGACATAACCGGAAAGAAAGATGTGATAGAAAAATTGTGGGAGAAGAACGAGAATTCCATCGGCAGTCATTTGAATCTGCTCGGCCTGGAAAAGGACGCGCCGGCCAAAAATGTTTATGATGCGATTATCAAAAAACTGGGAGAAGATGATGCTAAACTTTACAAAGTTTTAGGCGAACCTAGCGCCACTTCTCCAAAAGATTGGGACAATATTTTAAAAGTAAGCAAAAAACTGATTAATCCCGAAAAAGGACTTTTTTTAAAAAAAGAAAAAGCTTTGGAATTTTTGAAAAATCAGCCGCCCTTAAATGTTATTCAGGCCTTGGGTTATCGAGATGTCGACGAACTTACCGCTAATGAAGATTTTTTTGAAATTTACAGCAGTTTGCGCTTTATTGAAGGAGGCGAATGGCTCAGTAACGTTTTTTTTAAGCAGTACGAAACTTTGAAACCGTCTGATTTTGAAGAAAGGGAGATCACTACCCTGGCTTTGCCGGAAAAATGGTCTGTATTGGCAAGAAGTTTTATCCAGAAAAAGCACCATAATATCAGCCACCTGAAAGAACTCGGTGTCATCTACGCTCTTCCCTTATCTTTGGAAATCACCGGCGAGACACTGCGTAATTTCTCTCTGATTCTGCATTATTTCAATGAAATCGCTTTTTACTCCAGATTATTCAGGCGTTATTCCCAAAATGAAGGCGATTTTTCAAAAAAAATAGTTTCCTTGTTGCGGGGCGACGTGCCGGAAAAACGTTTGCCGCCTTCCGGCAAATCAACCTGGATGGTTATTCAAAGATATTTGACGAAAGACGATCCCAACGACTGGCGCTTGTTCGAGCCGCACATAAATCCCGAAGCTTTGCACTGGGCCAGAGCGGAAAGGATGCTTCTTTTGATTTCCCGCGAACTAAAAGGTTTTACCGCCGATTTGAGCTTTTGGCACGATCTTGGCTGGGTCGGCGATTATTTCAAAACTGATTCCGGAATAGATGTCTTGGTCAGTTTCAACTTGGTGGACGCGGCCATGGATCTGGTCAAACAAAAAGAAATGGCTAGATATCTCTATCACCAGCAGGAATCTTTATGGAATAAAATTTTCATAGAATTTTTCGGGGAGGAAAAACTTTCCGAAATTATTGAAGAAAATATAATCAAGGGATGGTTTGAGATTTAAATAGCAAATAGCTAATGGCATGTAGCATATGGTTGGATTATTTCATTTTAAAAATTTGCGAACCATAAGCTATCAGCCATAAGCCATAAGCCGATCAATGAATGTTCTGCTAATATTCTTGGGTTTGTTGCCCAGTTTTATCTGGTTGGGATTTTTTCTTCAGGAAGATATTCATCCGGAACCGAAAAGAACAATATTCCCCCTTTTTCTGGTCGGAATGTTTTCCGCTCTTCTTGCGGCCGGGATTCAATATCTGTTACAGCTGGAATTTCCGGACAATTTTGCGAATTTAAAAACTTTCGGCCCAATATTCGGATTTGCCGCCGTCGAAGAAATTCTTAAATTCTTTCCGGTTTTTTTGATAATGCGTAAAAGCAAATTTTTCGACGAGCCGATTGATGCCATGATTTACATGATAACTGCCGCTTCCGGCATGGCCGCCATAGAGAACATAGGCATAATGTTCGGCAATCAGATACTTGATGAACGGATCGGATTGCTCGTATTCCGATTTTTGGGCGCGACTCTGCTGCACGTACTCAGTTCCGGATTAGTCGGCTACTATTGGGCAAAAGGAATCATAAAGAAAAAAGTTTTTATTTTTTCCGTGTTTGGCTTAATTCTGGCAACCGCTCTTCATGCAATTTTTAACTATTCCATAATCGTTTTTAGCGGCATATTTATTTATCCGATTATCATACTGATTTTTGCGGCTTTTTTTATTTTTAACGATTTTGAGATTTTGAAAAAAAATGATAACATTAAAATCAATTAATTAAATCTGAAATTCGCATGTCACACGACGACAACACGAAAAAATTCTTTGAAAAATTGGCCGGAGTCGTTTCCACCGAATCCGACGAAGAGCAAAATTTTGAACCTCAATTAGTTAAGGCGTCATCCGTGAAAGAGAGAGAAACAAACTTTGAAAAAGAAAAAGAATCGGAAATTTTTGACGAAGGAGAGGGGCAATTGGCGATTGATGTTTATCAGACTTCCGATGATATCGTCATTGAAGCTGCGATTGCCGGAGTCAATGCCGATGACCTGGATTTGGAAATAAGCCCCGAAGCCATAACCGTTAAGGGCAAAAGAGAATACACGGGAAAAACCGAAGGACGCGATTATCTTTATCAGGAGTGTTACTGGGGCAGGTTTTCTCGCTCAGTCATTCTTCCGCAGGAAATTAACCCCGACCACGTGTCTGCTACTTTTAAAAACGGAATTCTAAAGATTATTTTGCCGAAAGTTGATAAGAAAAAATCCAAAAAAGTTAAGGTTAGGTTTGAATGAAATAAATCCGCCACGGCGGATTTTTGCATATTAAAAAGTGCAGAAGGAGAGAAAATGGATAAAGGTATGAAAGTTATGATTGGTTTGGCAATGTGTCGAAGAGGATACATTGTTACTCTTAAAACAGGAGAGCAAATTACAATCAAAAGTTCTCCGAGCGAGCTTAGGGAAATTGCGAAATGCAAGGCGGCGTCGAAAACGCCGTGCTTATTAGGGTGGCTTTCAAACGGCCAGCGGCTTTTGGTGGGAATGGATAATATAAATTTTAATGTTCCCATCATATCAAGCTCTGATCCGAAAATACGGGTGCGCTTGTTTTAAAGCAAAAGCGCACCTTTTTATTCCAATAAATTTTTAAAAATTATAATCTCTGATCACTAAAAACTAAATTACTAACTCTGGTGTAGTATTCTTGAATTAGTCCGAACGCATTTCGCCGCCTGCGGCGTCGAGGAAAACCCCCCGCGAAAATTCGGAAAGGCGGCGGAGCCGCACCGCTGACAATTTCAAATTTTTCTTTGGCGGCAAGTTCTTTGAAATTTTATTTCTTCTTGATATTGGAATTTTCTTTGATGGAAAAAATTCCGGGAGCAACCATGCTGTTTTCTCTGACTGCTTTGTAAACGCATACAATTTTATCTTCGCTAGTTGCCACCCACACATTTAGCGGTTCCGTATTATTCCACACTTCGTTAATTGGATAAGACGTGAACAAAATTGTTTTTCCGGCGTAGGCTGATAAATTGTATCCTCCTTCTTCGCATATGATTTTCTTTAATCCCCAATTAGCATCAGATAAAACCGAAGGAAGTTCTAGTTCTATCTGTTTAGACGCTCCAGTAACTTCAATATTCAATCTTTGAAGTTCTGATAAGATGACACTCCTGTCATTGGCACCAGACGACGATATTGTCGGTGTCACGGGGTTGCTATCTGTCGGAACTACTGGTTGTTGCGGCGATGGGTTTGTAGAAGTCGGTAAGGTGGTCGGTGCGGAGGAATTATTAGAAGTAAAAAAATATACTATTGCGCCTAGAGCAACAACTAGCACTATTATTAAAACAATATTTTTCTTATTCATAAGCCGCTTGAAATTTCCTACGTGGTGCCCGGGGTGGGAGTTGAACCCACACAACCTTGCGATTACAGGATTTTGAGTCCTGCGCGTCTGCCAATTCCGCCACCCGGGCAATATCTAAATTCTATTTATTTTATCAATTTTGTCAAAAACAGCTTCAATTTTAATCAAATTTGGTTGCTTGAAAACCTCTCAGGATTTATATTTCCTGAGCCTGCTTGCCGCGTATAAACTTCATATGGGGTCGAAGAAATACGGCGAAATAATAATAATCTGATATTTTATCCGCCACGGCGGATAAAATATTAAGCTTCCCGCGACCGTGCGGTCGAGGAACTGCATTCGTATATTAGATTGGTTGTGCGCGGATCGATAAACTCTGGGCATAAATGATGTTTTTAAACAGTGTTAATCAAACTTGCAATATAACGATGTCTATGGTATTATCTTTCCTAACATGCTAACTAAGCGACAAAAACAAAATATAATAAAGGACTTTCAGGCACATGACGCCGATACCGGTTCCGTTGAAGTGCAGATTGCGATGACTACCAAACAGATTTCCGAACTGACCAGCCATCTAAAAAAGAATCCGAAAGATAACCACTCTCGCAGGGGCTTATTAAAGATGGTTGGGAAAAGAAAGAGATTGCTCGGTTATTTGGAAAAAACCGATGAAAAAAATTACGCAAAAGTTATTAAAAAATTAGGACTGAAAAAATAGTCTGCAGCCTATAGACTACCGACCACAGCTTATTTGCAGTAGTCCGTAGCCCGTAGTCCGCAGTCAAAACCCGTGAGGTTTAAGGATCAAAGAATAGGAATCTTTATAGACGTTCAGAACCTTTATCATTCGGCCAAAAATCTTTACGACTCCAAAGTCAACTATGCCGAATTGGTGAAAAATTTGACCGCAAATCGCCATTTGATTCGCGCTCTCGGCTATGTAGTTAAGAGCGAAACTCAAGCCGGCGAAGAGACTCCTGGCGAAGCTTCTTTTTTTGAAGCGCTTGAAAAGGCCGGAATCGATTTGCGCGTAAAGGAGCTGCAGGTTTTTTCCAGCGGAATGAAAAAAGCCGATTGGGATGTTGGAATGGCGGTTGATGCCGTCCGCATGGCGGACGCTTTGGATGTTATTATATTGGTAACCGGGGACGGAGATTTTCTTCCGCTGCTGGATTATCTGAAATGGGGACGCGGCAGAATTGTCGAGGTTGCCGGTTTCGGCAGAAACGCCGCTATTAGATTGAAAGAATCCGCCGATCTTTTCGTGGATATCGCCGAGATTCCTAAGGTTTTAATTAAAAAATAAATAAGTAATGCTACTGCGATGTCGGTGTGCCAATCCGCGATGAGAATAATGCAAAATTGAAAAGTCAAAAGGTAAAACGATTTAAAAAATTAAATTTAAATTACT
Organism: bacterium; assembly: GCA_021796335.1. GTDB lineage: Bacteria > Patescibacteriota > Minisyncoccia > UBA6257 > UBA9933 > JAJYHZ01. The sequence continues at coordinate 102,643 of JAJYHZ010000002.1, read as the reverse complement.
GCCTTGTTTTTGAGATTTGACTTTTGAATTTTGACTTATTTTCATTTGTATTCGTATATTGGCATCGCATAAGATAAATGAAATGGAATTGAATAAAAAAGAATTCCGGATGGAATTCGCGGGAAAGCCGCTCAAGCTTTCGATTTCTAAAATGGCGGAACAAGCGAATGCCGCCGTTATCGGCCAATACGGAGACACGACCGTTTTAGTCACCGCTGTAATGGGGAAAACCGACAGATCTCTTGATTATTTCCCTTTAACAGTTGATTACGAAGAAAAATTTTATGCCGCCGGGAAAATTATCGGCAGTCGTTTTGTGCGCCGCGAAGGGAGGCCGTCGGAAAACGCGGTTTTATCCGGACGCATGATCGATCGCACCATCCGTCCGCTTTTCGACCACAGGATCCGTCGCGATGTCCAAATTGTCATAACCGTTCTCTCTTACGATGAACAAAATGACCCGGATTTTATCTCTCTTCTCACCGCTTCAACAGCCTTGATGATCTCGGATATTCCTTGGAACGGTCCGGTTGCCGGCGTCAGGTTGGTTAAGAAAAATGGAGAAGTGATTGTAAATCCGGGCAACGGAGAAGCGGAAGATATTTCTTTCGAGGCATTTATCGGTACGACCGAAAAAAGAATCAATATGATCGAGTTGATGGGTTATGAAGTCAAAGAAAATGAAGTTGCCGATGCCTTTGAAAAAGCTCATGAAGAAATCAAAAAACTCCTTCAATTCCAGAAAGACATCGCCGCGAAAATCGGAAAACCGAAAGCCGACGTGGCAATGGCTGAGATGGATCCGGAAATAAAATCTAAAATCCGGAATTTTTTGAAAGATAAATTAGAAGACGCCGTTTACCAGACGGATAAAACTTCGCGCAATGTCAATCTTGACCAGGTTCGCAACGAATTAAATGAATATTTGGTCCAGGAAAATATCGTTGTTCCCGGAGTCGATAATCTTTTTGAAACAGAAATCGATGATCTGGTGCATAAAAATATCTCGGAAAAGAATTTACGTCCCGACGGACGCAAACTGGATGAAGTTCGCGATTTGCATGCCGAAGTCGGATTATTCGAAAGACTGCATGGCTCCGCTTTATTTATCCGAGGAGGGACTCAGGCTTTGGCAGTCACAACTTTGGCAGCTCCCGGGTCAGAACAGATGATTGAAACAATGGAGATTTCCACCAAGAGGCGATTCATGCTTCATTACAATTTTCCGCCGTTTGCTACGGGTGAAGTCGGCAGAATGGGAGCTCCCGGCCGACGCGAAATCGGTCACGGCGCCTTAGCTGAGAAAGCTCTTCGCCCCTTAATTCCGACCCAGGAAGAATTTCCTTACACAATCAGAATTGTTTCCGAAATTTTAGCCTCAAATGGTTCGTCTTCAATGGCGACCGTTTGCGCTTCGTCAATGTCTTTGATGGATGCCGGCGTGCCGATTAAAAAACCCGCAGCCGGAATCGCCATGGGCTTGATTACGGAAAATAGCACCGATAAATATAAAATTTTGACCGATATTCAGGGGCCGGAAGATCATTACGGCGATATGGATTGTAAAGTCGCTGGAACTGAAGAAGGCATCACCGCCATTCAAATGGATGTAAAAATCGAAGGCATTACCGTCAGAATGTTTTCCGAAATTTTGGAACAAGCCAAAAAAGCCAGACTGCACATTTTAGAGACTATAACCAAAGCAATCGCCAAACCGCGTGAGAATGTTTCCAAATATGCTCCGGTTATTCTAACATTGGAAATCAGGCCCGATCAGATCGGAGAAGTTATCGGTTCGGGCGGTAAAGTCATTAATTCGATTATCTCCACCAGCGGCGCCACCACAATAGATATTGAACAGGACGGAAAAGTTTACGTTGCCGCTCCTGATATGCAAAAAGCTCAGCAGGCCATTCACGCCATTCAGTCTTTGACCAAAGAGTTTCAAATCGGAGAAATTGTCGAGGGCACCGTTATTAAAATTCTGGAATTCGGCGCAATTGTCGATATCGGCGGCGGACGAGAAGGAATGATTCATGTTTCCGAACTTAAAGAAGGATTCGTGAAAAAAGTTGAAGACGTCGTGAAAGTCGGCGATTTTGTCAGGGCGAAAATAATCAAAATGGAAAACGGCAGAATCGGATTATCCATGAAAGCCTTAAAACCAGAAGCAGTTAATAAATAAAAATAATTTTCTGATTGTCACAAGATTTCTCATTTCTAAGGCTGCTTTTCCATGGAGAAGCGCTACTGCATATAGGAGTAGCTTCTTGTATTTGCGGATTTATACCTCAAACGCGAGTTATATTACGGGTATGGGATAAGTAAACATAACTCCGGGGTTATTTTAAATCCTATTGGTTCTTATAAAAAATAATCCGCCAAGGCGGATTATTTTTTTAAGCTTAATTTCTTGGAAAGTCTTGATTTAAGTCTTGCTGCCGTGTTCTTCTTTATCAAATTAATTTTTGCCGATTTATCCAGTTTTTCATAAACTTTCGGTAAAAGTTTTTTCGCCTCTTCTTTATTTGACGCAGCCGATTTCTTGAATTGTTTTATCAATAATTTCAGTTCCCCGGTTTTTTTGTCGTTAACCTTTTTCCTTCTCGTATTCTGGCGCAAAGCCTTTTTCGCTGATTTCGTATTTGGCATGTTAAATAGAATTTAGAATATAGAATTTAGAATATAGGGGAAAGTTCAGAAAGTCAATTCCCGCGCCGAAGGCTACATTCTGAATTTTAATTTTGACATACATATATAAATCAGTATCGACCCGAAAGTTCACAAGAAAGAATCTTTCTCGTATTTGGCGATTTCTGAAGCGCTTAATATTTACCAGTCAATTATTGTTTTCTTTTGTGAAAGATTGCCATCTTTTAAGTGTTCTCCGCCCCTGATTTATGAAAAGTTTATGGCCAAACCATTTGGGAAATATTTTTCCGGGACTTATGGAGAATCAGTAAATCTTGAAAAGGCCCTTAGAAAGGCCACCCGGATGTCAGCTTTTATAAAAGGAAATCTTCCCGGGAAAGCTATCAGTTTAACGATTGTATTTTTTAAGTCAAAAAAACAAATTTTCGAAATATCATTTTCCATTTCTGGGGATGGGAATTCGGTAGGTGTTTCCGAATCATATATTCCTTCCGAATTTTGACTCCAAAACTAAAACCGGCCCGCTTAGCGGGCCGCTTCTTTTTGTCTAACCCATTTTTACGTTATAATTATTAGTATGTTATTTCTAATAACTATTAACTAATCACTAAAAACTATCTCAATGATTTACTCCATTTCCGGAAAACTAACTCATAAAAAAGCTCAATTCGTTGTTGTTGAATCCAATGGTTTGGGTTATAAAGTTTTCATTTCCAATAATATTGAAAAAAAGTTGCCCGCCATTGGATCACAAATCCAATTTTTATGTTCTTATCATGTTCGTCAGGAAATGCCGGAAATTTACGGATTTCTGACTGAAAAAGAACTGGAAATTTTTGAACTACTCAATACCATCAACGGCGTTGGCCCTAAATCCGCTTTGAGTATTTTAAACAATATTGATATCGATAAATTAATGGCCGCCATCAGCCAGAACCGCGTTGATTTAATTTCCGAAAACTGGAAAATAGGCAGAAAAAAGGCCGAAAGGATTATTTTGGAACTTAAGGATAAAATCAAAAAATCCGGATTATTCGTCGATTTGGAATTAACCGATTCCGACAAAGACGTGCGCTCTGCTTTAAAAAATCTTGGCTACAAAAAATTCGAAATTGACGAGGCTCTTAATAATATTTCCTCTGATTATAAAAAGCCCGAAGATCGGTTAAAATTTGCCCTGAAGTTTTTGCATAAATAATGGAAAAATTCAGAAGAATTCTACAAAAATATATAATTCCAAAATCATTGTATCATATGGGTCAACCAATCTATCATTGGTTTCTGGCTTTTTCCGGCGCGATGATTTACCGATTCCCTTCAAATAAAATGTTTGTTATTGGCGTAACCGGCACTAAAGGAAAGACGACAACCGCCAATTTAATCCATCATGTCTTGAATTCCGCCGGTTACAAAACCGGTTTAAGCACAACCGTCAATTTCAAAATCGGCGAGGAAGAAAGAATAAACGATTTGAAACAGACAATGCCCGGCCGTTTCCAACTCCAAAAACTTTTATATGAAATGTGCAAAAGCGGCTGCAAATATGCCGTAGTTGAAACGTCTTCTGAGGGAATTCTTCAATACAGGCATCGTTTCATAGATTACAACGCTGCAGTTTTTATCAATTTATCGCCGGAACATCTGGAAAGGCACAAAAGCTTTGAAAATTATCGATCGGCCAAACTAAAACTTTTCAAAAAAGTTGCCGAAAAACCGGACGGCCTCGGCGTTTATAATTTGGACGATGAAAACTCCACTTATTTTATTGAGCCTAAAATCGCCTCCAAATACGGCTACTATATCAAAAAACCCGAAATCATAAAATCCGTCAAAACAAACAGTTTTGTCGAAAAACTGAAAAAATTCAATAAAGTTTTAGAAATAAAAGATGTCGAGCTGAATTCGTCCGGTTCCAAATTTTCCATTGAGGGTAAAAATTTCAAGTTGCCCTTAGTCGGAGAATTTAATATTTACAATGCCGCTGCCGCGATCTCGGTTGCCTTATCGCAAAACATCAGAGTAAATGAAATTCAAAAAAATCTTTTAAGCTTCAAGCCGGTTCCGGGCCGGATGGAAATTATAGGCAAAGGGCAGGACTTCGCCGTTATTGTTGATTACGCCCATGAACCGAAAAGTCTGGAAGCGGTCTATGAAGCCGTTGAGCAGTCGAAATTAAAAAATAAAAACGGGAAAATGATTTGCGTTCTTGGTTCGGCCGGTGGTGGAAGGGATAAATGGAAAAGGCCGGTTATGGGTCAGATTGCCGCAAAACATTGTGACAAAATAATTTTAACCAATGAAGATCCTTATGACGAAGATCCGAAAATAATTATGGCCGACATTAAGACCGGAATTTATCAGGCGGAATTTTCCAACAGCGATTTATTTGAGATAATAGACAGAAAGGAAGCAATTAAAAAAGCCATTTCTTTGGCCCAGAAAGGCGATGCGGTTGTTTCTACCGGCAAGGGCGGAGAAGTTTGGATGTGCGTGGAAAATAATCAAAAAATACCCTGGGATGAAAAGAAAATAATTGAAGAAAATTTGCCGGAAATTATTGTTTAATGCGTCTAAGCGAAGGATAAAATGCAAAATTAAGTTTTGCATTTTGGACGAACAATAACGCACGAAGAGTCTCCTATGGTTTTGCTCCGGGAAGCTCTTTAATAATCTGAAGTTCAATCGAATCCGGATCCAATTTCACTATTGAAAGATTCAAGGGGATATTTATTTCATTGGAGGTTATCAATATGCGACGCCAGCCTAGTTTTGTATTCGACAAATCAACGGTTGCCTTCAGTTGATCGGGATTCAATAAATTGAAATCGCTTTCATTCCCTGAAATTGTGGCAACTACTTCCTCCGGCGAATACTCTTGCGCCATGTAATTATTCGGCGTATTTTTAAACTCTATCGGAATTGCAAAATTCCTTTGAATTGTGGAAGTCTGAGCCGAAAACAAAAACCATACAACCCATGCGATTACGAAAGCCGTGGCCAAAGATGAAAGGTTCTGTTTAAGCCAGGCTTGGTAAATATTGAAATCTTTTTTCGGGAATTTTTCTTCAAAAAATCTTCGCAATCTTTTTTCCAACTCTTCAAAAGAATCTATCGGAATCAATTGCTTGTTGTAAGCTAAAGAAATCGCGCCTCTTTCTTCTGAAACCACGATCGAAAGCGAATCGGTAGCTTCCGACAATCCCAGGGCCGCTCTGTGGCGTGTTCCGAATCTTTTTACCGCTTCAATATTTTCCGCTAAAGGCAGATGGACGCCGAATTTCTTAACCTGGCTTTTTTCTACAATAACCGCTCCGTCGTGTCCCGGGGAAGAGGTATCAAAAATGCTCATCAAAAGCGGTTCCGATATTTTTCCGTTCAATAAAAAACCTCCGTCCAGGTGTCTTTCCACGTTTTCATTTCCCGGCAATACTATTAAAGCGCCGATTTTTTTCTCGCTGAAATTTTTGACGGTTTGGGTCAGTATTTTCAATTCCTGATCCGGCAATGACCCGGATATTTTTCTTTTAATCCCCAAAACCCCGAGCATTTCAAAAAATCTTCTCAGTTCTTTTTGAAAAATAATTGCCAAGATAACCAAGAAAAATCCCCAGAATGATCTGAAAATAGCCTGCGTGATTGGCAAATTAAAAGTTACACTTATTCCATAAACGAAAAACAGAATAATTATTCCGATTAAAATCGGCATGGATTTTGTTCTCTTAAAAAGAATAATCGCAAAATAAATTAAAATCGTGATTATTAAAATATCAAAAAAATTCCTCAAGCTGAAATTGATATTTTTTAAAAAATCAAATGAGAAATTAGATAAGATTGATGCGGATAAATTGTTCATGTTTCCTGTTATAATAAATATAAATAAACCTTCTGGTCAATTTCTATAGAATCGATCGTCATGCTGAGCGCTAGCGGAGCATCCCGCTTTTTCTTAATAATAATAATAAATCCTTATTATTTGGCGAAATTCGGGATAGCTTAATTTTGAATGATTTTTTGCCCCTTTATTATCGGGTTTAATAGAATATGAGAAAATTTAAAATATTGCCGCACCCTTCGGAACTGCATATGCGCATTTACGGCAGAACTTTGGAAGAATTATTTTCCAATGCTCTTGAGGCTATGAGCGGCATTCAGGTCAAGTCCGACAGCCATTTCAAGGAAAATAAAATCAAAAAGTTAATCTGGAAAGCACGCGATCTTAACGCGCTTCTGGTTGATTTTTTAAGCGATCTTCTGGCAATGTCTCAGGCCAATAAAGAAATTTATAGAATCCGCAAAATTAAGATTGATAAGCATAAAATGAATTTAGCCGCTGAAATTATCAGTTATTCGGTTGCCGGCTTTGACGAAGATATCAAGGCAGTCACTTATCAGTATTTGAATATCAGGCAAGTCGTAAAAGATAAGGAAAAAATTTGGCAGACTGACATGGTTTTTGACATTTGAATTTGTATTTGCTTAAATTTCTCCAGCAGACAAATTTTAAAAAAAGGAGAGCGGCAAATGTCTTTTTATATAGAAGGATTTTTGGGTGGTATCAGTTTTATTTCTCTTGTTGTCGGTTTGGAATTGTTGGCTTTTTATCATATAAAAAATCCCTTCATTGAAAGCCGGCATATTAGCAAAGAAGCAAAAGAAATTTTATTAAGAATCGGGATTATACTCATCGTCGCAAGCATTCCGGTTTTATGCTTTTCGCTCATTAACTTTCTTGGACTATTTTAAGCGGGTAACCTCGTTATCAAAAGAGGCCCCGCTTTTTTGTTATAATTAAATTAAGTGAACCAAAATGATCTCAAAAAAATTAATGATAATCTTTGGGAAATTCCGAAATCTTTCAGAAGCGATATGCACGTTCCAGCCCGGATTTATGCCAGCGATAAGCTCCTCCAAAACATCTTTAAAGACAAAAGCCTTGCTCAATTGATTAATTTAACTACCCTTCAGGGCATTGTTGATTACGGTATTGTCATGCCTGATGTCCATGAAGGCTACGGTGCGCCGATTGGCGGGATTTTCGCCACTGATCCGTCTCAAAACGGAATTATCTCTCCGGGCGCGGTCGGCTATGACATCAACTGTGGAGTCAGACTGCTTATCTCCAACTTTACTTTTAAAGATATAAAAGATTATCTGGATGATTTTGCCAATCAACTGCAGATTATGATTCCATCAGGACTGGGAAAAGGCGGGGGACAAAAATTAACTCCTGAAGAACTGGATGGATTTTTGCAAAGCGGAGCAAAAGAAGCCGTTTCCCAGGGTTACGGAGAAAGCGGCGATTTGGAAAACTGCGAAGCCGGCGGCCGGCTGGAATGGGCTAATCCCAAAAAAGTTTCCAGCCTTGCCAAAAAACGAGGCAGTGATCAACTAGGCACTCTGGGCTCAGGCAATCATTTTTTGGAAGTCCAGAAAGTTGAAAAAATTTTTAATAAAAAAGCCGCTAAAGCTTTCGGATTATTTGAAAATCAGGTGGTTGTGATGATTCATACCGGTAGTCGTGGATTGGGTCACCAGATTGCCACCGATTATATCCGCATTATGATTGATGTCATGCCGAAATATAAAATTTATCTGCCGGATAGGGAATTAGCTTGCGTCCCGTTTGAATCAAAAGAAGGGCAGGATTATTTTGTTGCCATGGCTTGTGGAGCAAATTTCGCTTGGGCAAACCGGCAGATGATCACCCATCATGTGCGCACTGCTTGGGCTGAAATTTTCGATTTGAATAAACTGGATTTGCTGTATGACGTTGCCCATAACGTCGCGAAATTAGAAGACTACAGCTTGCAGACAACAGATAACAGCAAGAAAAATAATGCCATAGACCGTAGTCGGTTGTCCGTAACCAAGCTTATTGTTCATCGAAAGGGCGCGACCAGGGCCTTTCCGCCAAATCATCCCGAGTTGCCGAAAAAATACCGGCCAACTGGCCAGCCGGTTATAATTCCCGGATCAATGGGGACCGCTTCTTATATTTTGCATGGCGTTGAAACGGGAAAAGAAAGTTTTTATTCCGCGGCCCATGGCGCCGGCAGAGTGATGTCCCGTCATCAGGCAGTTAAATCATTAAGAGGAAAAGATATTATAAAAAATATGGAAGAAAGGGGGATAATTGTAAAAACCTACTCTATGCGCGGAGTTGCCGAAGAAGCGCCGCAAGCGTATAAAAATGTCGATGAAGTTGTTGAAACAATCCATCAGTCAGGCTTGGCGAAGAAAGTCGCCCGCTTGGTTCCTCTGGCGGTTATAAAAGGGGAATAATATTCTTGAATTAAATTTTTCTATTCGTCTCGATTCCGCTTTAGCGGCAGAAGATCTCGAAAATTCAAAAAATAAATTTTTCCCGCAATTTCTTATGAAAGAGTATAAACAAAAAAGTATACAAATTTAACGATCGTTGGAATTGTATACCTTTTTAAATTCAAACATACTCTTGCCAATCGTATATTTTGACGATCGTCAAAATATACGATAATAAAAATTATTAAGCACGAATATCAAAATTCTCTTAGCCTTGCCTGTTTGCCGACAGGCAGGTAGGCCTGCGGAAGCGGATTTAAATAATATAAGCAATATAATTCTTTAAAATAATTTTCAAAAAAAATCCCCTCCCGCCATGCTTGCGCATTTTTGCGGGAAGGGTTAAATCTCCTCGAGCCATATGGGTCTTTGCCCAAAGCTCAAGGTGATCCTACTGGCATTGGGCTGTATTAAATCTATGAATTCTTTATATATGCCCAACTGCTCCTTCGCGTATTTTTTGATCCGTTTCTCGAGGACGACCAATGCTTCGTCCTCGTTTACGACATACATCTGCCCGCTGAATCTGCGTCCTAACGCAGATCCTTGGGCTTCGTACCAATATTTCTGCTTTCCCATGTCACCTCGCACTTCTTTTCGAGGGGACACCGAGCCTTTTTGCAAAAGTGCTCAGTAAGGCGCTGATTGCCCCCACAATTATCAGAACATACATGGTTTTCACGATTCCTGACGGATATACGAACCGCCACTCAACCGGAAGATTGTTTTTGCTGCCATACAGCATAAATATGCCGAAAAGAAAAAATAAAGCAATAGCGAATAAGGCTCCGCTAATACCCGCCAGCATATTCGCTAGTCTAAAAAAATCATTTCTTTCTTTCATCTATAAAATTCCCCCTTTCAGTTTTTAGTTTCTGCATTAATTATAATAAATAAATTGATTTTGTCAAGTAGTAAAAAATCGCATAAAATCTGGTTATTTTAAAGATTCCTGCCATTTTCCGCACTTTTTATAATCCAAAAAATTTAATATTTGACGATTTTGTTTGCTTGTGGGTGGGCGTCAAATATTAGATTTTATCAAGGTATTATTTTAAGGTGAAAACTAACGGATTTATGATATTCTAATAACTAAAGACTAATTGCTAACAATTAATTTCGCTATTTCTATGCTTGAATACTATTCTGAGGCTATTGTTCTAAATAAGGAAGCTCTTAACGATACAGACGGGTTGATTTATTTTTATACCGAACAATTCGGTAAGGTTATTGCCAAAGCCAAAGGCTTGCGCCGAATACTTTCCAAGTCCAATCCGCATCTGGAACCGTTAAGTTTCGTTAAGATTCGGCTTATTAACAATAAAAACGGCTATTTTCAACTAATTGACGCGCTCTCCGACAAAGAAAATCTGAAAAAAATAAAAGGTAATCAGGAATCATTAATCAAACATTTGCGCATAATCAATTTTATCGATGATATGACTTTTGAATTTCAGCCGGATCTGCTCTTATGGCAGGTGATTAAGGAAATAATCAAAAGAGATTTGGACGAGTTTCAGGCATACCAGCTTATTTTAAAAGTGAGCGGCTTTAATCCGGAGTTCTCCCAATGCGCGGTTTGCTCCAATAAAAATACGTTTTATTTCAATAAGGTGGATAATGAATTTTTATGCCTCAAATGTTCTCTTCCTGCTTTTAAAACGGCAAAAAATGCGGATTTAATAAAAATAAGAAGTTCCCAATCAAATTTTGAGCGATCGCAGAAAATTTGATTGGATCCACATTTCACAAATTGTAACAATAGAATAATGAATCAGTCTTTAAAATTCGTCCAAAATGATTTATTATTTAATCAAGCTTTTTGTGTCACCGGTCAGAATTTTATTGAATAAAATCAGATTTTTCACTGCGTTCAAAACGACACACTGAATATTTTTAGTTTTTAGAAATTAGAATAACTAGATATTTTAATTTTTTATTTTATGTCTTTGGAGGATTTGGAAAAAAAATTATATGATCTTAATCCCGATCAAGAGGGGAGTACAATTAATCTTCAGAAACAGCAAATTAAAAACCGGACGGACAATAATGAAAATTCCGGCCAGAATTTTAAAAATACCTGGGATGACCAGAAAATTGAAATTAATTCCAATGGTCAAAAATCAGGATTTATGAACAATTTCGGAAGATTTATAAAATCGCTTTTTTGGATTTTGCTCGGCGTTGTCTTAATCGGAGGAGGTTTTGTTTACCTTTATCTCCATTATTTCAGCAAAGCGAGTGATTTAAACTTTACTCTCAATGCTCCTGACAAAGTCATGCTTGCGCAACCTTTCGACATCAGCGTTTCTATTACGAATAAATCGCAAAATGCCATGAATGATTCGAAATTCATAATTACCCTGCCTGAGGGGGTTATAAGCTTGGATAATCAGGCCGGCGGCAAACAGACCATTGAAGAAGATATCGGCAACATGAACGGCGGAGAAACCTTCCAAAAAGATTACAAAGTCGTAATTTTGCAAGACCCGCAAACAGTCAAAGAATTTGATGTGGATTTTTCATACGTGCCGCAGAATCTCAAAACGCGATTTGAAAGAACCGAATCTATCAAGGTTAATGTCGATCAACCGGCGATCGATTTAAATTTTATGACTCCGCAAAAAATATTCAGCGGCCAAGATTTTCAAATCAATGTAAATTATAACAATAGCTCTGATGCGAATTTCGAAAATGCCAAAATCCGGCTTACTTATCCCCAGGGATTTGTGTTTAAACAAGCCACCGTCGCTCCGACTTCAAGTAACAACGTCTGGGTGATTTCTCAAATAAGCCCGAATTCGCAGAATTCGTTCGTCATTACCGGAAGTTTGCCAGTTTCTGATCAAACATTTTTTCAGGCCAAAGCCGACGTCATTGTTAATTATGATAATCAGGATTACACGATTAATGAAAAAACCGCCGATTTGAATATTGCCGCTTCACCGATTTCGCTGGGATTAGCGATTAATAATGATCCGAATTATATAGCGGCTTTAAATAACACTTTGAATTATCAAGTCAGCTACGGCAATAATACAGATGTTGCTTTAAATGATGCCGTTGTGAAAATAAAATTAAAAGGCGATATGTTTGATTTTTCAACCTTGAAAACAGACGGCAATTTCGATTCGACTTCTAATACCATAACCTGGAACGCGGGCAATGATGCAAGTCTGAAATCTTTGGCTCCTGGAAGTTCTAGCCAGATTAACTTTTCCATCAATACCAAATCAACCTTTCCCATCAAAAGAATGTTTGATAAAAATTTCGTGCTAAGCGTTCAAGGGGAAATAGATTCGCCAACCGTTCCGTACAATGTTTCCAGTGATAAAACAGTCGGTTTGGCGGATTTGGAAACGAAAATTTCCGGTGCGATCGAGCCAAGCGAATATATGAAAGTCATTAAAGGGCCTTACCCGCCGGAAATTAACAAGCCGACTGTCTATGAAGTACATTGGCTTTTAAAAAATTACTCCACCGACATAAGTAACGTTAATTTTACGGGCACCTTGCAAGGAGCGCAATGGCTTAACGTGGTTACCAGCAACGTAAATTCAATTCCTCAATACGATGATAGAACCGGCCAGGTAACCTGGAATATCGATAAAGTTTTGGCAACAAGAGGCGTTATCAGCAGTCCGGTTGAGGCCGTTTTCCAAATTCAGATTACTCCGAACGTCACTCAATCCGGCCAAAGTCTTTTGATTATGAGTCCGGTTTCCGTAACTGCGACAGACACCTTTACTAATCTTAGCCTGAATAGTAGTATTGATAATTTGAAAACTAACGATTCGGTAAAATAAATGACCAGTCAAGATAAAAACTTAATGGAGAAAATAGTCTCGCTTTGCAAAAGGCGAGGCTTTATATTTCCCGGCTCGGAAATTTACGGCGGCTTGGCCAATACTTACGATTACGGCCATCTGGGAGTTGAGCTGAAAAATAACATTAAAAAAGCCTGGTGGAAATATTTTATCCAGGACAGGGATGATATGGTTGGCTTGGACGGCGGTATAATTTCAAATGCAAAAATTTGGGAAGCCTCCGGGCATGTTTCGGGATTTAAAGATTTATTGGTTGAATGTAAAAAATGCCATCGCAGATTCAGGCCGGATAAATTAGAAGATGCTTCCAAATGCCCGGTTTGCGGAGGAGAATTTACAGAACCGCGCCCCTTCAGCCTGCTTTTTAAGGTTATGATAGGACCGGTCGAGGGCGATCAAACATTGGCATATTTAAGAGGTGAAACAGCTCAAAATATATTCGTTGATTATAAAAATGTTTTAAGCTCCACCAACAAAAAAATTCCTTTCGGCATAGGCCAAATCGGAAAAGCTTTTCGAAATGAAATCACTACCGGCCAGTTTATTTTCCGCACTTTGGAATTCGAAATAATGGAAATAGAGTATTTCATTAATCCCGATTCTGATTGGATTAAAATTTTTGAAGAGTGGGTAAAATATATCCATAATTTTGCCGATATAATCGGCCTGGATAAGAAAAAACTTTTCGACCATGAAATTCCCGACGGCGAACGCGCATTTTACTCCAAGCGCACCATTGATATGGAGTATCCGTTTCCATTCGGAAAAGACGAATTATGGGCGATTGCTTACAGGACTGATTACGATTTGTCCCGGCACCAAAAATATTCTGGAGTCAGCATGGAATATTTTGACGAGCAAACCGGCAAAAGATTTATTCCGCATGTCATTGAGCCGACTTTCGGAGTTGACCGCACCTTCTTGGCAGTTATGGTTGAAGCTTATAATGAAGAACAGTTAGAGAATGGCGAAACCAGAATTGTTTTAAAATTAAATCCAAATATTGCTCCGTATAAAGTCGCGGTATTTCCATTATTGGCAAACAAAGAAAATTTAGTCGGGAAAGCGCGGGAAATTTATACTGACTTAAAAAAACAATTTCCGACTTTTTGGGATGACAGGGGAAATATCGGAAAGCGTTATCGTTATCAGGACGAAATCGGGACTCCTTATTGCATAACAATTGATTTTGATAGTTTGGGAAATAACGATGTGACTGTCCGCAACCGCGATTCGATGAAGCAAGAAAGAGTATCAATTTCAGCTTTAGAAGATTATTTAAAAGAAAGGCTGAAATAAAGCCATTCTGATCCGCCAGTTGGCGGAGAAAAATCTAATTTCACAGATGATAAAATTAAAAAAACAGGCGAGATTTCTCCCGCCTCTTGTAAATTACGGCATTCAAGACTTTATTTGAAGAACTATCTTTCCCTCGGTAAAAAATATTTTTGGGTTAAGAATTTCCATTTGCTCTTTACTGAAATTTGTTCTGCGAAAAATCATTCCTGTGTGAAATTGTGAGGTCGAGTTAACCGATACAAATCTTTCATCGCTCGGAACATCACTTCTGTAAATCTTGATAAGATTATGAGATGGTACTGTTGTTGCTACGACAAGGGAAATTCCGCCCGGGAGTTCGCTTACTTTAATTGTTTTTCCGTAACTATCCCATCCGCCGCCTATTATTGCCAAGACTAAGGCCGCAATAAGGAATATAATTCCAGCGAAAACCCGAAGCCCTGCGGACTCAGAAGAGCTCACATGGGGCAAAATAACCGCCAGTGCTGCAAACACCAGGATAAATATTCCACTATTAGCTATTCGCGCTTTGAACATTTTTCACCTCGTGTTTATTTTTGTAGCTGGAAACCAGCTTTTTGTCCTGATTAGTTTCTACTACATTAGATTAATTTTGTCAATATTGCCCAGATTTTTATTTTGCCTGATACTTGATACATGAATCTTGACTCTAAAATATTCCGCGCCTATGACATTCGCGGCATTTATCCGAGCGAAATAAATGAAAAAATCGTAAAAAATATAATTTCAGCATTTTTTACTAACCAACTAAAAACTATAAATCTAAAAACTGTTGTAATTGGCCGCGATGCCCGCCTTTCTTCGCCGAATTTATACAGGGCAACTATAAGCGCTTTAAAAATTAAAAATTTAAAGTTAAAAATTATTCCAGTAGGAATGTGTACCACTCCCATGCTTTCTTTTTTAGTTAATGAAAATAAGGCAGATTTTGGAATAATGGTAACTGCTTCTCACAACCCAAAAAAATATAATGGCTTAAAATTTTTTGACAAAAAAGGTATCCCGATAAGCGGCACAGAAATACATAAAATTATTTCAAGTTAATGGATAAAATAAAAGAAAATTTTATCAAGCTGGCAGATAGCGGAAAATTATTCCACGCCTATTATTTTTTCGGCGAATCGCTAAAAGACATTCTTGGTTTTTCTAAAGGACTGGCCGGATTTCTAGAAACCGGAGAATTTAAAATTCCTGAATTTTTAAATGATTTCTATCTAATAGAACCGAATGAATCCGACAATATTGGAATCGATGAAATTCGCGATCTGCGGAATTTTATTTATCAAACCGCGGTTAACAGAAAAAAGATTGCCGTGATTTATGATTCAGGGGCGTTAACCAATGAAGCTCAGGGCGCTTTGCTTAAAATCATCGAAGAACCTCCGCAAAACGCCTTGATAATTTTGATAGGATCTCACGAAGAAAATCTTTTGCCGACAATTAATTCCCGTGTTCATAAAATTTATTTTCCCAATTCAAATTCCGAGAAGCCTGTTAAATCATTCAAGGCCAAAAAAGAAGAAAACCAGGAAGAAATTGTCAAAGCCGATTTGGCCGAATTAAAAAAAGATGTAATAAAAAATTCCGGAATAATCAAAGAGTTTTTAAATCGATTGGAATTAATGAACCAATTTAACCTGAATAAAAATCTCCAGATCAGATACCTTAATTCCCTGAAAAAATCCAAAAAAGTTTAAGCAAGCCTTTTTGAAGTCATGTGGATAACCAATCAAATTTTGAGCGATCGCTCAAAATTTGATTGAAAATTTTGATTTCTCTCAATAATAACGGTAATATTTATATAAACATGTTTGATTAAAAACACCGGATAGAGTGATTTTATGAATAATTATCTAAACGAACTCCAGGAAAAATCCAATCAATTTGCAGTCGCTTTGAAACAAGAGTTTATGGGAATGAGATCCAACCGGCCCTCTCCCAGAATGGTCGAGGATATCTACGTTGAAGCTTACGGCCAAAAAATGTCGGTTAAGCAGCTTGGCGCCATCAGCATTGTTCCGCCAATGCAAATTCAAATTTCAGTCTGGGATAAGACGATAGTTGGCGCTGTGGCTAAAGCCATCGAATCGTCCAATCTGAACGTAAATGCCAATATTGAAGGGAATCTGATCAGGATAAATCTTCCGCCCCTTTCCGATGAGAGGAGAAAAGAGCTCGTTAAAGTAGTAAAAAAAGAAACCGAAGAAACTAAAATAAAAATTAGGTCGGTTCGCGATGAAATTCAGAAAAAGATTAACCGCGACTTCGATTCCGGAGAAATAACCGAAGATGAAAAATTCAAGATTAAAGATAAAATCCAGGAAATCATGGATAAGTCTAACAAAGAACTTGATGATTTGCTTGAGAAAAAAATAAAAGAAATTGAAGAATAACTTCGAATTTCTAATTAACTAATTACTCTAATTAACTTAAAGTTTAGAAATTAGAATGATTTGGCATTAGAATAATTTAAATGTGCTTACCGCTTTAATTGTTTTAATCTTTTTGTCCATTTTGGTTCTAGTCCATGAATTCGGCCATTTTATTGCTGCTAAACGATTTGGTCTGTTTGTCGAAGAATTCGGAATAGGCTTGCCGCCGAGAATTTACGGGAAAAAAATCGGCGAGACAATCTACAGCATCAATGCTCTGCCGATCGGAGGTTTTGTAAAAATTGCCGGAGAAAACGGAGAAGAAGATGCCGATAAAAAAATTCCTTCCGAACGGGTATTCTTTAATTTAAAAATTTGGAGAAGAATAATAATAATAATTGCCGGAGTCACGATGAACTTCATATTGGGCTGGGTTTTGATTTCCGTTATTTTTGCAGTCGGCGTTCCTCAGGCGGTTTTCATAACCCAGGTTCAGTCAAATACGCCCGCAGCTCAGGCCGGCGTGCAAGTTAACGACAAAATTGTCGGATTTACTTCGGTTGACGATCTTATAAATTACATAAATCAAAACAAGGGCAAGCAGATAGATTTGAAGGTTGAAAGAAACGGGGAAAAACTTGATTTCAAAATGACTCCGCGAACCAATCCGCCTCCGGGCGAAGGATCTCTCGGCATCGGAATGGTTCAATCCGGTCAGCAAAAAGAGTCTGTTTTAAAAAGTGTCTGGGACGGATTAAAATCCGCAGGGCAAATGTTCTCAATAATTTTTGTTGGCATTTTTACTCTTATAAAACTGGCTATTCTCGGCAGATCTCCTCTTCAAAACATAACCGGTCCGGTCGGAATTGTAAAATTGACTGCTCAGTTCAGTCATTTGGGGTTAATATATTTGACTCAGCTCTTAGCTTTGATTTCGGTCAATTTGGCGGCAATCAATATTTTTCCGTTTCCGGCTCTTGATGGCGGAAGATTGTTGTTTTTGATAATTGAAAAGATAAAGGGATCCCCTCTGCCGAAAAAATTCGAAAGTTATGCTAATGCCGTGGGGATGGCCTTGCTTTTGCTTTTAATTGCGATTATTACCTATAAAGATATAACGCGCCTTTTTTAATCGAATTCAATAACGAATTCACCTCTCTTTTTCAGAAGTTTTCTGAATATAAATTCATATCCGGTTATTTTTGATGAATTTGTTCCGGCTAAAATTTCTTTTTGAAATTTTAAAAGGCTTATTAAATTCCCCTGCAATAGAATCTCAATATTTCCTTTTCCTGAATTTTTTGCATATCCGGTTAGATTCAAACCTTTAGCAGCATTGTAAGACAAATAACGCATTCCTACGCCTTGAACCTTTCCTCTTAATGTGGCGGATATCTCAATTGGACCGGAAAAATCGTTTGGCTCAAGCGCCTGATTTGCGCTGAGATTGTTTATTCCCACCCTTTTTATTTTATGAACAATTGCCTTTATTTTTAAATTCCGCGCTAATTCATTGATAAAAGCGATTATATTGAATTTCGCGGGAACTTCGATTTTTAATGCTAAATACGTATGTTTATGATCAAAAATCTCGTAATTGTAAATAAATTCTTCTTTCTTATTTTTTAAAAAATAATTGGTCCTTGATTCGATTTTTGGCCGGTTTTTTAAAAATTTGAAGTTTATAACCGATTGCAGCTCCGAGGTGTCTATTTCCTTGTTCAAATCCAAATTTATTTCATATCTGCTTTTGCTTTGTAGAAATTCCATCAGCCTCGAATTTATTTTTCCGAAGCCTATTATAATCAATCCTTCCGCCGCGGGATCAAGTTTTCCTCCGTGGCCGAAGTTCAAATTGCCGAGCTTAATCTGGAAAAAACTTAAAATATCCCGGTTTGTCCAACCTTTTGGTTTATAAAATAAAATTAATCCGTCCATATTAAATCCCAATAAATTCCATTGTTACATAAATTACATCGCTTGGCCGGGGAGACAGGGAAACTTTTAAAATTTCTTTTTTCTTAAACGCATTTTTTATTTTTTTTGCCATTTGCAAGGCCATTTGATTCTCCGTCGTAGTTATTAAAAGGGAATTACCGGCAAGATTTTTGATATTTATAATTCGATGCTGCGAATCTTTTTGATAAGCCCTGTTCCCGAATCCTGCGATAAGGTCGATTAATTCTTCCTTATATTTGTGAGGAATATTTTTAACGGTTAATTTTCCTTCAAATTGCCCGTTTTTAATCATCCGGTCGGCGGGGCATATTGTCCAATTTATCGGAAATTTCCTTAATAATTTTCGATAGTCGCTGTTTTTAAAATTGTGACGCCAAGACTTTTTATAATAAACCGCGCCGCACATCTTGCACATTGCGAGTTCCTTGTATGCTTTTGGAAATTCATGTTTTTCCCTGCGCTGCTCAAATTTTTCTTTGTCGTATTTTTCAACCCTTAAATGCTTCGGGTTTGCTCTCATATATTAATTTTACCACACAAAAATCCGTCTGCGGTGGCGGACGGATTTTTGCTGTTATTTTGCCAATTCACTATTAGCTATTAGCAATCACTCTTTCATGACCTCCGGAACGTAATAGGTCGCATGGTATTCTTGTTTTGCCTCGTCAATGATTTTGATTAACTTATCCAATAAAGCTTTTGGATCGCTGTCGTAAACTATCCGGTTCTTCATTTCTTCGGCGCGATGTGATTTTTCGATTATCGTTTTCAGAACTTCGTCCGTTTCCCATTCGCCTTGCAGGATTCCGATAGGCTTCCCGTCTTCAAAGGCGATTGTAAACTCATTGATTGTGCCCATGCGTCCGCAGCAAACAATAACGGCATCAGCGGAACGGGTAAGTATCAGATTTCTTCCGCTATAATGAAAACCCGTATAAACAATCAAATCATGATTATCAACCGGCAACTTGAATAAATGGACGTGGTCTGTTTCATTGGCAGCCGGAGAAAACCCGATGACAATGCCATTTGCCTCTTTTGCGCCCTTCGCAGCCCAATAAGGAAATCCGGTTGTTGCTCCGGTTACGAGAACGGCATTATGTTTTACTATTTCCTTTCCCAATTCTTCGCCGACTTGAAAAGCATTCGCACCGCAATGTCCTGTTTCGGCTGCGCCGGAAACGCATATTTTATATTTCAGGTTGGTATGACAAATATCCTGATTCATAAAATAAAAAATTTTAAATCGCGGATTTCAAATAAATTTAGAAAATCGAATCCGAAAAAAAATATCACGAATTCAAATTGAAGAATTTGAAAGTTTATGATTTAAAATTTAATTAATCACTATCAAACCTTTTTTCATTATATACTATGGATTTTTATTGGTAAACTTTTCCAGCGTTTATTACATTTAAATTCTATTTTCGACAGAATTCCTTCCGTTGCTCCGATGTGTTCGACGACCGAAGCCGCATTTGCTGATCCCAATCTGATTGCGTATAGCAGATTATCTTTTTTACATTTGCCGCTTATGCACCCTTCATTTTTTTCAATCAGCCCTGCTATAAATCCCGATCCAAAGGCGTCTCCGGCGCCGGTTTCGTCAATCGGCCTTGTCTTGAAAGTGCCGATTTCCAGAATGCTGTTGTTGTCCGAAACCAACGTTCCGTTTTCTCCATCGGTCATTATAAATATCCCGCCTACGGCATCGTCTATTTTTTTGAAAATTTCTTTTTTATCTTCAAACGGCAATCCTGTTAAACAGGAGGCCTCTTCCCGGTTTAAAATAAACACAGTCACTTTTTTTAAGGCTGGCATTATTTTTTTAAAATCTTTTGAGCTTAATTTGCGCGAAGCATTTAATGCGATCAGTATTCCATTTTTATATAACTGTGATATTAATTTGCTCGTCAGGGGAGAATTCAGGTCGCTTGGAGCAAAATAAGCCCACCTTGCCTTTTTATCGCCCAGCAATTTCGGAAATTGATTGTCATTATCAAGGGCGCCTCTGTATGTTAGTATCGTTCTTTCGCCGCCTTTGGAAATGAGGACTATGGAATAAGCTGTTGCGAGTTTGCTGGATATTGCTGGGAATACGGAAATTTTATCCTCTTTAAAAATTTCGATAATTTTATTCGCTTCCTCGTCTTTCCCTACGGAGATTATTGATGCGGTTTTAAGCCCTTGCTTGGCGAATGATACGGCGGTATTCACTCCTCTCCCGCCGATTGTTGCAAAAGGCTTTTCAATATTGATTTTTGATCCCAAGGGAAAACAAATCGCCTCGCCGGAAACAAAGCCCGCCTTTTCCAGATAATTCCGGTCATTGATTTTTTTTAATTGCCCGGAAGAGATAAAAATATCTTTTGTCGCGGAGCCGATGGTGATTATGTCGTACATAAAAATTTGTAATTATCGTTTTCTTTTAATTGCTTTTTTAGTCGCTTCCTTAATATTTTCCGCCATTAATCCGAATTTTTTATATAACTCTGCCGGTTCTCCGCTTTCGCCGAACTCATCTCGCATTCCGACAAGTTCCATCGGTACCGGATAATTTTTCACAATAACCTCGGCTACGGCGCTTCCTAATCCTCCCAGTATGTTATGTTCTTCCGCGGTTACAATCGCTCCGCATCTTTTGGACAATTCAATAATTTTTTTCTCGTCAATCGGTTTTATCGTGTGGCTGTTTAGAACAATGGATCCGATTTTCTCTTTTTCCAATTCTTGAGCCGCTAAAATTGCTTGATGTAAAATCGGTCCCGCTCCTATTATCGCCACTTGCGGTTTCAGTTTCTTGGCTGATTCGGAAGAATTAAACATCTCATAAGATTTTTGCGGGATAAACGGAGTATTCTTGTTCGTTAAAATCGGAGTTTCATTTCTAGCCAAACGGATGTAAACTGGTCCCCAAATTTTTGCAGCTGCGATTGTCGCTTTTTTTGCTTCGTATGAGTCGCAGGGAACGATTACTTTCATGTTTGGAATTACCCTCATAGTTGCGATATCTTCAATTGCCTGATGAGTGGCTCCATCCGGTCCCGTAGAAATTCCCGCATGATGGCCGGCGATTTTTACATTGGAATCGTTATAGGCGATCGCGGTTCTGATTTGCTCCCAGTTTCTGCCCGGCGAAAATGTCGCATAAGACGAAATAAAGGGAATTTTATTAGAAATTCCCAGACCTGCCGCAATCGCTGCCATATTCTGCTCCGCCACTCCTACTTCGATGAATCTTTGCGGGTATTTTTCCGCGAACCAATGGCAGCGCGTTGATTCCTTCAAGTCTCCGGTCATAACCACCACATCGGGATTTTCTTCTCCTAAAATCAAAAGTCCCTCGCCGAAGCCGTCTCGCAGCGCTTTTAATTCCGGCTCGGGATTACTGATATTTTTCCTCCGCCCTAAATGCTTAGTCGAATGATTCAGTTTAATTTCCGAATTCAACATAAATATATTATATGAAAATTTCTGGCTGGTTTATTAGTGGATTAACTAGGCTATATGAATTAGTATGCTTAAAATTTCCACATACATTATAATCCTAATTCGTTAACGCACTAACGGGTTGTTAGTTAATAATTAATATAATTCGTAAACATCGCCCGCTTTCGGAACAGCCGCGTCGATTGCGAACTCGTCACGAATTTTATTCGCAAAAATCGGCATATCTTCTTCTTCACCTTGCACTACGAACAATTTCTTTATCGAATCCTTCATCGGCCTTATCCAGTTTAAAAGAAGCGGTTGGTCTGCATGAGCCGAATAGCCGGAAATTGATTTTACCTTGCATTTTACGGGTACGACTTCTCCGAAGATTCTGACCGATGGAGCGCCTTCCTGAATCATTCTTCCCAAAGACCCCTTTGTTTGGAATCCTATGAATAAAATTGTGCTGTGCGGATCTGGCAGATAACGCAATTCATGATGAAGAATCCGGCCGCCCTGGGACATTCCCGAACCAGCCATAATAGCTTTTGGCGGAGGAATATCATTAATTTCCTTTGACTGTTCCGTTGTCAGGGTTAATTTTAATCGTGGGAAATCGAAAAGTTCGCCGTCCTTTTTTAAATCTTCCAAAGCTTTTTGATCCATATACTGCGGATCGGCTGAATATTTTTCATAAATTGCGGTAAGTTTTATCGCCAAGGGACTATCGACAAAAACCGGAATAGCCGGTATTCTTCCGTGGTTTACCAGGTCGTTTATTTCATAAAGCAAATCCTGCGTTCTTTCCATTGCGAAAGCCGGAATCATCAAAGTCCCTTTTGACCTTACGGCGTCTTCGATGGCATCTTCGAGCATATCCTTCCTCTTGTCCGGCTGTTCGTGCACCCTGTTTCCATAGGCTGATTCTATTAGAACGTAATCCGCGTCGGTTATTGTTTCCGTATCTTTTATTAAGGGGGCCGGCTCATTTCCCAGGTCGCCCGAAAAAACGATTTTTTTCCCTTCCGGAGAAGTAACCGCAATAAAGGCCGATCCCAAAATGTGGCCGGCGTCATAAAATTCAATTTCAAAATCCTTGACCCTTATTTTTTCATGATAACTGATTTTCTGCCACAGTTTCATTGTCTCGTTTACATCCGCAATTTCATAAAGGTAGGGCATGCCCCTGTCTTCTGATTCCTTGGCCAAAATATGCCCCGAATCCAATAAAAGCTCTTCGGCGAAATCTTTTGTGGGTCCCGTGGAGTAAATTTTTCCTCTGTATCCTTCTTTATAAAGTTTTGGTAGCCGTCCGGTATGGTCAATATGCGCATGAGTAACAAAAACTGCGTCAATAGTTTTGGGGTCGTATGCAAACGGATTGAAATTATCCTTATCCGCATAATGCGCGCCTTGCATCAGTCCGCAATCTATTAAAATTCTGGTTTTTTCTCCGGATTCTGCTTCTAGTAAATAATTCGCTCCGGTTACGGCGCCGGCTCCTCCTAAAAATGTAAGTTTCATTTGTTTGATTCAGCTAAAAATTCTTCGTATATTTTTTTCGATTTATTATCCAAACTTTTTTTAATTAATTCCAAAACGGTTTGCGGAACATTGTTCTTATCCAAAACATTTTGAATCATTTTAAAATTATCCCAAGCTTCTTTTTTCTCCTCTGCGCTTAAATGATTTTCGGATACGATTCCTTTAGTCGCATTTTCAATTCCGTAGATTATGGATTTGGCAAACATCAAATCGCGCATACTCATAACTTCCGGATCTTTTATTTTTTCTCCTTCTATGAATTGATGAAATAATTCCTCTTTCTGCCGCTTGGCTTCGGGACTCTTTTCCGCCGATTCCGGTCCGTCAAAATCAATATTTAAGGGTTTTTCTTCTTCTGTCGTTTTTTCCGCGCTGGCATACCTTTCCATAAAAAGAGGACAAAGCGGTTTATCGCAAAAATCGCCGGTATACGGTTTCCCGCAAGCCGGACAAATCTTTTCCGGTCCTCCCTGAATCCTTAATTCTTCTCCAAAATTGTTTTCCATTAATCGTTTATGTGCTTCTTTATTTCTTCGGAAAGCATGGCTATATGTTTTTCGTAATCCTGGTGGAGTATTCTCCATATTTCAACGCAGGATTCACAACTTTTCGATTCATCAAGATAGTGTTTTTCGATTCTCCAAAGGCTGTCGGAAATTTCCGAAAGCTGATGGATCAGATTATGCTGGTTATTTTTTAGCATAGCGGATATTTATAAAGTTAAAATCTTCGAAGTTTGAATCGCGTTTTAACTTCGGAATTTTCTCCTTATAAATTATTAATTATGTAAATTATAGCACTCTTTTAAAAAAGTAAAACATTGGATAAAATTAAAACAGAATATCCAGATATCGCTTAAAGAAAGGGGTAATAATGAAAGCTATTCTGACAAAGACGGTAATCTTCAGTGAACTTACGGAAAGAGAGAAAGGGATTATAGTGGCGGTTTTTCTCTTTCCTTCCATCGTTTGCGACTTTATTTTTCTGCTGAAACCGTTTTTTTCGTGAGATCCATGCTCTGCCTGAACGTCGTGTCGTATTGACTATTGAATTAAAAGAATTAAAATAAAATTACAATTGAATAATTGGAAAAGAAAAAGAAATCAGCACAGAGGACCGCGTACGTACCTACGCGCGATCGTCCTCTATAATTTAAATTTCAAAACACAATACACAATTTCAATTTCAATCATTTCTTTTCTTTTTCGCCTTCTTTATTCAATTGGAGATCCTTAAAATATTCTTTTCAATTATTAAGCCCCGTACAATCCGGGGCTTTCCTTATTTTTACAAAAATCAATCTAACCTTGCCTGGTCTTGACAAATTTATAAAACCCGCTATAATGGGAAAAGAATTGAATTTAATACTCTTAAAAGGGTGTTTTTTATTACTCCCTTTTGTAGAAGAATATAGAATCTGGACTTCTTAGTCCTGTGGGTTTATAGGAATTTCTTTTAGTATTTCGGATGATCTGGTTTTGGCTGGATCTCTCCTCGAAGGGGTTCTTGATTTCTTACTCCTGTAAGACTTTTATTTTCGCCCACAGAACTAAAAAGTGCAGAAAAAAAGAGGTGATATATATCACCTCTTTTTTAAACTACTAACAACCAACTTGCTAATAACTATCAGCTCTATTCTTCCCATTCAATCGGTCCGGTCACATTTTCCACCTCATTAAAAGTCGTTATTCCGGAAATCACTTTCAAAATCCCGTCCTGTTGCATAGTCGTCATGCCATTCCCGACTGCGAATCTATAAATCGCGGTTTCCCCGGTTTGTTTGATAATCAAATCTTCCATTTCCGGAGCGGTTTTTAAAAGTTCATAAATGGCGATGCGTCCCTTGAATCCAGTTCCGTTGCAAGCAGGGCATCCTTTCGCCTCAAACAATTTTATTTCTTTATAATCATCTTTATTTACCCGGCCGGGTAATTTTCTCAAAAAATTATTTACTTTATCTTCCAAATCATTCGTAGCTGTTTTTGGAATTCGGCAGTTTGCGCAAAGACGGCGGACCAGTCTTTGCCCGATTATTAAATTCAAGGCCGGGCCGATACTAACTGGCTTGACGTTTAAATCAAGCAAGCGGGGAACGGCGCCGCTTGCGGAATTAGCGTGAACTGTGGAAAAAACCAAATGACCGGTCAAAGCCGCCTGTATGCCGATTTCGGCGGTTTCCTTGTCGCGGATTTCACCTACCAGGATTATGTCCGGATCCTGCCGCATTAAAGATTTTAATCCCGATGCGAAATCATATCCCGATTCCTCATCCACCTGAGTCTGTTCGATTCCGCTTATGCGATATTCAATTGGATCTTCGATTGTAATTATTTTTATTTCCGGAGTTTTTTTATGCTGTAAGAATGCGTAAAGAGTGGTTGTTTTTCCGGAACCCGTCGGACCGGTATTCAAAATAAGTCCGTTTGGCCGCTTCAGTTCTTTTTCGATTATCTCCAAATCGTCTTCTCGCAATCCTAATTGTTTTAAGTCCAGATTGATCGCGTCCGGATCAAGCAAGCGCATGACGATGACTTCGCCGAATTGCGCCGGCGCCACTGCCACGCGCACTTCGACGTCTTTTTGCGTAAAGCTGATTGTAAAGCGACCATCCTGCGGTTCGTTGGAAACGTTCAATTTAAGGCCGGAAAGCAATTTGATGCGCGAAACGATGAACGAATAAAATTTAAGCTCGAATGTGTAAACATCATGCAAGAGTCCGTCAATTCTTAATCGTAATTTTGCCTCTTTTCCCGTCGGCTCGAAATGTATGTCGGAAGCTCTGTTCGCTAAAGCTCCTTTGAAAATAATTTCCAAAATTTCGTTTGCTTTGCTTCCCGACAATTCTTCTTTGTCCAGGAATTTTTTTATGCCGTCCAAAGTCAGCAAATCCTCTTCTTTAATTTCCTTTTTCTTGGCCGAAATTTCGCCAGTAATATCTTCTGTTTGTTTTTCGGCGAATTTGTAATAATCCAAGGCGTATTTAAGGCTGCTTTCCGAAACTACGAAAACCGTTACGCCGTAATTATTTTCCAAGTCTCTTATGACTTTTTCCGTTTTGGCATTTTTCGGGTCGATTGCGGCAACGGCAATTCTATTGGCCTTTTTTTCAATTACAACAATGCCGGCTTCTTTTGCAACGGCTTCCGGCAATATTGCCAAAGCTTCTATGGTGATCGGAGTCGTGGAAAGATTTAAATACTTTTTTCCGATTTTTGCTGCGCGGCGGCTCACCGTCCTTTCTTCGGACTCCCGCCTGATTCTCGACAATTTTGAAATAATATTTTTATCAAGCATTTAATCCTCTCTATTTTATAAAATTAGGATTCTATAATCAATCAAACGCGGCGTGCCGTTCGAAAGTGTCATTTCGAACCCGTATGCTCCGTAGTCATCCGCCGGCCGGCGGAATGGAAATGATCCTACGTCCAATAATCTTATCCTCCGTAAGCGGGCATCGATAAATTCCGTAATGGCGGATTAAAGGCTGATTTTTAAGATACTGAAATCCCGCATAAAGATAATTTCGATATAGAACAAGTAAATTCAGCATTGCAAAATAACTTCATTCTGCAATGTTTCCGGACTAAGAATTATAACAAAAATCCGCCACGTTGAACGTGGCGGATTTTCTAAAGAAATATTAAAATTATTCTTCGCGCGCTTCTCTTGGCAACCTCGTCGATCCTTCCGGCTCAACTATTTTCAAGTTGATTCTTGCGTGGTTTTTTACGCCGACGATTCGCAGAAGGGATCTGATAGCCTTTGCCGTGGAACCTTGTCTTCCGACAATCTGGCCCATATCGAGAGGATTGACCTTTAAAGAAAGAAGAACCCCCATCTCGTCCACTTTTCTGTCAACTATGACATCGTCCGGATGATCAACGATCGATTTGACGAGAAATTCAAGGAAAGCTTGATCTTTTGCTGCATCCATATCTTTGTTTTCCAATTCAAACATCGCGACCTTTTAAAATAATGATAAGTCAAAATCGGCAAAAAGTCAAGACCCGAATTAAAATTTTTGTCAAATGTAAATTTATTTGATAGATTAGAAATACGAATCCCGCGCATAATCTCTTTTGCAGATTTATTGCGGGATAAATTAAAAGTATTAATTTTCTATGTCAGTTGCATAAAAGTTAATTATTATGCAATTTCCCAACAGAAGAATTACGCAAGGGTGAAAAAAATCAGCGCGGGAATTTTAATGTATAGGATAAAAAACAATAAGCTCGAATTTTTGCTTGCTCATCTAGGCGGGCCTATTTGGGGGAAACGCGATGCCGGTGTTTGGAGTATTCCAAAGGGAGAAGTCGAGGAAAATGAAAATTATCTAGAAACGGCCAAACGGGAATTCGAAGAAGAAACCGGATGCAAAGCGGGCGGAGAACTTGTAGAACTCGGATTAATCGTTCAAAAGAGCGGCAAAACGGTTTACGCTTGGGCGGTAAAAAGCGATTGCGATTTGAAAAATTTTAAAAGCAACACGTTTAAACTTGAATGGCCTCCGAAATCCGGAGAAATCAGAGAATTCCCCGAAATAGACAAAATCGAATTTTTTGATTTCGAAACCGCCAAAGAAAAGATTAATCCGGCTCAGATTGTTTTTCTGGAAAGAGTGTCGGAGCTGAATAAATCAGATTAAATCCGCGGCTATTATATTATTATAGATACAATGGCTCACAAATTTTATAAAGGATTCACTTTACTTGAGCTTCTGATCGTTATCGCTATTTTGGCTGTTTTGGCAACGATTACGGTTTTGATTTTAAATCCAAATCAATTGCTCAAAAACTCGAGAAACGCAAAAAGAATTTCGGATTTAGAAGTCATAAACAAAGCCTTGCAAAATTATAACTTAGATAACGGAGCATACCCGGATACGAACGGAAAATGGAGAAGCCAATGTGGCGCATGGGGAAGTTATTCAGCAACAAACGTAATACCCGGTTTGACCCCGATTTATTTGGCGAATTTTCCAGCAGATCCGCAAATGGATACTGGCGCCAATACTTCCTGTTATGTGTATAAGTCAGACGGAGCCGATTACAAACTGTTGGATATTTATATAAGCGAGAATAGTGCTTCGGATTATTTAAAATATCCCAGCCTTTTAGATCCCGCCAGGGATGGCGGCGCCAAAAACTGTTTTATTGATGGTTCTAATCCGACAGCTTGGGCATATTACGATTCCGGTGCAACTTGCTGGTAATGTTTTAGTTTCGCGGAAATAAAAAATCCCCACGGGGATTTTTTATTGAGTTTCGGCTGATGGCTGTTCCGGTCCCGCAGGCGTTTTCTGAACCGGCGCCGTTTCGGCAGGGGCGGATTTTGGAATATAAGCCGGAATTTTATGCCCCTGAATAATGCCATTTTTTACCAAAAGATTATGAATTGTTTCCGTTGTCTGAGCTCCTGATTTAATCCAATATTGAATGCGGTCTTTCTTGGCACCTAACTGGTTTTTGTGCGGATTCCAAAAACCGAGATCTTCAACATAGCGCCCGGTCATTTTGGAGCGCTTTTCCGTTACAATTATTCGGAAAGAAGCTTGATGTTTTTTACCGATTCTTTTTAATTTGATGATTAACATAGATAAGTAATTGCAAATTATCGACTGAAAGATTCGAAAACTTGATCTGGTTTTTTAGATCAATGTTTTAGAGGCTGCAGCGATAAAAAGATAATACTGAATAAACGAAAAAAAATCAATCCCGGCAGGCATTGTTCGGTTTTGCGCCTGCTTGCCGGCGGGCGGGATCGCAGAAAATTTCATCCGGGAGATACAGGAGACAATTAAACAGAATCAATGCCTATTTGCTTAATTGCCAACCAATTATTTAAGTATTAAATTATAAATGCATGGAAAATTTGTTCAAAAACAAAAAAGTTTTACTGGTTGGACTCGGCAGATTGGGCGGAGGAGTGGCTTCGGCGAAATTTTTAATTGCCAACGGTGCCCGATTAACCGTCACCGATATGGGCTCCGAAAAAGATTTGAAAAATTCCCTATCTAAATTGAAGAGACTGAATATAAAATATATTTTGGGTGGTCATCGTGAAAGTGATTTCAAAAATAACGACATTATTGTTTTCAACCAGGCGGTCAGTTTTTTCAGCAAATGGGTGAAGTTGGCGCGGAAATATAAAAAACCGTTTTTTAATGAAACAACCCTATTTTTGAATTTGATCCAAAAAGAAAACCCGAAAATTGGTTGCATCGCCGTTACCGGAACTCGCGGCAAGACGACAACCGCAGCCTGGATTAATTATTTTTTGAAGTCCGCCATTATTGGCGGAAACATTCCGACGGCCGGTTTTTTGAAAATCATCGGCAAAGCGATTGCCGTGGCGGATAAAACCCCGCTGGTTTTAGAAATGTCTTCATTTCAGTTGGAATATATGACCGGAGGATTAAAAGCTCCTCGTGTTGCAGTAATAACCAATCTGCATGTGGATCATCTTAACCGCCACAGCACAATGGAAAATTACGCTAAAGCCAAATCGAACATATTTTTAAATCAAACTAAAAATGATTTTCTTATTTTGAATTTCGACGATAAAAATAAAAAATTATTTTTAGAGCCGCCGGCCGGCGGAAAACCTAAGGGCAAAATATTTTTTATTTCTCTAAAACCGTTGCCAAAAAAAATAAACGGGTTGTTCTTTAATGAAAATAAAATTTATTTCCAATCTTTTGACTCCACTCGGGATAAATGCAAAAAAGAATTTGTGATAGAGGTAAAAGGTTTTAGTCCGCATCAAAAATATAATTTGCTTTCATCGCTTTTGGCTGCGCATTTATTTGGGAAGAACTGGCGGGATTTAATTAAAAAAATTTCAACACTGCCTGAGATTCCTTTCCGCCAGCAAATTGTTTTTGACAACGGAAACCTAAGGATTGTCAATGATTCAACCGCTACCAGCCCGGAAGGCGTTATCGCCGCGCTCCAAAGGTTTGGAGATGATAATCCGGTTTTAATTGCCGGCGGAACCGATAAAGATTTAGACTTCAAAAATTTAGCTAAGGAAATCAAAAAAAAGGTTTCCGAAAAAAATTTATATTTATTAAACGGAAGCGCCACTAAAAAATTAATAATCGAATTGAATAATCTGAAATATTTCAAAAAACAGCCGAAACTTTTCGAGAACCTGAGGGATGTTTTGAATTCAGCCAAAATTAAAAAGGGAATTATTTTGCTTTCTCCCGGAGCGGCCAGTTTTGAAAAATTCAAAAACGAATTTGACCGCGGTCGGAAATTTAATAAACTGGTAAAAGAAATTTTTAAATAGAAAAGGAGGTAATGACGGTGATAGAATGCCTCTATAAGGCTTATATTTCCGTTCATGGAAAGGAGCCCGCTGGATTGGCGGATTGGGAAATTGCCAAGGCCATCCTTGAGGTTCTTGATGCTCCGGAATGGCTTTCCAATGAACTCGCACGAGAATGTATTTATCAAATCGTGCAAGTAGTCGAATATCCTGATGATGAAGTCAGGATAAGAATAGTGGCGCAAGCCGAAGAAAGCGCCAGGGATATTTTCCCGGAATTGAAAAATGTTTCCGGAGGAATCCACATGGATCTGATTGGCTATCTTCATGATAAAGAAAGGGGGAATTATATTTAAACGGCGGGTTGTTGCTAAAGCCCGCCTTTTTGTTTTAATAATAACTATGGAACGAATTTATTTTGACTGCGCGGCGTCAACTCCGGTTGACAGTGAAGTCCAAAAAGCGATGAGCCCGTATTTTAGCCGTCCGTCCGCCGGCAGATTCGGGAATCCGAATTCACTGCATTTTTTTGGCCAGCAAGCCAGAAAGGCCGTAGATGAATCCCGCGAAAAAATTGCCGAAACGATTGGAGGTGATTTTCGCGAAATAATTTTTAACGGTTCGGCAACCGAGGCGAATAACTTGGCAATTCGCGGAATTGTTAAAACGTTTAAAAATAAAACTCCCAGACCGCGGATTATTGTTTCGGCAGTCGAACATGAATCAGTTTTAAGTACGGCGCGGGATCTGGAAGATGACGGAATTGAAGTAATTTATTTGCCCGTTAATAAATATGGAATTGTTGATCTAAAAAAGTTAAAAGAAAATTTAAATGAGAATACAATTCTGGTTTCAATAATGTATGCGAATAACGAAACCGGAGTTGTTCAACCGATTTCTAAAGTTTTTGAAATAATACAAGAATTTAGAGTTAAGAATTTAGTCCGCCAGTCGGCGGATAGCAAAAATTCAAAAAAGAACTCTAAATCCTATATCATAAATCCTATATCCCGCCCGTTATTCCATACGGACGCTGTTCAGGCATTTCAATTTTTAAATTGCAATCCGCAAGAATTGGGAGTGGATATGATGACCTTGTCGGCCCATAAAATTTACGGTCCCAAGGGAATCGGGCTCCTTCACGTAAAATCCCTGAATCCTATATCCTGTATTCTGAATCCCGTTATTACTGGCGGCGGCCAGGAATTCGGCTTGCGTTCCGGCACGGAAAATGTTCCGTATATTGTCGGGTTTGCAAAGGCTGTTGAACTGGTGCAAAAAAATCGCGAAAAAGAATTTAAACGAATTCATCAATTATCCGGTTATTTTTGGAAAAATCTGAAAAAAATTTATCCCGCCGCGCAGATTAATGGTTTTAATCCCTTCTTAAATCCTGTCCGCCGCGGCGAACTAAACGCTGTCCCGAATATTTTAAATATTTATTTCCCGGATTTTGAAGCCAATAATTTATTAATTAAACTGGATTTAAACGGTATCGCAGTTTCAAGCGGTTCGGCTTGCGCCGCTTTTAGCGCCAAAAAATCTCATGTTTTTCAAGCGATGGGCTTGTCGGAAAAGCGGATTTGTTCCAGTTTGCGTTTCAGTTTCGGAAAATTTACAACCGGAGAAGAAATAAAAAAGTCTTTAAAAATAATTTCAAAGATTTTGAAAAATAATGACAGAATTTAATCTAAACATTGAATTGCGTACAATACAAAAAATTGCAATGGCAGATTTAGTTGCTGCGCGCATTTTGTGGAATACTGGTCTAATTGCTCAATCGTTATGGATGCTCCAACAAAGTGCTGAAAAATATTTAAAGTGTCTTTGGGCAAAGGATCAAATCTTTGAGAGTGAGAGAGATTTTCAGAAACGATTGCATGATTTAAATCATGATTTTAGTAATATATTTAAGTCTTTGAGGAAAGAATATCAAAATAAAATTCCCGGCTCTTTATATATTATTTCTATAAGCAATCTTCGCTATAATGGAAATTTTTGTTATGACTATAGCCAATTTAAAAGTAGTGAGAAATTCATTAATCACGTGAGAAAATTACTCGGAGAAAAAATTAAAAAAAATCATCTTCAAGAATGGGAGAATGTTGCAATAAAATTTTCAAATAATCATAAGCAAAACACAAAAGCGATAAAAGTGGTTCAGTCCATTTTTTCTTTAACAAATTCAATGACCAAAAAGGAAAAAAGAGCACACAAAAGGAGGTGGGATAAAATTATTAGCTCTTTAAAATAAGAAAGGCTGTTATGCCAGTCTTTTGAGACTCATGTTTTTAAATTCTAAATTTTATTCTTTTGCCCGTAAGTAGTTTTCAGTGTTATAATTAAATAGAAAAACACTTGAATTTGATTGCAACTAAAACGGCTTCTGGCGCGTATATATAAATAAAGAGCATAATCTTATTTTTTGGCAGCTTCGTTATTTTTTCCGAATAACTTACGAATTATCACAAATCACAGATGATTTTTCACGATTAGTGATTATTTGTTTCTTATTTGTGAAAATTTGTAAATCATGAATAATTTCAATAAAAAAATTATAATTGTAATTATATTGGCCGCTTTTGCAGGCGGTGTTATAGGGTCCGTCATTTCGATTTCCTGGGCCAAATCAAATGTATTTCAAAGTCTTTATGATGACATAATCAGCACACATCAAACCGCGGCAACTCAAAATTCAGCCGATTCGGCTTATCAATCGCCATCAAGTTATGAACAAGCGGTCATTAACGCCGTTCAAACAAGTTCGCCCTCGGTTGTATCCATCATAATTTCAAAAGATGTTCCCATCGTCGAACAATGTCCGTATAATCCGTTTTCCGACTTGCCTCAGGGGTTGCAGCAGCTCTTCGGTTCCGGAACCCAGTTTTATCAGCCCTGCCAAAAAGGTACTCAAAAACAGGAAGTTGGCGGCGGATCCGGATTTATAATTTCAAACGACGGAATGATTCTGACTAACAAGCACGTTGTGAGCGACAATGCCGCTTCTTATACGGTTTTGACCAATGACGGGAAAAAATACGATGCCAAAGTAATCGCGCAGGATCCTGTTTTGGACTTGGCAATCGTTAAAATCAATGCAAAAAATTTGCCGGTTTTGCCTCTTGGGAATTCTAATGATGTAAAACTCGGTCAAACTACCATTGCGATTGGCAATGCTTTGGGAGAATTTCGCAATACTGTTTCGGTTGGTGTCGTCTCGGGATTATCAAGAACTATCACCGCTTCGGGCAGTAACGGCGCATCCGAAACTATTGAAGGAGTTATGCAAACCGATGCTGCCATTAACGAAGGGAATTCCGGCGGTCCGCTTTTGAATCTTAACGGTCAGGTTATCGGCGTTAACGTCGCTATGGTGTCCGGAGCGCAGAACATCGGTTTTGCGATTCCGATAAATCAAGTTAAACGCGCCATCGACTCCGTCAAAAAAACCGGAACCATTGTTGTTCCGTATCTCGGAGTCAGATATTTAAGTATTACTTCTGATTTGGCATCTCAGAATAAATTGCCGGTGAATAGCGGTGCCTGGGTCCACGGAGGTTCGGATGGTCCGGCTGTTATTTCCGGCTCTCCCGCTGATAAGGCCGGCATTAAAGATGGCGATATTATCACGCAAATAAACGGCCAGGCAATCGATCAGAACAATTCTTTATCGGCCGTCATTCAGAATTACAATGTCGGCGATGCCGTTGATTTGAAAATTTTGCGAAACGGAAAAACGATGGATATAAAAATTACTTTAGAACAGAGGCCGGCCAATCCTTGAAAAAAGAGCCTTTTCAATGTCATAATTAAAATTAAGTTAACACTTGGAAAAATAATAATGCCAATATGCGAATAATTGCGAATAAAACAAATAATACGGATTTGTATTATTAGTAAATTCGCATAAATTCGTAGATCGGTATTATGGTATCATGAATAATTTCAATCGTTTTACGATAAAAGCGCAGGAAGCTCTGCAAAATGCGCAGGATATTGCTGCTCGGGAAAACCAGGGCGAACTTAAAGCTTTACATCTTTTAGCCGCCTTAATTGAAGACGAAAACACGCTTATCAGGCCATTGCTCGCAAAAGCCGGAATTAATATTGAAAATTTACGCAATGCCATTTTTAAAGAACTGGAAAAAGAACCGAAAATATTGTCGGTCAGCACTCCGCAACTTTATCTTTCCCAGGAGTTGATGGCTGTTTTAGACAGGGCCGGTAAAATTGCCCAGCAGCAAAAAGACGAATATGTTTCATGCGAGCACATGCTTCTGGCGATTTTGGATTATGAAGCGTCCAAGGCTTCTCATCTTTTGCTCGAATTCGGCCTAAAAAAAGAAACGGCTTTCAGAATTCTTGCCCAGTTGCGCGGTTCGATGCGCGTTACCGACGAAACGCCGGAATCAAAATTCCAGGTTCTTGAAAAATATGCGATTAACTTGACCGACATGGCCAGACAGGGGAAACTTGATCCGGTCATCGGTCGGGACGAAGAACTCCGCCGAGTTATTCAGGTTTTAAGCCGCCGCACAAAAAACAATCCGGTTTTAATAGGAGAACCCGGCGTGGGTAAAACCGCAGTCGTCGAAGGTTTGGCTCAAAGAATTATTTCCAATGATGTCCCCGAACCATTGAAGGGAAAAGAAATTATAATGCTCGATTTGGGCTCTTTAATCGCCGGAACGAAGTTCCGCGGCGAATTTGAAGACCGCTTGAAAGCTTTTATCCGTGAAGTCCAAAACTCCGCCGGCCGGATAATTTTATTCATCGATGAAATTCATATGATTGTCGGAGCCGGCGCCGCCGAAGGCGCCATTGACGCTTCCAATTTATTGAAACCGCCCTTGGCTCGTGGCGAATTGCATGCCATAGGCGCCACGACGATTTCCGAATATCAAAGATATATTGAAAAAGACATGGCGCTTGAACGTCGCTTTCAGCCTATTATGGTAGAAGAGCCGACTCCGGAAGACAGCATTGCCATTCTTCGGGGATTAAAAGAAAAATACGAACTTCACCATGGAATTCGCATCAGCGATGAAGCAATTATCTCCGCCGTCAATCTTTCCTCTAGATATTTAACCGACAGATTTTTGCCGGATAAGGCGATCGATTTAATTGACGAAGCCGCGGCCGCCCGCCGGCTGGAAACCGAAAGCTTGCCGAAAGAAATCGACAAAATCCGCCATGAAATCATAAGATTGGAAATCGAAAAATCCGCCATTTCCAGCGAAGGAGAAAAATCGAAAGATCGGCTTAAAGCGATTGAAAAAGAATTGAGTAAATTAAAAGAGCAAAACGACGGCCTTTCTTCAAAATGGCATGCCGAAAAATTGACCTTCGAAGAATTTCACAGTCTTAAAAAACACATTGAAGATTTGAAACGCCAGGCCGAATTGGCTGAACGCGAAGGCAATCTGGAAAAAGTCGCCAAAATCCATTACGGCGAATTGCCTCAAGCGGAAAAAAATCTGAAAGTTTTCGAAAAAAAATATATCGAAAGAAAAACCGTTAAAAACGGAAAAAACAAAAAAAATGACCGCTTTATAAAAGAAGCGGTTGATGAAGAGGATGTCGCCGAAGTCGTTTCACGTTGGACCGGCGTTCCGATGTCTAAAATGCTTGAGTCTGAAACTCAGAAACTTACCCAACTCGAGGAAGTTTTATCCAGACGTGTTGTCGGCCAGGAAGAAGCGGTTAAATCCGTTGCCAACGCCTTGCGCCGCGCCCGCGCCGGATTATCCGACGAAAACAGACCTTTGGGATCGTTTATGTTTCTCGGTCCGACCGGCGTCGGTAAAACCGAACTTGCCCGTGCTTTGGCTGAATTTATGTTTGACGATGAAAAATCCATGATTCGCGTGGATATGTCCGAATATATGGAGCGTCATTCCGTTGCCCGACTGATTGGTGCGCCTCCGGGATATGTCGGCTATGAAGAAGGCGGGAAATTGTCCGAAGCCATACGCCACAGGCCGTACAGCCTGATTCTTTTCGACGAGATAGAGAAAGCGCATCCGGATGTTTTCAATATTTTGCTTCAGGTTTTGGATAATGGAAAATTAACCGACAGCAAAGGTAAATCCGTCAACTTCAGAAACACGATTATAATTTTAACTTCCAACGTTGGCAGCCAGTATTTTACGGAAATATCCAAAATCGGTTTCGAACTGCCGAGTTCCAAAGAAGAAGACAAAATTAAAAATGAAAAATCCCGGAATTTTAAAGATCAAGTTTGGGAAAATCTGAAAGAAACATTCAGGCCGGAGTTTCTTAACCGTTTGGATGATATTATAATTTTCAATCCGCTCTCGAGAAAAGAAATTGAAAAAATAGTTGATATTCAACTGGAAGAATTGAAAGAAAGATTAAAAGCGCGTAACCTTAATATCGTAGTCGATAATTCGGTTAAAAAATATGTCGCCGATGCCGGTTTTGATCCGGATTTCGGAGCCAGACCAGTCAGAAGACTGATTCAGAAAGCCATATTAGATCCGCTTGCGGACAGGCTGATCAGGGGAGATTTTACCAATGCTCGAAAAATTAAAATTAGCTTCAAGGACTCAAATATCAGCATTATTGCCGCTAATTCTTAAGGGTGTTGTTTCGGCCGTCCTTTTAATAATGGCGGCTCAAAACGGGGGGATTTTCTGGCCCTCTGTTTTTCTGATTATTTCTTTTTCTTTTTATTTTTATTCGCTTTTTCAGTGGAAAGAATTTATTTTATCTTTTCTTATTTTAACGGTTTATGCGTTGATTGTTACCGCTTATCTTACTAATTCCGCCCTGATTATCTTCGGAGGAATATCTTATGGAATTTTATTCATCATACTTTTAAGCGTTAAAAAAATCGTTTTTATAAACCGTCGTCGGGGACTTTTCAATTTTTTTACCGGAATTTTATACTTTTTAATTTCCGTTGTTTTTTTTGTGGCGGACAAATCAAACGCGCTTGGTTTTTTTCTGATTTTTCTTGGAACTTTTTTAGCTTTTAAATTTCTATTGCAGGAATCTTTGGATTTTACAGCCCCCGAATTTCCGGAAAAAAGAAAATCGTTGATTGAAATCGGTGCCGCTTTTTTAATTATGGAAATTATGAGCGTTATTGTTATGCTTCCTTTGGGATTTCTCGATTCCGCCGCCCTGATGATACTTTTTATTTTTATTTTAGAAGATTTGATTTTCCATCACACAAAAGGCAGCCTTAACAGACAGATTATCCTTAACAACATTGCCATCCTGGTAATCGCGATTATTTTTATTTTTTCCACTTCCAGGTGGACTCTGTAAAGATTTATTTAATTTGCATTTTATCCCGAATTGTTTTATTATTAAAATCAGTAAATTTAAAATTTATTTTCATCAAGCGGGGAGAAGGACTGAAACAAAGCGCGCCTTATTATTTAAACTATAGCCGAAAGGCTATCCTTCTCCCCACCCCCTTCTTAAAGAAGGGGATTTTTTGTAAAAAAAGGGAGCCAAGCTCCCTTTAAATTGATCAACCGAAAATTATAGCGTCTGCCAAAGCAAACTAATGGCGGCTATAATTATAATCGCCCAAAAGGCAATCTCCACCTTATCGGTCCATCTCCTCCCATATTTTTCTTCGTTTTTCGGCAGCTTCAGGCAAGACTTATTGTTGCAAGATTCAAATAATGTCATAATATCCCCCCTTTATTTTTCTATTTAGTACTGATTAAATTCTGGTTATTTTAAAACAAAAGTCAAATTGAGCCCTTTTCTCTTTTTTCAAAATAATTTATCATTTTCCTAATAACCCTAAATTCTATTATCCTATATTCTGAATTATATTTTATGTCCCGAGTTATTGCTGTTTACAATCAAAAGGGAGGAGTTGCAAAAACCACAACTGCGGTAAATCTGGCGGCTTATTTGGCTTTGGCCGGCAAAAAAGTTTTAGTGGTTGATTTTGATCCGCAGGCCAACGCCAGCTCCGCTTTAGGCTATCCGGCAAAAGATAATTTTGAAAGCGTCTATCATGGAATTTTTAATTTAACTGAAGTTGAAAAACTGATTAAACCGACTTCTTTGTATAATTATCATCTGCTTCCGGCCAGCCAACATTTGGCCGGGGCATTAATTGAGTTAGTTGAAGTTAACGAAAGAGAATTCCAATTGAAAAAATTAATTGACCGAATCCGCGAACAATATGATTATATTTTAATTGATCTGCCGCCGTCACTAAGCTTGCTGACTGTTAATGGTTTAATTGCTGCCGACGAGGTTTTGATTCCTATCCAGTCGCACTACCTGAGTTTGGAGGGATTGAATCAGCTTCTGGAAGTCGTCGATATGATTAAAAACAATTTGTCGAGCAATTTGAACATTGCCGGCGCAGTTATCACTATGTACGACGAAAACGAAAAATTGTCCCAAGAACTTGCCGAGCAGTTAAAAGCCAGCTTCCCGTATCATATTTTCGAAACAATGATCCCGCGTTCCGCTTCTCTGGCCGAGGCGCCAAGCTTCGGTCGCCCGGCGGTTTTGCATGACCCGATTTCTGACGGCGCCAAGGCGTACGAACAACTGGCGAGAGAAATCCTCGCCCGAGAAAATCTCTAAATCTAATTTTGTGTAATCTCCAAAATAATGATTCCCGAAAAAGAACTGAATAAAATTCTTAAAAAATTCAATCTTGGGAAAATCAAATCCGTTAAACCCCTTAAAACCAGCGGGAATATTGCCTATACTGTTCAAACCGACAAAGATAATTTTTTCTTCAGGCTTTGTCCAAATGGTCCAAGGTGGCGGTCAAAAAACGAAATTCTGGCCGAGATAGAATTGTTGGAATACCTCAAAAAGCATAAATTTCCCGCTTCAATTCCCGTTTCCGCAAGAAACGGGCAAAAAGTGATTTCCTGTAAAAATCATTACGGCTATATCCGAAAATTCTCAAAAGGAAAAGAAAAATTGAATCCAACTCCAAGGGAAATAAAAGAATTCGGAAAATTAATCGGCGTATTTCATAATTTGATAGAAAATTACAAGACCAAGCACAAAAGAGAACATATTTGGGATTTAAACCAAACCAAAAAATATTTCAAAGAAGATAAAAAGGCCATTTCAAAAAGCGATTTCAAAAATAAAAAAGAATTTATTCGAATAATTGAGAAAGAATT
Organism: bacterium; assembly: GCA_021796335.1. Classification (GTDB taxonomy): domain Bacteria; phylum Patescibacteriota; class Minisyncoccia; order UBA6257; family UBA9933; genus JAJYHZ01. The sequence goes on along the minus strand of JAJYHZ010000002.1, from coordinate 62,797 downwards.
GTCAGAATTAAATTTTCCCGCCGACCTTCCTTCAGGAACTATACATGAAGATTTGGGAAAACGTCACGCTATCTGGGACAAAAATAAAATAATTGCGGTTTTGGACTTCGACAGATCTTATTACGGAAAATTGATTCTCGATTTAGGGCAGGCCATTCGCGGCTGGTGTTTTAAAGACGATTGGAAAAAATGGAGCAGTGAAAATTTCAAAGCTTTATTGCAAGGTTATGAAAGCAAAAGGAAATTAAGTCAGACTGATAAAAATTATCTGATGGATGCCGTTAAATTTGCGGTTTTGGAAAGGGGCATATCCTTTGCTTTGCGCTATATTTATGTGACCCATAACTCCAAAGATGAAAAATTCGCATGGGATTCCGCAACAAAACTTATAAATTTAATCAATCAATACAAAAAGAAAACGCCATCCCTTTGATTCTTTGGAACGGCGTTATATTTTCCATCTGATTCCTTTCGGAGACCAGACGGATTTTATTATGAGGTGAGGTTTGCCTGAAATAGCCACCAGGTCTTCTTTTATCCACTCTTTCCTGCGCCTCATATACCTGGCGAGCCTTTTCATAATTGGGGCAATATTCCGGACATCATAGGACTTTTGGATCCCTCTCCATCCAGTATTCCTGTCCCAATCAAATTTTCCTTTTTGGTACCAGCGCCAGGCGCGCGGTAACCAAAACATCAAATTTGATATCGGCCCAGGCATAACATAAATAATGCCGTCGTAATCCGATATCGGAAGGAATGCTTTTCCTGGTACGGGTCCTCTTACGTCCTCGATAATATAGAGGACGTCATCCCGAAATGATTCCGGTCGTCTGGAATCCGCGTCCTCACTGCAACGCGGTTTTTGAAAATCATCCGCGTCATAATGCTCAGTACGGATTCCAATAGACCGGCACGCTTTTACAAGAAGTCTGCGAAGCGTGCTCTTGCCGGTTGATCCGACGCCGGTTATGAGAATCTTCATTCATATCACCTCACTCTCTTTATATTTTTAAGAACTTCTTAAACAGAATAAAATTCTGGTTAAGATTTACTATCATAACATATATTAACTTTATTGTCAATGAAATTATTTTGGGTTTTGTTTTAAGTCAAAATTATACATTTTCCCGAATTTTTGTTATATAATTTCCCTATGTTAGGTCAGGGTTTGAATTCTTTAATACCGCCGAAAAAACCGGATAATAACGGCGAATTAAACAACGCCGAACCGGAAAAAGAAAATCCGGAGCTTACTCCGATCGGTAAAGTCATTTCCGATAAGTTTCGCAATGTTCCCGAAGTTAACGCGCCGGAAGAGCCGGCGGAAATTTCAGCTCCTCCGAAACCAAAAGAAATTTCCGGATTCGCGGAATCGGCTCAAATTTTAAGCGCGCCGAAATCTTCCGCTATCAGTACTGATAGCATACAAAATTTTTCCGATGATTCTCGGCTAAAAAATTCAACAGCAAATCAAGATGCTTCGGAGGAATACGGCGGCTATCACAAACCGCATAACGCGAAAAAGTTCTTAAATGACGCCATTTTCCATATCGAAGTTGAGAAAATAAAGCCCAACCCTTTTCAGCCTAGGAAAAATTTTAACGAAGAGGCTCTGCAAGAACTTGCCAACTCAATCCGTGAATACGGAATTCTTCAGCCATTGGTTGTTTCCAAAATAGAAAAAGATACCGAAATGGGAACTGAAGTGGAATACCAGCTTATCGCCGGAGAAAGAAGACTGCGCGCCGCCAAGCTGGTGGGCCTTGAGAGAGTGCCGGTGATTATCCGCAAAATGGGCGGAGAAAAAACAGAGCAGCTTGAATTGGCGATTATCGAAAATCTGCAGCGATCCGATCTGGATATGATCGAAACCGCCCGCGCTTACTCCCGCTTGCAGGATGAATTTGGACTGACTCAGAGGGAAATCGCCGGTCGCTTGGGCAAAAGCCGCGAAGCAGTCAGCAATACGCTGCGTCTTTTAAATTTGCCGACTGAAGTTCAAAATGCGGTTTCCAAAAACCAAATCAACGAAAGCCAGGCGCGTTTGCTTTTAACAATGACCAATCCCGCCGTTCAAAAACAGTTGTTTCAGGATATTCTTGCTAATAATCTGACTGTGCGCCAGCTTCGCCATCGCATCCAGAAAGCGAAGAGTTCCGTTGAAAAATCTTTTGGCGCTTCCAGCGATGAATATGAAATTAAGCATATTGAAGAAAAACTGAAAGAAGCTCTTGGCGCTCCGGTAAAGATTCAGAAAAAAGGCGAAGGCGGCGAAATCATTATCAGTTTTTACTCGCCCGAAGAAATCTACGGATTTATCCAAAAGATAAATCCCTCATCTAACGACTAGGTTGCGGGGTAAATCCCAAAAACTGCTAAAATGCTATAATTTAAATAATGAATCCCGCGCATAACTTCCCGTAAGGAATTTATAAAGTGGGAGATCTAACTAAAGATAGATTTAACTCCGCAATTGAATTAAATAAAAAACTTATCTAATTCGAAAGGGAAGTTATGCGCGGGATGAAATTATCTAACCAGGAAATTGCCGGAATTTTTTACGAAATTGCGGAATTTTTGGCAATGGAAAATATTCAGTTCAAACCCCGCGCTTATGAAAAAGTCGCTTCGGCTGTCGAATCTTTAGATGAAAGCGTTTACGACATTTATAAAAAAGAAGGCCTTAAAGGATTAAAAAACATTCCCAATGTCGGCGAGTCAATTGCCGAAAAAATCGAAGAAATTGTTAAAACCGGCCGTTTGAAATATTACGAGGAACTTAAAAAACGCACTCCCATTGATCTGAAAGGTCTGGAAAAAATAGAAGGGCTTGGTCCGAAAGGGATCAGAAAGTTATATAAGGAAATCGGAATCAAAAATCTCGATGATCTGGAAAAAGCGGCCGAAGCCGGAAAAATCCGCGAGCTTGATGGCTTTGGTAAGAAAGCCGAAGAAAATATTTTAAAAGGAATCGAATTTGCGAAACAATCCGGTTCGCGGTTTATTTTAGGTTATGCCATGACCGAAATTTCGGAAGTTATCGAAGGGATTAAAAGTCTGAAAGAGGTTCAAAAAATAAAAGTCGTCGGTTCGGCCAGAAGAAAAAAAGAAACAATTGGCGATATAGATATTCTGGTTCAGTCCGATAGCCCGAAACCGATTATGAATTACTTCGTCGGTATGCCCGGCGTTGTCAGAGTATATGACCATGGTGAAAACAAATCCAATATTCGCCATAAAAACGGCATGGACATGGATTTAAGAATTCTGCCCGAAGAATCTTTCGGCGCCGCCCTTCTATATTTTACCGGTTCCAAAGAATTCAATATCGAGCTGAGAAAAATCGCCGTTAAAAAAGGAGAAAAATTGAACGAATACGGATTATTCAAAGAGATAAGAAATAAAAAAGAAAAAAGAATCGCCGGGAAAACCGAAGAAGAAGTTTTTGAAAAATTAGATATGCAATATATCGAACCGGAAATGCGCGAAAACCAGGGGGAAATCGAATTGGCCTTGCGGAACAAATTGCCGAAATTGATCGGATATGGCGATTTAAAAGGTGATTTGCAAATCCAAACAAACTGGACTGATGGCTCCAATACCATAGAAGAATACGCAAAAGAAGCTATAAAATTAGGATTGGAATACATTCTTATCACAGACCATACGAAAAGATTGGCAATGACCGGCGGCTTGGATGAAAAAGGGCTGCTGAAACAGATTAAGGCGATTGATAAGGCCAATGAAAAATTTAAAAATAAAAATTTCAGAATTCTGAAAGGCAGCGAAGTCGATATTTTAAAAGACGGCACGCTTGATATAAAAGACGAGGTTTTGAAAAAGCTGGATATCGTCGGCGCCTCCGTCCATTCTTATTTCAATTTGTCCCGCGAAGAGCAGACCAAGCGCCTGATTAAAGCGATGGAAAATAAAAATGTTGATATTATTTTCCACCCGACCGGCCGGATTATTAACCGCCGCAAAGCCTATGATTTGGATATTGATGAAATTATAAAAACTGCCAAGCGGACTAAAACTGTTTTGGAAATCGACGCCTATCCCGATCGTCTGGATTTAAAAGATGAGCACATTAAAAAATGCGTCGACGCCGGCGTTAAGCTTGCGATTGATTCCGATGCCCATGCTATTCCACATATGCATTATTTGAAATGGGGAATTGCCCAGGCTCGCCGCGGTTGGGCCATTAAAAACGACATAATAAATGCGCATCCGCTTGGAAAATTATTAAAATTTCTCAAACAATAAAGTCTTTTCCAAAATCCAATATTTTACGATCGTAAAATATTGAATCCGTTATCCGCATTTTCTTTCCAAGAGACATTAGAGCCAGGTTTTTTAAATGCACATGTTGTATTGACATTTTTATAAAATAAGTTATTATAATTAAAGTAATCAAGGTCATTTCTGACCTTTTAAAAATTTTATAAAAAAGAAAGGAGGAGCAATAACAAATGCTCTTCATTTATTTTTTCCCGGGGTTTTTTAGTAAATTATCATTCTATAAAAGCCTTTTTAGGTTTTTCGAGGGCTATGATGTCTGGGCAAAAGACATCAATCCCTCGAATATCAAAATCGGCAAGAACGCGGTTCTTGTCGGGTACAGTCTGGGGGCCAGTTGGGCTCTGCAGGCATGGCAAAACAATCGCCATGCCAAGCTGATTCTGGTGGATCCAGTAATCGGACCTTTGCCGTTCTGGCGCAAAGGGTTTATTACCTGGTTCAAATATTGTATGGGGGAGTGGAAAAACAACTCCCTTCTGCATCGAATCTTCACGTTCGATGGGTTCCCGTTGTTTAAAAGATTTTTTATTAACATCTTTAAAGCGCGGGAATTGTATAAAACGGACCTGAAAAAGATTCTAACTCAGGTCCCCCCGGAGAACGTAAAAATAATCATCGGGGGAAACGATGATTATTTCGGCGGCAAGTACACGGCCGCCTTCGCGGAAGAACATGGCATTCAGGTAACCACATTAAAAAATGTGGGCCACACCTGGAATGCCGAGGTGGGTCGCCAGGTTTACGACCTGGCAAAAACATAAAGCAATTATTAAAAGGGGAGCTTCGGTTCCCCGATTTTTTTTGCTTAAATTTTAGGGTACAATGATTTAAATGAAATTGTTGTCTGCGCTTTCAAAAAAAGATTTATCCGGAAAAATATGCTTATTGCGGGTTGATTTGAATATTAAAGATGACGAATTGGAAAAAGAAAATCTGCGCGTTCAGGCGATTTTGCCGACCATAAAATTTCTTTCAAAAAATAACGCGAAAATTGTTTTATTGTCTCACAGAGGGCGCCCGAAAAAAAATATAAGCCATAAACCGCGAACTGCGAGCTTCTCTTTAAAGCCTTTTGTAAAAATTTTTGAAAACCTTTTAAAAACCAAAATTGAATTTATCGATTTATCTACTATCACGCGTGATAGTATACGAGGAAGAATTAGAAAATCAAAAAACAGAATTTTTCTTCTGGAAAATTTAAGATTTCAAAAGGTCGAAGAAGAAAATAATAAAAATTTTGCAAAACAGCTTGCTTCTATCGGCGATGTTTATGTAAACGACGCTTTTGCGGTAAGCCATCGCCAAGCGGCTTCTGTTTGTGCAATTACAAGATTTTTGCCGTCCTACGCCGGGCTGCTTCTGGAAAAAGAAATCGAAAATCTGGATAAAGTTTTAAAGAACCCGGAACATCCTTTAGTAGTTGTCATGGGCGGCGCAAAGATTTCCGACAAAATAAGCTTGATTAAAAATTTTTTAAAAAAAGCGGATCACTTTTTAGTTGGCGGAGGGATTGCCAATAATTTTTTGAAAGCTCAAGGTTTGCCGATAGGGAATTCAATCTGGGAAAAAGATGCGGTTAATTTCGCTGAACAAATTTCAAAGTCAAAGAAAATAATTTTGCCGGATGACTATGCTGTCAGCGATAGAAAAATTTTAGATATCGGTCCGGAATCCATTAAAAAATACTCGCGAATTTTAAAAACTGCTAAAACAATTATTTGGAACGGACCTATGGGCATGGCTGAAAATATCAAATTTAAAAAAGGATCCGAAGGAATTATAAAAGCTATTGGACAAAGTAAAGCTTTTGCCGCAATCGGCGGAGGTGAAACTGCAGCTCTTTTTAAAAACAAAAAAGTTTCCAATAACGTCTTCCTTTCCACTGGAGGGGGAGCCATGTTAAAGTATTTAGCGGGGGAAAAATTACCCGGAATCACTGCTCTAAAGTAATTAAATTTAATTATTAGCGTGTTAACGCGTTAATGGGTTGAATTAGAACTCGTTAACGCGCAAACTCGTTAACTGATTAATTTTATCTTTATGAAAAACATAGTAGTTATTTATCATGATGATTTGGACGGATTTTGTTCAGCGCTTTCCGCCCGAAGAAAATTTAGAAACAAAGCCGAATATATCGGCGTTACTCACAATAGTCATACCCCTCTTCCAGAAGGTTTGGTAGAACGGGAGATTTACCTTTTTGATTTTTGCTATGAAAAGCCGATTATGGAAAATCTGCTCTCCAGAAATAAGAAACTGGTTGTGATTGATCATCATGTCAGTGAAAAAGAAACTATAAAAATTTCCACGGAGCATATTTACGGCGAAAATAACTCAGCCTCCGTTCTTGCCTGGAAATATTTCAATCCCAAAAAACCGGTGCCTAGAATTTTAAAATACATTGAGGATATGGATTATTTTAGGTTTAAGCTTCCTAATTCCAAAGCCGTTTTTGCCTTCCTTGATTCGTTTGTTTTTGATTTCAAAATTTTCGATAAATTATTCGCTGATTTTGAAAATAATAGTAAACTTCAATCTTTCGTAAAAGAAGGCAGGGCGATTTTAAGATACAAGGAAAACTGGGTAAAAATTATCGCCGCTCAAGCCGAAGAAGTGGATTTTTTCGGAAACAGGGCGTTTGCGGTCAACTCTCCGATCCTGGAATCGGAAATTGGGAATTATTTGCATGAAACCCGCGGAGGTGTTGCCATTATTTGGCGTTTTACGGAAAACCGCTTCAGAGTCTCCTTGCGATCGAGCGGCGATCCCGATGTCTCGAAATTGGCGCAGAAATTTGAAGCGGGAGGCGGCCACAAACAAGCGGCCGGATTTATGTTTGATGCGGAGATGAATTTCCCGTGGACAAGAAAAAACGGCAAATCCCATTAAATTCTCCATAAAATTTACTATTTTCTATAAAGCATCCCCAATTTTATTTGTTTCTCCATGTAAAAGTGCTACTGTTTGGAAAAGAATATATTGATATGGAACAAAGACAAACATATTCAATCTCAATTCATCCACGTGATTTTTATAATTATGTGGGATAAAATAAATATCAATGAATAAATTAACAGTTTTTTGCGATGGCGGAAGCCGAGGAAATCCTGGTCCTGCGGCCTTGGGAGTTTTTATTCAGCAGCTCAACAAAGAATATTCCCAGTACTTGGGAATTACTACAAATAACGAAGCCGAATATCAGGCTATTATTTTTGCCCTGAAAAAAATAAAGCAGCTGATGGGAAAAGACGAGGTTAAAAATATTGAGATTGAGATAAAAGCTGATAGCGAATTAGTTGTCAAGCAGCTGATGGGGCAATATAAATTAAAAGAGGGAAGATTGGTTCCGTTATTTGTTGAAATCTGGAATTCAAAACAGGATTTCAAAAAAGTTTTTTTCTATCATATTCCCCGCGAAGAAAACAAAAAAGCCGACGCTTTGGTTAATAGAGAATTGGATTCTCAAAAACGAAAAGAAAACAAACTGTTCTGATTTTTTAAAATGAACACTGCGGAAAAATCTGTTTTTTTAATTCATCGTTCGTCCTTAAAGAAAAAGATAAAAAGGATATTTAGCGCTTTTGGCCCCGGACTTATTACCGGCGTATCCGATGACGACTCATCGGGAGTTCTGACTTATTTGCAATCCGGAACTGTTTTCGGATTCAAAACTCTTTGGACGGCTCTTTTAACTTTGCCTTTGATGTATTCGATTCAGGAAATGTCCGGTCGCATCGGTTATGTTACCGATAAAGGATTGGTTAAAGTCATAAAAGAACACTATTCAAAATATATTTTATATTTTATTTCTTTTATTTCCGCATTTGTGATTACCGTAAATATTGCGGCAGATTTATTGGCAAGCGGCGTTATTTTTGAAAAATTACTGGGATTCAGCCGGTTCATCTGGATACCAGCAATCAGCATACTGATTATAATGTTGATGGTATTTTTTTCTTATCAAAAATTCGCCCGGGTTCTGAAATGGCTGTCTTTCGCGATGATCTTTTATGTTGTAACAGTCTTTTACATTAAAATAAATTGGCTTATGGCTTTGAAAGCCACTTTTATTCCGAGTTTTTCATTCAGCAAAGAAAATATTTTGTTGATTACCGCCATTATAGGGACTACCATCTCCCCCTATCTTTTTTTCTGGCAGGCGAGCGAAGAAGTTGAAGAAAGGGATGATGCAAAAGTCAGAAAATCGTTAAAAAAATTTTTAGTCACGAGAAACGAATTAAAAATTTTGAGGGAGGATACCTTTTTCGGAATGATAATTTCCAATGTCGTAATGTGGTTTATTATCGCCGGCGCGAGCAATTTGGCCAATTATGGAGTTAAAGAAATTGCGACTTTTGACCAAGCTGCCGCCGTTTTGAAGCCGATATTGGGAAATTTTGCCTTTTTAGCTTTTGGTTTGGGCCTCATTGGAGTGGGATTTTTGGCAATTCCGGTTTTAGCCGGAAGCGTCGGATATATTCTTTCCGAAATTTTTGATTGGCAGGAAGGCCTGAATAAAAAATTCAGGGAAGCCAAAGGATTTTATTTGGTTATTATTATTGCCACCGTTCTTGGCATAGCGGTCAATTTCTTCAGCAAAATAGATCCCATACAGCTTTTGGTATATACGGCCGTGCTTTACACGATTATTACTCCGCCCCTGATTTTTATTATTATGAAAATCGCCAATAATAAAAAAATTATGAAGGGAAAAACTTCTTCTCCGGCGATCAACATTCTGGGAGCCTTAACTTTTCTAATCACGGCTTTTCTGGCCGTCGCCTATCTGTTTTTATAAAAATTTTCCCGCGTGCTATAATTCTAATATAGATGGTCAAAATAAAACGAGTCTATGATCTTCCTCAAAAAAAGGATGGCATAAGAATCTTGGTAGATAGATTGTGGCCGAGGGGTCTTCAAAAAAACAATGATCAAATCGACTTATGGTTAAAGGAAGTCGGTCCCAGCAATGAGCTTCGCAAATGGTTTAACCACGATCCCCAAAAATGGGCTGAATTTAAACAGAAATATTTTAAAGAATTGGAAGGGAATAAACATGCAATTAAGCAGCTTTTAAATCATAAAGGGCAGCCGCTAACCCTGTTATACGCTGCTAAAAATGAGATGTTCAACAATGCCGTTGCCCTGAAAGAATACCTGATTTTAAAAAATCTTATTTGACAAATATTAGAATTGATTTAAAATTAGTGATGTAAGGGAGCGATAGCTCGGCGCATCTCACCAAGGCGAGATGCTCGGATTATTCTAGGTCCTAATCAACCTAATTTTCTAAATTTTAGAAAATTAGAAATTAGGCCGATTGGAAATTGAGCACCGAACTTTAGTGAGGTGCGCGCGAGAGGAAGGTCCGGACACTTATTCCAGCGCTTTTTATATGAAATTTGTTTGGTTAAATCCAAGCAACTTCTCTTAACTAAAAGGCAATGGATTAAAAAGATACTGGCTAACAGCCGGCCGCAGCAATGTGAGAGGTGCGAGCAGAGACGTTCTAATCCGAAAGGATTGGAAATTCCTTCGGGAATAGCCTTGACGGAAACGCCAGGGGTGAAACGGCTAAATCCTTATTGGGTGCAAGGCCGTACCCGTCGCATCTCACCAAGGCGAGATGCTCGGATTATTCTAGGTCCTAATCAACCTAATTTTCTAAATTTTAGAAAATTAGAAATTAGGCCGATTGGAAATTGAGCACCGAACTTTAGTGAGGTGCGTATGGGGGTGCCGCTTGAGTCCGCCAGTAATGGCGGACCCAGATAAATTATCGCTTAGAAACAGAATCCGGCCTACTACTTGCCTAAAAATCCGCTTCGGCGGATTTTTAGTTTTTCGTAAACTTTATTCCTATTTATGGCAAATCCCATTGGCGGTATAATTAAAAAAAGGTCGGCTTTTTAAAATAAATCTTATTTATGAAAAAAATAATCGCTTATGGCGCAGGTATCATTGCCGCTTTCTCGATTTTAATCCTCCCCGCGGTTTTCGCGCAAAATTATCCCACCCCTTTTACTCCTCCAGCCGCCACCTCAACCCCTATTAGTTCAACAGTTGCTCTTCCGACAATACAAAATTTTCATGTTCAAAATTCTGGTTTTGCCTATGCCAGGGGAGTTGTGACAGATATCGGCAGCTCGACGATTTCCATGACAAGCTGGGGAATGCCGATTAGTTTAAATCTATCAAGTTCAACGATTCTGGTAAGACAGTTGGGAGAGTTCGGGGCTTTATCGGAAATTAAAACGGGAGATGACATTCGTTTTTACGGATTCGTTTCAAATACTAACCCGCTGGCAGTCGACGCTCAAAGAATAAGAGATTTATCTCTTTTGGAAACTACGATATCCGGAGTTATTTCCAATCTAGGTTCAAACGGCTTTACCCTAATTTTGTCAAATGGAGCTCAAGCCAATGTTACTGTTTATTCCAATACAAGTATTGCTGTAAACGGGACAACAACCTCCTTTTCCAGTTTGCGGAACGGATACAGAGCGTCGGTTTTCGGCATTTTAAACAAAAATGATCGTTCTGATATCGCGTATTCTGTAAAAGCTTTTAATCCGTAATAATTTTATCAATCGCGCCCAAAAAAATCCGTTCGCCGCGGCGAACGGATTTTTTGATGCTGTCAATAATTTCTATCAGATAATGCAAACTCCTTTGCCGCATTCTTTCAGCACTAAAAATTCCTTGAAGCTGTCGTAGCTGGCTGGCAAACTTTGCATGAATTCTTTTTTAGAATCAAGATCTTTTAAAGCCCCCGGAATTTCAGGATGGATATTCAATATTCCTTCTATTTCATCGGGAAATTTTGCGGGATTGGCCGTTTCAAGCGATATCGCGATTGCCGGTTTGGAATCCTGAGCTTTGAATTTTTCCAGCGCTGCCCAAGCTACGGCCCCGTGCGGTTCCAGAATAATCCTATTTTTTTCATAGGCATCTTTTATTGTTTGTCTTGTCTGGTCGTCGGTAATACTTATGGCAAAAATATCCCGGCGCATGGAATCCATATCCGGAATTTGGTTTATTGTTCCGTCCGGATCCATTTGACCTCCGTATAAATCTATTATGCGGGCTAGATTGCTCGGATGGCCGACATTCATCGCATTCGAAATGCAATTCTTTGACGGAGTAATCGGCTGGTATTGGCCGGTTTCCAAAAATTTCGCAAATTCGTCATTTTCATTAGTCGCTGCAATAAACTTATAAACGGGCAAACCCATTTTTTTGGCTAGCAGTCCGCCCATTAAATCCCCGAAATTTCCGGAGGGAACGGAAAATATGACTTGTTCGCCGTTTTCCGCCGCCCTCGAATAAGAATAAAAGTAGTAAACTGTTTGCGCGAGCAGCCTTCCGAAATTTATCGAATTGGCCGAAGTCAAATGCAGATGGCTGAGTTCGGGATCTCCGAATGCCCTTTTAACGATTGCTTGGCAATCGTCAAATTTTCCGTCAATGGCGATTGCCGCAACATTATGATCTAGAGTCGTCATTTGTTTCCTTTGTTTTTCGCTTACTTCGTTTTTCGGGAAAAGAATAAAGACATTTATTCCATCCAACTTGAAAAACGCGTTGGCAACCGCGCTGCCCGTATCTCCGGAAGTTGCGGTCAGAATAGTCAGATTCTTGTCCGGGTCTCTGTAAAAATAATAAATCAGCCGAGCCATCGCTCTTGCCGCAAAATCCTTAAATGAAGCGGTCGGCCCCCTGTCCAGCCGCAAAATAAAATTTTGTCCGCTTATTTTTTCCAGGGGAACGTCGAAGTTGTAAGCGTCTTCCAGTAAATTCCGCAGATCGTTTTCGGCAATCTCATCTTTTAAGAATTCATTTAAAACTACGAAAGCGATTTCCGGATAAGACATGCCTGGCAATTTGCTTATAGCTTCCGGAGAAATTCGAGGAATTGTAGTAGGCATAAAAAGACCTTTGTCCGGCGCCTGCCCTTGAATAAGAATTTCTTTGAAAGAATTTGAATGAGAAATATGATTTGTGCTGTAATATTTTTTAAGAATCATGATTAAATCCATATTAGCCGGTTTATTAAAAATTCTCAACAGTTTATAATATTAACTGGAAAGCTGATTCCTTGTATGGTTTATCCGGAACATATTCTAAAAAATACGAAATTGAGGTGAGAACAATAATGGTTCGCAAAGATGAAGAAATACGGAAAGATTCACCTGCAATAAAATAATGGTATTCGTTGATGATGTCGCTGGGCTAAAAAAGCGGCAGAAGATTACAAAAAGAGCTGTGTGATAGATCTTAAATCGGAAGAGAGAGGCTTTTATGTGATAAGCGGAAACATATTGCCGGTTTAATTTTTAAAAAAGTAGACATAGTTAATTATCAATAAAATAAACTTGATTTTTCTCGCTTGTCGCTCCAAAGGCGGCTTTTGTTTTGACTTTATTTCACTTTTTCCTTATCGTTAATCACAGCAAAAACACATTTTCATAAATTTCATAGGGGGTAACGGTTTATGGCTGATTTTCATGACAATCCCGGACTTATTTGTTCTCTGTTTGCAAGAGCATTGTATGCGGATTTGGTCAAAATTCTTTACTCGCTTAATGAGGGTCAAGAATTTTTCGTGTTTCAGGAAAAACCGGAAAATGAAATTTTACATTTGATTTTGGACTTAAAAAATTACAATGTTTTTTCGGTTTACATCGTAACTTGCAAGGTGACTTTCCACCAGGGCGCCGAAAAAATAATTCTAGATCTTCTAAGTAAAAATGGCATTGGATATAGTGCGCCTGTATCAAACCGTTTTGTATACGAATTTCATAAAGATTTACTTCCCTATCAAAAATAAAGCCCCTTTCGGGGCCTTCTTTTTATCGTAGCGATTTAATAAAATATTAGACTCTATTGGAAGAAACGACAGCAATTATTTTTCTTTTTTAAGTTGTTCGTTCAGGAATTCAATCCAGCTTTTTGTTTCGTTTTCGTTCGCTTTTAACTTTGCCATTTCCTGAAGCAAGTGCTGGTCATTTGTTTTCGCATGCTGCCCTTGCAGATATTCGGTGGTGATTTCTATCCGCAACATGGCTTCTTTTGCGCTGTCCAATGATTCTTCCAGAATTTCTTTTTTTGTTTTCATTTAAATTGCAAGATTGCTAAATTGAAAATTAAAATATTTGAGAAGGTTATTTGGGGAAATTAATTTTTCAATCTTTGATTTGCAATCAAGTTTAATCTTTCTTTAAATATTATCGGCAGTCTGCTAATATATTACCATGGAATTCGACCATCTTTCCATAGAAAAGGAATTAGCTCGTCCCAAAGGCGAAATTTCGATTATTAAAATCGTTAATTCCCTTATAGAGGACGCCTACTATTCCCGGGCTTCTGATATTCATATAGACCCGACTGAAACTGGCGTCAATATCAGGTTTCGGATTGACGGCGTTATGCATATCGCTTTTACTCTGCCAAAAGAAATTCAGTCGGAGGTTATCAGCCGCATAAAAGTTCTGTCCGGACTTCGAACCGACGAGCATCAAATGGCGCAGGACGGGCGTTTTCAATTTATTACTTCCAAAAAAGAAAAGTTTGACATGCGCGTTTCCATAGTTCCGACTTATTATGATGAAAACGTGGTCATGAGGCTTTTGACCGAATCCGCCGACACCTTAACCTTGGAAGATCTCGGCTTTTCCGGGAATGATTTACCCAAAGTCAAAAGAGCGATTTCCAGGCCATATGGGATGATTCTTGCCACTGGTCCTACTGGTTCCGGAAAAACGACTTCCCTTTACACTATTTTGAAAGTTTTGAATACCCCGGAAACTTCTATTATTACAATCGAGGATCCAATCGAATTTTCCTTGGAAGGAATTGATCAAATTCAAGTCAATAATCAAACCGGCCTTACTTTCGCCGACGGGTTGCGCGCGATTTTGCGCCAGGATCCGAACATTATTATGGTCGGTGAAATTCGCGATGAAGAAACCGCTTCAATCGCCGTTAATGCTGCCTTGACCGGGCACTTATTATTGTCCACAATCCATACCAATGACGCGGCCACTACCTTGCCTCGGCTTTTGGATATGAAGGTAGAGCCTTTTCTTATCGCTTCAACCGTCAATATCGCCATAGGCCAGCGTTTGGTAAGAAAGATTTGCACGGAATGCAAAACGGAAAAAAAATATTCCATGTCCGAACTAGAAATTCTGCTCAGTTCCGGAATCTCGCCGGAATTGGTAAGGCAAACAGAAAAATTTTATTATGGAAAAGGTTGTAAAAAATGCAACGGAAGCGGCTATTACGGTCGTGTCGGCATCTACGAAATTTTGGAGGTCACGGAAGCCATTCGAGAAGCGATTATCACTCGCAAAGGGGCTTCCGATATTAAAAAAATCGCATTTCATGAAGGAATGACCACTATGGTTGAAGACGGTTTTAAAAAAGCGGTTGATGGAATCACCACGATCGAAGAAGTTATCAGAGTTATCCATGAATAAAATTTTTCATACATATTTTTTTAAAAATAATTATAATGGAATTATAAATTAATTTTTTTAACTTTTTATATAATTAAAATAAGAGAAGTCATATAAGGGATTCATTCCATGCATAACTTCTCTTAAGAATAGTTATAAATGAGAATTAAAATTTTAAAAATAAATCTTAATTTCCTGGTTTGATTGCGCCTTATGCAATAGAAAATCGGAGAAGTTATGTGCTGAATGAAAAACTTAAATCTCAATTTCAATTTTTTTCTAAAAGTTCCTCTTGCCGAAAAAATGCTTTTTGCCAAGCATCTTTCGATGATGATTAAATCGGGAATGGCAGAAGTTGAAAGTATTAACTTAATCAGATCCCAGGTAAAAAGCCGCGGTTTCGGGTCGATTCTTGACGATGTAATCGTCAAAATTCAGAATGGACAGCTTCTTTCCGAGGCATTGGAACAATATAAAAATATTTTCGGCGATTTGTTCGTAAGCATAATCAGAGTGGGAGAAATCAGCGGGACTTTGCCTGAAAGCCTGAATTATCTCGCCGGCGAGCTGCAAAAAAGCCAGCAATTGCGGTCAAAAGTCCGTTCAGCTTTGATTTACCCCGCCGTCATTTTAGTCGCCACCCTTGCCGTCGTGGCTGCTTTGGTATTTTTTATTTTGCCGAAAATCATGCCGGTTTTTTTAGCTATGAAAATCGATTTGCCAATTACCACTAAAATCCTGATTGGCGTTTCGAATATGCTTCAGAATGATTTCCTTTATATTGTTATCGGTCTGTTTGTCTTTATTATAGGCCTCTCTTTTTTAATGAGACTTCCCGGAATAAAAAAGTTTTATGATAAAACTCTTTTATATCTGCCCGTGGTCGGCAGCATAACGGTTTCGTACAACATGGCCAATATCAGCCGGACTTTCGCCCTTCTTTTAAAAAACGGAGTGAAAATAGTCGAGGCAATTTCCATCACTTCTACTATAGTTGCGAACACCGCTTACAAACAAGTCTTAAAAGAAGCGTCGGAAGAGGTCCGCAAGGGCGAAATGTTTTATCGCAGCCTGGAAAGATATTCCAAATATTTCCCCGGAACCTTGACCAGAATGATCGAAGTGGGGGAAAAAACCGGCAATTTGGACTCCAATCTTTTTTATCTTTCCGAGTACTATGAGAACGAATTAGATGAAACTACAAAAAATTTATCCAGCATTTTGGAGCCGGTACTGTTGGTGGTTATGGGAGTAATCGTGGGATTTGTCGTTCTGGCAATTATTACCCCGATTTACAGCCTTACCCAAAACATAAAAGTTAAATAAACTAAACCTTAAAATTGCAAATCGCGGATTGCAAATTGCAGATTTTTAAAATGCGCAGAATAAAAGAAAAAATAAAATCTTTCAATTTTTCAATCTTGCAATCTTACAATAATGGCAAAGGCTTCACCCTTATTGAAGTTCTGGTTGCTACGGGTTTGTTCTTACTGATTTCTTATGCGGTTTTTATGGCATTTTCTGACGTATTACAGATTTCTTCCAAAAATGAAACGCGGTTCGATGCTGTCTCGGTTTTGCAGAATCAAATCGAAATTATCCGCGATATGAACTATCAGGATGTCGGAATCATGGGCGGTTATCCACCGGGAAAAATACCGGCCACGACAACCGTTTCTTTCGCCGGAAACAATTATTTGGTTTCCGCGACTGTGCGCAATATCGACGATCCTTTTGACGGCCTTGCTCCGACCGACACTTCTCCAGCGGATTATAAAATGGTTGAATTTCAGATCAGTTGCCAGACTTGTATGAATTCCAATTTCGTTCCTTTTACCATGACTACGACAGTCGCTCCCAAGGGCCTGGAGACTTCTTCCCAAAACGGTTCGCTTTTCGTTAATGTCATTGATGCTTCTGGCAATCCCGTCAGCAACGCCAACGTCCATGTTTATAACGGCAGCTTGAATCCGGCAATCTCCATAAATGACACCACTAATAATGATGGCGTTTTACAGTTGATTGATATTCCGACAAGCACGGCGTCATATTCGATTTCGGTAAACAAATCCGGCTATTCGTCCGATCAGACTTATCCGCCGGGCGGCGCTTCAAATCCCAATCCGGTCAAACCGGATGCCACTGTTGCTTCCCAGCAGATTACGACCATCAGTTTTGCCATTGATAAAGTAAGTTCTTTATCTTTAAAAACCAATGATTATTTTTGTTCACCGATCCCGAGTGTCAGCTTGCTTCAAGGGGGGACGAAATTAATAGGAACAAATCCGAATGTCTTGAAATATTCAAATTCATTCACTACGGATTCGTTGGGCGCCTATTCGACTAATAATCTGGAATGGGATTCTTATAGCTTATTTAGCCAGGATTCCAATTATGATATTGCCGGTTCCATTCCGCTGTTGCCGCTGGCCGTAAACCCGAATACGTCGAGCAATTTAAGCTTGATTATGGCGCCTAAAAAACCTCAGGAACTTCTGGTTACGGTCGAAGATCAGAGCGGCAACCCGGTCAATGATGCCGAAGTTTCGCTTTTAAGCGGAGGTTTTAACCAGAATTTATACACCGGCAGATATAATATTTCTCAGACCGATTGGTCGAACGGGTCTTCTTACAATTCCCAAAGCGGCAATATCGATGCCACTTCGACTCCCGGAATAATTACACTGGCGCAAAACAACGGATTATATGCGACCAGTACGCAGTGGCTGATTTCGAACACCTTTGATCTGGGATCTTCCAACACGACTTTTGACGATATCGAATGGGATCCGCAAAACCAACCGTTGCAAACCGGATCGCAGAGTTTGCAATTTCAAATCGCCGCAAACAACGACAACGCCACTTGGAATTTTGTCGGGCCTGACGGAACGCCAAACACTTATTACTCGACAAGCGGGGCTCAGATAAATTCAATCGAAAACGGCAATCGTTATTTGCGGTATAAAGTTTATCTGCAAACCCAAGATGCCGGCTATACTCCTTCATTGGCCGATACGAAAATAAATTTTTCTTCCGGTTGCGTTCCCGACGGTCAGGCGTTTTTCAGCGGATTGGCTTCAGGCAGTTATTCTTTGACTGTCCAAAAATCCGGCTATCAGACTTTCAACAATCCTTCTGTTTACATTTCCAACAATTGGATGCAATATAACGTGCAGCTTACGCAATAATGGCCAAAAAAATTTTTATAACTTTATTTATTTTAATTTCGATCCCGGTCTTATCATCCGCCGCGGAATTGAAATATTATGAATACAATCCGTATACTTCGGATTATTTGTTTGTAGCCTCGGCTCAAACACCTTATCAGACTTTTATTCCATTCGACGATTATTTGAGCGGATTTGATTTCTTTCTGGCGAATACCAGTTCTTCGGGACAGGCAACTTTTATTCTGCTTGATGATAGTGATAACATCCTTTCTTCTAAAACAATAACCGTTCCGTATATAGCTCCGACAACTTGGGGCGGCCAAAGATTTCACGTAGAACTGAATTCTCCCGTTAAGGTTGCAAGCGACCAAACTTATAAAATCGAAATTAAAAGTTCCATGCCTCAGTTGAGAATTTATTACACCGACATGGTCCAATTACAGGTTCAGAATTCGAACGATACTTTAGACAAGCAAATCGGTCCGGTTTATCTCGGTTCGAATGAACAGCCTTATACTTTTAATTTCTCCCTTTATGAAACAGGCGATGTTTCCGCTCCGATTCTTTCCAATGTCATTCCTTCGGTTTTGGATTCCAATGACGTCAGAATTAATTTCAATACCAATGAGCCGGCTGATTATAAAATTTCTTATTGGCCGCTTGAAAATCAAAGTGCTGTTCAAAGTACGAATTATTCGGGGAATTATTTTACCTGCCAGTACGGATTAGGAACATGTAGTATGGATTTGTCCGTCATGCCTAATGTCGCGTATGTTTTTCAGCTTTTTGTAAAAGACAATTGGGGAAATGAAGGAAGCTACGTAGGTTCCTTCATTAGTTCGCCCGGCTGGCAGCCTAGTGCCTCGACGACTTCATCTACTGCGCCGAACAATGAAAGCACTTCCACGGCGATTCAGCTCGCAATCTCCAATCCTCAGATTGTCGCCTTAAGCACCAGCTCCGTGGAAATTTCCTGGGAAACAAACGAAGCCGCCAACTCCAGTTTGTTGATTAGGCTGGATAAGCCGGGTTCTCAAACCCTTACCAGTGTCGGCGATGAAACTTACGAACTAGAGCATTTGCTTATTACTGAAAACGTTTTGAGTTCGGATACTAAATACGTCGCTATGATTGTTTCCATCGATCCGTCCGGCGATTTTGCGGAGGCATACTTAAATTTTAATACGCTTCAAGGTTCGTTGATCAATCCCCAGGCTTTTACTGATAACAATCAAACCGGCCAAATTTCTCAAACGAGTCAAACCGCTACCGCCACCCAAACTCAATCAAGCCAGGCGCCGAATTTGAATATAAGCACGAATAACGGAAGCGGCTCCGGTTCTTCAAACAGCTCAGCCGTGATTTCTTGGCCGTCTTCCGCGGAATCGAATCAGGGATTTCGAATTGATATCTTTAATTCAAAAAGTCAGCTAATAAAACAGATTTCCGCCGGCTCGGCCGACTACACCGCCGCCGCCGATTTAAAACCCGGAAATTATTACGCGATAGTTTATAAAAAAATAGGAAATAATGCTTATAAAAAAGTTGCTTCCGCAAAATCGTTTTCCATTCCCGATAAACAGCGCGTTGCGAGCGGATCGCTTCCTATGGCGTTGATTTATTATATTGTCGGCTTCGGCGTTATGCTGGTCGCTGGCGCTTTGATTTTCAAGTCGCTGAAGAAAAAATCTTTGCCTCAAAATGAAAATTAAATGTCATAAACCTCTAAATCCTATATTTTGTATTTCAAATTCTGATTCCAAAGGTTTTACTTTAATCGAAATTTTGGTCAGCGCGGCTATTTTCGTCGTTATTATTGCCGTGATTTTCCTTCTTTCCGCGAATATTTCGACTTTCAGCCTTTCTTTGGCACAAAGTTTTGAAACTCAACAAGAAGCCCAGCAGACTCTTGAGACGATGGCGTCGGAAATGCGTCCCATGGAATCGTCCGGCCTCGGCGCGTATGCCATAGCGCAAGTTTCCACAAGTTCAATCACTTTTTTCAGCGACATTGACGGAGACGGAGTTCCGGATCAGGTCAGGTATTTTTTGGACGGCACTACATTTAAAAAAGGCGTAATTAAGCCCGCGGGCAATCCGCTTGTTTACGATCCGAATTCCGAACAAATTTCTGAAATGGTTCACAATATGGCGATGGGCACATCCAGTATTTTTACTTATTACGATTCTGGTTATGATGGTAGCGAGCCGCCGATGGCGTATCCGATAAACATTTCCAATATCAGAACCGTCTCGATACGATTAATTGCCCAAGAGCCGAATCAAACCGCTCCGGAAATTTTTTTCACTTCCGTCACTCCGAGAAATTTAAGAACAAACGATTAAATGAATAACCTGACATCTAAAAACTGTAAACTAAAAACTATTCACGGTCAGCTTTCCGTCCAAATTTTACTTTACGGCGCTTTGGCGATAATTTTGCTTTCCGGGTTTCTGTTGTGGGCGAACACTATGATAAATGCCGCAGTCCGCAACGAGAATAATGAACAGGCTTTTGAAATATCCGAAGCGGGCGTTGAATATTACAGATGGCATTTGGCTCATGCGCCGCAGGATTTTCAAGACGGCACAGGCCATCCCGGACCTTATATTCATAGCTACTATGATAAAAGTGGAAATTTGATAGGGCAATTCAGTTTGGATATAACTCCGCCGCCGCAAGGTTCGACTCTGGTAATTATCAAATCAACCGGCACGGTTACCGCTGATCCGACTGTTTCAAAAATCATTCAGGTGAAAATGGGGATTCCTTCTTTCGCGCAATATGCGACAGTTTCCAATTCGGACATACGCTTTGGTCAGGGGACGGAGGTATTCGGTCCTATTTACTCCAATGGCGGAATCCGTTTCGACGGCCTTGCACATAACATAGTTTCCAGCGCTTTATCCGCCTACAATGATCCGGATCACTCGGGCAACCAAGAGTTTGGAGTCCATACTCATGTTAATATTCCGCCGTTGACCGGAGAAAATGACACCTTCAGGCCGCTGGAAGCTCCGCCTAATCCCGTTATGAACAGATCGGATGTTTTTATGGCCGGCCGCCAATTTCCCGTTCCCGCGGTTGATTTTACGGGCATAACCAGCAATCTCAATCAGATGAAATCAGATGCCCAGTCAAACGGGATTTACATCGGCCCCTCCAATGCCCAGGGCTATCATATAATTTTTAAAACAGACGGAACTTTTGATTTATACAAAGTTAATTCCGTTCTCAGTTCGCCTAATGGTTGCGTCAGTGTTTTGGGAGAACAAAACTGGGGAACGTGGACTATTAAAAGCGAGCAATTCGTCAAAAATTATAATTTCCCCGCCGATAATTTAATTTTCGTTGAAGATAATCTTTGGGTGGAAGGACAGATTAATAATGCCCGGCTTACAATCGGCGTTGCCCGTTTTCCGGAAAATTCTGCAAAATGGCCGCAGATTATTATTAATAACAACCTGCTGTACTCCAACTTTAACGGCCAGGATTCTCTTGGTTTGATATCTCAGGGTGATATAGATGTCGGTCTGCAAAGCGCCGATACGCTTACCATAGACGGCGCTTTAGTTGCGCAAAACGGAAGAGTGGGGAGATTTTACTACAGAGCCGGATATAATAATCAACCGAGGTGCAATCCATACGCAATCAGATCGACTATCAATCTTTACGGCATGATTATGTCCAACCAGCGTTACGGATTCGCTTACACTGACGGAACCGGGTATCAGAACAGGAATATCACTTACGATTCTAATTTGCTGTATAATCCGCCGCCCGATTTTCCGCTGACATCGACTACGTACCAAATAATTTCCTGGGACGAATTAAAATAAATAAAGAGATTATCCATTTCATTTATGCAGGCGTATATTTACATTTTTGTAAATGTGAATAATCGATCTAAATATTGAACGATCGTTCAATATTTGGGTTTGCAGAAATTTGTCAGTAAATGGAATCAAGGCAGTTGCAATAATTTTTCATAAATAAGATAATTTATTTCAATGGAAATAAAAGTCGGCAAACGCATTATCGAATCTACGCGAATTAAACACAAATAATCACAAGATAGAAATATATTTATGATTGGTGAAATTCGTAATCAGATTTGCGAATATTAGTGATATGACGAAATTTAAAAATAAAATTCTGATGGGCGCATCCGTAGGGCGTTATTCGGACGCGGGTTTTACATTGATCGAATTGTTGGTTGTTATCGGTATCATCGCCATTTTGGCGGGTGTCGTCATTGTTGCCATTAACCCGGCAAGGCAGTTTGCCCAGGCGCGCGATACGCAGAGATGGAGCAATGTTAACTCGATCTTGAATGCTATCGGCCAGAATATGGTTGACAATCACGGTAATTTCACCTGCGGAGCAGGCGCATTACCTACCACCACAATGGAATTGGGAAGCGGAGCAAATAATTATAATATAGAGCCGTGTATTGTTCCGACATATATCTCCGTCATGCCCATGGATCCGTCAACCGGAACTTCGACTGCGACAGGATACAGCGTGGTTTACGATCCGACTACCAGGAGAACGACTGTTGGCGCAACCGGAGAAGTTACCAACCCAATTTCGGTTACCCGATAATTCTTGCAATAAAACTTTATAAATAGGATAATTTATCATAATCAAGAAAAGGTCGAGGAAAAATTCAAAAGACAAAAATGAGAAACAAAGGTTTTACATTGATCGAATTGTTGGTTGTTATCGGTATCATCGCCATTTTGGCGGGTGTCGTCATTGTTGCCATTAACCCGGCAAGGCAGTTTGCCCAGGCGCGCGATACGCAGAGATGGAGCAATGTTAACTCGATCTTGAATGCTATCGGCCAGAATATGGTTGACAATCACGGTAATTTCACCTGCGGAGCAGGCGCATTACCTACCACCACAATGGAATTGGGAAGCGGAGCAAATAATTATAATATAGAGCCGTGTATTGTTCCGACATATATCTCCGTCATGCCCATGGATCCGTCAACCGGAACTTCGACTGCGACAGGATACAGCGTGGTTTACGATCCGACTACCAGGAGAACGACTGTTGGCGCAACCGGAGAAGTTACCAACCCAATTTCGGTTACGAGATAGTCTTCAAAATTTAAATTTAAAAAACAAAAAAGCCTGTGAGGGGCTTTTTTGTTTCTATGCACACTACCTAAATATAATTATAGCATTTTTAAATATCCTTAAGAATTTAATTTATTATTGTTCGGAAAGGATAAATTATTATTTTCGTCATCCTGAGCGAAGCGAAGGATCTCGAAAAGCATGAAAGATTCTTCGCCTGTTAACCGGCGGGATTAGAATGAAGAGTTGGATTTATTTTCCAATAATACAACCGTTTGACTTTTAGCCCGATAAAAGTTATTTAAGATATTAGAATTTTAATAAATTTTAGGAGGTTAAAAATGAAGATAGGCATCATAGGGGGAACAGGTATTGAAAAGAATTTCGCGGCAGATTCTTTGCCGCGTGGGATTATAACAAGCTTTTCTGATAAGCTTGTTATGCTGAAGGAAATAATCATAAAAGGAACTCAGGTTTACTTTCTGAGCAGGCACGGCGAAGACCACATAGTGCCGCCTCATGAGGTCAACTACAGGGCAAATATTCTTGCCCTTAAAAAAATTGGCGTTGATGCGGTTATCGCATTCAATGCCGTTGGCGTACTTAATCCGGCCATTGACCTCGGTTGGCTTGCCACGCCCGATGATCTGAACACTTTATTCTGTTATGGTCGGCCGGAGACTTTTTTTGACGGCCAGATTATAAAAAGAAAAGGCAAGGAAGTGCTTATGAAAGCGACTCACGTCAACATGAGCAGCCCTTTTTGTCCGCAGATTCGGGACACCATATATAAGGCCGCGGCCCGGTTAAAAATTCCGACAATGTCGGGGGGTGTCGTTGCGGTTACAAACGGGCCGCGATTTGAAACCGCTGCCGAAGTAAAGGCATTGCAGGTAATGAGGTGCGATTATGTCAGTATGACGCTGCATCCCGAAGCCGCTCTTGCCAGGGAAGCAGGCTTGCATTACGCAAGCATCTGCTTCCTTACCAATTATGCAACTGGCATCAAAAATGCCAGGCCGGACGAAAACGAAGTTTATGCCATGATGGAAAAGATGAAGGCCGCTGTACCGGACCTCATAACCGAAATCATCGCCAACCTCCCTGACACTTTTGATTCAAAAAAGTGTTACTGCAGTTACGAGTTCATCAACGAGCTCGTAGAGCTTGAGAATTCGTAAATGCAGAAAAAAATAAAATGGCGCCACATTCGTGGCGCCTTTTTTTAGTTGAAAAATCCGCGATTTTAGCATAAATTTAATTTTATTGCCGGATCATCTAATGGTAGGATAGCGGACTCTGAATCCGTTCATCTTGGTTCGAATCCAAGTCCGGCAGCCAAGTCGTGCTCCGTTCAAAACGCACGAGACACATATAATTAAATAAAATACCTATGGAAACACCATAGGTATTTTATTTAATAGAATTAATTTTCTTATTCTGCTTTCCAGGATTTTATCACAATTGGCTCTTTATCACTTTCATTCTGATAATCTAATTCTTCGATCATACCGTGCGCAGCATGAACAATTTTGCCAGCGATAGCAAGTTCCAATGGCGATGTAATACCAATAAAAGTTAATTTGTTCGCTTTATTAACAGCTTCTTTTGCTAATGATAATATTACTTTATCTTGATCATCTTTATTCCCTTCTAATGCTTCATGGATATTTAACACAACAGGAGTCCTTTCTTCTTTAGGCAAAAGATCAGGATTATTTTGTTTTGTTTTCGGTACAAGATCTGGAATACGAAAATCTATATGCTGGAATACTTCTACTCCAGCCAATTTCAACGATCCAGAGAATGAATGAAAACTGTCAAAAATTCTTAGGGCCACTGGAGCCGGAATTTTATCTAAATTCAAATTAGCCAATTCTATTTTATTTCGCGAAATTCCTTCGCCCAATAATTCTTGTAATGCGCGACCTGAATTAACAGAATCAATATCTTTAATTTCCTTATCGCTAAGGTCTATTTCAATTTCCTTAGGAGTTTTTGTTTCGGCTTTTCCTACTAATTCCGGATTATTTTTATCATAAATAACCATCTCGCTGCTTAATGTATAGCTAATTATTTTTTCCAAATTTTCTCTTGCCGCAGCAAAATAAGCACCTTGAGAAAGCCACATTGGAATTCCAGTTATTCTGACAACAGTTTTACCTTCGCTTTTTATTTCCCTTAACTGTCCAATAACTTCCTTCATATATTCTTCCGCTTTTTTAGGATCAGCCATTTGTTGCATCATTTCAGGATCATCTGAAAAAGTCAGCCTCAAATCTAAAACTTCCATAGGCGCGTCAGGATCAAGATTAGACGTCGGCGCTTCCGTCATCAATGATTTTGATGGTTTCTCTGGAGATTCACTTTCTATTTTTTCTGACCATAAAATAACCCTTCCTTCCCTTGCGGGATTATTAAAAGCAAACTCTTTAACCTTTGATTCCGGTTTTCCCGCCTCTGCGGAAACCGCCCCATAAATTGCCATCATGGTTCCTCCTGTCAAATCAAGTTTTTCAACCTCATCAATGCCTTTAGATTTTGCCACATCAACATATTCCTTAATTTTCGTTATATCTGCTTTTCCACCTTCATAAAGCTCCTTACTCAAATCAAGCAATTTAGGTTCCTGAGATGATTCTTGAGGCGTACTTTGTTGCACACTTTCTTTTTTTAATTGATATTGTTCCATAAAATTTAATTAAATATATTATTATTTCCGACTTTTTAATTACTTATTTTTATTTTCAATAGCCTTACTAATAAACATTGCGTTTGTAAAAATTGAAGGATTATATTTTCTTTCAGCTTTACTTCTATCAAGATTTGTAATTATTCCAGATTCTTCATCATCCGCAACCTTCTGTACATTTCCTTCTAATATACTCTGATACATACCTATTATTTTAATTGGTTTATCTCTGTTAATTTTAATGCCAGTTTCTGGATCAACTCCTGACTCAATTAATTTACGCCATTCTTCTGTGCCTTTTTGATTATTAGAAACTATAATAACAGCATCTGTTCCTTCAAGGATTCTTGCATTTTCAGCAGTGAGTCTTGTTATTTTTACAATTTTTCCAACCTCATCCTTTTTTATTCTTCCACCACCTATATCTCCAATAACAAAATCATTTTTCTCGTCTTTGCTTGCAGCTAAAAGTTCTTGTTTGGCTTCTTCAGCCAATTCTATCGAACGGATAACAGAGCTTTTCTTTGAAAAGTCATTGGGCCAGCATGCGCAACAAAGCAGTTATCTTAACATGGCAAGCATAGACAAAGGGAGGTGGAAACTGATAGGAATGCAGGATTTGCTTTTGTATGAAGGCATACCACAGTTACTCACCCTTGTGATTTCTTATATCTTGCTGTGGTCTTTAAGTTGTGTGGCTGGTCTCATTATGTCTGCGGTTATCGGAGTTTATCTTGTTTGGATGCTTTACCTGAACCTCAAAGTTGTGGAAGTTTGTGTGCCGATTGATTCGGAATTTCGCAGAATTAACAGGCACAGGACAGAGCGATGGGACAAAATAGAAAGGGTAAAGACCAACGGAAAGGAGAATGAGGAAACGATTGGAATGACTGCGTGGTTTGATAAGGCCTTGGTAGAAGATCGCGCCTTTTGGCTTTGGTATATAAAACAAAACACAATGCGCGGTATCGTAAATGTTATCGGCCTTACGGCCATAATAATCTACGGTGCCTGGCTTGTTTGGAGCAGGCAATGGTCAATCGGTCTTCTGTATCCGCTCTTTAGCTGGTCTACAAAGGTAAGCGAAAACATCTGGCAGATCGGCCATGTTGAGCATCAGCTTAACTGGAATATGCCGGCTGTTCGAGCCATGATTGACGCCTTATCCATTCCACCCGATATTTTGGATTCCGCAAGTCTGGTGAAGATTGCCAAAACGCATCCCATAGGAATTTCTTTCAAGGATGTTTCGCATACTTATCCGATCGAAACCGATGAAGATGATAACGTTTGCGGAAAGGCGCCGGTTCCAGTTTTAAAAAACATTAATTTTAAAATCGAAGCCGGAGAAAAGGCGGCGATAATCGGCCCAAGCGGAGCGGGTAAAACGACTCTGATGCGCTTGGCTTTACGATTTATGGATCCGGAGGAGGGCAGTATCTATTTAAACGGATATAATCTTCGCGACATAAAAAGCGAATCCCTAATGCATCACGTCGGTTATATTCCGCAAAATGCGCAGGTTTTTGACGGGACTATCCGTTATAATCTGACTTACGGACTTTTGCCGGAAATCAGAGACAAAATCAGTGATAAGGAGTTATGGGATTTGATGCAACTTCTTAAAATTGATTTTGGGGCAAGACTGACGGACGGATTGGATACGATAGTGGGGCGCAATGGAATTAAATTGTCCGGAGGCCAGGCTCAGCGGCTTATGATAGGAGCCGCCGTTATAAAGCGACCGTTATTCATGGTAATCGATGAGGCTACGAGCAGTCTCGATTCTTCCACGGAAAAAGCGGTTCAGCAGGGATTAGCCGAAATTTTAAACGGGCCGGTTACTGCTTTGGTTGTGGCGCACAGATTAAGTACGGTTCGCCACCTCTGCAATAAATTCATTGTTTTGCGCAACTCGGAGGACGTTGTCGCAGATGAGCCTCAGATCGAAGCGATTGCCGCGTCATTTGAGGAGCTTTATCAAAAATCTTCTATTTTTCGCGGACTTGCCAACGATCAGAATATCATCATTAGCAAGTAAGCGAATCCGCGGGGCCGAAAACGGCCCCGCTTTTTATTTGCTTTAATCTGAAATTTTTTCGAAAATAGAAAAATGAAGGAAACGATATTCGACAAAATTTTAAAGGGAGAAATAAAATCCTGGAAAGTTTGGGAAGATGAAAGCTATTTTGCTTTTTTGACTCCTTTCCCCAATACGCCGGGGATGACAATAGTCATCCCGAAGAAAAACATCGGCGATTATATTTTTTCTCTAAATGAAAGCGACTATCAGAATTTAATGGAAGCTTCGCGAAAAGTTGCAAAAATTCTAGAGAAGGCGTTTAACACGCCTCGTATTGCCATTGTTTTTGAGGGGACCGGCGTTGCTTATGTTCATGCAAAATTATATCCGTTGCACGGCGAACTGGCCGGCGAAACAGAAGTCTGGAGTTCTCATAAAGAATTTTATCCCGAATATGTCGGCTATATCTCAACTGTTGAGGGGCCGAAAATGGATGATGCAGAACTTGATCAAATACAAAAAATAATTACTGAAGCACAAAAATAATTGCATAATTTTTGATTAAATTGATCAGATAATTCGCAATAAAAACGCACAAAAGGTATAATTAATACAAATGAAAAGATCCGCCATAATCGCCCTAGTGATTATCATTATGATTTTAGGCGCCGGATTGTGGTACTTTTATACCGGGAAGTTTTCTACATCGCAAGCTCCTTCATCGCAAACTGCTGCAGGCCGAAAAATCATTAACCAGGTTTCATATTCGTGCGACAACGGCAAAGCCGTTAATGCGGATTTTTATCAAGGGGCTTCAACTTCGCCTTCCCCCAAAGCCGGAGAACCGCCCGTTCCCACAGGAAGTGTGAAGATAATTTTAAGCGACGGACGGCAATTCGATTTGCCGCAAACCATTTCCGGAAGCGGCATCCGTTATGCCAATAAAAATGAATCCGTCATTTTCTGGGGCGAGGGGAACAGCGCTTATCTTTTGGAAAACAATACTGAAACTTATTCGGGCTGTATTGTAGTCGCTCCCAATCTTGGCGGTTTGTCTCAAGTTTATGCCAGCAGCGCAAAGGGGTTTTCCATCCGTTATCCGGCCGGCTACACCGTAAATGCTTCTTATAAATATCAGGCGCTTGGTCCGGAAAAAAGCATCAGCGGCGTCAAGTTTGTCATTCCGTCTTCAATCGCGACAGGAACTAATCTTTCCAGCTATGATACCGGCGTATCTGTGGAGGAAATCCCATTATCCAACGCGCAAAATTGCAACGCAACGCCCTTTGTTTATCCGGGCACATCAATAAAAAACATAACTGATAACAATGTTCAATATTCTTTTGCTACCACAAGCAATCCCGGCGCCGGAAATTTTTACGATGAAGAAGTTTGGGCTATGCCCGATACAAATCCCTGCATGGCCGTTCGTTATCTTATTCATTCAACGGATATTTTGAATTATCCCGCCGGTACGGTTCGTCCTTTTAACCGCACGGCTTTGCTAAGTCAGTTCAATCAAATTCGCAGATCTTTGGTTTTAGCGCGGCAATAAAGCGATAATAAATGGCGTTGTTGATTTCTGATATAATTAATATATGGAAATCAAATGGCATGGCCAGTCTTGTTTTCAAATAAGATCGGGTAGCGTCACTGTAATTATAGATCCTTACGGACCGGAAATTGGTTTAACTCTGCCGAAATTAAGTGCGGATATCGTAACAATCAGCCATCAGCATCCCGACCACAACAACGCCGCCGCTATTGAAGGAAATCCTAAAATTATCATGACTGGCGGAATAACTAAGTATAAAAATATTGAAATTACCGGAATCGAAAGTTTTCACGACGAAGAGCAAGGAAGTAAACGCGGATTAAATTTAATCTTCACATTTTCTATCGACGGCATTAAAATCGTTCATGCCGGCGATCTCGGACAGACTTCTTTAACCGTCGATCAATTGGCATTATTAAAAGACATTGATATTCTTATGATTCCCGTTGGCGGGGCCGATTTTACGATTGATGCCGAGGGCGCGATAAAGATAATCAACCAACTTAATCATCCGAAAATAATTATTCCCATGCACTATGGAATAAAAAATATTGTTTTCCCTCTGGCTCCCGTGGATGAATTCGTCGAAAAATCCGGGATAATGCCTTCCCGCCAGGATGTTTTGGAAATTACAAAAGAATCCTTGCCGCAGGAAACGGCAATAATTATTCTCAGCCGTCATCAGACTGATTAGCCAGCAGTTCCAGGTGTTATTGATGAATAATTTTGGCTTGATTTTTAGCAAAGGCATTGCCGGTCATATTTCGGCAGTTGGCCTAACCAGTAAACAGGAGCCAATTTACCCGGGCAACGGAGTTTTTGGTGACAGGATATACTCAGCTTCGTTTGGAAAATGATTATTCTTCTCTTGTCTCTCGCAGCGGGGCAGTGTTTCGGCGCTGCCCTTTTTATTTGGGGATAAGTTATAATGTACAATTTTCAAATTTTATTATTTAATTAAAATATAAAGTAAAAATAAAAAACAAAATGTATACACAATTGCCGTTTTCTTTAAGCGAAGGAGAAGAGATCAAGTCAACGATAAAACCGGTGCCGACCGGCTACCGTTTAAGATATATTTCAGGCTACATAATTATAGGAATTTTTGTAGCGCTTTGGCTGTCAACATTCGTCTTCTCGCTACTGCAAAATATCATGGGATTTTTGGCTATAGCCATTATAATCTGGCTCGTAATAATTCTTATCGGAGTGATTTTCGCTTCTATCTCTTATAATAAATTTGCCGTATGGGTTACCAACCACAGAATAATAAGCGCCCGGGGATTGATTGGCTATAATACCGAATCTATGCCCTTGGAAACGATTGTGGATGTGGTGATAAACAGAGGAATTATTGATAGAATCCTTGGGCTATCTTCGGTTATGGCGGTTCCCATGGGTGGAACGCCCGCCTACGGGAGAAGATCAAATTTTAGCACAGTCGGCTTTATTCCGGCTTTGCGTCCGAATGAAGCTATGGATCTCCAGAAACAGATATTGGATTTGAGAAATTTGAGAAAAAAAGATTTAAAGGAATAATTCAAGAATGAAAGATTCGAACAAGGGATTTACGCCAATAATAATCATAATTTTAACAATTATCCTAATAGGAATAGGGGTTTATCTGTTTAGTAAAGGTAATAAATCAAATAATATTTCTGAAAATCCGACGTCAATTTCTGTTCAGCCCACAACTACTGGAGAAATCTACACAAATACTGAATATGGATTCCAAGTAACTATTCCAAATTCATGGAAAGGATATAAAATGGAAACTCTTAAATCTAATAGCGAAACAATATTCTCTTTTGAACTTCCAACTACGGATAAAAACCAGCTTCTCAATAAGAACGGCTACTACGTTATCCATCAAATAGTTGCAACGCCCATTGCTCAATGGAAAGAAGAGATGAAAAATGCCAATCCAAACGAGCCTGATTTTTGTCCCAGTTTGGGTCAAAATAAAAATTATGAATTTTGCGATGACCAATCAGGTCCGCAAGATTTTCCATTAGATTTTGCAGATTCAAGCGGTTATTTAAAAGGTCTGACAGAATTTCTCAATTCATTTAAGGTAATAAATCAATAATTTTATTAATGGACCAGCAAACTTTAATAGATTTCATAAAGAGGCAGATTAAGAGAGGAGTGTCTGCAGATGACATAAAACAATACCTCAAAGAAAAAGGCATTTCAGATCTGCAGATTACGGAAGCTTTTAATATAATCAACACCGCAAACTTTCCTTTTCAACCGATTCAGTCCCAAAATCCGAATACCAATCAACCTGTAAATACAAATCCGACTCCCCAACCAGAAATAAACATAAATCAATTTACAAATAATAATTCAGTTAATCAGGTGGTTTCTCCGAAAAACAAATCCAAGAAATGGCTTCTTGTCTCCGGAATTGTTATTTTAGTTCTGCTTATCCTCGGAGCAGGAGCCTTTGCTTATTACAAATACTATAAGAAACAATCAACTTCTAATAATGAAGCTGCGCAGTCTACTTCAACTGTGACAACGTCTACCACGACTTTATTTACTGCGGCCAGTTCAACCGCTGATGAGAATATAAATTTAAAAACCTACCAAAATGATACTTATGAATTTCAGTATCCTATAACTTGGGATAATACTGTAGAAAGTAAAACAATAGCAGATCCTAATTCTTTGGAAGAGATATCGACAAAGTTCTGTTCCCCTGAATTATCGGTATTGCCGCCCGTATTTTATGGTTCAATGATTGATTTTTATAATGAAGATTCTTTTGCCAGGACAGCATCAAAAGTTCCTGGTGCTGCACATTCTTTTGATGCAAGTAGTACTGTTGCTTCAATTTATGTAAATTTCATAAAACAAATGGTTGTTGAACCACCGCCAGTGGATAAATATGATTTAAATTATATAACTATGAATTTTACTTTGGATGAATTTATGAAGAGTCATACTTGTGATGATTTCAGTAGATTAACCAAAACTAATTTTAAAGGGTATCCCGCTTATGTTTTTAATGGCCAAAATTTTGAAATAATTTATACTAAGATTAATAATGGACTTTTAGAAATTGGAGATTTTTATGGTTCTAGCTACAAAAATTTTCAGGATTTATCAAGTGCATTTAACACTGTAATTTCCACTTTTAAATTTATAAAATAATGCAAAAAGGATTCTCCAGCACATTGGCAATTATAATTATCGCAGTTGTTTTAGTCCTCGTTGGCATTGAATATGTACGGATGAATTATCAGGAAGCTCAAACCGCAACATCTTCTGAAAATAATTCTCAAACTCAAGATACATCTTCCGATTATTTGGGAAATGGACAAGAAATTTTCAATCATTTGGAAAATAATGTGCTTCAGGGAACTTTGGAGGGACAGGTGAATATCGGTCCGATCTGTCCGGTTGAAAGAGTTGATAATCCTTGCAAGCCGACTCCGGAAATGTACGCGGCCAGAAAGATTTTGGTTTTTAGCAAAGACAGAAGTCAATTAATTCAGGAAGTTAGTTTGGATTCAGCGGGATTCTATCAGACCAATCTGCCTCCGGGAGATTACTTGATAGATATTAAACGCGCGGGATTGGACTTTAGTTCCCAAGTTCCCAAGCTTATTACAATCGAATCGCAGCAAACCGTTACTTTAAACATAAGCCTTGATACCGGAATAAGATAAAATTTCTTTTTCAATTTAAAGAATCAAGTTAATTTTATTCTCAAGAAATTGCCGTTAATGCTGATTATTTGAGACTTATCAACAATTTTTATTTGCAAAATCGAATTTAATTTGTTTTAGTAAAATTAATGACAAAAAAATTGAAAACAGGGTCAAAGATTCTTTTTGTCGCTTCCGAGGCCAGTCCGTTTATTAAAGTCGGAGGGTTAGGAGAAGTAATGAACTCTTTGCCAAAAGCATTAAGGAATTTGGGATACGATGCCAGAGTGATGATCCCTAAATATGCTTTGATTGATACGGAAAAATTTCATTTATCTCCGGAGTTGGAAGGAATCCGTCCGAAAACCGACGATGAAGATCCCAGCGGATTGTTGGTTTGTAATATCTTGAAATACGAAGAGGAAAATAAGACCCTGGCTTATTTTCTGGAAAACATGGAGTATTATGAAAAACGCGCGAACGTTTACGGATACTCCGACGATACACTGAGATGGATCCTTTTATCCTTCGGCGTTTTGGAGTTTGTTAAAAAATCAAAGTGGAAACCGGACATTATTGTTTCCGCCGACTGGCAAGCCGGATTCGTTCCTGATCTCATAAAAACAGTCTATAAAGACGATCCCATTATTTCCAAAATTCCGACGTTGTTTTCAATACACAATCTCAGGTTTCAGGGCATGTTCGATCCGCAATTCGTTTCCGAAATGAATTTCGACGCGGGAAAACAAGTTATCACTAATCTTTTTGATCCGAATATTTCCAATCTGAACGGCATGAGGCGGGGAATAATGTTCGCTGACGCCGTAAATACCGTTTCTCCGACATATGCCAGGGAAATATTGACTTCCGATTTTGGTGAAAAACTTGACGAGCTCCTTAAAGAAAGGCAGACACGCTTATTCGGAATCTTAAACGGAATCGACTATAAAGGCCTCAATCCTTCGACGGATCAGTCTATAACCGCCAATTACTCGGCAAAAAATTTCGGGAACAGGTCAAAAAATAAAATTGAACTTCAAAAAAGATTCAATCTTGCTCAGGATGAAAATGCGTTTTTACTGGGCATTGTGTCTCGGATGGACGAGCAAAAAGGATTTGACCTGATTACGCAGATCATTAACCCATTGTTTGAAAATGTCGATTTTCAGCTTGTGGTTTTGGGCGATGGCGATAATAATTACAAAACTTTTTTTAAAGATCTGGAAACCCGATTTCCCGGCCGCGTCGGTACGCACCTTGTTTTTGACGGAACTTTGCCGAGAATGATTTTTTCCGGCGCGGATGCCATGCTTGTTCCTTCTAAATTCGAACCTTGCGGATTGGTTCAGTTGGAGGCAATGCGTTACGGGGCGGTGCCGATTGTTCGGAAAGTCGGTGGTCTGGCCGACTCCGTTTCCGATTTTGATCCAGAAACGAAAAAAGGAACCGGTTTTGTTTTTGATAAATACGATCCCTTCAGCTTTCTCATTGCCGTTATTCGCGCCCGCGAAACTTTCCGTGAAAAGAAGCAATGGGCCAAAATAATCAAAAATGCCATGAATAGGGATTCCTCCTGGGAAAAATCCGCTGACGAATATCTACAGGTTTTTAAAACCGCTCGCGATTTTCACGATCAAAAAATCTGACTTTATCGGATATTTTAGCGGGCGTAAATTTAAAATAACCAGGAATTAGAATAATTGGAAATTTTATTATTATATGTATTGGGGAAATTTTATTCATATTTATCAGCCGCCGACTCAAAAAGAAATTTGGATAAAGCGAATTACGAATGAGTCTTATCGAAAAATTTTCAGCGGACTTGTTAATATTAAAAAGACGAAACTTACCGTAAATATAAACGGAATTTTGTGTGAATTCTTGGACAAATACGGAGGCCAAGATGTTCTTGAAAATATAAAAACGCTTTTGAAAAACGGCAGCATTGAACTTACTGGAAGCGCCAAATACCACGCTTTTTTGCCGCTTCTGCCCGAAGATGAGATTGAAAGGCAGATTATTTTAAACGAAGAAATATTAAAGAAATATTTCGGTGAAAGCTGGAAAAAAAGCGGGTTTTTTTCTCCGGAAATGGCTTATTCGAAAAAAGTGGCCAAAATCGCGAAAAAATTGGGGTATAAATGGATGATAATCGACGAACTTGCGTTTCCCGGAAAGGAAATAGAATGGGATAAAATATATCGCATCAACGGCCTTGACGATTTTTACGTGTTTTTCCGAGAAAGGAAAACTTCTTTCACCATTCTTTCTGCTCAGGTTGGTTCCGTTCCTGCTGTTTTGAGGATGCTGGGGGATCGCATTGATAAAAATGAATATTTAATCACCGCCATGGATGGAGAGACTTTCGGCCACCACCGTCCCGGATTGGAAACATTACTATTCGATTTAATGAAAGAACCGAAAATAAATTCCGCTTTAATCACTGAGCTAATTGAAAAATTTCCGCAGTCCGAAGTTATTGAGCCTAGAAATTCTACTTGGGCTGTTACTAAGCAAGACCTAGAAAAGAGCAGTCCGTATAATCGTTGGAATGATAATGAAAATATTATTCAGCAAAAACAATGGCAATTGACTGATTTGGCCATAGAAGCCGTCAGAAAAAATCCCGATAACGAAAAAATAAGATTAATGCTTGACGAAGCGCTTCACTCCGATCAATATTGGTGGTCTTCCGCAAGACCATGGTGGAGTTTGGAAATGATTGAACGGGGAGCCTATGAATTGCGTAATATTATTTTTCAGTCTGAAAAATCAAGCGAAGAGAATAAGGAAACCGCTCAAAGATTGTATTCCGAAATAATTTTTATCGGATTTGAATGGCAAAGAAGCGGATTGGTCGATGAGATGGCTAGAGAAGAGGACGAAGAAATTCTCGCTCGCCGAAAGGAAAAAGAAAGTTTTACCGTCACTAAAAAAGAATACCAGGAGATGATAAAAATTTTAGAAGAGCAAATGCATTTAGCCGCCAAGTCAGAGGAATACCATCGCGCCGCAATGATTAAAGATCGCATTCGGGAACTTAAAGAAGAGGTGGATAAATTAAAAGAATAGTTTAAATTAGTGAAGCAATTTACCTTGCGGCTTGCCGTACGGTGATTAATTTTTGATCTTGCCTGTTTATTTATGAATAGGCAATGGATGGGCCGGTCCGTTTCGGCGGACAATCAGGAAAATTTTACAAAGACAAGTTAAATATAATTCTTGCTAATCGTATATCTTGACGATCGTCGAAATATACGATTATAAAAATCATAGTGTACTTTTGTTCCCGTTCTTATTTTTAAATTAAACGAGTTTATCCTTTATTTTTAAAAATTTTATATCCTATTTTCGAATCGACTTATAATGCCGACTTATAATCGCGAACCGTTTTATATTTGGTATAATTATTATAAATAGCAAAAGGCTCTTTTCAAAGGTCGCATTTACTCCTCTTTATGAAAAATGTCAAAAACTGATATTTTTAACTCTACTCTCCAAAAAACGAATTTAATTCTCAAACAAATCGAAAAGGAATTCAATTGGGATGACCGCCATAAAGCATATACGGCGCTCCGCGCCGTCTTGCATACTCTGCGCGATAGATTAAATGTCAACCAGGCCGCGGCATTCGCTTCCCAGCTTACGATTGTGGAAAAAGGCATTTTTTATGACGGCTGGGATCCCGCCCAGGTTCCGATTAAAATGCACCGCGAAGTATTTTTGGAAAACATCCGCCAAAAATTTTTGCCGTTTCCCGTGGAATATGACTTGGAAATTTTTGCCAACACTATTTTACGCATAATTCGAGCCTCAATTGACCCGTTCGAAATGGAAAAAATAAGATCAATTCTGCCCGACGATTTAAAAAAAATTTTTGTTTAATTCGCCTTAATTGAAAAATTATCCGCATTTATTTTCGGTATTTTTTGTTTTGCCCGATCTGACACAGTCGGCGGATGGCATAATATTTATTCAGTTCATTCTTGAATTAAAAGCGTGGCGGACGCAGGTAGAAGTTTTCTTCGCACCAGATAGATACTTCTGCCTTCGTCCGCCCGACCAATAAAAAGATCCGTACGGATCTTTTTATTGTGTTCCTATTACGATAAATAAAAATCAAACCATAAATTTGAAATTTGTAATGCAGATGTTCTGCTTAGCGGAGTATGCGAAAAACTAAATATTGCAATCGATTATAGAACCGCGGAAATTCATTAAATATCCGTGGATTTTTTTCCTTCAAATTGGATTTTTTTTATTTTTAAATTGCCCCGATCAGTCAACTCCGCTTCCAAAATTTTCATGCGCTTTCCGTCTTTTAAGGTCCAAGTTCCCGGTTCGGGATTAAGGGCGCGGATTTTCCTCAGAATTTCGATTGCGGTTTTCCCGCCGGCGCCTTGCGCTTTTTCCAAGTCGGACAACTCGATAAAGGCGTCTTCGGTTCGCGTTTTTTTGATGAAAGTTGCCCGGGAATCATCCTGCTGTTTCGGAATTATATTGCCATTCAAAAAATCGGGCAAAATTTTTGCCAATAATTTCCCGCCTGTATTCGCCAGCTCTTCCGTCAATTCCGACGTATAATATTTCGAAACCGGAGAATTAATATTTCGGATTATTATTTCTTCTGTTGCAATCACCGGACCGTGATCCATTTTTTCGTCGATCAAGAATAAAGATACCCCAGTTTTCTCGTCTCCGTTCAAAATTGCGCTTTGAATCGGCGAAGCGCCTCGGTATTTCGGCAAAATAGAAGGATGCACCCCGATCGTCCCCAGCTTCGGAATTTTTATCAGTTCATCAGGTATTATTTTCGAATACGCCGCCACAATAAACAAATCCGGGTCCATCCGTTTTAACTTGTCTAGGAAATCATCGTCGATTTTATCCGGTTGCATTATTTCAACATTATAATTTTTTAATTTTTCAGCCAGCAGTTTTTTTACCGCCGGAGGAGTGATTATTTTTTTTCTGCCGGACGGCCGATCGGGATTGCAAACAACGACAGAAGGAATATAGCCGGCTTCTATTAATTTTACCAAAACCGTTTTGGCGAATTCAGGCGATCCGAAAAAAACATACTTCATAATGAAATTATCCACATTTGCCGGTTGCTTTACAATATTAAAGCTACTATAATAAATAACAATAATTATGGATTCCGCGCATAACTTATCCGTATGGGATTATGGAGCGGGAAAATAAATTAAAATTAGATCTAACTTTGCGATTGAATTGAATAAAAAATTTTCTTATTTGATTCAAAAAGGAAGTTATATGTGGGATGAAATTTTTTATAGCATCGCCTTGGAAAAACAGAGAAGAAGTCAATTACTTGAGCCAAGAACTCAAAAAGAGAGGCCACAACGTCAGCTCTTTTATAGAAAGCGGGGCTAATCTTCTTTCCGGGCAGCCGATCGAAGACGAAATGAAAATGTTTAGCGAAGCCTTGGCAAACTGGAAAAGCGATCCTCGGATTTCCCAGATTTTTGAATCTGAATTAAAGAGTCTGAAAGAAAGTGATTCGGTCATTATGCTTTTGCCAGCCGGTATTTCTTCTCACCTGGAAGCCGGAATCGCATACGGCTGGGGCAAAAAACTTATTCTTATCGGACCAATAATCAAGCCAGAAATCGTGTATCTGATATTCGACGAATTATATATAGATATGTCTTCTTTCTTGAGAGATTTAACCAGCAAAGTGGTTGAATGAGAAAAAAGTAATTAAAAAATTTTATCATTTAGACAAAAATACTCTTTCTTTTTTTACGTAATAATTTCACATTCTCTTTATATTTTGTTAATAAAGATATGCGCTTCTATTATAATAGAAGCGCATAAAAAGCATTATCGAAGAAAATTAATAGAAATAGGAATTTCTCTTAAATTTCAGGTGCAGTTTCTTCTGGAGCGGATTTATGAGTTTCTTTTGCTTTGTCGATAAAGAGAACCCCGTTTAAATGATCGACTTCGTGCTGGAAAACGGCTGCCAAAACGCCGAAAACCTTGAAATTTATTTTTTTCTGATTTTTGTCGAATCCGGCCAATGTTATCTTTGCCGGCCTTTCGACATTTCCCCAAATCCCCGGCACGCTTAAACATCCCTCTTCCAAAACCGCTTTTTCTTCGGATTTCTTCACGATTTCAGGATTGAAAATCGCGTATAATTTCGGTTTTTTTCCTTTCTGAGGAATTTCAGCCACAAATACGCGCATGTCGAGCCCTACTTGATTGGCGCTTAATCCGATCCCGAACGGCACCGCGTTTTTCATTGTTTGCCGCATATTTTTTATAAGATCATTTATTTCTTTTTTTGAAAATTTTGAAAAATCGAAATCAACCGCCCGCTTGCGGAGAAATTTTTCCTCTGCTTTTTTTTCAATAGTATAAATTTTATACATAAATGATGCGAACTAACCTTCGAACTTAAAATCGTAAATTAATTTTGTTTTCTTTTCGAACGGGCATTATTTTTTTATTTTAGAATTTTTGTTTTTCGTTTTGATTTCCAAAGTTTTTATCGTTGATTTTTTAAAACTTTTTATTTTTAATTCTTTTCTTAAAATTCCCTTTCCTTGCAGAACTTTCATGAAATATCCCCCCTTGTTTTCGATATTTTCCCTTTCGGAGACATCTCTGGCAACGGAATACAGAATATCCGGATCATGATTTCTCGCCAGCTTTATATACAGCGCCTTATGCTTTTCGTCTCTTAGGAGCTGCGATATTAAAAGGCCGATATGCTGGAATTTCTTGTAAACATGCGATTTCTTTCTTCGCTCTTTTAGGGTTTCTAAATAATCTTTTTCAATCATTTGCTTAAAAATATCCTATACTTAATCTCTCGTTTAGTAAATGCCATAATATGTTTATATGCCTCGATATTATATAGGTACTTCCGGATGGCAATATGGCCACTGGCAAAATGTTTTTTATCCAAAAAATCTGCCGAAATCAAAATGGTTGGAATTTTACGCGGAAAATTTCAATACCGTCGAACTGAATGTTTCTTTTTACAGGACGATTCCCGAAAAAAATTATGAAGATTGGCGGAAAAAAGTTCCGAAAAATTTCATTTTTTCCCTGAAACTTTCCCAATATTTCACCCATCGCAGAAAATTAAATATAGACAAAAACAGTTTGAAATTTTTAAAAAGAACCGCAAAAGCTTGGCGGGGACTGGGGAATAATTTGGGACCGGTATTGATCCAGCTTCCGCCCAATATGAATTGCAATCCGAAACGCTTGAAAAATTTTTTAAAAAACATTTTAAAAATTTCCCAAGAAATCCATAAGAAAAAATTGCTATTTGCGATTGAATTCAGGAATAAAACTTGGCTTAATTCCGGGATCTATGAAATTTTAAGAAAATACAGAATCGCTTTTTGCATTTCCGATTCTCCTGTTTGGCCGACTAAAATCATCAAAACAACTCCATGGGTATATATTCGTTTTCACGGCAGTAAATCTTTATTTGCGGGCTTGTATCCAGAAGAAGAATTAAAAAGTCGGATTAAAAAAATAAAAAGATTGGATTCGGAGAAAACATTTGTTTATTTCAATAACGACGCGGAAGGAAATGCTATTATAAATGCCAAACAAATGAAACAGAAAATAGCGAATAGTAATTAACGGTAATTTGCAAGCTAATAAATTATAAATACGGTTTATTAATTTCTACTATTACGCATAATAGTACTATCACATGTGATAATAGAAAATACTACATTAAGTAGAATAATAATGTTAATATTGATGATTCTTAAAAAATATTTCGTATTAAAATTTACTATATTTAAAAATAATTTATAATTAATCCTAATAACTATTAACTAAAGACTAAAAACTAATTATGTGGCTATTCTACGCTTTTCTGTCATCTATTTCAGCGGCATTTGTTGCCATATTCGCCAAAGCCGGTTTAAAAGACGTTGATACGACTTTGGCAACAACAGTCCGGGCCGTTATCATGGCTTTGTTTTTGGTTTTGGTTAGCTTGTCTTTGAAAAAATTCGAAGGTTTTTCCATGGGAACATTCAGTTCGCGGGATTGGATTTTGATAATTTTGGCCGGAATCAGCGGAGCAATATCATGGATTTTTTATTTTATGGCTTTAAAATACGGTTTGGCATCCCGAGTGGCGGCCATTGACAGAACTAGTCTAGTTTTCGTGATTTTATTGGCCGCCTTGTTTCTCGGAGAAAAACTCGGATACAAAATTGCTTTCGGCGCGCTTCTAATGCTTGCCGGAGCATTCCTTATTACTTTTTAAATTAAAAGAAAAAGGCCTCCCTTTGTGGGGAGGCCCTGCGGTAAGCCCAATGGGATCAGCCACTGGGCTTGAAGCTCCTGGCAGGATTCGAACCTGCGACATCGACCATGATGGCATGGCGATACTCTACCAACTGAGTTACAGGAGCGCAGGCGGAGGTGGGATTGAACCACCGCGAGGGGCACTTAGTATGCATTGTGCCAACCCCAGATTTTCAGTAGATGGCTCACGGCCCCTAGGCGATCCTGGCGGGGTTCGGACCCGCTTCTCCGACTCAATAGCCGGACAGGATGTTTTTAAAGACCAAATTATAAAAAGAATACTACAGCGATTTAATATTAAAAGTCAAATAGACCATACTTGGCAGGGTTATTTGCGAGGGGAAATTAATTATTCAATTACAGTCGTATATGCGTTTTGCGGTATTTGATTAATTTGGTTCGGCAAAACATAATGCATATTTCTTTCTTGTTGTTTTTCCGGAGTAAACGTATCCGTGATGTACATTACAGTTTGGGCCGGCATTGGAATCCCGCGAACATCCACGCCGCCCGCTTTTACAATTACGTATTTCGGCATATTTTTTGGAAGCGAATTCAATTCATTGCCGATATCGACATAATCTTGATTAAAAGCGCCAAGGACGTTCGGATTTTTTGCCCAGCCTACAAAGTATGTATGATAACCTTCTAAAAGAGTGAACCCTAATAAAATAATTCCCAGTGCGTTTATCAATTCGATTTTTTTCGGGAATTTTGATTTTAACTTTTCATAAAGCCAGATTCCGCCGAAGCCCGTCAACATAAATACGGCTGGAATCATCAAAATTGATCGAAGCGCGTGCGGTATCCCTTCATCGGAAATCACTACCGGTAAGGCGCTGATAATCAGCCAGGAAAAAATAATTATGAAGCCAAATTTAATTTTGCCGCCCGTATTCGAACTTTGAATGGCGTTTTCCGCCGGAAAGTTTTGATTATTTTGCAGAGCCGGATCTCCGGTCGGATTGGCCATTGTAATCGGCGTTTTTTGAGACGGGGGAACATTTTTCTTTCTAAAAATCAGATAAAGCCCCAATGCGACTCCGATGAGAAAAAGGATTCCTTCCGGCCAGAAAAGTTCCGGTCTTCCGGCATAATTCTGCCGCCAGTTTTCATCTCCCTGAAAATTAAACATCAAAGCGGTTTTAGCAATATTCGAAGCCAGATCTTTTGCGGGCGTATGTGAACTAAATACCGAAATTTCGCTTGTTCTTCCGGAAAAATCCTGCGGATGAGTTATAAAATGATAGCCCAGCGGCGCGAACACGATTAAAGTGGCTATCGTAAAATATAAAGCAGAAAGCCAAAGCCTTTTTATCGTGCTTTTATTTTTAATTAAGTAATAGACGAATATTATGACTAAAATTATCGGAGTAACACGATAGGCGATATAGGAATACATCCCCAGTCCGTAAATAGCTCCTGCGGCGATTGAGACTAAAGCGAATTTCGGTTTTGTTCCGTCTTTTGCCCTGTCGAATGCAATCAGCAAAAAGTAAATTCCCCAGACTAAAAAAAACGGTGACATTATGGCGCGGAATCCTATTCTGGAAAACATGATATGCCAGAAACTTACGGCCGTAAAAAACGAACTCAATAATCCTATTTTTTCATTGAATAATTTTTTGCCGAGAAAATAAATCCCCAGTACTGTTAAAATTCCAAAAATCGCACTGACAAGACGAAGCGCCCATGGCGTATTTCCGAAAACCGAGATGGAAAGTGCCTGAATGTCCATGAATAATCCTTCGCGGCCGTTATTCTCCGGATAAAAAACTTTAAATTGACCGGTTGACAGCGCTTCGACGGCATTGTTTCCGTTCATCGCTTCGTCCGGATAAAGTCCCGGCGGAGTTGTCGTAATGTTGTACAGCCGCAGGAA
Organism: bacterium; assembly: GCA_021796335.1. Classification (GTDB taxonomy): domain Bacteria; phylum Patescibacteriota; class Minisyncoccia; order UBA6257; family UBA9933; genus JAJYHZ01. Next base: position 19,653 of record JAJYHZ010000002.1, on the reverse strand, counting down.
TGAGGCTATAATTACAATCAAAATTAAAAGAAACCAAGTTTTTCCGAATAGTTTTTTTATTTTTTCCATTACAAAAATTATAACAAAACCGCTATCCGCTAAAAAGTGGATAATTAATTTTTATGCCCGAAATCATTTACAAAAATTTTGAAGGAGTCGATCAGGAAATCGAAAAAGTCGGAAAAGACTTTGAGATAAGAAAAAATATGGAAGAATCGAAAGGAGTCGGCGACCGCGAAATTTTAAAGCAAATCCTGCATCCTTTGGTCAAAACTCCGGCTCCTTTACCGCAAGCCAATTCTAAGCCTCAAGCGGATTTGAATTTGCCGGCTTATCTCAAGGATTCTCCTGAAGAAATAAAACAAAGAGTCGAATATTTGATTTCCGAAACTTTCAAAAAGGGAATTGAAAGAACCGCCAATGACGCGCAGAAATTTGGTCCGTTTATCCTGGATGCTTATCACGACGCTTTGACCGATAAGCTGTACGAAGAACTTCAAAGAAGGAAAATAATCTAAGTTAAAAATCCGGTTTTGATTCAAAACGAATGAATAACGCCAATTAATGATTTCACCGGTTTAAATTCATGGAAGGATGGCATAATCAGGCATTTCTAAATCTGTAAATCGCAAATTATAAAAACAATGAACTATTTTCCAATTGTCGCAATAATCGTTCTCGCGATGGCCGGGTTGTCTTTATTTTTTGGCTTCCGTCATCTCAGAAAAAAAAGGCTGCTCCAGGCTCTAAACCTGAGGCTTCTTTCAGTTTGTCTTCCCCAGCAAAGCGATGGTGGCGATCAGAAAAAAGATTTTAAAGATGAAATAAACATTTCCGCCCAGCTGTTCAGTATTTTAAGCGGGCTTAATATGCCGTTCACTTTGGAAGCCGCCGTGCACCATATCGGCGAAGAAATTAATTTTTACGTCGGCGTTCCAAAATCTTCCATTCCTTCCGTCAGCCGCCAAATCGAAGGATTGTTTAAGGATGCTCAAGTCGAACCGGCAGAAGATTACAATATTTTCAGTTCCGCTGGAACAAGCTCCGCCATATATTTAAAGCAGAAGCATTTTTATGCCTTGCCTATCAGAACTTATGTCGAAACTAATGTCGATACTTTTGCTCCGATTCTAAGCGGATTGTCTAAAATAAATGAAGTTGCGGAAGGCGGGGCTATTCAAATTATCGCCAAGCCGGCTCCAAATTCCAGTAAAAAAAATATCAGCCAGATGGTTGCGAAATTGAAACAGGGCGCCAAACTTGATGAATTACTGAAAGGAATGAAAATGAATTTTCGCGATTTGGAAAATGTAATCAACCCCCAAACTCAAAAAGATAAAGAAAGGGAAGAAAAGGAAAAAGTCATAGACCAGGAGGCGATTAAAATTCTTGAAGAAAAAGTCTCCAAACCTCTTCTTGCCGTTAATTTCAGGACGGTAACTTTCGCGCGTGATCAGCTTCAGGCCGATACCATATTAGGAGGAATCGTCCACGCCGCATCTCAATTCAGCGCGCCCTTCAGGCAAGAGCTCCAAATTATGAAACCGCGCAATCCGAAGAAATTGCTTTATCAGTATTCTTTTCGCGAATTCGACGAGAATCAATCCATGGTTTTAAACACTGAAGAGCTTGCTAGTCTTTTCCATTTCCCGATTCCTTCCACCGATATTCCTCGCATTGCCTGGCTCAAATCCCGCGAAGCTTCTCCTCCGGAAAATCTGCCCAAAACCGGAACTTTTATCGGCGAAAGCATTTTTCGGGGAGACCGCAAAAATATTTATATTACTGAAGAAGACCGCCGCCGCCACGTTTACGTAATCGGTCAGACTGGCACCGGTAAAACGACTTTCATGATCAATATGCTGATTGATGATATTCGCAAGGGTAAGGGAGTCTCGATCATAGATCCGCACGGCGAATTTGTCGATACGATTTTGTCGCTAATGCCAAAAGAAAGAATCGATGACGTGATTGTTTTCGATCCCGGGAATTTGAAATATCCAATGGGAATGAACATGCTTGAATATGATTTTGAAAAACCGGAAGAAAAAACTTTTATCGTTAATGAACTTTTCAATATTTTTGACAAACTTTACGACATGAAAAATGCCGGCGGTCCGATGTTTGAACAGTATTTCAAAATGGCTACCATGCTTTTAATGGAAGATATGGTTAATGAACCGGCGACGCTTATGGAAATCCAGCGCGTATTTACCGACGACAATTACCGCGAAAGAAAACTTGCCCGAATCGCCAATCCTACCGTCGTCGATTTTTGGGAAAAAGAAGCGTCAAAAGCGACCGGCGAACATTCCCTCGCCAATATGGCCACTTATATTACTTCCAAAATAAACCAGTTCACCGCTAATGATTTTTTGCGGCCTATTATCGGCCAGGAAAAATCCGCCTTTAACTTCCGCCAGGTCATGGACGAAGGAAAAATTTTGCTTATTAATCTTTCCAAGGGGCGCATTGGAGATATAAATGCCGGTTTGCTTGGTATGGTTATCGTGGGAAAAATTCTGATGGCTGCTTTATCCCGCGCCGATGTTTCTCAGGATAAACGCCGCGATTTTAATCTATATATCGATGAATTTCAAAATTTTACCACCGAGTCCACCTCCGTTATTTTATCCGAAGCCCGTAAGTATAGATTGAATTTAACCATGGCGCACCAGTTTATCGCCCAGCTTCCGGAAAACATCCGCGATTCCATTTTCGGGAACGTCGGTTCAAAAATAATTTTTCGCGTGGGCGTTCAGGATGCGGAATTCCTGGTAAAAGAATTTGAACCGGTTTTAAGTCAAAACGATTTGCTCAATATTGCCAACCTGAACGCTTATGCCAAAATTCTTATTAACGGGAAAACCACCAAACCGTTCAATATTTTCGTGCCGTTTCCGCCAAGAGGCGACAGCGCCCTTGCCGAACATCTTAAAGAAATTTCTCAGACCAAATACGGAATGGAAAGGCAGGAAGTCGAACAAAATATTTTGTCCAGATTCCGTTCCTGATTTTTTTATCTACTATCACGCGTGATAGTAGATAAATTATTTTCGCTTATGATTTATTTTCAATATAACATTGATTGATTTTATTATTTATGTCCGGATCTTTTTCTAAATTTAAAAACCGCTATCATAAAGAAGAACCTGTTGGTTTCAGTTTTGCCGCAAAGGATGTTCTTGTAAATTTATCCTCTGCGAAAAGTAAAACAAATCCGCTTTATATCGGCAGCGCAATTTCTCATTTTTAAAAATACTATGAAAAGGCTTATCGGCAATATAAGGCGGTTGGCGGGAAATATTGAACCGGTTGTTGTATACTATATTTATTTCTTATATCTTATATCCTAACAGCTATTAGCTAACTGCTATTCGTTTATTTATATGTACAAAGTAATCAAAGATAAATATTTGCGGGCGGCTTTCGGGAGTGGATTTTTCATAATGTTGTTTTCTTTGATTTTTTCCATTGTTCGCTTCGGTTATCGTTCGCAGTCGCTCATCATCCATTTTGACATTTATAAAGGAATAGATTTCGTCAGTTCCAAGGAAGCCGTTTTTGCGTTTCTGATAATGGTTTTAATAATGATGCTTATCAATCTGGTCTTATCCGAATTCGTTTATAATCGCGAAAGATTTTTGTCATATCTATTCGCTTATCTGACTTTAATAATAAGTATCTTTTCTTTTATCGTCATAATCGTGGTCAATTCCGTAAATTAATCCGCACCGTTCTAAATGAAAAATATATCCAAACTAATTATATCGATTTTGATTTGCGAAGGAGTAGGTATCGTCGGATCTGTTTTTACCATCCGGTCCGTTAATAATTGGTATGCTCACCTAAACAAGCCGTTTTTTAGTCCTCCCAACTGGCTGTTCGGTCCGGTTTGGATTATTCTCTATCTGCTGATGGGAATTGCCGTTTATATGATTTGGTCGTTTGAAAATCCTCAGCACAAAGGGTTGAACCAGGAATATGTCGGGTTTGCTTTGATTCTTTTCTGGATTCACCTGTTTTTTAATGCAATCTGGTCAGTTTTGTTTTTCGGACTTCATAATATTTTTTTGGCATTCATCGACATTATTATAATTTGGTCGCTGATAATTTTTCTTATTTGGAATTTCGCAAAAATTAAAAAATCCGCCGCCTGGCTTTTAACTCCGTACTTGCTCTGGGTTTCTTTTGCAACTGTTCTTAATTTTTCTTTACTTCTACTGAACTAATGATTTTCATCCGGCAAAATTCATCGGTTGACTGCCGCTTTACGCTTTGGCAACCACAAGCGCAATTATTTTCTTCGCTCCGTTTTCCTTTAAAACGCGGGCGGCTTCGCCCATTGTCGCGCCCGAAGTGTAAACGTCATCGACTAAAATTATTTTTTTGCCTTCAATCAAACTTCCGTCGATTATTTTAAAAGCCCCGCGTATATTTTCCTGCCGTTTTTCGTGCTGAGTTTTTAAACGGCTGTTATCGGACTCAAGCCAATTAAAAATATTATCGTCTTTTTGATTTTTTAATTTAGCCTGCCTACCGGACAGGCAGGCCTGCGGTTTTGTGTTTTTAATCCTCCTTAAAGCATCTATCGAATCTATCTCCAGTCTTTCGGACAAATTGTCCGCCAGAAGTTTGGCCTGATTGAATCCGCGCTTTCTCTCGCGATTTTTATGAAGAGGAATCGGAACAATTATGTAATCCTCTAAATCCAAATTTATGAAATTTATGTACTTAAAAACAAATGAGCTTAATATCGGCGCCAGGGATTCAAACCCTTTGTATTTAAAGTAAGTAATCAAATTTTGTGTTGTCTCGTTGCCATAATTTGCTGCCGCCGCCAAAACAAAAGGGTATTGTCTCCCGTCGCTCTGTCCGTGATTGCAGATTTTTTTATCCTGCCATAATCTGGCGCGGCAGACGGGACAAAATAAAGAGTTATTAATTTCAATTCCGGCCAGACATCGGTCGCAAATCAATTTGTTTCTTTCTTCAATATGTTTCTGGCAGTTCAGGCAGATCGGCGGGAAAAGAACATCTAAAAAAACGTCTTTTACTTTCATCAGGTTCATATTATAATTATACAGATTTAATTTTTTAAATCCTGCAATTTGTAATTTTCAATTTGCGATTATTTCCATGAATTTATTCGGATCACAATCATATCTCGGAATCGATATAGGAACGACTTCCATTAAAGTTGCCGAAATAGGGAAGGGCAAGAATTCTCCCGAATTAAAAAATTACGGTATTCTTGAAAGTTACGGCCATCTTGAGAGGGTCAATAATGCAATTCAGACAAGTTCTTTGAAGCTTGTTGAGGCCGATACCGTCGAATTATTGAAATTACTTTTGAAAAAAAGCAATTTCAAAACAAAAAATGCCGTAGCTTCCATCCCCGCCTTTTCCGTTTTCACCGCTTTAATGGAAATTCCCAAGATGAAAAAGGAGGAAATCGACAACACTATGCAATACCAGGTGAAAAATTACATCCCCCTGCCTCTTTCCGAGGTGACTTTCGAATGGAGCGTGATTGGCGAGAGACAGGATGACCAGGGGTTCGTCAAACAGCAGATTTCCATCATTTCCATTCCGAACGAGACTATAGAAAAATACAAAAGAGTTTTCAGTTTGGCGGGATTAAACCTTAATGCCATTGAAGTCGAGACAATCAGTCTTATCAGGTCGGTTTTGCCCGACGATCCCAAACCCGCCTTGATTGTCGATATCGGTTCGCGATCTACGAATATAGTTGCGGTCGACCATAAAACCCTGAAACATAATTACCAGACCGATTTCGGAGGCGCCTCTTTGACACAGGCGTTGGCGAGCGGATTGGGTATTAACACCAATCGGGCGGAAAAATTAAAAAAAGAAAGGGGAATATCCGCAAGCGGCGGCGATTTTGAATTATCCACATTGATGCTGCCATTTCTGGATGCTATAATAGCTGAAGTAAGAAGGGCAAAAGCCAATTACGAGAAAAATTTCGGAAACAAAATCGAACAAATAATTTTATCCGGCGGCGGATCGAAGCTAATCGGAATCTCGGATTATTTCAATTCGCAATTCAACCTGCCCGTCAGTATCGGAAATCCGTTTTCAAGAGTTTCCTATCCTTCGAATGTCGAAACTTTGATCAGGGAATTGGGTCCGAGCTTTTCGGTAGCGATCGGCTTGGGAATCAGGGAGTTTCAAAATTAAATCCGCAATTTTCGATAATATTTATTTTCAAATTTGCGATGCGCAAATTTGCAACTGAATTGGATTTCCGATTTTCAATCAACAATTTGCAATCTCGCAACTAAATTATGCAAACCCAATCAATTCTTGGAGAACAGCTTGGAAGACATGAACACTTGTCAGTCGGATTGCCGTGGCGCTTTTTGACTTTATCTGGAGTTCTATTTGCCATCACTTTGGTTGTTTATTTGGGAATGCAATTCGGCTATTCGCCGTATTTGAATTCCCAAATCAGCAAACAAGACGCCGACATTCAAAAATTAAGCAGTTCCATAAGCGAGGATCAGCAAAAACAGATCCTGACTTTCTATTCCCAAATCAACAATATCCAGACTGTTATTAAAAGCAGGCATATCGCCTCGACATTCTTCGATTTCCTCGAAAAAAACACACTGAAATCCGTCTCTTATAAAAATGTAAGTATTGATTATAAAAGCTTAGATGTAAAAATGGACGGCACCGCCCAGTCTTTCAGCCAGGTCGCCCAGCAAATCGATTTATTCAAGCAATCGCCGTTGGTTGCCGGCGCAAGCATAGATAACTCCAAAATGAATAATGACAAAACAAATACAGTAAGTTTTTCGATTCATTTAACCCTGCAAAATATATGAAAGGATCATCAAAACGATCACTGACATTATTATTATCGGTTTTATTGTTTATCGGAGCGATTCTGGTCTATTCTTATTTGATAAGCCCGACTTATGCAGATATTCAGCAAAAGCAAGGTTCTTTGGAGGCCAAGCAAAAGCAATTCGGCGAATATCAAAAAATAATTACTCAAACCCAACAGCTTATCGCCGAATATCAAAATTCTCAGGGAGATATTTCATCTATTTTACCCTCGGATCCGGAAATCGCCCCGGCGTATTTTCAGCTAACTCAACTTGCCTCAAACGACGGATTGTCGATTCAATCTGTTGACGCCAAAGAAATGGCGATTATGCCGACAAAGTCGTCTTTGGTAAACGGCGTGGGCGATATCAGGTTCAATGTCCAGGTTGTCGGAAGCTATGAGAATTTGCGGAAATTTTTCGGCGATCTGGAATCCAATATCCGTATTTTCAGCGTCAATGATTTAAAAATAGAATCAGTGGCGTCCGACGTTTTAAATATCAGTTTTGACGTGGATGCGTATTACCAAACCCAATAACGAAATTTTCTAACCGCTAATAACTAACAACTAACTACATGGCCATAACATTTGAAGAAGAAAAAAAGAAATTAAACTGGACGGCAATAATAAGCATAATAATGGTGCTGGGGATTGTCGCTACGGCTGTTACTTACCTATTCTTTATAAATCCTCCCATGGCCAATGTTTTATTTCCTCAGAAATTACAGATGATTTCCCAGGTCAGCCAATCAAACTTTGATTTCCAGGGAGCCATGAACAATCCCGCCCTTTCCAATCTCAAACAGTTGGTTCAATTCCAATCCGCTGCATCCGACCAGGTCGGAAAACCAAATCCGTTCCAGTAAACAGACCCCGTGAATTTTAGACGAATAGTCGCAAATCACGAAAATTATTTGTGATTTGCGCGAATCAGTAATTTTATTTGTGTAGATTATTTTGAAATGGAAAACAAAGTTTTAATCCAAGAATTAACCAAGGCTGGAGCCATTACGGAAGACGCAGGTTCCCGCATACTGCAAGAGGCAGCTCTGGAACGGCGGCCCGTTGAAGACTTAATTTACGAAACCCGCCTGGTTGGCGAAGAGCAATTGGCTAAAACCAAAAGCCAGCTTTTGGGGATTCCTTACAAGAAAATTGATTCCGGTGAAATTTCCGATGAAACTTTAAAAATTATTCCCGAGGAAACGGCCAGAAATTACAAAGTCATTCCCATACTTTTAAAAGATGGCTTGTTTGTCGCCGGAATGATAAATCCCGACAATGTTCAGGCTCAGGAGGCGTTAAAATTCATTGCCAAACAAAAAAGGGTTAATTTGGGTGTTTATATAATCACTTATTCTTTGTGGGAAGCGATTTTAAGAAGGTACTCTCCTTATCGCAGTCTAGTTGACGAAGCGGTCAAATCTTTAAGTGTCCAGCCGAATAAGCAGAAGCAGATAGTTCAACTTGAAGAAAAATTGGGAGGCACCGAAGAAGCACCGATCATCCGCATTGTTTCTTCGACGTTAAAAGAAGCTGTTTGGCAGAAAGCGTCCGATATTCATATCGAGCCGCAAAGGAATCGCAGCCGCATCCGTTTTAGAATCGACGGAGAACTTCAAGAGGTCGCTTCAATGCCCAGCGATCTACATTCCTTGATTCTTTCCCGTGTCAAAATTCTTTCCAATTTAAAAATAGACGAAACGCGAATTCCTCAGGACGGACGTTTTCGAACCGTTCTTTTCGGCCGCGATATCGATTACCGCGTTGCCACTTTCCCGACTCCGGTGGGTGAAAAAGTCGTTATCCGCGTTTTGGATCCGACAGTCGGATTAAAAGGTTTGTCCGATTTGGGCGTTACCGGAAAAAACAAGGATTTAATCGACGAAGCGATTGAAAAGCCGTATGGTATGATTTTACTTACCGGACCGACCGGCTCCGGCAAGACTACTTCTCTTTACGCAATTATGCAGCTTTTAAACAAAGGGAACGTTAATATCGTCAGCTTGGAAGACCCGGTTGAATATTATATCGACGGCCTTAACCAATCTCAGGTTATGCCGGAGATTGGTTACGATTTCGCTTCCGGACTGAGGCAGATTTTGCGTCAAGACCCCGACGTCATCATGGTCGGTGAAATACGCGATGAAGAAACCGCCAGTTTGGCGATTCAGGCCGCTTTAACCGGCCATATCGTCCTTTCCACTTTACACACTAACAATTCCATTGGCGTAATTCCGAGGCTTATTGACATGAAGGTCCAGCCATTTCTTCTTCCTTCCGCCCTAAACTTAATGGTCGCCCAGCGTCTTGTTCCGCGGTTATGCAATTCCTGCAAAAAAGCCGAACCCGCGCCGGATAAAATTCAGGGGCTTATAAAAAAAGAATTATCGAAATTTCCGGAATCTGTTAGAAGTAAATACAAAGAACCCTATCAAATTTATCATTCTCCCGGATGCGAAGCGTGCAAGTTCAAAGGAGTATCCGGCCGGGTCGCTTTGTTTGAAATTCTAAAAATGACTCCGCCACTGGAAAAAATAATAAACGAAGGCCCTACCGAAGGAAAAATTTTGGAAGAATCCCGCAATCAGGAAATGACAGATTTGAGGCAGGATGGAGTGCTGAAGGCTCTTGAGGGAACAATACCCATCGAAGAAGTGTTGAGAGAAACAGCGGAAATGTAGTACAATGCAAAATAAGTCAAATTTTTATTATCTTTAATTTTAAAGGTGATAAAAATTTCAAAAATTAAGGCACCATTTAAAAATCGCAAAATTAAAAAATTAAACTAAAAATTTTAAATTATGAATTTAGCGTCTAATAAAAAATAATAATCCTAAATTCTATATTCTAAATTATATTTTTATGTCCATAGACTATAAACAAAAACTAAACGATTTGCTTTTGATTACCGCGCGGCAAAACGCTTCCGATCTCCATATTTCTGTCGGCTGTTACCCCACCTTGAGAATTGACGGGATTTTAATTCCTTTGCAAAAAGAGCAAATTTTAACTCCCCAAAATTCCGAAGGTTTGATAATAGAATTAATGACTCCTGAACAGCGCGAAACTTTTAAAAAAGAAAAAGAAATAGATTTCGCTTATAGTTTTGAAGATAAAGCCCGCTTTCGCGTCAATGTTTTCAAACAAAAGGGGTATGCCGCCGCCGCTCTGCGATTGATACCGGCCGAAATCAGGACTATTGAAGAATTAAATCTTCCGCCGGTTTTGCATGATTTCACAAAAATGTCCCAGGGGTTCGTGCTTGTCGTAGGTCCTGCAGGTCATGGAAAATCAACTACTTTGGCCGCCCTTGTTGATGAGATTAATCATACTCGAACCGATCACATTATCACTATTGAAGACCCGATTGAATATATGTTTACTCAAGATAAAGCGATTGTTTCCCAGAGGGAAGTAAAAGCCGATTCCATTGATTTCCATTCGGCATTGAAATCGCTTTTACGCCAAGATCCGGATGCGGTAATGATAGGTGAAATGCGCGATCAGGAATCAATCTCCACGGCCATGACCGCTTCGGAAACTGGCCATTTGGTTTTTTCCACATTGCATACCAACTCCGCTTCACAAACCATCGATCGTATCATAGACAATTTTCCGTCCGAACAGCAAAATCAGGTCGCTTCCCAATTAGCTGCCACTCTTGTCGGCATTATTTCCCAGCGTTTAATTCCTCGTATTGATGGAGGGCGAATTCCAGCCGCCGAAATTATGATTACCAATTCCGCTATCCGCAATCTGATTCGGGAAAGGAAGGCGTATCAAATCGATTTGGTTATCGAAACGTCAATGCAGGAAGGAATGATAACGCTTAACCGTTCCCTGGCCAATTTGGTAAAAGCCAAAGAAATTTCTCTGGAAAATGCGGAATTGTATTCATTGAATCCCGCGGAATTGAGAATATTATTGGAAAAGTAAACGCAATACTAATCTACAAATAAATTCGTAGATTCGAAAATTTCGTAAGTTCGAATTGATAGCATATGAAATTCAAATACACAGCGAGAAACAGAGACGGAGAATTGCAGGCCGGATATGTTGAATCGTTCAGCAAAGAAGGCGCTGCCAATATCTTAACCGGCCATGAGCTGTTTATTTTAAGTTTGGAAAATGCGGATAAGGTTGCCTTGATAGAGCAGATTGCCCGCTTGTTCAAAAGGGTCACTTTGAGTGATTTGATGATTTTTACCCGCCAATTTTCCATTCTAATGGAATCCAAAGTGCCTCTGGTTGATTCGTTGAAAAATCTTGAGAAACAAACCCGCAGTGTCGCTTTTCAGGAAATAATCGCCGAAATCATAATCGATATCGAATCAGGATTATCCCTTTCGCAATCTTTCGAGCGGCAGGGAGAAATTTTTTCCGAATTTTATATAAGCATCATAAAATCCGCCGAAATCACCGGCCATTTGGAAGACGCGCTTTCTTATCTGGCCGACCACATCGAAAAAGAAAAAATGTGGAAATCAAAAATACTAAACGCGATGATCTATCCGCTTTTCCTGTTTGCCGGATTCATAGCAGTGGTTATTCTGATGGTCACCGTTGTTTTTCCGAAAATACAGCCAATTTTTTCGGATTACGGAGTTGATTTGCCCTGGTACACGAAATTTATTCTTGGCTTCGGCGGTTTTCTTCTTCAATGGTGGTGGGCTGTTATTCTTATTTTAATTCCTCTTGCGGTTTTATTCATTGATTATTTTAAAACAAACGAAGGAAAAGTTGTTATCGACGAATTGACAATGAAGTTGCCGATTGTCGGCGATTTGATGAAAAAGATGTACATCTCGCGCTTTGCCGAGTCTTTGATGGTTTTGATAAAAGGCGCGATTCCCATATCTCAAGCCCTTGAAATAACCGGTCATTCCATCGGCAGTTATATTTACAGGGATTTATTGATTGAAATCGCAGAAGAAGTCCGGGCAGGTCAGTTATTATCCAATTCTTTGAAAGATCGTGATCAATATTTTTTTCCGGTTGTCAGCCAAATGATCGCCGTCGGCGAATCAACCGGAAGATTGGAAGAAATCATGTTAAGAATCTCCAATCTTTACACTCGGGAAACCGAAGACATTATCGCGCGGTTATCCGAATTGATTCAGCCAATCGTCATTGCTATTATCGGAGTATTTATAGGAATTCTATTTTCGTCTATACTTATTCCGATATTCAATATGATGCAATCGGTTAAAATGTAAAAGGTCGATAAATCAGAAATAAGAATTAAGAAATAAAATCAAACATGAAATCTTTCAATTTTGAAATTTTGAAATCTTGCAATCGAAAACGCGGATTTACCTTGATTGAAATGTTGATAGTTATCGCAATCATCGCCATTTTGGCTTCAATTGCTTTGGTCAGCGTCAGAGGAATTAGGGAATCAGCCAATGACAGCAAAAGAGTCGCCGACCTTCAGAAAGTTCAGACATATTTGGAATTGTATTACAATCAAAACCATAATTATCCCGGCTATGACGGCAGTGCTGCAAATTACAGCGATGGCTCGTTATTAAATGATTTAAACGGAATAACTGCGGCTCTTCCCCAAGATCCGGCCAACAATAGCTATTGTTACACCCTTGCTCCCGGAAGTCAGCCTGGAAGCGGTGCGGCTACGGGTCAGCACTATATTTTAGCGGCGCAATTGGAAAATCACAGTGCGAGTAATTTAGATGATCCTAATGCGAAATCTTATGCCGGAGATACTTGCGGATCATATACTTGCGCAAACGGAGCCGGAGATACTGGCGTTTATTGTGTCGGTTTATAATCGATTGTGTATATAATTCTGTTTATTTTCGGATTAATAATAGGAAGTTTCTTAAATGTCGTCTCCTTTCGCTATCAAGAAGGGGGACGGCTTTTAGGTTCAAAATCCATAGGCGGCCGTTCGCATTGTCCGCGCTGCAAACACCAGTTGTCCTGGTATGAATTAGTTCCGGTTCTTAGTTTTATTATCCAAAAAGGAAAATGCCGCCATTGCGGTGGAAAAATTTCCCTGCAATATCCCGTTGTCGAAATTTTATCCGGCCTGATTTTCGTTTTTGTTCCGTATTTTTTAAAAATAAATTTCTTGCCGTTTAATTTTACTTCGTATTTTGCTATTAGCTACTGGCTATTTGTTATTTTGTGGGTCTTGATTTTTATTTCTTTTCTGTTGCTTTCCATAATAGATTTTCGTTTGATGATTATTCCCGATCAGATTAATTTTTTTCTGGTCGTCCTCGGAATAATTCTTGTTTTTTTTGAGAAAAAATTGAATATTTTCGATTCTTTCGGCGGCGGATCGTTTTTGGGCCATTATTCGCTCCTTTTGGGATTCCGAAGCGATATTTTGATTAATCGCTCGGCCGTCGTTATTTTCGGAATTGTATTCTTCGGTTTGATAATTTTAATCAGCAGGGGAAGGGGAATGGGCATGGGCGATCTGAAATTGTCGATTCCGCTCGGATTGATTTTCGGCTGGCCCGATGTTCTGCTGATTGTTACTCTTGCCTTTGTTATCGGCTCTGTTTTTAGTATTATTTTAATAATAAGCAAAGGGAAAAGATTGAAAGACGCGATTCCATTCGGACCGTTTCTGGTTGTCGGATCGGCTGTCGTTTTTTTCGCTGGTTACGCAATAGTTAACGGGTATTTCAAACTATTCGGTATAGTATAATCCCAATAAACTAATGATATCCTAATCTACAAACTGCTCGATATACTCTGATTTATCTATTCAGATATTCCCTGAGATTGTCGAAGGGAATATAATAGCAAAATAGAATAGAAATGATATGAAAATTTAGATGAAGTCAGAAAAAGAGAAGGATAAATTAAATTCTAGAATAGAATCAAAAGATAAAAATTAATTAGTGGTGAATGGGGTAAATGGTAACTTATCTTCGACAAGCTCGGGTGATATAAGTAATAAATGAAAAAATTATTAAATCTTAAAAATTCGGAATATTCGGATAAATTAGTAAATTGGGATTATGTAAGCGGGTTTACCCTCCTTGAACTCATGATTGTTCTGGGCATTTCTTTGATTTTGACGACCAGTTTGTTTTTTTACACCGGCTCGACTAAAAGCCAGTTGCTGATATTTCAGGATCAGTCGAAAATAATCGGAGCCTTGCAAAAAGCCAAAGCCATGAGCATGAATATCTATGAGCAGAATCCGGCGCCCTGCGGATACGGCGTGCATTTTGAAATCCCGAACAAAATCTTGATTTTCAAAGATCTTCCTTCTCAGGGAACTTCGAATTGCTCTAATGCGGATTACGCTTTCGACTCCGGCAGCGGAGGGCCTAATAATCCTTCTTGTCCGGACTACTCTTCGTCTCCGGAATGCATAGAGGAGATCAATCTTGATTTGTCCACTAAAATTTCAAATATCAGCACCCTGGTCACGGCGTCAAACATTGTTACCTCGAACCAAACTCTGGATATCGATTTCGTTCCGCCCGATCCCGCGACTTTCATCGATGCGGGGACCGTCAGCTCCGGCACGGTTCAGATATTAAACGGATCATTCCAAAAAACGATCGGAATAAACGGCATCGGCCGGATAAGCTCGGATTAATTTCAATTGAAAATTCCAAATCGAATATTAAAATAACTGTAAAGCGATTTGAAGATTTGCCGATTTAGAGAGAAAGGAAAGAATTCTCTGAAGTTATCTGTCAGGCTTCTTCTAATCAAAATTTAGGGATTTCGCTCTGCGCGGCCGAATAAGGCGTGCCGTAATTTCATTTACTTCCAATATCGCGGAAGGATTTGAAAGATGGTCGAATAAGGAGTTTATTAATTTCTTATACATAGCAAAATGATCCATAGAAGAATTGCGGTTTCAAAATTATGCGGCTTTCGATAATAAATTCATTAACGGGAATGAATTTGATACTATTAATAAAAATTGTCTAAGCTTGTTAAAAGAAATAAATAATTCTATCAATTATTTAAGAAGATTAGGATTAACCAAATTAAGGCGCAGACTGGAATGATTTTTCTAAATAAATATAAAAATAAAAGTTTAAATATTTCGATTAAAAAATATTGCAATATTTCAATCTTGCAATCTTGCAATCATCGCGGAGGTTATTTGATGATTGAACTTATAATCGCCATCAGCCTTTTAATGATCGGATTTCTGGGATTTCTTTCTTTAATCGGAAATTCGATCGGGGTGATAAGGACGATTGACGATCAGACTGTCGGGAACTACTTGGCTATGGAAGGGATTGAAATCGTTAAAAATATGATCGATGCCAACGTCGCAAAAAACCACCCGTGGAATGCGGGTGGTTTCCCGACCAGTAGCGGCGACCATTGCTATCAGCTGGATTACGCGACTCCCAATCTGCAATCAGCGTCCCAAATCAATTGTCCCGTTTCGAACAGCGATTACTCCGGAGAACAGCCGTTGAATCTTGATTCCGGTACGGGATACAGTTACGCTTCGTCGGCCAATGCCAAATCATCCGGCTACTATCGCATTATTGATATAATTCCCGTCAGTTCCGATCAGATGAAAGTCGTTTCCACGGTAAGATGGACCGGCCATGTCAGCGGCAAAGTAAGTTTGGAAGACCATTTCTTCAACTGGAGACAATAAAAATAGTAATTAGGGATCAGCGATTAGAAACATGAATTCAAAAAACAAATCTTTCAATTCTGGCGACGGTTTTACTTTAATTGAATTGCTCATATCCCTGTCTCTTTTTGTCGTGTTGCTGTCTGTAGCTATCGGCGGGTTCCTGCAGGCTGTAAGGATTCAGCGGGTCGTCACCGAATTAATGTCTGTAAACGACAATATGAGTTTGATTATCGAACAAATGGCGCGCGAAATCAGGACTGGCAATAATTTCCAATTTTCTCAGAATAATAATGATCTCGAATTTGCCAATTCCAATAATCAATCCATCAGTTATCGGCTTGATCAAGGTTCGCTGGAAAGGGGCGAAGGAACTGTTTCAGGCGGGGTATGTAATGACGGCAGCAGTCCCGTCAACGGTTTCTGTTATGTAAAGCTTGCGTCGGATGACATAAGCGTTACGGATTTCAATGTTTTTGGGCTGCAAGGCAATTCCCCCGGACCTCAAAGAATAACAATCATTTTATCTTTTACAAGTAACAGGGGTGATGTAAGTTCGCTGGTAAAACCAATACAAATTCAAACGACAATCAGTCCGAGAAATTTCTAAAAAATAAGGTCATTATTTAGTTATCCACACCTCGATATTTTAAAATTTGATATAATATTGGCAATGAAAAAAACAAAATTTAAATACTTAATTACCTTAGTCGCTGGCTTATTGACCATCCCTTTTGTTTCTTTTGCGCAAACTTCCGCAACTCCGGTGCAGATTTATAATACGCCGAGCATCTCCATTTCAAACGTTTTGATTAATACGCCGCTGCCGTTCCAAAGCGGCAATTCCTTGGATGGGACATTCACTGTCGCCAATAAAGAAAATTATCAAGTCGGCGATTTAACCTGGGGCGCAAAATTATACGAAGTCCTTAATAAATCGAAAAGCGTTTACGATCCCACAAACATTCAATTGATAGATTTTTATCATAACCCGGAATATTTTTCAGTAGATGCCGGTTCTCAAAAAAATATAGCGCTTCATTATAATATCCCGTCGCCGATACCTGATGCCAGTTATTTACTGAGATTGTATCTTTATAATCCAGAATTAGGCGCTTTAAATTGGCATGATTTGGGTATTGGGGAGTTGGGAATTAAGGAGAATTTTGCTTCAATAAAAACAGCTTCCATCGTAACTCCGGATAATAAAGAGTTTGACGTAATGCAAGGCGCTTCAGTCTCCGCCGGCCAAATGGCGCAATTAAAACTCGGCATCTATTGGCCGGGCAATAATACTAATGCTGATTACAAAATCAATATATTTGATCGCACGGAGGCAAATTCCGTGATAAATAACTCGGCATCCCAATCGCCATTAGCCTTTAAATCCGATAAAACAAATTCTTTTAACATAAATATTCCTCAAGTGAATAACCCCGGCAGCTATTTGGGAGAAATAATATTCACCGATTCCTCTTCCAAAGGTGAAATCGCGCCAATATTATTTTTCAGATGGGTTGTTTCCGGCGAAAGCGGGAGAATATTATTCGCGAACTTAGATAAGAGCAGCTATGCGTCCGGCGAGAACGCGAAATTGAACGCGATTTTGGCAAATAGCGCCGATTTGGCAGATCCGGCCGGAAATAAATATCCTTCCGTCGGAACGGTGGATTTGAATGCGAGTATTATTTGCAGCCAGGGGACAATTGGTCAAAAAGAAACGCAAATCGATTTCGGGGACCATTCAACGGTTAATGTTAATTTGAATATTCCCGTCGATAAAAACGGTACCGGATGCCAAGCGTCTATGACATTGGCGAAAGAGGGTAAAATTATGCATCAATATCAGACGAATCCCGAATTGAATTCAAATAGCGGCGTGAATGAACAGCAAGCCGGGGAAAACAGTGCTGAAATTTGGGAGATAATCGGAATAGGCGTCATTATCTTGATAATTATTTTAGCCGCAATAATTATTAAAAAGCACCTAAAAAATAAATCTCAATCGTATGTTCAAAACAAATAATCGTCAAAAAATTGTATTATCGGCTATTTTGCCCGTTTTGATATTGGGCGGGATAATTTTTACGGTCAAATTTATCAAAGCGGATACGAGCACGACAAGCTCAAGCACCAGCAACAGTACCGATACCGCTGTAATAGTAACGCCTCCGACTGTCCAGCTTTTTGATGCCACGAATTTGGGATACGATTCCGCCACCTTAAATGGCCAGGTTGCCGCCAACGGCGACACTACTACTGTTTGGTTTGAATATGGCAAACATCAATCCCGGCTTCAACAACAAACCGACAATCAGACGATACCGGGAGATGTGGCAACAGCCGTATTTTCCAATATTTCCGGGTTGGATTTCCAGACAACTTATTATTACAGGATTGCTGCGCAAAACTCTCAGGGAACCGTTTATAGCAATGTTAATTCCTTTACTACTCTTCCTAGATTTCCTTCTTTAACCTTTACTACAAGCGGAATAGATCAAGGCGCATCTTACGAATTTTTACCGCTTAATTTCAGCGGTGACTTAACAGCAGATGTTTGTTCAAATTCTGCTGTTGATGTAAATGTAGACGTGTATTTGGACGGTACTAAAATATACACTTCGCCTGCAACATTAATAAATACAAATCCGAATGTTGCGCACGGTTTTTATAATCACGATGTTTCCTTTGGCATAACAATAGATAAAAACTTACTGAACACTTATGGAATCAGTTTAAATCCGGCGGAGCATGTTATAGAGGCAAAGATAAGATTTACTCCCATGAACTACGGTTTTAATGCTTATTCCGCAGTTGTTGGAGATAAAATAATCAATTTCTATACTGTGGCTCCGCAAGTCAACATTAAGGCCAATAATTCGGACGGACCGATAACCGTCGAACTGCCGGACAATTACGCGCTGTCTTGGACATCACAGGGCGCCGGACATGTCGGACAATCGAACGGATTTTGGGGCTTTGAATCAACTACGACCGGAGTTTTGAATGCTTTCGGATCATGGCAAGGGGAAGAGCCGCTGAATGGGTCTTCTACCGAGATTTCCGTAAGGGGAACGCAGGTTGATCCGCCGATCTATACGTACGGTTTAACTGCCAATAATGACTTTGGAATTTTTTCGGATAATGTTAAAGTAAAGATTGTTCAGGTTCCGAGATGCTCTTTTTCGGCAGATCCGACTTCAATTGTTCCGCCGGAAGCTTCGCAGTTAAATTGGAGTTGTCAGTATGCCGATGCCTGTTCAATTTACAATAGTCAAAATAATCAGGCAGTTCCTTTGGCTATTAACAATAATACAAGCTATTTTGACTTCGGCAGCGTGCAAATCAGACCATCGCAGACAACTAATTATACGCTAAAATGCTATGGTAAGGATGGCGCCATGGATTCGTGGCTTTCCGCTAAAGTCATCGTTAATGGAAATCCGAACATTCACGAAGTAAACCCCTAAAATCTTCGGATTTATTGATTGTATTTATTAAAATTAAAAAGGAAAAGATTGAATAAACGATCTAAAAATTCGGGACAAGCGATGTTGCTTTCCGTGCTGATAATGGGCAGCGCTATTTTGGTTTTTTCCGCGATTTCGGGATATTTAATGCTTGAACGGATAAAATTGAGCACTTTTTCGGTTGATTCAACGAAAGCTATTTATGCCGCCGATGCGGGCATTGAATGCGAATTGTACAATTACAATATTCACGCGAATTTAGATTGCAATTCCACTTCATCCGCCAATCTTAATTTTTCCGATCCAAATCTTTCCGTAACAACTCAGGTTCAAAACGACGCCAACGGAAATCCGCAATTCATTAAATCAATCGGCCAGTACTATGAAGTCAAAAGAGCGTTTTTGATGGGTGTTTCTTCTTCGAGTCAACCTTAAAAAAATGAGCGTGAAGAATTGCAGCATTTTTTGCATTTTCACGCCATAAAGTTATCCACATCCTAATCCCATTCTAATTTGCTATAATATTCACATGAAAAAGAAACTCCTCAAGCAGCCCCTCTTCTATACAAACATAGTTCTTTTGCTCCTGTTCCTTTTCTTCATACTTGGCATGTCAGGTAAAATATCTTTTGCGAATAGTATTATCCAGCAATTAGTCGGAGGAGGCACCCAAAACAGCGTTGCCGCCTTCAATTCTTCCAACTCCCTGACTAATTCCCAAATCT